>JBJENO010000045.1:0-59589 GCA_051880235.1 Acetatifactor sp. | reverse complement strand
GCTCTGCGTATTCCGTAATCTTGTTATTTTCGGAAGGCTCCCTTTCGATCAGGTCGGAAAAATTGATGATGGAGGTCAAGGGCGTCTTGATATCATGTGACACATTGGTGATCAGTTCCGTCTTTAAATGTTCACTTTTCACGCTTTCCGCAACCGCCACAGACAACGCATCTCCAATGGAATTGATGTCAGTACTGAGAGCACGAAACTTTTTGGGCATATGGGTAGTATCCAATTGATAGGTCAGATTGCCGGATGAAATCTCTTTTGCAGCCTGATGAAATCTCCGAAAGTATGCCGCATAGTACATAGCAGCCGGAATCGTCACAAGTTTTTCCAGACAAAGAAGCACCATGAAAATGATAGTGTTTTTGGCCGGGGGCAGAAGGTATACAATACCTGATAGTTCCAAAGCAGTGAGAAAAAGACCACCAAGCAGAACACGAAAGGATAATTTCAACTGGAAAAAGAGATTCCAAAGTGCACGGAAGATCTTAAACAGGATGGATTTTTTGTACCAATCAGGCTGATGAAACCTGGATAAAAGGTGCACACCGAAAAAGGTGTCCGTCATCACAAGACCGATCAGCCAAAACAGGGAACTATCCAACGGGGTTCCCTCTGACAGGTAAGCAAAAAGCCGGTCATGAATGAAACACTGCCAGACCCGGATCGATCCCGGAATCAGACAGGCTAACAGCACTTCCGGGGGAAGTACCTGTAGAAGAAAAGAACCTTCCGGCCACACACTCCCGGTTGTTTTCAACAAAAGAATCAGGAGAAGACTGCCAAGCAGCAGGGAGCCTGCCAGATAGAGATAGTCTTCCGGATACTGTCCCTCAGAGGATTGAGCGACAGAGGATTGCATGACCTTTTGATAGGCAGAGTCTACATCAGAAATCTGAAAGGAAGAATTAGGCTTCAGATAGAGCTTTATGTAATGATCCTCCATCTCGTCGACATAATTCTTTCCCGCCATGCTGCGGGAATAATGTAATCCCATCCCATTGGAATATCGATAGGTTTCCATATTTCCGGCGACCTTACTTCCGGAATAGCGGTATATTTCATATCTGACTCCCAATTCAACGGTGATCTTGTTGACTATTTCCGGACCTTCGGTAAAATACAGATACATAAGCCTGCAGCCAAGGTAGGATTTCGCCTTGTCATATTCTGCCTGAGTGACATCTGTCTCCTCCTCTTCCACTGTATCTTCGGCAGGAACCAGCAAAATGATGTTGCAGGTTTTGATCACTGCGGTGAAAATGCAGAAGCACAATAGCAGATATAGAATCCATTGAAAAAATTTTTTCAGCATAGCTTAAATTCTCTCCATACGATATCCCTGTCCCCACACAACTCTGATATATCTGGGATCGGCGGGATTGATTTCTATTTTCGACCTCAAATGACGAATGTGCACGGCGATAGTTCCTTCGCTGCCGACAGCATAATCCTTCCAGATGTACTGATAGATCTGCGCCGGAGAAAAGGTTTTGCCCGGATTACACATGAAAATCTTCAGTATTTCATATTCCGTGGGCGTCAGATTGATCTCCTCACCGTCCACTCGTACGATCCTTTTATTTTCTTCTAATTCGAGCCCTCCGTTGCGTATCACATGATTCTGTACCATTGTACCACCAAGATACATATACCGTCTCAGCTGAGAACGGACTCTGGCTTCTACCTCCATGGGGTTAAAGGGCTTTGTAATATAGTCATCTGCACCTGCATTCAGTCCGACGATCTTATCTATTTCTTCACTTTTGGCGGAAAGCAAAATAATAGGCGTATTACAGATTTCGCGGATCGCTTTCATTGCAGCAATTCCGTCCATCACCGGCATCATGATATCCATAATGATCAGATCCAGTTGCTGTTTGCGCACTAGAGAGCATGCTTCCTGTCCATTGTGCGCCTCATAAAACTCATAGTCAGGATGATTCAGATATGCCTTCAATGCAAGAATAATATCTTCTTCATCGTCGCAGAGCAAAATACGATACATAATGCTTTTTCCTTTTTTGACAATATTCACTGACAAAATACGTCAGAATCAATTTTATCTTACCATACGATTGGAAATCGGACAACAAACCTATCGAAATCTTAAAACATCTTAAAACTTTTCTGTAACAAAAGAGGACGCTCCGCAGGGGAACGCCCTCATAAGAACTTACATTACGACCTTCTTATAATTCTTCTTTCCTCTTCTGACTACCAAGCCATCTCCTGCAAAAGCTTCCGGAGAGTATAAAGTCTTGATGTCAGCAATCTTCTCATTGTCCACGGTGACACCGCCCTGTTCCACTGCACGTCTTGCTTCGCTTCTGGAAGCACAGAGTCCGGATTTTACCAGGACGCCGAGAATATCGATGGTGCCGCCCGGGAAGTCAGCCTCTGTAAGCTTCGCAGTAGGCATATCAGCAGCATTTCCACCGCCTGCGAACAGTGCTCTAGCACTCTCCTGTGCCTTGTTTGCCTCCTCTGTGCCGTGTACCATCTGGGTCAATTCAAATGCCAGGATCTCCTTTGCCTGATTTAACTGGCTGCCTTCCCATTTGTCCATCTCATCTAACTGTTCCAGGGGAAGGAAGGTCAGCATTCGCAGACATTTCAGCACATCCGCATCCCCTACATTTCGCCAATACTGGTAGAACTCGAAGGGAGAAGTCTTATTGGGATCCAGCCATACAGCATTTCCGGCAGTTTTCCCCATCTTTTTGCCCTGGGAATCAGTCAGAAGCGTGATGGTCATAGCATGAGCATCCTTGCCCAATTTCTTACGGATCAGCTCAGTGCCTCCCAGCATATTGCTCCACTGGTCATCTCCGCCGAATTCCATATTACAATTGTATTTCTGGAACATGTAGTAGAAATCGTAGGACTGCATGATCATGTAGTTGAACTCCAGGAAGGACAGCCCCTTCTCCATACGCTGCTTATAGCATTCTGCACGAAGCATATTGTTGACCGAGAAACAAGCACCGACCTCTCGAAGCAGATCGATGTAATTTAAGTTCAACAACCAGTCTGCATTGTTCACCATCAGTGCCTTATCATCTGAGAAATCGATAAATTTCTCCATCTGACGCTTAAAACACTCTGCGTTGTGCTCAATATCTTCTCTGGTCAGCATCTTTCTCATATCGGTTCTTCCACTGGGGTCACCGATCATGGTGGTTCCGCCTCCGATCAGTGCAATCGGTTTATTTCCTGCCATCTGCAGTCTCTTCATCAAGGTCAGCGCCATAAAATGACCTGCCGTCAAGCTGTCTGCAGTACAATCAAAACCGATGTAAAAGGTTGCTTTTCCGTTGTTGATCATCTCACGGATCTCTTCTTCGTTTGTCACCTGTGCAAGCAAGCCCCTTGCCTGCAATTCTTCATAAATTCCCATTTTGTTTCATCCTTTCTGTTTTAGATGCAGTGTTCCTCAATAAAAAGAGCCCGCCCTCTTTCAAAAGGGCGAGCTCAAACTCGCGTTACCACCTAATGTTCCTGCAAAACTCACGTCTTACAGCTCATGAAGTATCTGACAATACTTCTGACCGATATCGGGGTCTGCCGTCAAAGCCTACACACATCCAAAGATGCTTTCGGTTTGCTGCTCCGAGATGTATTCCGATTCTGCTTATCGCGCCTCTCACCCACCGGCTGCTCTCTGTGACAAGGAGAAGAATCGTACTGGTTCTCTTCATTGCATTTTCTTATGAATGTGGTTATTATATCCCTGACACTTTCAATTGTCAAGACCTATTTCTTTTTACGCTTTTTCAGGAACAGAGCTGTGCCGGATCCTCCGACCGCCAACACTGCACAAACTGCAATTGTAATAGGAAGGACGGGACTACTCTTTTGTGTAGCATCAGACGACACATCTGTGGAAGCATCCGTTTTTGCATCAACGGAGGTCTTGTCCGTGTCATTTGCGTCTGCCTCTGTGGATGAATTGTCCGTGTTATCCTTTTCGGTTGAATCCGTACCGGAAGTATTATTCTCATCAGTAGCTTCCTTATTCCAATCGGGATCTACCTTAGAGTAATCTACAAATGCCCAGAAAGCAGGCTTCACTCTATAGAAAGCATCGAACAACAGAGGACACTGAGGCAGGAGTCCGTCGGAACCGCCGCCAACGTTGGAGCCGGTCTGAAGCCAGGAGCCACTATCTGTAACGCCCCAGAAGGTAATACCGCCGATGGTGATATCATCTTCTGCATTCAGCTTCTGAAGCAGCAGATAAATATCATGATAATATTTTGCCTGCTTCTGATACTCATCAGCCTGTGCAGCCTTGTAAGTAATATCCTGACTTGCCTTCAGGTCGAGCTCGGTCAACTGAACCTGTCCAACTACAGCCGCATAAGCACGGATTGCATTTTCGATGTCGGCGATCTTAGGGCTGTTGGTTCTGTAATGTCCCTGCATACCCATACCGTCGATTCTGGTTCCCTCGGCCTCTTTCACTGCCTTGAGCAATTCAACGATTCCCTTCACCTTCCTGCTGTCGCACTCGTTATAATCGTTATAATACAATTCCAGGTCGGCAGGAGCATACTGATTGGCATAACGGAATGCATTGATGATAAACTCATTGCTGTGGTAAACTGCCCACCAGCTGGAGTTGGAGCCGTGTGTAGCCTGACTCAAGGGTTCCAAAACGGAAGTCTTCTCAGTGCGGTATCCATTGCCGCTGTCTGATACTGCTTCGTTGACTACATCCCAGCCATAGAACAGATCTTTGTAGGGACTGTTGGAACCGGTATAATGCTCCAGAACTGACTTGATATACCACTCCAGACGAAGATTCATCACTTCAGGTGTAACATAGTTCTCACTGCCGTCCGCTCTCTGAGCAACCGTATAATTCTCACGGAAGAACCATTCAGGGGTCTGGCTGTGCCATACAAGTACATGTCCTCTGATCTTGAACGGAGTGTCAGGATGACTCTCATTCCAACGGAGGATTCCATCCAGCAATTCATCTGCCCTTCCGAAATTCAGTGTCGGAACCTGAATCGATTTGCCGTTGATAATCGCCGTCTTCAATTCGGTATGTTTGTTATTGCTGTAGCCAAACAATGCATCCGGTTTCAATTCATTGCCAAGCGTTATCGCATTAAAATGCTTGTTGATCAGAAGTTCATGACCGGGATCATCCAATCCATCCAGTGTCAGTGCCGTACCGGCTATGAAATCTTCTCCAAAAGTCTCGGTTAATGCATCCTTCAGATTCGGTACATCCTCATCGATCTCGGGCGGAACAGGAATGTATTTTTCCATGCGAACATCAGCGATGGAAAAGCTTCCCATTACACAGTCTCCCTGACCGTAATTCGTTCCCTGCTCCAAAATTCGAATCACCACCTTGGAGATGGGATTGGAATTGGTAACCTTATAGGTTCCCTCGAAATAAGTCCATTCACCGGGCTTCAAAGCGATAGCCAGATTGCCGGAAAGCTTGGGATTATAATCCGGATTTCCGTCGATATCCACGGTATAAGGTGCAAATTGAACGACTCTCTGATCTGCGGGAGCATCCTTGTAGTCATCTGAAAGCTTTGCCCAGAAGGATACCTTATAGGTGCTGTTCTGCTTTACACGATCTGTGATGTCCTGCGCAAAGCACTGGTAAGGTGAGGTTCTCTTCGAATAGGTTGCATAAGTTTTGATGTTGCCTGTAATAGCTTTATCGCTTACGTTCCTCGTAATGGTTACACCGTCTCCCCACAGAGCTTCACCCCAGTCAGACAGATCCTCATCTGCAAAGTCTCCGTTTATCACAATGGTATCGGAAACCTTTTCCGGAGCGGGCTCCTGTGTCAGTCCGAATCGAATGCTGTCTGCCTGTGCATAAGCATCTGCCGGATTCGGGTCTGCAAGGCTCATAATTCCGATTGCATCGATCATACCGGTGTACTCGGGTACCATCAGATAGGAAGAACTGATGCTGTTATAATAGGAAACATCGACCTGCTTGCCTTTATAGTACAGCTTCACTGCGATGGGCACATTCTGACCGGTCACATTGGTGTAGATGTAAGCACATGTGGACATATCCAATGTACGTGGAAGCTTCATCCTAACCTCATCATACTTATTCACAAAGCTGATCTTCTGGAAGGTATCACTCTTTTTCGCTGAGCCGCTTGCCCAATCAATGGAAAGATTCTCAAATTCATAGCTGACTTCACAGGTAGCAGTCTTTGTGATCACAGGAGTCTTGCTTCCGCCGCCGTTATTACCGGGTACAGACGGGTAGGAACTGGGTTCCAGCTTAACTCCGGTCACCGAATAACCGCCAAGCACGCAATCTCCCTGTCCATAATTGGTTCCCTGCTCAACAATACGAATTACCATTCCCTGTGAGCCTGCGGGAAGTCCTACTACACCGGAGAAGTAAGTCCACACGCCCGGTTCCAATACCTGACGGTAAGAGCCGGTACGGGTCATGTTATAGTTCTCATTGCCGTTTGCATCAAAATAATAAGGTGAAAATTCAATCATTCTCTGATCGGTAGGAGCTCCGATATAATCGTCAGACAGCTTAGCCCAGAAAGAAAAGGCATAGCCGTGATTGGCTTCTACTCGGTCAGAAACATTCTGTGCGAAGCAGACATAAGGACTGCTTCTTCTGTTCAGCTCACCGTAAGTATAGATGTCATCAAAAATGGGTGCGGAAGCGGTTTTCAAAGTAATCGCTGTATCCACATTATCTACGCTGCCCCACAGTGCGGCACCCCACATGGAAATATCTGTTCTTGCAAAATTACCGTTCAAAACGATTGCTTCAAAAGCCGTAGGGTCAATATTGAACTGAATGCCGGACAGCGTCAGCACGGTATCGGCGGTATTGCTTGTAAAGGCAATCAGACTCACTTCGGGATTACAGTTGGTATCAATATGATCTGTCAGGGTAGAAGTAATCCGCGCTGAATCTGCAGTCAAAACCTCGATCAGGATCTCAGCTTCATCCGCTGTGGAACTCACTGCTGTCTTATGGAAATCCATGGATACCAGATGATTGATATCTACAGAATCGGGAATCGCAAAAACGATACGGTCTCCTGCATTGGGGAAAGTAATGGTTGCAACGCCCTGTTCATCAACGACGCTTGTGACTCCTTCGGTCTTATCCGCTACCTCAAAATAAGCCATGGAATAGTTATCATCAGCAGGAGGATCAAGAGGTGCTGTGCCATTCATCAGGAAGGATACACTTACCAGTTCTATTGCGGCACCTTCCACAAAGGCATCATTCTCTCTTCCGCACTGAATGCCAAACTCATTGATCTTGGAGGAAATGCCGGGAATCAGCGTATAGGTCGTGTTGTCGATATTGTACCAGTAATCCTTCAGTTTCGAATTGTCCATTCCTACATTGAAGTTCATGGGACCGGTCTGAGAAGCAACCGTAACGATGATATTCTTGCACTTTTCCAGATTGACGGTTGCAGGAAGCTTGAAATTCACATTCTGATCGGCAGCAGTGAAGCTGATCTGATAATTTCCATTGACAAGCTCACAGCTTCCTGCCTGACTGCTCTTCAGCGCCAGATCCTCAGCAGAATAGGTAATGGTGTAGGTTTCTTCAATGATATCTGTGGGAGCCTCACCATATACTATGTCGGTATCCGCTGCCGTTTTCTTATTCATGGTAAATACGATGCTGTCAAGAACGATCTTAGTGGTGGTGTCAGCTCCGATCTGAACGCCCACCGCGTCAAATTCACCGGTGTAATCGGTATTCGTCAGTTCGTAGCTTGTCTGACCGGTTTTGTACCAGAAGTTCATGACCTTATTCTGTCCGTCCCAGGCGCAAAAGTTCACCGGACCATCCTGTTCGTTGACATTGACGGTGATGCTCTCACAGTCCGGCATATTGATCTTCAGGTTCTCGGGGAGAACCAGTCTTGCTTCATTGTAGGAAGCATCGCTGAATTCAATGTTGAAACGCTTCTCAGCATTCAGTTCAGCAGTAGTGGTAGTATGCCAGTCACAAGTCAATGCAGAAGGGTAGACCGTAACGGTATAGTTTCCTTCCACAGGGACACTTGCTCCCGGTACCTCGCCGTATACCACGTCGGTATCCTCTGCCGTCTTCTTGTTCATGGTAAACACGATGCTGTCAAGAACGATCTTTGTGGTAGTGTCAGCTCCGATCTGAACGCCCACTGCGTCAAATTCACCGGTGTAATCGGTATTCGTCAGTTCATAGCTTGTCTGACCGGTTTTGTACCAGAAGTTCATGACCTTATTCTGTCCGTCCCAGGCGCAAAAGTTCACCGGACCATCCTGTTCGTTGACATTGACGGTGATGCTCTCACAGTCCGGCATATTGATCTTCAGGTTCTCGGGGAGAACCAGTCTTGCTTCATTGTAGGAAGCATCGCTGAATTCAATGTTGAAACGCTTCTCAGCATTCAGTTCAGCAGTAGTGGTAGTATGCCAGTCACAAGTCAATGCAGAAGGGTAGACCGTAACGGTATAGTTTCCTTCCACAGGGACACTTGCTCCCGGTACCTCGCCGTATACCACGTCGGTATCCTCTGCCGTCTTCTTGTTCATGGTAAACACGATGCTGTCAAGAACGCACTTTGTAGTAGTGTCTGATCCGATCTGAACCCCCACACCGTCGAACTCACCGGTGTAATCGGTATTCGTCAGTACATAGCTTGTCTGGCCGGTTTTGTACCAGAAGTTCATGACCTTATTCTGTCCGTCCCAGGCGCAAAAATTCACCGGACCATCCTGTTCGTTGACATTGACGGTGATGCTCTCACAGTCCGGCATATTGATCTTCAGGTTCTCGGGGAGAACCAGTCTTGCTTCATTGTAGGAAGCATCGCTGAATTCAATGTTGAAACGCTTCTCAGCATTCAGTTCAGCAGTAGTGGTAGTATGCCAGTCACAGGTCAAAGCTGAAGGATAAACCGTAATCGTATAGGTTCCTTCCACAGGGAGGGGATCCGTGGTCGTATCCTCCTCTTCTACCGTGAATGTCACGGACTCGGCTGACACGGTCACATCTCCGGATTTACCCTGGATTCCGAACCCGCCAAATCCTATAGCATTCACTTCATCTTTCACCGTAATAACATTGGAACCGCCTGCAGCGTAATTTTCATCCCAATTTGTAGAATACTGTTTCAGATTGAACTGGCTGTTATCACCAACAACACCATTCAAGGTGACCTTCAAAATCTTCTTCCCGGCTAATGCATCAGGAAGTGCATACTTCACCTCAGCATATTGAGAAGAAAAAGTCACAGTCAATGCACCGGTAGCAGTATCTACCGCATGACTGTTTCCCCAACCACCCTTGTCAACTAACTGCGCGAATGTATAGGTATATTCCCTTTCAATGACATCGGCAGCGTAGGTGGTGAGAAGATTCACATTGATTGATCCGGCAACCAACATTATGGCCACCAGGAAAGCAAACAATCGCCTCATCTGTTTCCTCATCGTCTGATCCTCCGCAATCATAAAAAATATTTTATTTCATATTATCAAGGATTTGTGCAATTTGCTATTCATATTTTGCCATCACTATGTCATTTTTTGCGATATAAGTTATTTTACCCAAAATATCAAGAAAAAAACTGCTTTTTAGTAAAACGTTTTACTTGTTTGTAATGATTGATTTAGATGATTTTGTGCATTTTGTACAAATTGATATCGCCTGTTATTTGGATAGAAAAAGCACAGAATGGTTGCAATCCACCTGTGCTTGTCCTGTTTCATATCGATTCTATTCCCACGCCTTACTCTCTTTGAACAACTTCAGAATTTCACCATCCAACTGTCCATCCCTTACCATACTATCCAGAATGGAAAAAGCCTGATCGGCGGACATAGGCGCCTTGTAGGGGCGATCCTTTGCCGTCAATGCATCGAAGATATCCAGAATGGTTAATATGCGAACCTGGAAGGGAATCTGTTCAGCGACCAGATGTCTGGGATAGCCTGCACCGTTTAAGAATTCATGATGGGAGGAAGCATATTCCCTGACATGACTGTATTCGCGGGTAAAATGCATTTGAGACAACAGTTTCTCGGTCATTACTACATGGTCCTCCATGACGGTTCTTTCCTCGGCAGTGAGTGTACCTTTACGGACACTGAGTGCATGTAATTCCTGCTCTGTCAGCCAGGGTTTTTCAATACCTTTCTCATCCACATAGCTTTTCTGACCGATGATCTGTATTTTCTGTAAGAGCTCTTCTGTCAGAAAGCCGGCACTGTTGGCATGGAAAATGATCTCTTCCGCATTCTGAAGCTCTTCGGAGTTAGTATGATAGGTATTCTGATCTATGCTTCCCTGCGCAAAACGCAGTTCATTCAACAGGGAAATGATGCGAAAACGATCCCTGATCTTCTCCGATGCAGGGCCTAATCTGGTAGGCTTATTCATCACCTCCAGAGGAGTCACCAGCTTTCCCATATCATGCAGCCAGATTGCCATCAACAGTTCCTTGCTCTCGTCCTCCGTCAGGCGGCAGGGATGGTTTTGATCCTGCAGCCACCGCAAGAACTTCTCTCCATACCTGGCCATATTCTTGGAATGATTGGCGTTATAAGGGCTTCTGGCATCAATTGCCGTAGAGGTGACCTGTACCATAGATTCCAGCAGTGTCACAATTTCTCTGCTGTAATTGAGATTGGTCAGTCGAATGGCCGCCTGTGAAGCAAGCGACGATATGACCTGTTCACATTCTTTCGGGAAAGGGATACGATTCCCGAAAGGATCTAAGGCGTTCAGCAGTTGCAGCACTCCCACTACGTCGCCCTTTTCATCCGTCATGGGAATTACTAGCATGGAACCTGTCCGATATCCGGTCATGACATCATATCGTCTGGGACCGGAAAAATCAAACCGATCATCCTCGTATACATCTGCAATATTGATGATCATCTTGTCCAACGCAGCCTTTGCACACACGTTCACATCAGACAACGGCACAGGAGGCAGATCGATTTTCATCCCATTTCCTCCGCGATCCACTCCCATAGACTTCGTCACCATAATGTAGAAACTGAGAGCATTGTTCTCCAGAATGTAAAGGGTGCCTGCATCACATTCTGTCAGATCCATTGCGGTATCCAAAATCTCGCGCAGTACTAAAGCACTGTCTCGGCAGGAGGATAGCGAAATACCGATTTCCAATAATTTTTCAATTTGTAATGTTTTCATAACCGGATCACCTCACCCTGCTTTCCAAAATCGGCAGTCGGAAAAAAAGACTGTAAGCGACTTCTTCTCTCTGAAATCATTCCATCAGTAGCATCCACATCCACGTGTACCAGCAATGTTTTTTTTGCCAGACACCTTTTTCCAAACTCACCGGCCTGAAGCATTGTATTATGCCCCCATCCCTTTTTCATGGGAAGATCGGTCTCATCCATCTGTCCGTCAATGATGAGCAGATCGCTGTTGCGGGCAAACTGCTCGTAGACAAAGGAATCCTCCGGCAATTCACAATCCACCATGTAAGTAAATGACCGATTTTCATCATAGAGCCGATAAAATCTCACTCCATCCGGATGGCATCCCGGAATACCTGTGATATGTAGGTTGCCAAAAACACAGGTCTCCTCCATTGTTACAAGCAGAACCTCTGCGGGATACTGATGCAAACCGATGGGCCAAAAAGGTGGACTGAAAAAAGAAGAAAGCACATCGATTCCTTTCTCCCCAGGGCTAATATCCGGCAAATGAAGAAGGATTTTGTTCTCGGGATTTAACAGTTCCGGCCACTTTCCCAGTCCCAGAATGTGATCCTGGTGATAATGACTGATGAAGATATGAGTTTCCTTCCCGTTGCATTTCAGATGTCTGATACCGGTTCCGGCATCAAAGACAAACAGCCTGTCCTCACATTCCACTGCAACACAAAGTGTATCTCCACCGTACTCCTCATAGTCTCTGCCGGTAATTGGAGCAGATCCTCGCGTACCCAAAATACTTACCTTCCAGTTCATAGGTCACACTCCCCTTTCTATGCAGCCTGCAGCATGGCGCTACCGGGCAAGCTGAATCTCATTCAACAGAATCGACTGATCCTCTCCGCTCATTGTAATACCATAAACCTTCCTGTCCCCGTTTGGATCCAGAAAAGAGATCCCCAGAGTAGGAATGGTCTCACCAAAGCCTGCACTGACTACCAGAGGCATGTCAGGAGTCAGCTCCGGCAAAGAGTACTCTACTGTTGCATCAAACAGGAGTTCACCGGACTCCGGTACATCTGTCAACGATAAACTGAGCACAGATACATCACTTACTGTTTCAGCTACCTCAAAACCTATTTGTGTAGCATAAGCGGAGTGATCAAGAATGCATTCATGGTAGCTGTCCGGATTATAGTACATTAAAGCGGATGCATAATCCACGGTAACAGCGCATTCTGCTGTCTCATCCTCAGAACCTGATACAACGCCTGACTCAACAGGTTGTTCACTTTCTTTATACAGCTGCTGTTGGGAAGAACTATCGTCAGAATCAGCTGATTCCTGTTTTGTTGTTCCGCTTTTGTCAGGCTGATCCGACACACTCTGGGTCATCTCCAGGGGCTGATATTCCCGAAAATCAGCAGGATCCTTTTTCCCGCAACCCGCCAGTACTATTATGAGACTGATGCCTGTCACAAATAAAAGCTTACGTTTCAAAGTCATATTTCACTCCAATACTATCCTTCATGAATCATTGCTCTGCACTCTGTGTATGCTGCAAAATAAGCCTTTGACCGGCCTTCGCTGGTCAGATAAGCCAGATCGTCTCTCAATGTCTGATGCTGTACGATCACCCTGACGATCTCCGGATGATAACGGGTTCCGGACGCCTGGATCAATTCCTCCAGAACCTCATCAAACTTTTTACCTTTGGCATAGTTTCTGCCGTAGATATCCGTGGCAGCATCCAGCGAATCGCAGATCGAAATCAGATCTATCACCGGCTTATAAGGGGTAGAAAGGTTATCAAAGGACTCCGGATACCCTTTTGTTCCATCATAGGATCTGTGATGTCCTAAAATAACAGGAAGATACGGGGCAAAGTCGGGATCATTCTGCAGGATCGATCCGCCGTAGGAGGGATGCATACGGATACACTGGAACTCCTTGTCGCTGATCCGTCTGATCTGCATATTGATAACGCTTGCGATTTTACACTTGCCCACATCATGAATTACACCGCATATCTTCAGATAATTCAGCAGTTCCTGTCTTTTTTCCAGAACTTTCGTTTGATCTGTCAGCCCCGGCAGCCCTACAAAGATCTGTGGACTATGATCGATCATCACTTCACCAATGGCCTCTGCCATCAGCTCCACCATGTAACAATGTACATACGTCATGGGCTGGCGACAAATGATCAGTTTCTGTAATTCTTTGATTTTTTCCTGAAGGTCCTCCAAATACGGAAGTTCAAATTGAAAATATTCTGCCAGGATATCATTCAGAAAATCAGTATAGATATTTCCAGGAATATTCTGAACCATTGCACTTACCTTCTCCATCAACAGATGCACAAAACATTTTTTTGTATTTTGATCCATGGTGGAGAGTTTCAGAAATTCAAAAGCGGAATGGACCGTCATGAAAAACTCATCCAAGTGATTCAGATTTTCCTCATCATTGTAGATCTCAAAATCAATGCCGGGCAAAGAGTCGATATACTGTCTGATTTTTTTCAGAACAGCTTCTGCACTACCGGTACCATCCATGATCTGCAGCAGATAAGAGATTCGCAGGAGAATCCCGTCATGGGATATTTGCTCAACAGTCATTTTCGCCATACGTTCCCTCAGGAAAGATAAATAGCCAAGACTCGCTTCCGGTCTGCCCTTTGAACTGTCGGAGATGACGCAGTAATAGCAAAACTCCATATAGCTATTCTCTAACCACTTCCATTCGGCAAGAAAATCCTCATCCTGTCCATCCAGCTGTCTGACAATATCACACTCCCAAAAGTCAAGGGCATCCTGATACCACTTACAGACGATACCACGGTCCACATGATAAAGATCCGCTATCACCCCGATCAGATTGGAATAGGTACGAAAAATGCGGATTCTGGCCTCTTTGTCCTGCATCTGTGCATAGTATTGCTTACAGGAAAGCGTTTTCTCTACATAAAAAAAGGTGTCGTCGCTGCTGACCTGTCCGGCTTCTCTCCCGTAATACTCCATATTCCAATAGACCAGTGCAGAATACAGCCTGACCATACGATCATAATCCAAGGCTTGCTCAAAGAAGGGAAGAATCTTTTCGGCAATTTCGATCAATACCGGAAAATCCATCTGACGAAACCGATCAAAAAACACTTCAAGCAAAGCGTCATAGATGATTTGTGAAGTTTCTGTATCCAGATCATTCAGCATCTCTTCCAGCCACTTTAGCGCTTTGCCGTTATCTTCATATATTTTTCGTGTGGTATCAGATCTTACTTTTAACATAGTCAGCCACGATTCATAATCACAGCACTGCAACAGTTGATCACTTAACTGCGAATACAAGATACAGTTTTGTGCATAGTTGTTGGCAAACTGAAAAATTTTGTCCCTAAGTTCCATATGACAATAATCATTTCCTCTCAAGTATTTTTAAGCGGATCACTCATTTTGCCGTTTATCGATTAGCCATCAGTTTTGTCATTGCACGGTTCAAGCCGTCCACGGTCAGTTTATACATGGGGAACAGCTCCTTGATCGCCGTCTCTGCCTCTCTCCATGGAGCTCTTCCGGGTGCCATCTTAGGGTTCAGCCAGACCACTCTCTTATATTTCTTTTTCAAAAGCTTCAGCCACTCCCAGCCGGATAATCCTCCGTTTGGTCCGCGATAGTTTCCTGTATCCGAATACAGTTCCTCGGGAGCCATGGCAGCATCCCCTACGATAATGACCTTATAATCACTGTCCACATTCCTAAACATCCACTCTGTATCCACCCAGTCGCCATTCTCACATTCCGGAGTTTTATACAATTTGCTGTAGATACAGTTATGAAAATAGTAGGTCTTTACATCCTTGTAATGATTGGATTTATGGATTGCCTGAAACAGGTCATTGAGCAGAGTGCTGAATGGGATCATTGTCCCTCCGGAATCCATCAGAAGCAATAGTTTTACTGCGTTCTTACGAGGTTTTTGCATAACGATCTGAAGGCAGCCTCCGTTATTACAGGTTTTATTTACGGTTCCATCGATATCCAGTTCTGTCTCAGGAATATCCAGCTTACTGGAAAACTGACGGAGCTTACGAAATGCCAGCTGAAACTGACGATTATCCAGCACACGATCATCTCGGAAATCTCTGTATTTTCTGGCTCCTACCACCGAGAAGGCAGACTGATAACCGGTCTGTCCGCCTACCCGCACACCACCTACATTTCCGCCCATGTTTCCGAAGGAGGTCTTTCCCATGGTGCCGATCCAAAAGCTGCCGCCGTTGTGTTCACTGTCCTGATCCTTCAGTCTCTGCTTAAAGGTCTCCTCCACAGTTTCTTTGTCCACGGCGATCTCCTCGACCTGGTTCAGATGGGCTCTGGCTTCCTCATGTGCCAGCTCCATCATCTCCGATTTATCCAGCCAGCGGAGCATTTCCCTGCCCACCTCGGTTTCCCTCTGGGCAGGCTTGAAGCATTCCTCAAAAGCCATATCAAATTTATCAAAATCTGTCTCGCTCTTCACTAAAATCATGCGGGATACATAATAAAACTGTGTCAGACTGCTTCCGCAGAGTCCCTGATTCAGTGCATCCTGCAGTGTCAGCCACTCTCCTAAAGTCACACGAAGACCTTTGCTGCGAAGCGTCTCAAAAAATTGAATAAACATAGTATCTCCAACTAATTACGATTTATCTATATCTCTTCACCCATACAATTGACCTTTGGTCAATTGTCATCCCTCGCTCTAAAGAGCTCGGTCAAATATGATCTGCAATTTACATAGTAGGATTCTGTCTGGCAAGCTCCAGATCCTCATCCTTCTTCACTACAACGCCGATAAAGGGAAGCTCCTTCTTGATCCTCTCCGCAGAAATTCCGCCGATCTGCAAGGCGTTCACCCAGTCGATCAGTTCTGATGTGCTGGGCTTCTTGCGGATATCACGGATACTTCTGATATTGTAGAAGACATCCATCGCATTCTTTAACAGGTTCTCCTCCACATCAGGGTAATGAACCCGAACAATCTCCTCCATCAGTTCTCTGTCAGGGAAATCAATGTAGTGGAAGATACAACGACGCAAAAACGCATCCGGAAGTTCCTTTTCAGCGTTGGAGGTGATGATCACAATCGGTCTCTGCTTCGCCTTTACGGTTCTCTTCGTCTCGTTGATATAGAATTCCATCTGATCCAGTTCCCAGAGCAGATCGTTGGGAAATTCCAGGTCAGCCTTATCGATCTCATCGATCAGAAGCACCACCTGTTCCTCACTGTCGAATGCCTCTCCAAGCTTTCCCAACTTGATATATCTGGCAATATCATTGACCCCTTCTTCGCCAAACTGGCCGTCGTAGAGTCGTTGAATCGTATCATATACATACAGACCTTCCTGCGCCTTGGTGGTAGACTTAATATTCCAGATAATCAAGCGTTTCCCTAAAGACTTGGCAACGGCCTCCGCCAGCATGGTCTTGCCTGTACCCGGCTCTCCTTTGATCAGCAAAGGCTTCTTCAATGCGATTGCAATATTGACACTGGCCATCAGTTCCTCGCTGGCCACATATTCTCCTGTTCCGTTAAAGGTTGTCTGTCCCATGTTTTTATAGATTCCTTTCTTGAAAAGTTTTCATCTTTATGTTACGATAAATCAGTGCTAAAATCAAGTAAAAGAGAAAGGGATTCATCCTATGGCTACCCCAAATAAGAAAAATAAATATGATATCTCCTTCGAGGTTTTTCCTCCCAAAAAGGACGGAGAGTTTGAAGCAGCATTTGAGATATTGAATGCTCTGGCAACACACGATCCCGCTTTTATCAGTGTCACATACGGAGCCGGTGGAAGCAGAAGCGGCAAAACCGTTGAGATCGCATCCTATATCCAGAACAAACTACAGATCGATGCAGTGGCTCATATGACCTGTGTCGGCAGCAAAAAAGAAGAGATTCTGGCAGTATGCAAGGCACTGAAGGAGCAAAATGTCAGTCATGTTCTGGCTCTTCGTGGAGACCGGCCGAAAGATATGTCCGATGAGCAGTATGCTTCCAGAGAGTTTGCACATGCCAACGATCTGATCGATTTCCTCCATCAGAACACAGACTTTACCATCGCAGGAGCCTGCTATCCCGAAAAGCATTTTGAGTCCTTCAGTATGGAGTCTGATTTGAACAATCTGAAGAAAAAGCAGGATGCAGGAGCCTCTTTCTTCATCAGCCAGCTGTTCTTTGACAATGATTATTACTATCATTTTCTCGAAAAAGCTGACAAGAAAGGTATTACGATTCCCATCTGTGCCGGAATCATGCCCATTACTTCTTCTAATCAGATCGGTACGACTGTCACCCTCTCCGGCTCCAGCGTGCCAAAGGCGTTGGCGGACATCATTGCTACTTATGGAGACAATCCGGAAGACATGCGTAAGGCCGGTATTGATTTTTGTATCCGTCAGATCAGAGACCTTCAGGAGAACGGAATCAAGGACATTCATCTTTACACCATGAACAGACCGAAGATGGCCGCTGAGATCATGGCAAACATTCTGAGATAATAAAAATAAGGGACGGTTTCTGCGGCGTATATGCCATAAGAACCGTCCCTATTTTTCCCTTTTATCAAATTTTTGTTCCAGACAAGACCTGCGTGTCTGCAAGCAGACATCCAGGCCTTAGGCAAAGGAACAAAAATATGAAAAAGGATATCCTTTCTTTAGTCTTCAGGCCAGGATAAGGCAGAACTTTCTGTGCGTTTATCCCGCAGCATCAATTCTCTTACCGCCTGATCGGCACTCTTCCCCTCAAACAAAACAGCATTGACCTGTTCAATGATGGGAAGCTGAACATTGTACTTCTTAGAGAGAGCCATAGCGGCCTTTGCCGAATAGACGCCTTCCACCACCATCTGAACCTCAGCCATAGCCTCCTCATAGGTTTTCCCCTGACCGATCAGAATCCCTGCCCGACGATTTCTGGAATGCATGCTGGCACAGGTAACGATCAAATCGCCGATACCGGTCAATCCGCAGAAGGTTTCAAACTTTCCTCCCATAGCAGTGCCCAATCTGGCTATCTCAGTGAGTCCTCTGGTAATCAGTGCGGCTTTTGTATTGTCGCCGTAGCCCAATCCATCAGCAATTCCGGCGGAAAGTGCGACTACATTTTTCAATGCACCGCCAAGCTCGATCCCCAGCACATCCGGACTGATATAGACGCGAAACACTTCACTCATAAAGAGATTCTGAATCGTCTCTGCTGTCTTCTTATGCTTGGCACCGACTACGATGGATGTGGGAAGCCCTCTGGCAACCTCCTCGGCGTGCGAAGGTCCTGAGAGAACCGCAACCAACGCCTGAGGGATCTCTTGCTCGATGATCTCAGACAAGGTCATCAGCGTAGCTTCTTCAATACCCTTTGCCACGTTTACGATCATCTGTCCGGGGGTAACATACGCCCGAAAACGATGGGCTGTTGCTCTCGTAAAAGAACTTGCCACAGCCATCACAAGAAGGTCTTTGTCCGACGCTGCTTCTTCACAATCGCCTGTAAATTCGATGTCATCTGCAAGCTTTACTCCCGGCAGCATATTATGCTCGTGGTTTTCACGAAGCATTTTCAGTTCCTTTTCCAGTGCGGACCATACGCACACCTGATGACCGTTATTATGTAACAGTACTGCCAGGGCAATGCCCCAACTTCCTCCTCCTAAAATACTGATTTTCGCCATAACCGAATCCTCCTGATCGTTATACTTTTGCCTCTACATCCAGCTTGTTCTTTTTAGATAAATAAGTCTTTCTTTCATTCCCGTGGATCAGACGTTTGATATTTTCTCTGTGCTTCCAAAACGCAAGAACAGTCATTGCACCAAAGAGAGCATACATTTCAATCAGCTGTGCCTGATTCATCCCGGGAAAGACTCCAAGCTGACCACAGATCACAAGTTCGATCAGCATTGCTGTATATACTGTCAAAGACCCCAATGAAACATAGTGGGTGGTAAAGAAAATGCCGAAAAACAGCAAAACCCCCACGATAATAAAATAAGGATGAAAGGAAAGAACCAGTCCTGCAGTGGCAGCAATCCCTTTCCCGCCTTTAAAATTCATATAAAAAGGATAATTATGCCCTAAAATGGCACCTGCACCGGCATAGAGACAAAGCAGATATATATGGTCTGCGCAGCTTGAGGAAAACAGGATCCGAACCAGCCAGACTGCAAGCATACACTTGAGACAGTCTCCGGCAAAAACCATCAGTCCTACTTTGGTTCCCAGTACGCGCAGCGCATTGGTAGTACCGGAATTACCGCTTCCATACTGTCGAATATCAATACCGTGCCTTTTTCCGATGAAATATGCTGTCTGAAACAAGCCGAAGGCATAACCGATCAAAAGACAAATCAATCTCTCCATGACTTACTATTGCTCCTTTTCTTTTCGCTCTCTGATGATAAATCTTAGGGGCGTACCCTTGAAACCAAAGGTTTCCCGAATTTGGTTTTCAATATATCTTGTGTAAGAGAAATGCATCAGTTCCTTGTCATTCACAAAAATGACGAAGGTAGGCGGCTTCACAGAAACCTGAGTAATGTAATACAGTTTCAGACGTTTTCCCTTGTCGGAAGGTGGCTGCTGCATTGCAACCGCTTCCGCCATGATCTCATTTAAGACACCGGTCTGAACCCGCATTGCATGATTTTCACTGACCATGTTGATGGTCTCAAACAGCTTGGGCAGGCGAAGACCTGTCTTTGCGGACACAAACAAAATCTCAGCGTAGGGCATATAGGAAAGGGTATCTCTCACCCTCTCGGTCACACGATAGATCGTCTTGTCATCCTTCTCCAACGCATCCCATTTATTCACCGCAATAATGACAGCCTTTCCCCGCTCATGAGCAATACCTGCAATTTTAGCATCCTGCTCGGTAACACCCTCTACCGCATCGATCACCAGCACAACAACGTCTGCTCTGTCTACCGCGCTTACGGTACGGATGATCATATAGCGCTCCAGGTCTTCCTTGATCTTGTTCTTTCTCCGAAGCCCGGCGGTATCAATGAAGACATACTCTTTGCCGTCGTAAGTGATCTCGGTATCCACTGCATCTCTGGTGGTTCCTGCGATATCGGAGACGATCAGGCGGTTCTCACCCAAAAGCTTATTGATCAGAGAGGATTTTCCCACATTGGGTTTTCCTACGATGGCAATTCTGGGTCTTTCATCCTCTTCTTCCGTCTCTTCCGTCTCCGGGAAGTGCTTCATCACCTCTTCCAGCATGTCTCCAAGACCCAGTCGATTGGCAGCAGAAATTGGATGAGGATCCCCAATCCCAAGGTTATAAAATTCGTACACATCAGCCATATATTTCTCAAAGCTGTCCACCTTATTTACGACAAGTACAACAGGCTTACGAGAACGTCTCAGCATATCAGCAACCTTACCGTCTGAATCTACCAGACCCTGCTTGACATCTACCAGGAAAATGATCACATCTGCCGTTTCCATTGCTATCTGGGCCTGTGCACGCATCTGAGACAAAATGATATCATCACTGTCCGGCTCAATTCCACCGGTATCGATCAGGGTAAATGTACGATCCAACCAGGTAATGTCAGCATAAATTCGATCTCTGGTAATACCCGGGGTATCTTTTACAATGGAAATATTCTCACCGGCCAACGCATTGAAGAGCGTGGACTTTCCAACATTTGGGCGTCCCACGACTGCAACGATCGGTTTTTGGTTTTTCTTACTCATCCTTCACACTCCCTCAAAACTTCACCTGTCGATCACGTAAGAAAAGTGTGATCGATTATCGATTTCAAAAAGTCATATCCGCTTGATTTTACAATAAAAAGGGGCACTTGTAAAGCCTTTTCAAGGTCGGCCACATGGTAATCATCCAAGAAGACATCCTCTCCGCTGCGCAGGATATTTTCCGGTAAAAACAAGCCTTGTCCCAGTGGCTGCCCCGACAGTTGTGCGATCAGATCCTGTCCGGTAAGCAGACCGGAGACCGTAATGTGCTCCCCAAAGAAATAGTTTGTGATGGGGTAGACAGTAAGCTTTATGTTGGGATAAGCGTCCATGATATCCTGACACAGCTTTTGAATCGTGGGATAGGCAAGTAATCCGGTTGCAAGAGAAAACCGACCGGTTCTCTTTGAGCACAGATCACCGTCGCACTCTTTTTGCTGTACCAGACTCTCTGCAAATTCATCCAGTAACAGTCTGGTCATGCCCACTCCGTTTTCCAGTTGCAGATAGCCATCATAGCGCTCTGCTTCCGGAAGTTCCCGCTCGGCAAGAATATACCATTCATCGCTGGCATGCACAAAATGGGTACAGTATTTTTCAAAACACTCTCGCTGGTAACGTTCAATCAGATCGATGACCTGACAGGCATCCTCCTTCTCAAAAGGCTCCAGAGGATACAAGCCTTCTCGATACCTGGACAAACCCACCGGTACCACCGACACACTTTCCAGATTTGGCAGATATCTCATCAATTGTTCGATGGAATACTCCAACTCTCTGCCATCATTGAGTCCCTTGCAGAGAACGATCTGGCCATTCATACGAATTCCGGCTTGAAACAGCTGATCCACCTTTTTCAATGCTTCTCCGGCAAAACGATTGTTCAACATTTTACAGCGAAGCTTGGGATTCATGGTCTGGAAGGAAATATTGATAGGCGACAAATGATATCGACAGATACGATCGATATCATGGTCAGACATATTGGTCAGAGTCACATAATTACCCTGAAGAAAGGATAATCTGGAGTCATCGTCCTTGAAGTACAGGGTATCCCGCATTCCGGGCGGCATCTGATCAATAAAGCAGAAAACGCATTTATTATGACAATGTCTGTACTCGTCCATCAGACCGTTTTCAAACTCAATTCCCAGATCTTCGTCATACTCTTTGTCTATCTCAAGCAGCCATTCCTCGCCGTTTTGCTTGAGAATCAATACTTCAATATACGTATCCTGAATCAGAAACTGATAATCAAAAATATCCTCGATGTCTGTGCCGTCAATCGAAAGGATCGCATCCCCTGCCTCAATTTCCAGTTCCTCGGCAATACTGCCTTGAAGAACCCTCTTTATAATATGCTTCTTATGATTCATTCTTTTCACACTTTCCATTTCCCCAAAAACTCTCTTCCCTTATCATACTAGAAAAACCTTGACGTGTCACTACTTAATGTTATAATCTATGGGTAGTTTGAATTAGTTTTCGCAGATACAAGGAGAATCACTATGCCAGATTTACACAAGATAGAAAACAAGATGCCGGTAGCCCCATTGAAGATCATTGCGCTTCCCTCCGCGGAACGAATGGGGCGACGAATCAACAATTACCTGGTGGAGTTTCGCAAGTCTATCCAGAACGACAAAGTAAAGAGTGACCCTGCCTTTCACGGATATAGCGAAAGTGATTACATGGTCAGCATCTCCACTCCTCGTTTTGGGACCGGCGAGGCCAAAGCAGTTCTGGAGGAAAGTGTTCGGGGTAAGGATCTGTTTATTCTTGTGGATGTCTGTAATCACAGTATTACTTACAACATGAACGGTTATACCAATCATATGTCTCCCGACGATCATTATCAGGATCTGAAACGTGTCATCGCAGCCTGCAACGGCAAAGCGCACCGTATCAATATCATCATGCCATTCCTTTACGAAGGCCGTCAGCACAAGAGAAACGGACGCGAATCATTAGACTGTGCCTATGCACTGAAAGAACTGCGTGATATGGGCATTAACAATTTCATTACATTTGATGCCCATGATCCCAGAGTTGCCAACTCTACCCCCTTAAGCGGATTTGACAACTTCACACCTCCCTATCAGTTTATCAAGGCATTGCTTCATGTTGAAAAGGACCTGGTGGTGGATAAGGATCATATGATCGTCATCAGTCCGGATGAGGGGGCTTTGGATCGTGCAATCTACTTTGCATCGGTACTTGGTGTAGACACAGGAATGTTCTACAAGCGGAGAGACTACTCCACCATCGTCAACGGTAAAAATCCTATTGTTGCACATGAATTTTTAGGAGACAATATTGAGGGCAAGGATGTCATCATCATTGATGATATGATTTCCTCCGGCGGAAGTATGATCGATACAGCCATGCAGCTTAAGAGGATGCATGCAAGACGGGTCTATATCTGCTGCACCTTTGGACTGTTTACAGAGGGTCTGAAGGGATTTGATGAGGCCTATGAGAAGGGATACTTTGATAAGGTGGTAACCACCAATCTGACCTATCTTCCTCCGGAGATCTACAACAGGGAATACTTTGTCGAGGCTGATATGAGTAAGTTCATCGCTTCTCTCATTGATTTCATGAATCATGACGCTTCTCTTTCCAATGTCATGGCTACAACAGATAAGATTCATCAGGTTTTAGATGACTATAATCATCGCCGAATCAATGATCTGAATGAATAAGTCTTCTATCAAGGAAGGCGGTCCTCTTGGTTTGAGGATCGCCTTCCTTTCTCATCCGTATTGTTTTGCCCTATGTTTCCAAATCATTTTGTTCAGAAGGATCCTTTTCATCCTTGTCTGGTTCTCTTGATTCTCCGTCCCGGGGACTTAAGGTCACCTCGATTCGATCCATAGAATTTCCGAAATTTTCCTGTCCTGCATTCAGCATCAGTTGTTCGGGCTTTTGGAACTCAGGGAAAGAAATCGTCACCTTAAACAAATCTCCATCCAGGTAGATGACAAATTCACCCTTCTGCGCCTGAACCAGGCTTTTCGCAATGGAAAGCCCTAATCCGCTGCCCTCTGTACTTCTGGCACTGTCTCCACGGATGAAACGTTCCGTCAATTCATCCGGTTGAATATTCATCTGTTGCTTTGAGATATTCTTAAAGGATGCGGATACTCTACCACCCTCATTCTCAATATCAATGTAGACCCGTGTTCCTTCCAGAGCATACTTGCAGATATTATTTAACAGGTTCTCTACCACACGCCACATTCTTCGACTGTCTGCATAAATATATGCGGCAGGACCCTTCTTTTCACAGATAACTGCAAGCCTGCTGTCCTCCAGCTTATCAGACATCTCGCCAATGCCCTGCTGAATCAACTCGTACAAATTCAGTCGTTCATTATTCAGGATAATATTACCGGAGGAAATCTTGGACGCTTCTACCAGGTCGTCCGTCAGCTGCTTCAATCTTCTTGCCTTGCTGTCCAATATATCGATATAGCCCTTCGCCGGCTCTTCCTTCAGCTTTAACCGCTTTAAGAGATCGATATAGTTGATGATCGAGGTCAGAGGTGTTTTAATATCATGGGAAACATTGGTGATCAGATCTGTTTTCATCTGTTCATCCTTCATACTGGTCTTCACCGCTTTCCCAATACCTTCCCCGATATTATTCACCGCATCAGCCAATGTCCTGTTAACACCGTGCAGACTGTCCACTTCCAGTTTGAAATCAACCTCTCCATCCCTGATCCGCTTAATTCCGGCGATGATTTCCTGCCTTTCCGCATTGTTTTTGAACAGAATCACCCCAACGATACCGTTGAGCGCTACAAGACCTATCAAAATCAATATGGAGATCAGCTTTCTGTTCCGATATTGGTAGATTCCCAACAGGCCGATAAAATTGAGAAACAAATACAAATTATATGGCAGCATAATGCTGACCATAGAATTTGTATGCCGAAAAACAAAAGAGAAAACCTTGCTGAATAATAGCACGATCCTGTAGAAGAAACTATCCGTCAAAAGATTATGACTCTTCACTCTCCGAACAATACTATACCAAATGATCCCGCATGCGATGCTCACGAACAATCCATATGCAACGAAATATAAATATTGATAGATTCGTGACATACGTAGGCCGTTCATCTCCGCTTCGGTGACGCATGCCATCTCAGCCAGATGAACCAGATATTGGTAGCCATTGTAGGCAAAATAGACACAGAATCCGCAAAACAGGATCAAAAATTCGGTCCAGATCTTGTCGAAATGATTCAGAAAATGGTCTCTTGTCCCATCCTCTTTCTCCCGTACCCCTGCAGTGGCAGTCAAATAGACTCCTATTCCGATCCATGCAAGTGAAAGCACAACCAAGGTAATCAAAATCCACCATGATTTCGGGACAATTCGGGTAAACAATGCCTCTGCATTATAAAACGCATCGCCAGGCACGGAATAAGTGGTGTCTACAGCAAGCCAGATATGGGTGATCTCCGGATAGTTATAGTCGCGAAGATATCTGTACAATTCATCCTCGCCCAGAATGGTATTGCCCATAAACACAAGATTGTCCGGATAATAGATCAGATATCGTCTGTACTCTGAGAAAATTTCCGTGATATCCTCGTCTTCCATATTCGTAATATCATCAATATTGGAAAAGGTCTTCATCTGGCTGTCTTCCTGCAGACGAACCACATATTTTACATTTGAGTGGTTTTTCTGATAAGCCCTGTTCCACACCTGATACTGCTGGTAATTGTCTGAAAAATGACGAATTGCCGTGGAAAGATTTTTTTGAAGGGTCAGACAGTCCACCCAGTTGCCGGTTTTTTTCAGGAAATCAGTGTTTCCATCCATATCCGGATAAATACAATTCAGAAGAGAAACCTTCACCGAAGTCCGATCCTTATCATCCTTCAACAATTCAATTCCTTCCAACCCCTGCGACATGATATAGGAGAAAACCATCTCTTCAAACTCATTCTGCCAGAGACCGCTGTACTGCATTTTCTCATAGATAATCGAAACATCACCTGCATCCTTGCCGTAATATGCAGGCTGGGCGGATTCGATGGGTTGTCCCATGTCGTCAAAAGGATACTCTCCCGTATTCAGGGTGTCCTCTCCCACACGATAAAATCCATCAAAGGTAAGCTGCCCATACTGATCTATGGTGAAATTCTCCGGATAAATGACATAGCCGAAATAATTGATAAATTCTGACATCGTCATGACATAGGTGGTATAGGTGGTTCCTCTCTTTCCCCATTTGATCAGGTCGTCCAGTTCGTACCCAACCGTAAAACGACAGCCACCATCTACTCCGGTTTTTCTGGCAAAATCAGTGATGTCAATGGTTTTCTCTCCGTCAAAGACACCCTCCGTCTCCATCTGATTCTTGATGGCAACCAACTGCATGATATCTGAAACAGAGGCGCGGAACAGATCCTGATAAATTTCTGACTCTTCAAACTCCATTCCGTTTTCAACAGGAAAAATCTTGTAAATATGTGAGCCCTCGATGGAGTTTACCTCAATATAAGAATTCAGCATAAGACTGGCCACAGACAACAAAATGCCTGCGGCAATCAAATGCTGAATGAAACAGAATATCAGTCTTTTCAGTTGAGCGCTATCCAGTCTGGTCTTTCTCATACTTCCTCACTACTATTGCTTATCGATCTTATAGCCCACGCCCCATACAACCTTCAGATACTTGGGCTCTTTCGGATTGATCTCAATCTTCTCACGAATATGTCTGATATGAACCGCAACCGTATTGTCCGCACCCACCGCATCTTCATTCCATATATTCTCATAGATCTGGTCGATGGAAAAAACTCTCCCCTGATTCTTCATCAAGAGAAGAAGAATCTGATACTCGATCGGCGTCATTTTCACCGGCTCATCATCTACTGTTACCTGCTTCGTCTCGTCGTTGATGGTCAGCCCCCCAACCTGATAAATATATCTGCTATCAGTATTCATACTGCCCAGAGAGGTATATCTGCGAAGATTGGATTTTACTCTTGCAACAAGCTCCAGAGGATTGAAAGGTTTTGTGATGTAATCATCCGCCCCAATATTCAACCCAAGAATTTTATCGGTGTCCTCACTCTTTGCAGACAACATGATGATCGGCACAGAGCTTGTCTCTCTGATTTTCAGAGTGGCACGAATACCATCCAGCTTCGGCATCATAACATCCATCAGAACAAGGTGGATCTCATCCTTCTTCATAATGTTTAATGCCTGTTCTCCGTCATATGCCTTAAAGATCTGATAACCGTCATTATTCAGATAGATCTCGATGGCATCTACGATTTCCTTATCATCATCACATACTAAAATATTAATCATAAGAACCCTTTTCCCCCAAAATGACTATAACTATATCTAAGCAAAAAAAACTTAAGGTAACTTGAAGCAAAAGTGAAGATTTCCTTAAAAAATCTTATCTGCCGGCACGAATGTGTGGGAAGGCATTCTGAAGCCATTCTATGGTATCGCCCTGAATGGCAACAACATCATACCGTATCGGACAGGAATCTTTCACTCCATGTGTCAATCGGTAGTAATCCGCGACCTTACAGATCTGGCGCTGCTTGGAAGCAGTCACGGCGGCAGAGGCATAGCCATAACCAACTCCGCCCCTGTATTTCACCTCGACAAACACCAGATATCCCTGATGAACCCCAATCAAATCGATCTCACCGCTGCGATTGCGGTAATTCCGTTCTTTGATCCGCATGCCGTTTGCCGCCAGATAATCGGCAGCACGATTCTCGTATGCAGACCCTGTCTGTCTCTTGTTCATAGTCTAAAACCCGAAATTTTTGATAAAGCTTCTGCGATGGATGGGAGTCGGTCCGTATTTTTTCAGGGCAGCAATATGGGCCTGACTTCCATAGCCCTTATTTTCCGCAAAATGATACTCCGGATAAATACTGTCGTACTCACACATCAATCTGTCTCTGGTAACCTTTGCGATAATGCTCGCTGCACCGATTGAGATGCTTAAGGCATCCCCCTTGATAATCGGCACCTGCTTCACTGATACGCCCGGAATCGTCACTGCATCATTTAACAACAGGTCAGGGGCGGGACTTAATTTGGCAATCGCCTCGCGCATCGCCTGATAGGTCGCCTGCAGGATATTGATCTCGTCAATGGTTTCCGGGGTGGCATAACCTACCGCACAGGCGACAGCCTCAGAAGTGATCACATCGTACAACTCTTCACGCTTTTTTTCGGAAAGCTTCTTGGAATCATTGATATACAGAATCTCACAATCTTTTGGCAAAATGACTGCTCCGGCGACCACCGGCCCTGCCAGCGGCCCCCTTCCCACCTCATCGATACCGCAGATATAGGAAAAAGCACTGTATTCCCTCTCATATTGCTGCAGATCATAGATGCGTTGCTTTTCAAGAAAATAAGCCTGCTGTCTCTTTCTTGCCGATGCAATCAACTTTTGTACTCCGGCGCGTTCATCCTCCGCATAAAGTGAAAACACTTCCTCCAGAGAAGCCACATTTGCCTCATCCAGTTCTCTCTTTATCTCCCCAATGGCCTTCATATGTACTCCGTTCTTTTCAAAACCTATCCTCAGATACCTTACTAAAACTATTGATGTTTCACGAACCCGATCTTGGAAAAAGGCCATACGCGAACCCAGGCCTTTCCGATCAGCTGACTTCTCTTCACATTGCCTACCAGATCAGAACGGCTGTCTGTACTGTTATTTCGATTATCTCCCATCACAAAATACTCGTCCTCTCCCAGCACCACTTCGCCGCCGGCCCGCCCCAGGGCAAAGGGTTGAATGACTTCCTTCCCATATCCCTCTGACAACAGTTCTCCGTTGATATAAATATTCCCCTCTGTATCAATATGAACCGTCTCCCCGGGCAATCCGATAATTCTCTTGATATAATAAGTTTTGCCGGCATTCTCGTATGGCGGAAATACTACCACATCAAACCTCTCCGGATCGGAGAAGCGATAGGAAATCTTGTCAACGATCAGATTGTCAGCATTTTGAAGCGTAGGTTCCATAGACTGTCCGTCTACCACCGTCCGCTGAGCAACATATTTGATAAACAACAGGGTGACGCAGATCACAAACCCAAAATACAGAATCGTACCGATCGCCTCTTTTAATTTCTCACTCATTTGTCTCACCGCCTTCCGGTCTCTCTAAAGTAATTCTCCCCAGTCGTCCGCTTCGGAAATCATCGATCAATAGATCAGCTGCTTTTTTGCAGTCAAGCTCTTCCCCCTTCTTATAACATCCTCTGCTCCCGGCAATGGACTCCAGGGTCAGAGCTGGCGTCTCCTGCAACTCAATACCATAGCGATTGCTGATTGCGTTGGGATAGATTTCTGTCAGACATCGGATGAGATCACAGGCCAAATCTTCCATAATAATGATCTCATCATTTACGGAACCTATGAACGCCAGATTCTTTCCCACCTTTTCATCCTCGAATTTCGGCCACAGAATTCCGGGAGTATCCAACAGTTCCAACCCTTTTCCCATACGTATCCACTGCTTGCCCTTTGTCACACCCGGTTTGTTGCCGGTCTTCGTACAAGCCTTGCCGGCAAAAGAATTGATAAAGGTAGACTTCCCTACGTTGGGAATCCCCACCACCATGGCGCGGACAGGTCGACCCACGATCCCCCGCTTTCTATCGCGTTCAATCTTCTCCTTACAGGCCTGTTGAACCAGGCCATTCACACTTTTGACTCCGAAACCGGTCTTAGAATTCATCTCCAGAGCAAAAATACCCTTGGACTCAAAATATTTCATCCATTGCTTGTTCCTGACAGGATCAGCCAGATCAGACTTATTGAGCAACACGATCCTTGATTTGTTTTTCCCCAATTCGTCAATATCCGGATTGCGGCTGGAGATAGGGATACGCGCATCAACCAGTTCAATGATCAGATCAATTAACTTCATATCCTCCTGCATCATACGCTTGGCTTTCATCATATGACCGGGGTACCACTGAATTACCATACTTACTTCACAAATCCCATGTCCAGCTCTTCATAGCCGGCACGGAACCAAACCTTTCCTATAATATCGATTTCTTCTACTGCTCCCAAGTTTGCGGAACGACTGTCCTCACTGTTCTGTGGATCATCACCCATACAAAAATACTCTTTGCTCTTGAGTGTAATATCATTCACAGCAATGCCGGGATCATCAATATATTCTTTGACCCATTTGCTCTCCAGTCCGTTCACATAGAGCACACCGTCGCGAATCATCAGATGATCTCCCGGAACAGCAACAACACGCTTCACATAGTAGTGCGCATTCTCATTGCCATTTGGAAGAAAAACGATCACATCTCCTCTCTTAGGAGTGGACAATAAATACCGAAAACGATCCACATAGACAGACTGTCCGTTCAGCAAATCGGGATTCATGGAATCCCCCACGACCTGGATTTTCATTCCAAAGAAAAGAGTTGCCACAACACCGATAAAAACAGAGATCAATATACCCGCAGACCAGCTGAAAATCTCCTTCACCAGAGAAGTATTCATTCTCTTTTTCTTTTGATAAAAGGTCAAGCCTTTTCTTTTTGCCATAAATTCTTCCTCACAACCAAGATACATTTCAGTATAACATATTTTTCGCAAATAGAAAAGGACAACTACAAAAGTAATTGTCCTTTTCGTAAGCTTCTTGTGAATTCAATCAAAGCAAATTATCTAACGAGCTCTTTCACCTTTGCCTTCTTACCAACGCGGTCTCTCAGGTAGTTCAGCTTAGCACGTCTTACTTTACCCTTTCTGACTACTTCGATCTTCTCTACGTTAGGAGAATGTACAGGCCAGGTCTTCTCTACGCCAACACCGTTGGAAGATTTTCTTACAGTGAAGGTCTCACGATTGCTTCCACCCTGTCTCTTCAGAACAACGCCCTCGAAAACCTGGATTCTCTCGCGGTTACCCTCTTTGATCTTACCGTATACACGTACGGTATCACCAACTTCAAACTCGTCAACGGTTGCCTTCAGCTGTTCAGCTTCGATTTCTTTGATAATATTACTCATAATGAGCCTCCTTCATATAATGGATGTTCTTAATACAGATCGTAACAGAGGACCATCTTATTTACGCAACGTGAATATTTTATCACAAGTATTTCCTGATTGCAAGTATAATTTACTCCATTTCGTAAATTCTTTGTTTCTCTTAACAGTCTCCATCCTTCAAGACTTCTGACTCAGGAGAACCGAAAACCCACCAAACCGGCTTGCCGGCCAGGTATAAGCCAAGCTTCTCCTGTAAATGATGGGACGCAGCGTTTTCTTTTCTCACATGACAATAAGGGATATATCCCTTCTCCAGCTGCCTGTTGATCAGAAAAGATTCCAGACTGACAGCGATCCCCTTTCCACGATGTTGTTCCTCCACAAAGAGAAAGCCCATGCTGCCGTCGTTGTGACATCCGATGAAGCCGATGAGACCCCAGTCATCATAAGCACCATACATGGCTCCTGCCCTGATCCGCTCTGCAAGATATTCTTCTTCCTCCCCGTCCTGACCATAATGAGCATTTACATAGGGCAGGTCCTCCATGGTCAGACTTCGGATCTGTTTATAAGAAACAGGTAATGTCTGGCGAGGGGTGTAGAGATACTGGGAACACTCGCCCCAGAGAGCATGCCCCTGCTGTAACAGATAGTCCTTCATCTCGTGGGAAAAGACCAGATACCAGGCAGGATGCTTCACAGCCGACTGATAGACCTGTTCACAGTTTGCCGGATTGGAAAGTGCAATCATGCAGACCTCTGAAAACGGTGCGTAGACCACCACATCGCCGTCCTTTTGATACACGATCTCCCCCTGTCCTCTGGACAAGCTCTCCATGATCGGAATCATATTCCGCTTATCCTTGGAGAGTGCTTTCAACAGCTTCTGTTTTGCCTCGTATCTTGCGAACAGATCAGGGCGAACTCTTCTGGTCTTCTCAACAGACTGCTCCAATCTCCACTCTGTCACCTTCCTGTGATTGCCGGTAAGCAACACCTCCGGCACTGATTTCCCGTGCCAGACTTCCGGTCTGGAGTAATGAGGATACTCCAAAAGATCGTTGAAAAAGCTCTCCTCCTCTGCGGAGGTATCATTTCCAAGTACACCCGCAACCAGCCTGGAGACTGCATCGATCATAACCATGGCAGGCAGTTCTCCGCCTGTAAGCACATAGTCGCCGATGGAAACAAAATCGGTGACAACCTCATCCAACACTCTCTGATCGATTCCCTCATAATGGCCGCAGAGAATCACCAATTCTTCCTCCTTCGCCATATCCCCGGCAAGCTTCTGGGTAAAAGGTACTCCCTGGGGCGTCACATAGATCGTGCGAAGCTTTTTTTCACCGCAGACTGCCTGCCAGGCATCATATACGGGCGGAGCCTGCATCAACATACCGGCTCCGCCACCATAGGGATAATCATCCACTTTCCGGTGTTTTTCTAAAGAATAATCCCTGATATCCACTGCATTCAGTTCTATGATCCCCTTTTCCAAGGCTCTGCCAATGATGCTGGGTGCAAGTCCCTGCTGAATCATCTCCGGAAAAAGAGTCAATACATGAAACTTCATCTTCCTTAAACCTCTCGTGACTATTCTTCGTCCAACAATCCATCCAAAACATGTACCTTCATAAAGCCATCCTCGACAGCCACCTCGAGAATACACTGCTTGATCGCCGGAAGCAGTAATTCTCTGCCATCCTTCAAACCGATGACATATACATCATTAGCTCCGGTCTCCAGAACTTCTTTCAGAATACCAAGCGGATTGCCGGATTCGTCCAGAACTTCCAGTCCGCACAGATCAGCAATAAAATACTCATCCCTGCGAAGACGTACCGCATTGTCTCTGGAAACGATCAGCGTGGCCCTGCGATACTTTTCCACATCATTCAACGTGTCGATACCTTTGAATTTCAAGATCACAAACTGCTTGAAAAACTTCACGCTTTCTATTTCCAGCGTGACTCGTTCCTTACCGGTATCCACAAACACGTCCCTCAGCTTTTTAAAGCGCCGGGGATCGTCTGTGGTAGGAAACACTTTGACTTCTCCATGTACTCCATGGGTAGAAGTGATCAAACCAATCTGAAAAAACTCTTCCATTTATCCTCCTATGGAAAAACAAAGGGAGGCACCGGGCGCATCGCCTGTTCCTCCCCGAAAATTAAGTGAAATGATAGCCTGGCAACATTTACACAATCTCAACATCCACTCTCGTGTCATCTTTGGATGATGCAGCCTTCACAACAGTACGGATTGCTTTCGCAATTCTTCCCTGTTTGCCGATAACTTTGCCCATATCGGATGCAGCTACATGAAGTTCGATAACTGTATATCTGCCCTCGGTCTTCTCGGTCACAACAACCTCATCCGGATTGTCTACAAGTGCTTTCGCAACTACTTCAACTAATTCCTTCATAAGCCACCTCCAAAGAATCTGAACTTATTTTACGATACCGGCTACCTTCAAAAGCTTTCCAACCTGCTCGGTAGGCTGAGCGCCGTTAGCAAGCCACTTCTTAGCAAGCTCCTCATTGATGCTGAAGGTGCTGGGATCGGTAGAGGGATCATAGGTACCGATCTCTTCTACAAATCTGCCATCTCTGGGGGAACGAGAATCAGCTACAACGATTCTATAATAAGGAGCCTTCTTCTGTCCCATTCTTCTCAATCTCATCTTTAACATTGTTTTTTCCTCCATCTGATAAAAATATAATTTGATTTATTTATGAACGTCCGTCTTCGGACCGATTCACCTTGATTTAGAACGGAAATCCGCCTCTTTTGCCGGGGAGACCCCCGAACATACCGTGTTTCTTTTTGCCGCCTCCGAACTGCTTCATCAGCTTCTGGCTCTGTTCAAACTGCTTGATAAAGCGATTCACGACCGCAATATCCACACCGGCACCCCTGGCGATACGATGCTTTCTTCTGGGGTTCAGAAGCTTGGGATTCCTCCGCTCCTCCTTTGTCATGGAGAGAACGATTGCTTCCATATGCTTCAGCTGCTTCTCATCGATCATTCCCTCCAGATCGGAAGACTTCACACCCATTCCGGGAAGCATTCCGAGAATGCTGGTCAATCCCCCCATCTTACGCATCTGCTTCATGCTCTCCAGGTAATCTTCAAAATCGAATTTCCCCTTCTTCATGCGTCCGGCCATCTCACGGCTGGTCTCTTCATCGATATCAATGCTCTCCTGAGCCTTCTCGATCAGGGTGAGTACATCCCCCATACCGAGAATTCTATTGGCCATACGATCAGGGTAAAACTGCTCCAGATCGGAAAGCTTCTCGCCCATGCTGACAAAAAGAATAGGTTTACCCGTTACCGCTTTAATGGAAAGAGCGGCACCGCCTCGTGTATCGCCATCCATCTTTGAAAGGATCACACCGTCAATGCCAACCTTCTCATCGAATTCCTTGGCAACATTGACTGCATCCTGACCGGTCATGGCATCTACCACGAGCAAAGTCTGATGTACTTCCAGATTCGACTTGATCTCCTGCAGCTCAGCCATCATATCTTCGTCAATGTGAAGCCGTCCGGCGGTATCCAGGATCACCACATTGTGACCATTCTTCTCTGCAAAGCTGATTGCCTGTCGTGCAATCTCCAGAGGACTGACATCCGTTCCAAGGGAAAATACGTCAACCTCCTGCTTCTCTCCGTTGATCTTCAACTGTTCAATGGCTGCAGGTCTGTAGATATCACAGGCAACCAACAGACATTTCTTCCCCTTCTTCTTCAGCTTACCGGCGATCTTGGCAGTAGCCGTCGTCTTACCTGCACCCTGAAGACCGGCCATCAGGATCACTGTGATTGCCTTGCCGGGCTGCATGGCGATCTCTGTGGTCTCGCTGCCCATCAGGGCAATCATCTCTTCATTGACGATCTTGATCACCATCTGGGCAGGATTCAGACCGTTCATCACATCCTGTCCGATGGCCCGCTCTTCAATGGCCTTCACAAACTGTTTTACAACCTTGAAGTTAACGTCAGCTTCCAGCAACGCCATCTTGACTTCCTTGAGGGCAGCTTTCACATCGTCCTCAGTCAGACGGCCCTTGCCGCGAAGGTTCTTAAACACATTCTGTAGTTTATCGGTTAAACTTTCAAATGCCACTTATGAAAACTCCTTACTCACTTCTTAAATCTCCTGCAGCAGGTTCTCTGCAAGTATCCTGATATCCTCCAGTCGCTTCTTCAGTACCTCCGCTCCCTCTTCGGATATCTCCGTCATCGTCTGAATCAGTCGAACAGTCTCCTTGGCCTTGCCAAAACGTTCGATCAGATGCAGCTTATCTTCATAGCCCTGCAGCAGTTTGTCGCACCTCTTGATCAGATCATGCACGCCCTGTCTGCTGATTCCATAGGTCTCGGCGATCTCACTTAAGGACAGATCGTTATAGACCGCATCCTCATACACCTGCTTCTGATGCTCTGTCAAAAGTTCGCCATAGAAGTCGAAAAGCATCGTCTGCATATAAATCTTTCCCAACTGATCGGTATCACGAACTGAATCCATGCAAACGATTCCTTCCTTCCACATCCTCAACCTCGTTCACTATACTACAAGCGAAACAAGGTGTCAAGTATTTTTTCTTGACACCTTGCTTTTCTCGTATTTCACCTTTCTCGTTGTCCTTTGTCGGAATTGTGTTCCTTCGCCTTTCGTCCTGCATGTTGGGAACACAATTCAGAAAAGGGATTTTTTGTTTTAGTCCGGGTTCTCCTCGGCCGGTTCCTCTCCCTGCAGCTGTCTGAGCAGTTCCTCGGAAAAGAAGCTTCCGAGAGAGACAGACAATGCAGGCTTCGGCCGAAGCAGTTCCAGGATCGTTTTCGCACTTTTTTCAAAGGCCTCCTTGTCCTGTGTCAGTGCATACAGGCGGGCAGTATTCTCCGCATCGGCCAATGCGGCATGAGGACAGCCTTCGAAGGTAATCCCTGCTCCGTTCAAAGCGGCCTCCAGCTTGATCGCCTGTTTCACGTGCAGGATTCCGGAGAAAACCTTCTGAAAATCCACCCAACTGCTCAACAGCTGCTGCAATCTTGGATTGTCATATCCCTTACAGCGGCTCTCCTGTCGGATCTGTCCGGCGTCAGAATTGCTCCAGGAGTACATCGTTGTCTCCTCCTCTCCGATCCAGGCCAGAAAATCATCCATGGCTTTCTCGAAACCGAAAGCTCCACAGAGGTCTTTCTCCGAGATATGGGTCAGGTCAGTAATAAAACCGGTAATCTCACCGTACACCGGCTTTACAAAACGATCATACCGGTCGATGATACAGTTCTCGTCATTCAGTTTTACCGCGCCGATCTGAATGATCTCACACCTGCAATATTTCAACTCTCTTCGAATTGTCTTATTCACCTCACAAAATTCCAGGTCAACGAAAACCTTTCTCATCTGTATCCTCCGCCTTTCTGCGACAAATTTCCCACACGTGTATCCATTATAGCATAACATGAAAAAAAAGACAAAAAAACCTGAAAGCCTGTGTTTCCACATAGCTTTCAGGTGAACGATCATTCAGAAGGATCTATCTCTGTACACGAGCTCCTGCACCGCCCATGATAGCCTCAACTTCCTTCTTGCTTGCCATAGTAGTATCACCGGGTGTGGTCATAGCCAATGCACCATGTGCTGCGCCATAGTTTACAGCAATCTCAGCATCACCGGTGGTCATCAGACCATAGATCAAACCGGAAGCGAAGGAATCTCCGCCGCCTACACGGTCCATGATCTCCAGTGCATCATACTGCTTTGCCTTGTAGATCTCTCCGCCTGCCCAACAGAGAGCACTCCAGTCATTTACCGTAGCGGTTCTGACAGTACGAAGGGTGGTTGCAACAGCCTTGAAGTTAGGATATACCTGTACGGCGTTGTTGATCATCTTCTTGTAGCCTTCGATGTTCAGCTCCTTTAAGTTCTCGTCATTGCCCTCGATCTCAAATCCGAGACAAGCGGTAAAGTCTTCCTCGTTGCCGATCATCACATCAACGTACTTGGCAATTTCCTTATTAACTTCCTGAGCCTTGGCAAGTCCACCGATCGCACTCCACATGGAAGGACGATAGTTTAGATCATAAGAAACAATGGTACCATACTTCTTAGCGGTCTTGATCGCAGCAAGAACGGTCTCACAGGACTGCTCAGAAAGAGCAGCGTAGATGCCGCCGGTATGTAACCAACGTACGCCAAGCGTGCCAAAAATGTACTCAAAATCAAAATCTTCGGGAGTAGCCTTGGAGATTGCAGTGTTTGCTCTGTCGGAACAGCCTACCGCACCACGGATACCAAATCCACGCTCTGTAAAATTCAGCCCGTTTCTGCATACACGGCCGATACCATCGGTAGGCATCCACTTGATCAGAGAGGTATCTACCCCGCCCTGCAGGATGAAATCCTCCATCAGTTTACCAACTTCATTGTCAGCAAAAGCAGTGATCACGGCGGTCTTCAGTCCAAAGCATCTGCGAAGTCCTCTGACTACATTATACTCTCCGCCGCCTTCCCAGGCACGAAAACTTCTGGCGGTACGAATACGTCCCTCACCGGGATCCAGACGAAGCATTACTTCTCCGAGAGATACAGCATCAAAAGCACACTCATTAGCAGGTCTCAAATTCAAATCCATTTTCTTATTTCCTCCCGTTTCTTTTATCCGCGAATTTCTTTTACGATCGCTGCAGCCTCTGCAGTCAACTCTTTGATCTTCTCAAAATCACCGGCCTTGATCAGATCTCCTTTTACCATCCAGCTGCCGCCGCAGGCGATAATTCTGTTATACTTCAGGTATTCTCTGACATTGGTCGCATTGATTCCGCCTGTAGGCATAAATTTAACCCCGGTATATGGTGCCGCGATCGCTTTGATATAGTTCAGTCCGCCGGCCTGCTCCGCAGGGAAGAACTTCACAACCTCAAGACCAAACTCTAATGCAGTCTCAACATTGCTGGGGTTACAGGTTCCGGGGGTAATGGGAATATTCTTCTTCACACAGTACTCTACCACCTTGGGATTGATTCCGGGGCTGACAATAAACTTCGCGCCTGCTGCAACCGCACGATCCACCTGCTCTGTAGTAAGCACGGTACCTGCGCCCACAAGCATATCAGGAAATTTCTCACTCATAATGCGGATCGCTTCTTCTGCCGCTGCGGTACGAAAAGTCACCTCAGCACAGGGAAGACCCCCCTCCATCAATGCACGTCCCAAGGGCTCTGCATCCTTCGCATCTTCCAATACCACTACAGGAATGATACCGATTTTCTGAAACTGCTCCAATACCTGATTCATTCTTCTCCCTCTTTCTGTCCACAGGACAATCAAATTATTCTGGTTTGATCTGCGAAACCCTTTCCATTTCTGAAAAATTCTTGAGAGATATCAAAAATGTAAGCGTTTACATTTCTTATTTTTACACAATTACATGGTTTCGTCAACTGGTAAAATCACTTTTTTTCAAAAAAAGGGGAGACATTTTTTCAGAAAACCTCTCCCCTCCTAAAACCACTATATTTTTTCACTAAACAGGCTCTTGTATCCCTCTCCGTAAATCTCCGTAGCACTGGTAACGATCATAAACACGGCAGGGTCTTCCTGTCGAACGATTTCCTCCGCCCTATGTGAGACCTGTTTCTTAATCGCACACAGGATCACCTTCTTATCCTTACCGCTGTAAGCGCCGCTGCCCTCCAAAAAGGTAACGCCGATGTCCATCTCTTCCAGTAAGCGACGGGAAATTGCTTCGTGACAGTCACTGATGATAATGAGCAGTTTCGCCTCATCTCGCCCGTAGAGGACAACATCTAACAGAAGAGAATTCACAACCACCACCAAACCGGCATAGAGTGCCACATCGATATCCTGAAATACCACGCCGGACACAGCCACGATGCAGGCATCCGTCAGCAAAAACAATGCTCCGGTCTTCAGATAGGGAAACTTAAGCCGAAGAAGCTTCACGAGAATATCGGTTCCGCCGCTGGTAGCTCCGGCCTTAAAGACCAAACCGATACCGATCGCCATCAGAGATCCCCCGGCAAGGGACGCAAGCAATGGATCGACCGTCACCGCACCAATGGGAGACAGTACATTGATAAATAGGGACGTCACCGCGGTACAATACAGAGTGGAGAGCAGAAATCTTAACCAAAACTTACACATACCGATCGCCAAAATCGGCAGATTGATCAGTAACACCCAGGTACCGGTCTCCATTCCGGTATACTTACTCAGCATAATGGCAATACCGGTTACGCCGCCCGGCGCCAGTCGATTGGGATCCAGAAAGAGACTGACCGCTACCGAATAAATAAAAGAGGCAAAGGTGATGACGAGATAGTCCCCTATTCGCCTCCGTATGGATTTCTTTTCTTCGAAACGAATCTCTTCCCGTAAACCATTCGTCATGAACAACCTCCACTATATATTGGTACGCACCAGTTTGGGCTTATAGCCTTCCTTTTCCAAAGCAGCCATAATCTGCGCCTTGTGTTCCGTTCCAAATGCCTCCAGCGTGATACGAAGCTCCACAGCCGCATTTCGATTGATGGAGACAAACTGATTGTGCTCCAGCTTGATGACATTACCGTTTTCAGCTGCGATGATACCGGATACCCTGCAGAGTTCACCGGGCTTATCCGGCAAAAGAACTGAGACTGTAAAGATCCTGTCGCGGAAAATCAATCCCTGCTGAACTACGGAGGACATGGTGATCACATCCATATTTCCTCCGCTTAAGATGCAGACGATACGCTTATCTTTCACATTTAACTTCTTCAAAGCCGCAACAGAAAGTAAACCCGAATTTTCCACTATCATCTTATGGTTTTCCACCATGTCCAGGAAGGAAACCACCAGGTCCTCATCCTCCACTGTGATGATCTCGTCCAGATTCTCCTTGATAAAGGGGAACAATTTACTTCCGGGAGTCTTTACCGCAGTGCCGTCCGCAATGGTGCTGACAGAAGGCAATGTAGTAACCTGATCATTCTGCAGAGACACCTGCATACAGTTTGCCCCGGCGGGCTCCACTCCAATCACTTTGATCTTAGGATTTAGCTGTTTTGCCAAAGTGGATACACCGGTAGCCAGTCCGCCGCCCCCGATAGGGACCAAAATGTAATCTACCAGAGGTAATTCCTTGAAGATCTCCATGGCAATCGTTCCCTGACCGGTTGCAACATCAAGATCATCAAAGGGATGAATAAAGGTATAGCCATGCTCTTTGGCCAGTTCATAGGCCTTTGCGCAGGCTTCGTCGTATACATTGCCATGGAGAATCACTTCGGCACCGTAGCTCTTGGTACGATTCACCTTGATCAAGGGTGTGGTGGTAGGCATGACGATGGTAGCCTTTGCCCCATAACATTTTGCTGCATACGCTACGCCCTGGGCATGATTGCCTGCAGAAGCGGTAATCAGACCCTTGGCACGTTCCTCCTCGGTCAGGGTACTCATTTTATAGTAGGCACCGCGAACCTTATAGGCACCGGTAAACTGCATATTTTCAGGCTTCAGAAATACCCTGTTGCCGGTTTGACTGCTGAGATAGTCGCTATATACCAGTTTTGTCTCCAGTGTCACCTTTTTTACGATCTCACAAGCTCTCTCAAAGCTTTCCAACGTTAATGCCTTATTCTCCATCGCTTATATCCTCTTCTCTTTTACAATCAAACAGTGCATTTACGAATTCATCGGAATCAAATTTCTGCAGATCCTCGATGGTCTCACCCACACCGATATATTTTACCGGAATCTTCAGTTCAGACTGAATGGCCACGGCAATTCCGCCCTTTGCGGTTCCGTCCATCTTGGTCAGTATAATGCCGGTGAGATTTGCCACATCGCCAAATTCTCTTGCCTGCACCAGAGCATTTTGTCCTGTGGTACCGTCCAAAACGATCAGATTCTCCCGGTGTGCATCCGGATACTCTCTGTCAATGATACGATTCATCTTGCGCAGCTCTTCCATCAGATTTTTCTTGTTGTGCAGTCTCCCCGCAGTATCGATCAGAAGGACATCCACTCCCCTTGCCTTGGCTGCGCTGACTGCATCGTAGACAACGCTGGCGGGGTCAGCCCCTTCATTTCCTCCTACCATAGGAACCTCTGCTCTCTTTGCCCACTCAGCAAGCTGATCTCCGGCGGCCGCACGGAAAGTATCCGCAGCGGCAATTAAGACCTTCCTGCCGTTGTCCTTCAGCTTGCCTGCCAGCTTTCCCACAGAGGTGGTCTTGCCCACTCCGTTGACGCCGATCACCATGATGACAGACTGTCTGTTTTCGAAATCATACGCTGTCTCATCCACACGCATTTGCTCTTTGATGCTGTCGATCAACAGCTGCTTACATTCGGAAGGTTCCTTGATATGTTTTTCCCGGATCTGTTCCTTTAATCGTTCGATGATCTGCCCGGTGGCAGTCACACCGATATCGCCCATAATCAGAATCTCTTCCAGCTCTTCAAAGAAATCCTCATCAATGGCGGAAAACCCGCTGAACACCCTGTCGATTCCGCGAACGATATTGTCTCTTGTCTTCGTGAGTCCTTCCTTCAGTCTGGCAAAAAAACCTTTCTTTTCCTTACTCATGCCTCTGCTCCCTTTCTTTCCTTAGGTCAGATCGTTGTCGATCAGGTTGACACTTACCAATTTGGATACGCCCTTCTCCTGCATGGTAATTCCATACAGCCGGTCTACCTGCTCCATGGTGCCTCTTCTGTGGGTAATCACAATAAACTGAGTATTCTTCGTCAGCTTGTGGAGATACTTGGCAAACCTTCCTACGTTGGAGTCGTCCAATGCCGCCTCGATCTCATCCAGCAGACAGAACGGTGAGGGCTTCAGGTTCTGGATGGCAAAGAGCAGTGAAATTGCCGTCAATGCTTTCTCTCCGCCGGACAATTGCATCATATTCTGCAATTTCTTTCCGGGGGGCTGAGCAATAATACGCACGCCTGCCTCCAGAATATCCTCATCCTCCAGCAGCTCAAGAGTCCCCTTTCCGCCGCCAAACAATTCCTTAAACACCTTATCGAATTCACGATTGATCTCAGCAAATTTCTCTGTGAACTGTTTTCTCATGGAGGCATCCAATTCCGTAATGATCTGAAGCAGGGAACGCTCCGCCTCTACCAGATCATCGTGCTGGGTCTTTAAGAAGGTGTATCTCTCAATCAGATTCTTGTAGTCCTCAATTGCATTGACATTGACAGGTCCCAGCTTTTTGATCTCGTCCTTCACGGTATAGATCTGTTTCTTCATGGAGCCAAGATCATTCATGGTCTCATCACGCAGGGTTGAGGCATCGGACAAGGTGATCTCATACTCACTCCACATATAGTTGATCTGAGCGTCAATACTCTCCTCAGCCTTTTCCTTCTGAGCAGTCAGACGATATACCTCCTTGTCCAAGGCTGATATCCTTTCTGCAAGTTCCTCCCGTCTGTCAAAGAAATTCTTTTGCCTGGAAACCAACTCTTCCCGACGCAACTGGCTGTCCTTCAACGTCTTCTCAGACTCAGTCTGACAAACAAAGGAGGCCTCTATGGTTTTCTCAATTTCAGTAATATTATGAAGCTTGTCCTCAATGTCCTGAGAATTCGATTGAAGTGCTTCCATAATTTCTGCAAGTTCGCTGTTGGAACGAGCAATTTCTTCCTCTATACGATTGACATTATCCTGTTTGAAGCCGTATACCTGACGCATCTTCTGAACCTTCAGTTCCCACTCGCTGACAAGGGAAGAAGCTTCACTTTCCGCTCTCCTCAGCCCCTCCAGTTCTTTCTGGGCAGCCGCGATGGAGTCTGTAATTTTCTGTTCGGAGCCTTCACTGGTTTCCAGATCCCGCTGCACAGCTTCCTTTTCGTTTTTGATCTGAAAGATCTGATCCTCGATCTCTTTCTCTTCCTGTTTCAGAGAGGAGAAAGTCTCCGTCTCCTCCTCCATACGTTCCTTCGCCTGCTCAAGACTTAACCGCAACGTATTCTGCTCGATGGACTTGCGCTGAAGGTCCATCTTCAGATTTTCAAGTGCCATACGCAGCTGATTTCTCTCAGACTTAGTTTTATCGATCTCCCGATTCATTTCATCGATGGAAGAAAGGATTTCCTTTACCTTTTTCTCCAGTTCTTCTATCTCTCTTCGTCTGCCCAAAAGGTTGCTGTTATTCTTGAAAGCACCGCCGCTGATTGCTCCGCCGGGAACAAGCAGTTCCCCTTCCAGGGTAACCATACGGATACCGTAATCATATTTCTTCGCGATCTTGATCGCATGGTCCACCGTATCCACAACCAAAATACGCCCCAGCATAGCCCGGGCAACATTGCGATACTTTTCTTCGATCTGTACAAGTTCATCCGCCATTCCAAGCACACCGGGTTCCTTCAGGCTCTCGGGATTCTTGAATTCCTGAGGCTTTTGAATACTGGTCAGCGGAAGGAAGGTGGCACGTCCATACCGATTGTCCTTCAGAAACTGAATCATCTTTTTGGCAGTCTCTTCGTTGTCGGTGACAATATTCTGGATATTTCCGCCCAGTGCAGTCTCAATGGCAGTCTCATACTTCTTCTCTACCTGAATGATATCTGCAACGACACCGATGATCCCCTTGTGAGAGTCCTTCTGCTCCATGACCCTCTTAACACTTCCGCCATAGCCTTCATATCTCTCGGTCAGATTGGACAGAGCTTCCAGCTTGGACTTTTCCTGATGGTATGCTGCCTGTCTCTCTCGAAGAAGTGCATCCTTCTTTGTCAGATCTTCCCGAATCTCTCCCAATTTCAGATTGCTCCCTGCCTCCTGCTCGTTCAAAAGACGCACTGCCTCACAGGCTGCCGCATAATCCTCCTCCAGCTTCCTGATGCCTTCCTCTCTGGCCGCCTCGTCAGATTTTGCCCGCAGCATTCTGGCCTGAAGTTCTGCCTTTCGGAATCCGATCTGCTCCAGCATTGTGTCAAAACGCCCCAGTTTGGACTTAATCACTGCCCTCTGATTCAGATTATCGATAATCGTATTCTTACCGGCTTCGATCATGGCGTTGAGCTCTGCAATCTGATTCTGAATCTCCTCCAGCGCTTTCTGCTTTTCGCCTGCAGTCTGCAGCAATAAAGCAAGCTGCACGTCGATCTCTTCCTTCTCGCCTAAGAAGCCTGCTTTCGCCTTTTCTTTCTCCGAAATCTCTTCTTCCAGCGCAGCCTTTCTGTTCATCAGGTGGGACTCGCTGCCTTTAGCAGAATTGATACGTTCTTTCAGGACATTGATCTCCCCCTCCAGCTTACCTCTGGTCAGGTCTGCTGTGGTGACAGCAGATCTGGCCTCTTCAATTGCCGTCTCCAGCTGTTCAATCTGAGCTTGAATTCTCTCGTATTCTTCCTTGATATTTCGATATTTCTCGTTGGTATCATCATATTCTGTCCTGGCATTGTTCAGTTTCTCAACAATAGCCTCCAACTGTTGCTGCAAACGATTGTGCTCGAGAAGGAAAACATTGATGTCCAAGGTCTTCAGTTCTTCCTTCTTGCGCAGATATACCTTTGCCACCTCGGACTGTCGCTCCAAAGGAGCAAGCTGTTTCTCAAGCTCTGTCAGAATATCCGTCACACGAACCAGATTCTGCTGTTCATTCTCCAGCTTCGCCTGTGCGGCAACCTTGCGGCGTTTGAATTTCACAATACCGGCCGCCTCATCAAACAGTTCTCTTCGATCCTCAGGCTTACCGGACAATATTTTATCGATCTGTCCCTGTCCAATGATGGAATAGCCTTCCTTACCGATACCGGTGTCATAGAATAACTCATTGACATCCTTCAGACGGCAAATACTGCCGTTGATCAGATATTCACTTTCTCCGGAACGGTATATACGTCTGGCAACCGTCACTTCATCAAAATCAATGGCCAACTGATGGTCAGAATTATCCAAAGTGATCGCCACATACGCATAACTCAACGGTTTTCTGTTCTCTGTCCCCGAGAAAATGACATCCTGCATGCTGGAACCGCGCAGCTGTTTGATACGCTGTTCACCAAGAACCCAACGCACAGCGTCCGCCACATTGCTCTTTCCGCTGCCATTCGGCCCTACAATACCTGTGATACCGTTGTGAAACTGAAAATCGATCTTGTTCGCAAAGGACTTAAATCCCTGAACCTCAATGCTTTTTAAATACATAACCCTTATCCCTCAAAAGCAAAAGTGCACTGTATGCCGCCTGCTGTTCTGCCGCCTTCTTTGTTCTGCCGGTTCCCCTTCCGTATTCTTCCTTGCCGATCAATACGGAAACCTTGAAAACCTTGTTATGTTCCGGACCCTCTTCGGATAACAGTACATATGTGATGTCCTGCTTCAGTTTTCCCTGAACCAGCTCCTGAAGATTGCTCTTGCTGTCGTAAAACAGCTGTTTGTCCTCTAAGTCAGAAAGAATAAATCGGTAGATGTGTTTCTTGGCACTCTCCATACCGCCGTCCAGATAGATCGCCCCGATGATCGCCTCGCAGACATCAGCGATAATACTGTCTCGCTCTCTGCCCCCGGTCATATCCTCTCCCCTACCCAGCCGCAAATACTTTCCGAGCTCCAGATCTCTGGCGCAGAAGGCCAAAGCAGGCTCGCAGACCATAGATGCTCTCATCTTTGTAAGTTCCCCTTCCGGGAGCGTGGGGTAGGTGGAAAACAGAAATTCACTGGATACCAATTCCAGGACAGCATCTCCCAAAAATTCCAGACGTTCATAGTCGCCAACCCGATTGATACGTTGCTCATTATTGAAGGAGCTATGGGTCAAAGCCTGTTTCAACAATCCGATATTCTCAAATTGATAACCAATTTTTTCTTCCAATTCCTGATAATCAATCTTTTCCAAAACCATTTCCTCTTTTCAAAAGAAAGAGCAGTTCAAAACGAACTGCCCTAATGAAATCTAACTTGACGCAAGTCATCAAAGTATCTCAAATGCAAAGCACCGGATTAGTTCAGCTGAGCTTTGATCATTTCAACAGCGTCTTCTACTGTGGAAATCTTCTCTGCAACATCTTCGGGAACCTCGATATCGAATTCCTCTTCAATTCCCATAATGATCTGATAGACATCCAGAGAATCTGCTCCTAAATCATCCTGGAAGGTAGCCTCCAATGTGATCTCCTCCGGATCCAGATTCAATGTCTCAGCAATAATATTTTTCAGTTTTTCAAATTCCATAGCTTTTACCTCTCTTTATTTTTATTCCTGGGAACCTAATTGTCCCTGAATTTTCTCATTTATCTTTTGTTCTTTGAAAGTGAGACACTGTAGGATGGAATTGCAGATCTCTACAGATTTACTGCTTCCATGTGTCTTCACTACCAGACCTTTCAGGCCAAGCAAAGGCGCTCCTCCATACTCGTCCGTAGAAAAACCTTTCATGGTCTTCTTCAGTGCAGGCTTGATCAAAAGTGCTCCGATCTTGGAACGAAGGGTACTCATCATTCCTTCCTTGATCTTCTTCATCAGGGCACCGCTGACTCCTTCATACATCTTTAATACCACATTGCCCGCAAAGGCCTCACAGACAAGCACATCCGCCAAACCATAGGGGATATCTCTGGCTTCTACGTTGCCGATAAAATTGATTCCTTCACAACCCTTGAGAAGCTGAAAAGTCTCCTTCGTCAGTGCATTTCCCTTTTCTTCCTCAACACCGATATTTACCAGTCCGACTCTCGGGTTCTTCACACCCATGACACTTTCCATATAGATGCTGCCCATTTTTGCGAACTGAACAAGGTGAGAAGGCTTTGCGTCCACATTCGCCCCACAGTCAAGCAACAGGCTGACACCATTCAGTGTAGGAATCACAGGTGCAAGAGGAGGTCTCTCGATCCCTCTGATTCTGCCAACAATGATCTGTCCGCCCACCAATACAGCGCCGGTACTTCCGGCAGATACAAAGGCATCGCACTTTCCTTCCTTCACCAGATACATCCCTCTTACTATGGAGGAATCCTTCTTTCTGCGGATCGCCATGACAGGAGGTTCCCCTGTCTCGATAATCTCCGGAGCATGCACGATCTCGATCTGCTCCAAAGGATATTGATACTTCTTCAATTCTTCCTTGATAACGGGTTCCGGACCGAGGAGACAGACCTTAATTCTCTTTTCCCGAACTACGGCTTCGACTGCCCCCTTCACGGTTTCCACGGGAGCGTTGTCGCCTCCTACGGCATCTACCGCCACGCATACCATCTCTGCCATTCTATTCATTCCTTTGTCAGATATTCCAAATATACTCTGCTCGTATATCTATAGGATAATATACTAAAGCACTCCATAAAAATCAAGCCTTTTTTTGTCACGTGCACCAGTATCGGAAATAACCTGAAGATGATTTTTACGGCATAAAAAAACCACAGGATTTCCTGTGGCTTTTTTGTTGCTTATTCTTCAGGGAATGAATTACTCGTCAACTTCAACGACCTGCTTCTTATTGTAAGAACCACAAGCCTTGCAGACTCTGTGAGGCATCATCAGTTCGCCGCACTTGCTGCACTTTACGAGAGTGGGAGCACTCATTTTCCAATTCGCTCTTCTCTTATCTCTTCTACCCTTGGAAGATTTGTTCTTAGGACAAATAGACATCGTTACACCTCCTTATTTGCGTTAAAGATATCTTGTATCACTGCCATCCGTGGATCGGGTACGAAGGTATCGCATCCGCAATCAATCACGTTTCGATTCTGTCCACAGACAGGGCATAACCCCTTGCAATCGTCCTTACACAAAATCTTTGCAGGCCAGTTACCAATGATTTCATTATACACAAAAGTTTCTACGTCCAGCTGGTAACCATCCATAAAACTCAGATCATCAACCAGATCATCCTCTGCAGCAACTTCCGGTGAAGTAACGATTCTCTCAAATTCTAGATCAAGCATCGTGGGAACTTCTGTCAGGCATCTGTCACAGTAGGTCTGGAAAGTAATCTTTATGGCTCCATATACCTTGGCCTTATTCGGCTCAAGATTCGTGAACGTAAAAGCAACGGAGGACTTCTCTAAGATCTCGAAGCTACCCATCCCGCTCTTGAATACAGTCATTTCAAGAGGAACTTCCATACTCATCTGTCTGCCCTCGGAGGTCAACACATCAGATAAATTAACTAACATAGCGTCTCCTGTGCACAAGATTGGTGAGTAATATTTTCACACATTGAATCATTATACATATGAGATAGAGGTTTGTCAACAAGATATTTGAATGTTTTCAAACTTTTCTACCAAATATTGTAATATCTATTTCTGAACAAGACGAACGGTTTCTCTGGCGATGGCAAGTTCTTCGTTGGTAGGGATGACACAAACCTTGGTTCTGCTGTCAGGGGTCGTAATCACCAGATCCTCACCGCGTTTATTGTTCAGTTCCTGATCCAGAGTAATGCCCAGGAAGGTTAAATGATTGCAGATCAGATTACGAATCAAAGGTCCGTTCTCACCTACACCGGCAGTAAAGCAGATGACATCTACACCATCCATGGCAGCAACGTAAGAACCGATATATTTTAAGACTCTGTAACAATAAGTCTTCATCGCACGAACCGCATTTTCATCACCGGAATTATAACCCTGTTCAATGTCTCTGAAATCAGAGGAAAGATTATCAGAGAGACCAAGCACACCGGATTTCTTGTTCAAAACGGTAATCATCTCGGCAATAGACTTGTGTTCTTTTCCGGCAACATACTCGATAATCGCAGGATCGATATCACCGGATCTGGTACCCATGATCAACCCTTCCAAAGGAGTCAGGCCCATGGAGGTGTCGATACACTTGCCGTTCTTCACAGCAGAAATGCTGGCTCCGTTGCCAAGGTGACATACGATGATCTTCAGATCCTCATACTTCTCTCCCAGAACTTCAGCCGCCCTCTTGGATACATAGGAATGACTGGTACCGTGGAAACCATATCTTCTCACCTTATATTTCTTATAGTACTCATAGGGAAGACCATAGAGATATGCCTCCTCCGGCATGGTCTGGTGAAATGCTGTGTCAAAAACAACGACCATGGGTACACCGGGCATCAGCTTCTGGCAGGCCCGAATACCGATCAGATTGGCGGGATTATGCAGGGGAGCCAAATCGCTGACCTCCTCGATTGCCTTGATCACATCCTCATCAATGATAACGGACTGTGCGAAACGCTCTCCGCCGTGAACCACACGATGCCCTACGGCTCCGATCTCACCAAGATCCTTTACAACACCGGTCTTCTCGTTGGTGAGTGCCTCCAACACGAGACGGATCGCATCGGTGTGGTCCTTCATGGGAACCTCGCGCTTCTCCTTCTCACCACCCGCAGGAGTATAGGTAATCATGCTTCCGTCGATTGCAATTCTCTCACAGAGTCCCTTCGCCAAAACCTTCTCTGTCTCAGAATCGATCAGCTGAAACTTCAGAGAAGAACTACCACAGTTAATAACCAAAACCTTCATGATACTGTTTCCTTTCAAATCCATCTATAATTTGTATTCTAATTAAACAAGCTGAGCCTGTACAGCCGTCAGAGCAACTACACCAACGATGTCTTCCCAGGAGCAGCCTCTGGACAGATCATTCACAGGCTTCGCAATCCCCTGCAGCATAGGGCCATAAGCTTCGGCACCGCCAAGACGCTGTACCAGTTTGTAACCGATATTTCCCGCATCCAGATTGGGGAAGATCAAAACATTTGCTTTTCCGGCAACAGGGCTGCCGGGAGCCTTCGTCTTGGCAACTCCGGGTACCAGTGCGGCATCTGTCTGGAGTTCTCCGTCAATGATCAGATGAGGATATTGCTCATGGGCGATCTTTGTAGCCTCAACGACCTTGGTGACCAATTCATGCTTTGCGCTGCCCTTGGTAGAATGGCTCAGCATCGCGATACAAGGCTTGGGACCGATCAGTGCCTTAAAGCTTCTGGAAGAAGAATCAGCGATGGCAGCCAGTTCTTCCGCAGTAGGATCCTGATTCAAACCGCAGTCAGCAAACAGGAAGGCACCGTTCTCTCCCATCTCCTTGAACTGTGTATCCATGACAAAAAATGCAGAAACCAGCTTCACCCCGGGAGCGGTTTTTAAGATCTGGAGCGCAGGTCTTAAGGTATCCGCTGTGCTGTGGCAGGCACCGGCAACCATGCCGTCTGCATCATTTGCCTTCACCATCACGATACCAAATGTGAGATAATCCTTCAGAAGGATCTCACGCGCTTTCTCCAAAGTCATCCCCTTGGCTTTTCTGGTTTCATAGAGCAGATTCACATACTCGTCCAGTTTATCGGTAGTAGCGGGATTAATGATCTTCACACCGGTAAGATCTACCTCCAGCCAGCCGGCACCGTCTGTGATCTTCTCCTCATCACCCACCATAATAATATTGGCAATTCCCTCCTCCATGATCTTCGCTGCAGCGATCAGCGTTCTCTTATCATTCGATTCCGGAAGAACAATTGTCTTCTTGTCCAGACGGGCTCTGGTCTTGATTGTGTCTATGTATGACATCTTTTTTTCTCCTTTCATAAGGCATATGCTTCAGATGAATATGCCGTTATCTTCCTCTTAACAAAATTCGCTTATTATATTATACTAGAAAGAGAAATATGGTACAAGAATAGTTTATTTTTTCACAATATTTCACTTCAACTTTACTCTCGATCCATGAAAGGAGGCTTTATGAAGGTCAACGGTATTATCGCCGAGTATAATCCTTTTCATAACGGACACCTCTATCAGCTAAAACAGTCTAAAGAAGCCACCGAATCCGACTATACAGTTGTGGTGATGAGCGGCAATTTTACACAGCGTGGCGATGTCGCTTTCTGTGAGAAGCATGTCCGCACGCAGATGGCACTTCAAAACGGTGCCGATCTGGTCATTGAACTACCGGCTGTCTTTGCCACCTCCAGCGCCTGGGAGTTTGCGTTTGGCGGCGTATCGATTTTGAACAGTCTTGGAGTTGTAGACACGTTATCCTTCGGAAGTGAGTGCGGCGACCTGGAAAAGCTTACGCAGATTGCTGAGATTTTGCTGGAAGAACCTGAAGAGTATCGCTGCATTCTGACAAAGTGCTTATCCGAAGGCATGAGTTTTCCTGTCGCAAGAGATCTGTCTGTAGGAACTTTGCTACTTAAGAGCCCGGAGGAAACATCTGAATTACTCTCCAATCCCAACAACATTTTGGGTCTGGAATATCTCAAAGCGCTGAAAACGCTTCACAGTTCCATAAGTCCCTACACGGTTCAACGGATCGAAAGCGGTTATCACGAAGAGACGCTTGGGGAAACCATCAGTTCTGCAACCGCGATCCGTAAGGCGCTGATTGAGAGAAATGACCTCACCCTACTGCAGGATCAGTTGCCCAAGTCAGCTCTCTCTCTGCTGAGTCATTCCCTTGGTGAGGAATATAAGAAGCTGAACGCACTGCTCTCCGGTGCCCTGTATCAGAAGCTATATTGGGAGCAGGAACAAGGCTATACAGCCTATCTGGATGTAACTACGTCCCTATCGGACCGCATTCGCAACCGATTGGTTGACTTTCAGGATCTTGACAGCTTCTCTTTGCTCTTGAAGACTAAAGAGATGACACTGACCCGGATCCGCCGCAGCCTGCTGCACATCCTGTTGAATATCAAAGCCAGGGATCTCCCCGGCATACAGACGCCGAAGCCTGTACCCTATGCAAGAGTACTTGGTTTCAGAAAAGATGCAAAACCTCTGTTAAGCGAGATCAAGAGGCATTCTTCCATCCCTTTCATCACGAAACCTGCGGATGCCGGAGAACAACTGGATGGTGACGCACTCGGGCTGTTCCGTCAGGATATCGAAATCAGTCAGTTCTATTTAGGCCTGCTTTATCAGGTCAGAGGCAGAAAACCACTCAATGAATATACCATCCCTATTGTAATAGAATAAGAAAACAGGCGAAAAAAACATCTCCAATTTGTAAAGAGAGCCCGTGGGAAACCCACGGGCTCAAAACATGTACAGAATCAATTCTTAAAGCTATGGATCGGTGCAGGAATTCTGCCGCCACGATTCACAAAAGCATCACAGCCAAAAGGATTCACCGGCATGATCGGTGCGTAGCCCAGCAGTCCGCCAAACTCTACCATCTCGCCAACGCCTTTTCCAACGACAGGGATCACACGCACTGCGGTAGTCTTCTGGTTCACCATACCGATCGCCATCTCATCGGCAATAATACCGGAAATGGTAGTGGCCTTCGTATCTCCGGGAATTGCGATCATATCCAGTCCCACAGAGCACACACAGGTCATGGCTTCCAGCTTCTCCAGGGTGAGAGCACCAGCACGAACCGCGTCGATCATGCCCTGGTCTTCGCTGACCGGGATAAAGGCGCCGCTCAAACCGCCCACATAGGAGGATGCCATAACACCGCCCTTCTTCACCTGATCGTTCAACAATGCCAATGCGGCAGTGGTTCCGGGAGCACCGGCATGCTCCAGACCGATCTCACAGAGAATATCTGCAACGCTGTCACCGATGGCAGGGGTAGGCGCCAGGGACAGGTCAACGATACCAAAGGGAACCTTCAGTCTGGCAGAGGCCTCCTTTGCCACCAGCTGTCCTACTCGAGTCACCTTAAATGCAGTCTTCTTAATGGTTTCGCAGAGAACCTCAAAGCTTTCTCCTCTCACCTGCTCCAAAGCAGTCTTCACAACGCCGGGACCGCTGACCCCCACATTGATGATTTTGTCCGCTTCCGTAACACCATGGAACGCTCCTGCCATAAAAGGATTATCATCCGGCGCATTGCAGAATACAACCAGCTTTGCACAGCCCAGAGAATCGTCTTCCTTCGTATACTCCGCAGTTTCTTTGATGATCTCGCCCATCAGCTTCACGGCATCCATATTGATACCGGTTCTGGTAGATCCAAGGTTTACAGAACTGCAGACACGTCCTGTCGTGGACAGTGCCAAAGGAATAGAACGAATCAACAATTCATCCGCAGGGGTCATCCCCTTACAGACAAGCGCAGAATAACCACCGATAAAGTTTACACCAACCCTGGTGGCAACTTCATCCAGGGTCTTTGCAATCCTCGCAAAATCCTCCACCGTCTTGCAGGCAGCGCCGCCGATCATTGCGATGGGCGTCACCGAGATGCGCTTATTCACGATGGGAATGCCGATCTCCTTGGAGATCTCTTCACCGGTGCTGACAAGATCCTTTGCCGCGTCATAGATCTTGTTGTAGATCTTCTCACATAACCGATCCAGATCAGAATCAATACAGTCTAACAGGCTGATGCCCAAAGTAATAGTGCGGACGTCCAGATTTTCCTTCTCTACCATCTGGTTCGTCTCGGTCACTTCATATAGATTGATCATTCAATTATCCTCCAAAACATAAGTCTATGCAGCACTGTCTAGATACGATGCATCATGTCAAAAATTTCTTCCTTCTGACACTTGATCACAACTCCGATCTCCTCGCCGACCACCTTCAACTCGTCTGCCATATCTCCGAAGGACTTGGGACAGGAAGAGGTGTCAACGATCATCATCATGTTAAAGAAGCCCTGAACGATGGTCTGAGAAATATCCAGAATATTGATCTGATTCTCAGCAAGGTAGGTACAGACCTTCGCAATAATACCAACCGTATCTTTTCCAACTACAGTAATAATTGTTTTCTTCATGTAAATTCGTTTCCTTTCCATGATTGCTGTTTTGATTTCCAAGCAAATACATATGTTAATAATTAAACTACAAACCCAAAGAAAAAGCAAGCATATTTACACGTTTACCACAGGGGTAGGCTCGCTTCTCTTCGCAACCTCGATCCGAAAATCAGATGCCCGGTAGGGGCAATCACTGAGATTGATCTCCATTCGAACTGCTTCGTAGGCCAGCTCCGGAAGGTTATTGTCTTTGCTCAAATGTCCCAGGAGAATGGTTTCCAGTCCGTCATGGGCAATTTTTGACAACAGTCTACCTGAGTTTTCATTGGACAGGTGTCCGCGATTTCCAAGAATACGCTGTTTTAAATAGTAGGGGTAATGTCCCACCTGCAGCATGTTCACGTCATGATTGGATTCCAGCAGAAGGGCGTTCATTCCCTTTAAGCTCTCCACCGTATAATCGTTAAAATAGCCAAGGTCTGTACAAACCGCCACCTTGCTTGTCCCATAGGCGACCCGATAGGCAAGAGGCTGCGCCGCATCATGAGAAATGGTCATGGGATTTACTACCAGATCCTTGATGGTAAACTTTTCGTCTGCCGCCACCACATGAAACAGTTCGACATCCAGAGTTTTAAGTTTGCTGTCTTTTTTCATCCAGTCGATGGTACCCTTCGAGGCATAGATGGGAATATCATATTTCTTACAGAGGACACTGAGTCCGGCGATATGGTCGGAATGCTCATGGGTCACCAGAATTCCATCGATATCTCTTCCGCACAGCTCCAGGTCTCTCAAGCCCTCCTCAGTTCTCTTGCAGGAAATACCAACATCGATCAACAGATGGGTTGCTGTAGATCCCACATAAATACAATTGCCGCTGCTTCCACTGGCAATACTGTACATCCTCATTCCAGCCATGTATATTTCTCCAGTCTCTTCTTGATCTGTTCTGTACTGTCAGTCAGATTGCCGCTGTTGTCGATCACAAAATCGCAGTTTCTCCGGAAGTCCTCCTCGGATAGCTGACTGTCCATAATTGCCCGGATCTTTTCCGGGGAATACCCTCGGGTCTCAGCCAGGCGACTGGCCCGAACCTCTCTGCGGGCATAGACATACCAGAGTTCATCTACCAGTTCTCTATAACCACCCTCGATCAACAGGGCCGCTTCCACAAAAAACAATTCGCAGCTTTGCCCGGCTCTGGCAAGCGCAAGTCGGTCCAAAAGATACTGTTTCACAGCAGGATGAACGATCTCATTCACCTTCGAAAGGAGTTCCCTGTCCGAAAAGATCTTGTCCGCCATCTTCTTTTTGTCGATCTCTCCGCCGGCAGCCAAAATCTCCCTTCCCAGAAGGGAAACCAGTTCACGAAAGCAATCCGTCCCCGGCTTCTTCACCTCATGGGCCACTTCATCTGCCAGATAGATCTCACAGCGGTAATGCCTTCTGATAAACGAAAGAATCTCTGACTTACCGGCACCCACTCCGCCGGTAATGCCGATAAACAATGGTTTATTTTGCTTCATACCAGTTTTCTCCCGTGTGCAGATCGATCTCCAGGGGGACAAGCAGATCTGCTGCATGTTTCATATTCTCAGAGAGGATCTGTTCCACCTGTGACAGTTCTTCCCGATAGGTTTCTATCACCAATTCATCGTGTACCTGAAGGATCATTTTGGAGCGAAGTCCCGCATCCTTCAGTGCCTTCCAGCACTTCACCATGGCAATCTTCATAATATCCGCCGCAGTGCCCTGGATCGGAGAATTCATTGCAACTCTCTCCCCAAAGGATCGCTGCACAAAATTAGAACTGGAAAGTTCGGGGATAGGACGTCTTCTTCCAAACATGGTAGTCACATAGCCATCCCGCTTCGCATTCTCCACAAGCCGGTCCAAATATTCTTTTACCTTGGGGTAGGTCTCAAAATACTGTTCAATATACTCTGCAGCTTCCTTCTTGCTGATGCTCAAGTCCTGACTTAAGCCAAAGGAACTGATGCCGTAGACGATGCCGAAATTGACCGCCTTGGCATTCCTTCTCTGCAGGTCCGTGACCTGATCAAAGGGGGTGTGGAACACTTTGGAGGCTGTCATCCTGTGAATATCCTGAGCCGATCGATAAGCTTCGATCAACTGCTCATCTCCGGACAGATGCGCCAGAATACGCAGCTCGATCTGGGAGTAGTCTGCATCCATCAGCACACAATTCTCCTTCGGCACAAATACCTTGCGAATTCTTCGTCCCAATTCCATGCGCATGGGGATATTCTGCAGATTTGGCTCCGTAGAACTGATTCGTCCCGTGGCCGTAATGGTCTGGTTAAAGTTGGTGTGAATCCGATCGTCTTCCTCGATGTAGACAGCCAGTCCGTCGGCATAGGTGGACTTCAGCTTGCTAAGCCCCCGATACTCCAGAATCTCTCCGATAATCGGATGTTTGTCCGATAGTTTCTCCAACACATCTGCGGCGGTAGAATATCCGGTCTTCGTCTTCTTCCCACCGGGCAGCTTCATCTTCTCAAACAGAATCTCCCCCAGTTGTTTCGGAGAATTGATATTGAAAGGAACACCGGCATGACGATGAATGGATTGCTCCAGTTCCTGAATCCGAACGGACAGTGCATCGCCGTAAGCCTTTAATTCCTCTCTGCGCACCTCCACCCCTTCCCGTTCCATAGTAAACAGCACAAGGGATAAGGGCATCTCCAGCTTCCGCATCAGGTCCTCCATTCCGGTCTCTTCCAGCTTCCCTAAAAGAACGGAATAGACCTGGCGGCATACAAATGCCTGATAACAGCAATAGGTTCCAAACTGCTCCGGTTTCTGCGAGGCTGCCTCCGAAACCTTTAATTTGCCAAAACCCTCGCTCCATCCGGGAATCAGCAGACCAAGATGCTCAGAGGCAATGGTATCCACGGAATAATCATTCTTCAGAGGATTTAACAGATAGGCTCCGATCAGGATATCAAAAAACCGCTCCGTATTCTCAGGCTGAAACTCCTGATACAGCTTCTTCACTTCGAAGGTAGAGATCATGCAACCGTCAGACAGGCAACGAATTGCTTCCCGAATCGTATCCCGGTCGGCAGTCTCTTCCGGAAAGGTTTCAAACAGTGACAGCTGTTCATTCTCCGGCTCTTTCACCGGCAGGAATACGATCTGGTCTTCCTGAAAACAGATCGCAATTCCCAGGAGTTTGCGCCCTTCTTTCGCAAGGAAAACGCCCGCAACAGAATCCTTCCTGCAGTTCTTTACCAGTCGGAGCAACTCTTTGCTGTCGGAAAGGATCCGGAAATGTTCCTTCACATGCTCCACGGTATCGTTACGCCCGGCATCCTCAAATTTCGACAGCATATTCTTAAATTCCAACTGTTTAAACAAAGCATAGGCCTCATCCGTAAAATAGCCCTCAGCCACAGCTTTTTCATAATCCAGTTCGATGGCACAGTCCGTCTTAATGGTTGCCAGCACCTTGGACAGGTCTGCAAGATCTCTGTGATTCTGAAGGGATTCCCTGACGCTTTTTTTGGGGATCTCCTCCACATGGGCATAGATATTCTCCAAAGAGCCGAAGCTTGCCATCAGTTCCGTCGCAGTCTTCTGACCGATCTTGGGCACACCGGGGATATTATCGGAGGTATCACCCATCAGAGCCTTCAGATCAATAAACTGTGTGGGATTCACGCCAAAGGCCGCTTCCACATCCTGAGGATAATAATCCTCAATTTCTGTTCTGCCCATCTTCGTCTTGGGAATCCGAATCTTGATATGCGTGTCTGCGATCTGAAGCAGATCTCTGTCACCGGATACCAGAGAAACCTCCAGGCCTGCAGCCTGGGCTTTCTTGGCAAGCGTACCCAAAATATCGTCTGCCTCAAGTCCCTCACACTCCATGATCTCTATTTTCATCGCCCGAAGGACATCCTTCATCACAGGGACCTGTTCCCGAAGTTCCTCCGGCATCGCTTTTCTTGTTCCCTTATACGCCTCATACATCTTGTGCCGAAAGGTGGGTGCATGCATATCAAAGGCAACCGCCAGAAAATCCGGCTTCTCCTCGTCCAGGATCTTAAACAGGATATTCAAAAAACCATAGATCGCATTGGTATGCAGTCCATGTACATTGGTAAGCTCAGGCAATCCGTAAAATGCTCTGTGTAAGATACTGTGACCATCGATCAAAACTAATTTCTTCAAATGAGACCTCCCTTTACAACAAAATCCAAATGACAAAACCGATGATTCCCATAACTGCAAGCAATTCCAGCAATACTCCGGAGGATAAGAAGAACTCATTCCTGCGAAGTTTTGCATTCGCCGCATTCATTCTGGACATCAACTCCTTCTGCAGATCAAAGCTGCTTCCATCCTCCAATCTTACGATGCCTTCGGTCACAAGAAACTGTATCGTCAGTTCCTCCTTGCACTCGGCGCACGCATTGACATGATCGACGAAGTTTTTCAATGTCTGATAGTCCATCTTTTGTTCCAGAAAAGAAGGTATTAGCTTCTCAAACTCCTTGCAATCCATAGTGACCCCCATGGTGTATGTCGGGAATGAACCGACACAAAATGTTCCATAATACGACAAAGGGGTGCTGCCGAAAACCTCAGCAGCACCTATTTGTTTAAATCTGATCCAGCGCCTGCTTCAGGTCAGCGATCAGATCATCCTTATCCTCAATACCACAGCTCATACGCACCAGCTCTGCAGGTACTCCGGCAGCCCGAAGCTGTTCATCCGTCATCTGGCGATGGGTGCTGGATGCAGGATTCAGGCAACAGGTACGGGCATCCGCAACATGAGTCTCAATAGCAGCGAGCTTCAGGTTCTTCATAAACACACTGGCGGCATCTCTTCCACCCTTGAGGCCAAAGGAAACAACACCGCAGCTTCCGTTGGGAAGATACTTCTGTGCCAAAGGATAATACTTGTCACCGGGCAGGCTGCAGTAATTCACATAGGCAACCTTTTCGTGCTTGGAAAGAAAATCGGCAACTGCCAACGCATTCTCACAATGTCTCTTCACACGAACGTGCAGACTCTCCAGTCCAAGGTTTAGGATAAATGCATTCTGAGGGCTCTGAATGGAGCCGAAATCTCTCATCAGCTGAACCGTACATTTTGTAATGAAAGCCCCCTCATTGCCGAAGCGTTCCACATAGGTTACCCCATGATAGCTGTCATCAGGTGTGCACAGCCCGGGGAATTTGTCAGCATACTTCATCCAGTCGAATTTACCGCTGTCCACGATTGCTCCGCCTACTGCAGCGCCGTGACCATCCATATACTTGGTGGTGGAATGGGTCACAATATCTGCTCCCCACTCAAAGGGTCTGCAGTTGATCGGGGTGGCGAAGGTATTGTCCACGATCAAAGGAACTCCGTGTGCATGGGCAACCTTAGCAAATTTCTCGATATCCAGTACAGTCAGTGCAGGGTTTGCAATGGTCTCACCAAACATTGCCTTTGTATTGTCACAAAACGCTGCTGACAATTCTTCTTCCGTGGCATCCGGGCTGACAAAGGTCACATCTATGCCCATTCTCTTCATGGTCACGGCGATCAGATTATAAGTACCGCCGTAGATCGTGCTGGAAGCCACAATATGATCTCCGCAGCTGCAGATGTTGAACAAAGCATAGAAATTGGCAGCCTGTCCGCTGCTGGTAAGCATTGCTGCGGTACCACCCTCCAGCTGTGCAATTTTCGCTGCCACATAATCGTTGGTAGGATTCTGCAGTCTGGTATAGAAATAACCGCTTGCCTCCAAATCAAACAGCTTTCCCATGTCCTCACTGGTATTATACTTAAAAGTCGTACTCTGGATGATCGGAATCTGTCTGGGTTCACCATTGCCGGGGGTATAACCGCCCTGGACACAAATACTGTTCAAGTTCATAGATTACTTTTTCCTTTCTGAAAAGATGGTGTCTTACTTATACAAGCA
>JBJENO010000044.1:0-59872 GCA_051880235.1 Acetatifactor sp. | reverse complement strand
AGACTAAGGATCTTGTGGTAGCAATACCGTGTGGGTTCAAGTCCCATCTTCCGCAGTGCAAAACAAAGGGTTAAGCCATATGGCTTAGCCCTTTTTGTTTTGCACTGCCGAGGAGATCCTTGAACCCGTGGGTTCAAGGTCTCCTCGCCATAAATGGCTCGTCGGTCCGCTCGTCGGGAAAAAGGTCCACCGGACCTTTTTCTTTTTCCGACGAGCCCCATCTTCCGCATTGCCACAGATTTTTCAGATAATTCAAAGGAGGATGAAACTTCATTTCCCCTGTGGCGGACCGATTACATTTGATTTTGGGAATACATGCTTTTATGAAGACTAGCCGGAAGGAAATTTCCCGGAAATTGGAAGTATGAATGAAGAATAAAGTAGAAACATTCGGTTGAATATGTTATACTTATCTGTAGCACGAACTTACAGGAGGAAACGAGATGAGAATTTTTGAAAATTTTCAAAAGGGAGTCAATTTAGGAGGCTGGATTTCACAATTTGCCAAGTATGATCAGGAACATTTCGATACTTTTATTACCAAGAAGGATATTGAGTATATTGCAAGTCTTGGTTTTGATCATGTCAGAGTTCCTGTAGATTATAATGTCTTGGAGGATGAAGCCGGAGAACCCATCGAAAGCGGATTTATGTATTTGAGAAACTGTTTGGAATGGTGTAAGGAGTATAAGCTTCATATGTTGATTGATTTGCATGAGTGCTATGGTTACTCCTTCGATCCCTTGAAGAAGGATATGGACAGACGTGCGTTCTTCTACGATGAAGCTCTTCAGGCAAGATTCTTCAAATTGTGGACAAGAATTGCGGAAGAATTTCAAAACGATCAGGATATCGTAGCCTTTGAGCCCTTAAATGAGGTGGTGCTTCAGGAGGTTTCCGATGCATGGAACGGAATTGTCAAAAAATACATCCGGTTGATTCGTTCCATTTGTCCCAATACCTATATTGTAATTGGCGGAGTAATGTACAACCATGTATCCAATGTGAAGCTTCTTGACCCGCCGGCAGATGACAAGATTGTATACAACTTCCATTGCTACGAGCCCTTCCTGTTTACACATCAGGGAGCCTATTGGGTAGACTATATGCCTTCCGATTTCCGTATTCAGTATCCTTTGCCTATCGAGGAATATCGAAGAATCAGCAAGGAGGCCATCGACGTATCAGACGGTGTGATTTTCCTGGATGAGGTGAAGGAATTGGGACCTCAGTTCTTTGAAATTATTTTCAGAGATGCAATCGAGGCAGCTGCAAAATATGATGTCCCTTTGTATTGTGGTGAATACGGGGCAATCGATCTTTCCGACAATGCATCTAAGATCAATTGGCTGAGAGATATTCATACTGCTTTTAAGAAGCATGGTATCGGTCGTGCTCTTTGGAACTACAAGGAGAAAGACTTCGGCTTTGTGGATGAAAGCTTTGCAGAAGTAAAGGATGACTTCATCGCTGTTTTGTAGCAGATGATTATCCGGGGAGGTTCCCTTTGCCCCGGTTTCGAGGCAGAAGGAGCACCCTGGATGTTCAATTTGCTTGACGTTTTTTCAGATGTGAGATACAATATGTGAAAAGATAAGTTCTTTTGGAGGATGTTGTTTGTTAATTGTAATGGGAAAAAGTGCAAAATAAATATTGCTGGGGCAGTTTTTCAAGGCTTGGAGTCTGCCCATTTGCCGGTGGCGAAGGTTGTCGGCGCTTTCACCTTACAATTGCTTTTGGTTTGGAATAAAATCCCGAGATAGTAGGAGCATGGCTGTATGGTCATGCTCTTTGTTGTTTCTAAGGTGGAAGGTCATTGTGGGGAGAGCGGCCGATTGGGAGAAGGAGAGAAACAACATGAATATAGAGAAACAAATTGAATTTGACAAGATCAAGAATATGTGGTGTAAGTTTGCTGTTACAGATGCTGCCAGAGAGAGAATCGCAGAGAGTTCCCTGATTTACTCGGAGACGGAACTGCGAAAAAATCTGCGTGACACCACAGATGCCAGGGAATTGATCGAGAAGCTGGGGATTCCACCTCTTCAGAATATCTCGGAGGTAAAGGAGGTACTGGTGGTTGCAGAGAGAGGCGATTGCTTAAGTGCCTATCAGTTGGAGCGAGTTGAGGTAGTTCTGGTAGCAGTGAAGCGTTTGAAGGGGTATCTGGAGCGAGGTAAGGTCTATCTGAATTCCATCGCTTATTATGAGGAGAATCTGGATCCGGTGGAGGAGCTTCGAGAGGAGATCAGTAGGCAGATTCGTAACGGCGGGGTAGATGATTACGCCTCCAGGGAATTGAGTCAGATCCGCATGAAAATACAGCGAACGGAAGAGGAGATGAAGCAGAAGGCGGAGCAGATCATGCGTACCCACAAGGATTGTATGGCGGACAGTTACTACACGATGCGAAACGGAAGAGTCTGCGTGCCGGTGAAGAAGGAATGTAAGCTGAAGATCGCAGGCAGTGTGATCGACAAGTCTGCTACCGGAAGTACTTTTTTCATTGAGCCTGCCGGAGTTGCGAAGATCTATGAGGAACTGTATTTGTTGAAGCTTGACGAGGAGAATGAAGTATACAGAATCCTCTATACGCTGTCTGCAATGGTCATGGCATCGGCAGATGTGGTCCTGGAGGATCTGACCATGATCGAAAAGCTGGATTATATGTTCTCCAAGGGGAAGCTGAGCCTGGACATGGGCGCGGTAGAGCCCTCCATCAATGTAGAGCGTAGGATTCACCTTGTGGAGGCCAGGCACCCACTGATGGAGAAGGAGATTGCGGTTCCGCTGCAGTTTGAGATTGGAAATGACATCAGGGGAATCGTGATCACCGGGCCGAACACGGGTGGCAAGACTGTGGCAATCAAGACGGTGATGCTGAACTGTATGATGGCTCAGTATGGATTGCATGTGACCTGTAAGCAGGCGGATATCTGTATGAACAGTGCCTATCTGTGTGATATCGGCGACGGACAGAATCTGTCGGAGAATCTGTCTACCTTTTCCGCCCATATCACCAATGTGCTGGAGATTCTGTCTGAGGCCAATGCCAACAGTTTTATTATCATGGACGAACTGGGTTCCGGGACAGACCCGGCAGAGGGCATGGGTATCGCCATAGCGATTCTGGAAGAACTCCGTAAGAGTGGTTCGCTGTTTTTGGTGACCACCCACTATCCGGAGGTGAAGGAGTACGCCGCAGGAACAGATGGGATTCTCAATGCCAGGATGGAGTTTGACAGGGATTCTCTGTGCCCAACCTATCAGATGATCATCGGTGAGGCGGGGGAAAGCTGTGCTTTCTATATTGCGGATCGGTTGGGAATGCCCAATGAGATGCTTCGGGTTGCCATAGCGGCTGCCTACGGCGAGGACGCGGTGGAGGATTACAACTTCCAAAAACCGGACGCTGCGCTTGCTCGAAAGAGCGGAGCAAAGCTTACCCGGACGAAGACGACGAAGAAGCACGCCGACCTTCAGACGAAATATCAGATCGGAGACAGCGTGATGATCTTTCCCGAGAAAAAGATCGGTATTGTCTGTGAGCCCATCAATGAGAGAGGAGTGCTGCGGGTACAGCTTCCAAACAGGAAGATTTGGATCAATCATAAGCGTGTGAAGCTGCATGTGGCGGCAACGCAGCTCTATCCGGAGGATTATGATTTTTCCATTCTGTTCGATACGGTGGAGAATCGGAAGAAACGGCATGACATGGAGAGAAAATATACAGAGGATGTGATCGAGCAGAAAGAATAGAGCACCAAAGGTGCGAGTTTATGATATAATGTACGCGAGCAAAAAAGCAAGCGACGCCGAAGGCGGCATTTGTTTTTTGCCGCGATAACGAGCAAACAGCCTGCGAAAGCAGGCAATAGAGCACCTTTAGGTGCGGGTTTGCGAGTTTATGATATAATGAGCGTTAGCGAGCTGGAGCAAGCGAAGCTTGTTCATAGCGAGCGGCGAATGGCGATCACAGGCTTTGCCTGTGATATAATGTACGCGAGCAAAAAACCAAGCGAAGCTTGTTCATAGCGAGCGAAAATGCCCCGAAGGAGGAAAGAGATGAGCGAATATCAATATGTTACATTGCGTGAAGTGCCTGAACGGAAAGCGGAGGCTGCAGAGTGGTTTCACAGCAAGTGGTGGATTCCCACAGAGGCGTATCTGAAGTGTATGGATGCCTATTTAGGCAAAGAGACAGAGTATGGCTGGTATCTGTGTCTGGACGGGGACAGGATCGTGGGAGGCCTGGGAGTCATCGAGAATGATTTCCACGAGAGAAAGGATCTGACACCCAATGTCTGTGCGGTATACACCGAGGAGGACTGCAGAGGAAACGGCATTGCAGGGACACTGCTGAATATGGTGGTGGAGGACTGTCGCAGCAAGGGTATTTCTCCGGTGTATTTAGTGACGGATCATACCAGCTTTTATGAGCGGTACAATTGGGAGTTCTATTGTATGGCGAGAGAGGAAGGTTCTGATTCCATGGCCAGAGTGTATATCCACAAATAGGAGGAATGACCTTTCGATAGATGAGTTATCAGATACAATAGAAGAGAAAACGGAGGAAGGAATCATGATTGCAAAGAATCCCCCTATGGGGTGGAACAGCTGGGACTGCTTCGGTGCAGCAGTCAATGAAGCACAGGTGAGAACCAATGCAGAGTACATGGCAAGGTTCTTGAAGGAGTACGGATGGGAGTATGTGGTGGTGGATATCCAGTGGTATCAGCCAACAGCCGGTTCCCATGAGTATGTGCCTTTTTCAGAGTTGAAGATGGATGAGTACGGAAGACTGCTGCCGGCGGAGAACCGTTTTCCCTCCGCTGCCGGAGGAGTAGGCTTTGCTCCTCTGGCAGAGTATGTACATAGCTTAGGGCTGAAGTTTGGTATCCATATCATGAGGGGTATGCCCAGAATGGCGGCCCATAAAAGGCTGCCTATCCTGGGGACAGATTACACGGCAGATCAGGTAGCCAACCCCAATTCCATCTGCTGCTGGAATCCGGATATGTATGGACTGAAGTGTGAGCAGATGGAGGATGGCGCACGGGCATACTACGAGAGCATTTTCAAACTATATGCCCAGTGGGGCGTAGACTTCGTGAAGGTGGACGATATCGCAAGAGAGTATCCTCACTGCAAAAGAGAGATCGAATTGATCAGTGAGTCTATCAGAGGCTGTGGCCGGGATATGGTACTTTCTCTGTCTCCCGGACCTGCTCCGCTGGATCAGGCAGAGCATTTGAAGACCTACGCGAATATGTGGAGAATTACCGATGATTTTTGGGACGACTGGAGACTGCTGCTGGCAATGTTTGAGAGAGCGGAGAAATGGTGTACGCATTCCGGTCCCGGACATTGGCCGGATGCGGATATGCTTCCGGTGGGAGCACTCAGACAGTGTACCAATCTAAGCGATTGGACAAGATTTACGCAGGATGAACAGATCACTATGATGAGTCTGTGGTGTATGATGCGGGCGCCATTGATCGCAGGAGGTGATCTGCCGAAAAATGATGAGTTTACTTTGAAACTGTTGACCAATGCGGATGTATTGGAGATCGAGAAGACTACACACTGCGGACATCAGCTGTATCGCTTCGAAAAAGAGATTGCCTGGATCGCTCCCAGAAGGGACGGCAAGGGTGTCTATGTTGCACTGTTTAATATTTCTGAGAAGACTGCGACCGTTGGCTTTGCATTGGAGGCGTATGATCTGGAAGGCTATTCCAAAGCGAAGGAACTGTGGAGCGGTAAGGAGAGCAGGGTGAAGGCCGACCTGAAGAAAAGAATTCCTGCACATGGCGCAGCAATTTTCTACCTGCAATAAGAAGTCTGTGGGAGACCCGGGTCCCAAGCCTGGGTCTCTTTGTGTTTTGGGAAGCAACTTTACTCAAAATGTCAAGCGAGAAAATGATTCATTTGATATAGTATACTTACGGTACCGGTTTATAGGGAGAACCTGGTTGCAACGAGTTCTCTTAACTGAAAGTTTGAGTGTGAGGAGAGGACATGAAGAGTCTGGAACTATTGGCATGCGCACTTGGTTATATGGAAGATCATCTCCAGGATAATATTTGTACGGAGGATATCGCCGAGGCATGTTTTTGCTCGAAATCCACCATCGAGAAGCTGTTCCGCTGTGTGAACAGGATGTCCGTGCGGGATTATCTGGTGAGAAGACGTATGACACTGGCTGCCAAGCAGTTGGTGGAGAATCCACAGATCAGTGTGCTGGAGGTAGCGCTTCAGTATGGCTACAGCACCAACGAGTCCTTCAGCCGGGCATTCAAACAGGTGTGGAACTGTCAACCATCCAAGTTTCGTGAGAACACGAAATGTCCGGAGCTTTTTCCCAGGCTGCGTATGCCTGTGGAGTCAGGAGAAGAGTATATGAGTAATAGAAGACATTTTGATATCAGTGAATTGTATGATCTGTTGAAGGAGAGAAGTGACTGCTATTTTGTCTGCTGCGACATCAACAGTCTGATCCCCATCAACAATATTTCCTTTAAGGCGGGAGATCTGGCGATTCTGGAGTCTATGAGAAGAATGGAAGACACTGCCGGCGAAGAGGATATCGTCTTTCGGATCGGCGGCGATGAGTTTGTGATGCTGACAGGCAGCGAGGATATAAGCTATGCGGAGCAGATTGCAGAAAAGATCCGAGGATTCAACGGCAACCCCATCCAATTCGAGGGGCAGGACATTCCGTTGAACCTGCATGTGGGCGTTACGAAATGTGAGAAGCTGCCGCTTCGGTATAACGAATTGTTCGCCGGATTACATCGCGCGATTCTGGAGTCCAAACCGGAGAGAATCAAATAGACAAATGACGTGACCAATAGGGTCAGGCCTCTGAACAGATGGTTTCAGAGGGCCTGACCCTATTTCTATGGTTGCGCTCAAGGGGGATTTTCGGTATAATTACAGATAAGTCCCGTGTGCAAAATGTGCTGAAAAGAACATGCTGTACATAAGATGCAGATAAGAAAAAAGAAAATGGAGGTATCAGATGCATTCACCTTTGGAAATTGCGTTAAATTATATCGAGGTTAGTATACATAAGACAAATCTCTCAGCGTTTAAGATGGTGATCTTAGGAACATTTGCGGGAATCTTTATCGGATTTGCCGGAATTGCTTCTACGGTTGCTGCTTCTACAGTCAGCAACCCTTCTCTGGGGAAGCTGGTGGGGGCGATTGTATTCCCCGCAGGGATGGCTATGGTGCTGATTGCGGGAAGTGAATTGTTCACCGGAAACACGTTGATCATTCTTGCCGTTCTGGAGAAAAAGATTTCAGTGCTCAGAATGCTGAAAAACTGGTTCTTTGTGTTTATCGGCAACTTCATCGGTGCGGCGTCTGTGGCATTGGGGGTTGTATTGGGCGGTACCCCGAAGCTGTTCGAGGGGGAATTATTGAACGGAATCCTTCGAAGTGGTGCGTCGAGGTGCAATCTGGGATTCGGAGAAGCTTTTGTCAGGGGAATTCTCTGTAATGTGCTGGTGTGTATCGCGGTGTGGATGTCCTTTGCGGCCAAAAATGTGGAAGGCAAGCTGTTGACCAGCTTCTGGCCTGTGATGGTGTTTGTACTCTGTGGATTTGAACACAGTATCGCAGATATGTATTTCGGCACCGCTGCTTTGTTTGCTCAGGCGAAATACGGAGTGGCAACCGATGGTTTGAATGTGGCGAATTTTTTCATCAATTGCATGATTCCTGTGACTCTGGGAAACATTATAGGCGGTGCCGGAATTGTGGGCGGCGGATATTGGCTGGGTTATCTTCGTCATACTCCTTTGGGAAGTGCTTCCAAGGCCCAGGAGCAGGAGGAGATCGATATTGCAGAGGAGTACTAGGTTTGTCAGCTCTCGCAGCCTAAGATGATGCCGCCTCTCTCACCGTAGTAGCTGCACAGTCCTGCAGCGGGGTAAACTAAGGAATCGGCGGTGCCGAATTTCTCGGAGATGGCATTGGCTACTGTGGTGGCAAAGGGCTCGTTTTCAATATGGCAGATGCGAAGTTTTCCACCCTGATAGCCGGCTTTTTCCAACATGGAGAGCAGCTCGGAGATGACTTTCTTCTCACCCCGACATTTGGACATGGGAGCAATATTACCTTCTTCGCTGGCTGTTCCCAAGATGCTGATGCCCAGTACGCCTACCGCAGCAGCGATCGCCTTGTTGACGCGACCGTTCTGGGCAAAGTTGTGCAGAGATTTGAAGGCAAAGAACAGTCTGGTATGTTTGAGATATTCCTTTCCGGCGGCGCAGATTTCTTCGAATGTGCTGCCGGATTGCTTTAGAGCCACCAGTTTTTCTACCAACAGTCGGAGTTCCGGTCCTGTTGTCAGCGTATCGAATACCATGATCTTTGCCGTAGGGTGTTCCTGACGATATTGGTCTGCAGCAACCATGGCGGAGTTGTAGGAGCCGGAGAGCAGGCTGGTGAGAGGGGTCACATAGAGTTCGTCTGCACCCTCATAAGCGTTCAGCCAGTCTTCCACACTGGGACAGGCAGTGTAGGAACGTCCCTTATAGCCTGCCAGCGTATCCAGAAAGAAGTGGATATCCAGGTTTTCATCATCCGTGAAGTGGAAGTGGTCAGAGGAAATGGTGAGGGGAACTGCTGCAAAGTTTACCCCTTGGATGGAATGCAGATCGCAGGAGCAATCAGAAACAAATTTGGTCATATGGACTCCTTTCCGGTAATGTTACCTTTCAAGTAGTTTGGATGATTCTATAAACGTAGTTTTGAAAACTATGTTATATTGTAATATACTCTATGTTGAGTTACAATTGACAAAAGTGCATGATTTGTCAATAATGGTGCAGTTTCCCGGAAGAGAATGCGGCAGACTGCAGGAACGGGGGCTTGAGAATGGAACAGAACAGTCTGTACAGTGACAAGACAAGGTTTACCAGAATGTGTATCGCCCAGGCGGTGATCGAGCTGATGAAAAATGATCCTATAGAGAAAATAACGGTCTCTGCGGTTGTGAAGCGGGCCGGAGTATCGCGTATGACATTTTACAATTACTATCATACTCTGGTGGATGCTTTGACAGATTATCTGGAGGAACTTGTGGCGGAATATCTGGCGGAGAGCGAAAAGGCTCCGGATGCGGGGAATTATCTGGAGTATTCTCACATTTTATTTTCTCTGAAATTTTTTGACCGTTATGCGGATTATTTTCTGACCATGACAGCGAATCGCCTTCAGTATATTCTGATGGATGGAATCAATGATTTTATGCAGAAGTACAGTGATAAATATACAGGGCATTCGGCGTATGAACTGTACTGCTACTCCGGAGGGCTGTTGAATACCTTTCTCAAATGGGAGGAGGGAGGTAAGAAGGAGTCTCCGGAGGTGATAGCGGAGGTATTGTTTCGCCTGTACAACCGTTCTTAGGGCAAAGGAGGTGCGATGGGAATGGATCGTTTCGTCTTTCATATCGATGTCAACAGTGCGTTCCTGTCCTGGGAGGCGAGCAGAAGGGTGGCAATGGGAGAGCCGGATCTTAGGCTGATTCCCTCCTGTATCGGAGGAGACCCGAAGAAGAGAACCGGAATTGTAGTGGCCAAGTCTATCCCAGCGAAAAAATACGGCGTCACCACCGGTGAACCGATGTCACAGGCGCTGCGGAAATGCCCCCATCTGGTGGTGGTGCCCGGAGATTTCAAGTTGTATACAAAATGCTCCAAAGCCTTTAAGGCGATCTGTCAGGAGTATACGCCTACGATGGAATCTTTTTCTATCGACGAGGTGTTTCTGGATATGACCGGAATGGAACTGATCTATCCGGACCTGATCGCAACTGCGCATCAGATCAAGGATCGCATTCGGGAGGAACTTGGATTTACAGTGAATGTGGGAATCGGCAGAAACAAGCTGTGTGCCAAGATGGCCAGTGATTTTGAGAAGCCTGACAAGGTACATACCCTTTTCCCTGAGGAAATTCCTGAGAAAATGTGGCCACTGGATGTGGGAGAACTGTTTACCTGTGGGAAATCCTCTGCGGAGCGACTGCGAAAAGAGGGCATCAGGACCATCGGAGATCTGGCACATGCCGATGTGGTCTTCCTGCAGCGTATGCTGGGGGAAAAGAGCGGACGGCATCTTCACCTTTTTGCCAACGGTGTGGATGACTCGCCGGTGATGGAGGAACGGGAGGAAGCAAAAGGATACTCTACAGAGACCACGGTGGAAGAGGATCTGGTGGATCTGGAGAGCATTCATCAGCTGATGCTGGCCCAGGCGGATGTACTGGCAGCCAGGCTTCGAGCCGACGGTGCAAAATGCGGATGTGTGGGGGTAACCTACCGTACCATCGAATGGAAAAACCGTTCTCATCAGCGCAAGCTGTCCGATCCTACGGATGTGACGGAACAGATCGTGAAGATCGCCGGAGAACTGATGGAGGAAGGGTGGAATCGGGAGCCGCTGCGCCTGGTGGGCATCGCACTGACGGATATTGACCGCAGCGGTATGGAGCAGATGAGTTTTTTTGTGGATGAGAGGCAGGAGCGGTTGAAGAAGCTGGATTCTGCCATTGACTCCATCCGGGGAAGATTCGGAAATGCCAGTGTACAGCGGGCCAGTGTGGTTGCCTCCGGCAGAAATGTGGGGCGAAAGGCGAAGGCACAGATGGAGGATCGGAATGGAAAGAACTAGAACTTATGTGGCAATCGATCTGAAATCCTTCTATGCCTCTGTAGAGTGTGTGGAACGGGGGCTGGATCCTCTCACTACCAATCTTGTGGTGGCCGATAGCAGCCGGACGGAGAAGACCATCTGCCTGGCAGTCTCCCCCTCCCTGAAGGCCCATGGGATTCCCGGCAGACCCAGACTTTTTGAGGTGGTACAAAAGGCAAAGGCAGAGCATCTGGAGTATATCGTGGCGGTGCCCAGGATGGCACTTTACATTCAGTACAGTACCAGAATCTACAATGTGTATCTGAAATATATCGCCCCGGAGGATATCCATGTCTACTCCATTGATGAGGTGTTTCTGGATGTGACGGCCTACCTGGCTACCTATCATATGACGGCGGCGGAACTGGCGTCAAAGATGATCCGGGATGTCTATGAGACCACAGGCATTACTGCCACCGGCGGAGTCGGCACCAATCTCTATCTGTGCAAGGTTGCCATGGATATTCTGGCAAAGCATGCGATGCCGGATGAACACGGTGTGCGCATCGCCTGTCTGGATGAAGAACAGTACAGGCGAAGACTCTGGAATCATAAGCCCCTCACCGATTTTTGGAGAGTAGGCGGCGGTATCTCCCGAAAGCTTCAGGAGAACGGTCTGTTTACGATGGGAGATATCGCCAGATGCTCCCTGGGAGGACCCTTGGATTTCTATAACGAAGAGCTGCTGTACCGCCTGTTTGGCGTGAATGCGGAGCTTCTGATCGATCATGCCTGGGGAATCGAGACCTGCACCATGGAGGATATCAAAGCCTATCAGCCTGTGGACCACAGCATCAGTCAGGGACAGGTGCTGCAGTGCCCTTATGATTATGCCGGTGCAAGGGTCATCGTGAGAGAGATGACGGAGGCCCTTTCCCTGGATCTGGTGGAGAAGGGACTGACCACCGGTCAGCTGGTGCTGACCGTCGGATATGAGGCCATAAAGGATCAGCATTCCAAGGCGCAGATCACCGGAGAGATCAGGCAGGATCACTATGGGAGAAGTGTCCCAAAGTCTGCCCACGGTTCCACGCATCTGGAACGGGATACTGCTTCTACGGAACTGTTGACGGAGGCAATGCTGCAGTTGTACGATACGATCGTAGACCGAAATCTTCTCTGCAGGCGCATCGGCGTGGCGGCAGTAAATGTAAAGAAGGAATCGGAGGCAAAAGAGTCTTATGAGCAGATGAGCCTGTTCTCTTTTCTGGAGTGTGAGAAAAGCACAGAGCAGGAGGAGCGTCTTGCCAGAGAGAAGAGCATGCAGAAGGCGGTTCTGGATATCAAGAAGAGATTCGGTAAGAATGCGATTCTTCGGGGAACCGATCTGCAGGAGGGAGCAACTGCCATTGCCAGAAACAATCAGATCGGAGGACACAAGGCATGAAGGAAGAAAAATTTCCCTACGAAGATATCCTTCACCGGTCCCGACCGGTGTCAGAGAAGCATCCGCCCATGGACAGAGCCAATCGGGCCGCACAGTTTTCGCCCTTTGCGGCACTGACCGGTTATGAGGAGGCAATACAGGAAACTGCGAGGCTGACAGACACCAGAATCGAACTGGATGAAGGAGAGAAGGAGCAACTGGATGCAAAGCTTGCATTTTTGCTACAGGCGACCGGGGAGCGAAGAATTCGGGTGACCTACTTTGAGCCGGATCCTTTGAAGGAGGGAGGCTCGTATGTAACAGAGGAAGGGGTCTTTCGAAAGCTGGATCCGGTCAAAAATACTCTATTATTGGATGGGCAGAGGGAGATCCCGTTTTCTGAGGTGATCGATCTGTCCGGGGATGTATTGGATCAGTATGAGATGACCTGAGCTTTTCGGTAAAGGATTGCTCAAGTATGGGATAGAAAAGGAGGATAAATCAGTCGTGGAAAAGTTGTTAATGAAGTTTGTGGAGGAAACACAGACTATTTTGGGAGATAATCTGACCGGTGTGTATTTGCACGGGTCTGCGGTTATGGGATGCTTCAATCCTAAGATAAGTGATTTGGATCTGATCATCGTGGTGCAGGATAAGGTGACACCTGAGGCGAAGCGAGCAATCATGGATATGGTGGTTTCCTGCAATGAGATGGCTCCCCGAAAGGGAATCGAGATGAGCATTGTGACCAGAGAGGTCTGCACGCCGTTTGTGTATCCTACTCCCTTTGAGTTACATTTTTCGGTGATGCATTTGAACTGGTATCGAGAAGATCCGGAGGACTATATTGCGAAGATGAATGGAACTGACAGGGATCTGGCGGCGCACTTCACCGTGCTTCGAAAGAGGGGCCGGTGCCTGTGCGGGGAACCCATTGAGAACGTTTTTGCCGAGGTGCCGGAGGAAGCATACCTGGATTCCATTTGGAACGATATTGCTGACGCAAAGGAAGATATCGCGGAGGATACGATGTATCTGACATTGAACCTGGCGAGGGTATTGGCGTACCAAAGAGAGAAAGAGGTACTTTCCAAGAGTGAGGGAGGCCGGTGGGCTCTTCGCAATCTACCCAAGGAGTATCATCCGCTGATCCGGGATGCACTGCAGGAATATGAGAATGGGGCAGAGGTCGCTTACGACGGGAAATGCGCCGTGAAGTATGCGGAATATATGCTGGATCGGATTGCAGAAGGATACCCTTCTTTGACAAGGTAAAAAAATGAGGTAACCGAGCGAAAAAGCAGGGTAATGTTGTTGACAAAAGATCTTCTAAGGAGGGTGCTATGGAAGAACAAACGCAGGAGAAAGAGGGCATTCGCCTTCTGGAAAAAGGGAAAAAAGGTGTGATCCGTATGATATTCAGCAGATTTGGTATCATATTGGTGCTTCTTGTGGTGCAGGTTTTGTTTCTGTTTGGTATTTTTTACAAATTCAGACAGTTGGCACCGCATTATCTGGGACTGGCTTCTCTGTTCTATTTGATCATGATCGTGGTATTGGTCAACAGTGATCACGATGCTACTTCCAAGATCACATGGCTGATCGTGATGGTTCTTTTCCCCATATTCGGGTCATGCCTGTATATCTATACCGCGGTGGATATCGGTCATAGGGCTTTGAAGAAGAGACTGTCTTCCATCATCGCCGATACAAAGCATTTGATCCCGCAACAGAAGGAGGTCCTGGAAAGGGTAGAGGCGAAGAGTCCGGAAGTGACTGATCTGGCGTATTATGTGAACCGTACCGGATGTTTCCCGGTATTCGATCATACACAGGTTACCTATTATCCTCTGGGCGAGAAAATGTTTGAGTCCATGCTCGCAGAACTGGAGAAAGCAGAGAAATTCATTTTTCTGGAATACTTTATCCTGGATGAAGGGTATATGTGGGGACGAATACTGGATATTCTTTCCAGAAAGGCAAAGGAGGGCGTGGAGGTTCGCCTGATGTACGATGGAACCTGTGAGTTCGCATTGCTTCCAAGAACCTATCCGAAGAAATTGGAGGCATTGGGGATCCGGTGTAAGGTATTTGCACCCATCACACCCTTCATCTCCACCCATTATAATTACAGAGATCATCGAAAGATCCTGGTGATTGACGGTAAGACCGCATTCAACGGCGGTATCAATCTTGCAGATGAGTACATTAATCATATCGACCGGTTTGGTCATTGGAAGGATACCGGCGTAATGTTACAAGGGGATGCAGTGGCAAGCTTTACGCTGATGTTTCTGCAGATGTGGAATGTGAATGAAAGAGTATGTGACTATACTCCCTACCTACAGCCGACCAAAGAGTGTCTGACGAATGCGGACTTAAGCAGCGGTTTTGTGATGCCTTACGGAGACTGTCCGCTGGACGATGACAATGTGGGCGAGTCTGTCTACATGGATATTTTAAATCGTGCCCATAATTATGTATACATTATGACTCCCTATATGATCCTGGACGGCGAGCTGGAGAAGGCACTATTGTTTGCCGCACAGCGAAGTGTGGATGTGAGATTGATTCTGCCCCATGTTTCGGACAGCTTTGTGGCGCAGGCTCTGGCGAAGACTTATTATCGATCTTTGCTGAAAGCGGGAGTTTCCATCTACGAATATACTCCGGGGTTTGTCCATGCAAAGGTGTTTGTCAGCGATGACGTGAAGGCTGTGGTAGGCACCATCAATATGGATTATCGAAGTCTGTACCATCATTTTGAGTGTGCTACCTACCTCTATGGTACTCCCTGCATCCGGGACATCAAACAAGACTACATGGAAACTCTGGAAAAGTGTCAGCAGGTTACCATGGAAACCATCAGAAAAGAAAAGTGGTATGTAAAACTGGTGGGAAATGTGATGAAGTTTGTAGCGCCTCTGCTGTAATGGGAAGAGAATCGGCGAAAAGTTCCGACTGTGAAAAAAGAGGTTGACAATATTTCCCAATGGGAGTATAGTGACTGAGTAACTGTTTACTGTGTTTTTTTAGAAAGGAGGCAATCAAATGTTTGTTAAGATCAGAACAAATGAACTGAAAAAATGTATTGTCTCCGGTTTTCAGAATGCCTGAAGCAGTCTGTGTCTGTTTTCTCTGTGTTCTGAAGGATGAAATGTGATTTTTACCGGTATGACAAGAAACTGTCGTACCGGTTTCTTTTTGCCTATTTTTCTGCAAAAATAGGGTGAGGAGTGAAGCGAAGAAATGAATTTGCCGAAAAGTTTTTCAAAGGTACTGGAAAAGTACCAAATCAAAAATGAAGATGTGGTCTTTGCCGCAATTGGTGATCTGGATGAAGAATTTCGATTCTCCGACACAATTACTGCACTGACAGGGACTCAGCTGATACTGGCCAAGTATCCTTATGTGGAGAAACGGGAGTTCCGCTTGGGAGGCTACGACAGCTTTGCCGGTTTGGAGAGCGGATTGAACGGAGAGCCTGCGGTGTTGATCTATGACTTGGAAAAGATCGAGAAATTGGAGGTGATCCGTCAGGTATCCACAGGAGTACTCATGGGTGTGATCGAAGGGATCGAGAGGTATCTCTGCCAGTTCTCCAATACCAAGATGGAGACCTTCATGCGTCTGTGCAAGCTGCTGGAGAAGCTAAAAAAGAAGGAGGAGATCACGGAGGAAGACTTAGATGTGAAGCGGGGAAAGGATGTCTGCCCCAAATGTGGTATGATCTATCCCGACCAGGAGAGAAAGGTCTGTCCCAAGTGTATGGATAAGAAGTCGATTCTCTTCCGTGTGGTTGGTTATTTCAAGCCTTACAAAGTAAAGCTTTGTATCATGGTGCTCTGCTATATCGGCACAGCACTGCTGAATCTGGTTTGGCCATACTTAAGCGGTACCATCCTGTATGACAAGGTATTGGCAAAGGATGACAGATTCTTAAGGATGATGGGAATTCCCGGCGGAAGATACCTGTTGGCACTGGGAGTGTTGGTCATTGTGATGCTGCTGACTAAGGTGGTGATCCAGGGGATGGGTATGCTGCAGGGTGCTCTGACGGCGCAGATCGCTTCCGAGACCATTGCGAAGATGAAATGTCAGGTGTTTGACTCTATGGGAAAACTGTCCATCAGCTTCTTTACCAAGAGACAGACCGGAGGACTGATGACCAGAGTCTCCGATGATGCAGATGAGGTATCCAGTTTCTTTATCGATGGAATTCCTTACTTTTTCATCAATCTCGGTACGATGATCGCCACCTGTGTGATCATGTTCGTCATGAATCCTCTGCTGGCGGCTGCCTCCATTATTCTGATGCCGGTGTTGTTTGCCATCAGCTACGGTATGATGCCCAGACTGTGGCATTACTTCGGAAAGCGGCATAGAGCCAACCGAAAACTCAACGGCCAGATGAATGAGAACTTTACCGGAGCCAGAGTCGTAAAGGCATTTGGTCAGGAGACACAGGAGATGACCCGTTTCGAGAAGAACAACAGTCGTGTCCGGGATGCAGAGTTGGACGTAGCCCGATTTGACTGTCAGTTCTCCGCACTGTACTGGATCTTTGAGGATATGCTGACCTTTCTGGTATGGGCAGCAGGTTCCGCACTGATCATTTTGGGCGGGGATATGGAACTGGGACTGCTGTTGACCTTCACCGGTTATGTGGGACAGCTGAAGTGGCCGTTAGAGTTTATGTCCAGAATCTTCCGCTGGTACACTAACGCCATGAACTCTGCCCAGCGTATGTTCGAGATCATTGATGCGGTTCCAGAGGTGAAGGAGGTACCCAACCCGCTTCGTCCGAAAGAACTGCGCGGTGAGATCGAGTTAAAGCACGTTACCTTCGGCTACGAGCCCAACAAGCCTATTCTGAAGGATGTAAGCTTTAAGGTGGAGGCAGGAGAGGTGTTGGGTATCGTGGGACGTTCCGGTGCCGGAAAGTCTACACTGGTCAATCTGATCTCCAGACTGTATGATGCGGGAGAAGGTCAGGTGCTGGTAGACGGTGTGGATGTAAAGCAGTATGGCTTCAGAGAGCTTCGCAAGAATGTGGCGATGGTATCTCAGGAAACTTACATCTTCGTGGGGACAGTTGCAGAGAACATCGCTTATGCCAGACCGGATGCTACCCGAGAGGAGATCATCAAAGCTGCCATCCAGGCTAGTGCCCACGATTTCATCTGTAAGATGCCCCAGGGCTATGATACGATCTTAGGCCCCTCCAACAGAAGCCTGTCCGGCGGTGAGAAACAGAGGATCTCTATTGCCAGAGCAATTCTGGCAGATCCCAAGATCCTGATCCTGGACGAGGCTACCTCTGCGGTAGACACTGAGACCGAACTGGCCATTCAGAAATCTCTGGAGAAGCTGGAAAAGGGCAGGACTGTGCTTTCCATCGCACACCGACTGTCGACCCTGCGCAATGCTACCCACTTAATCGTGTTGGATGACGGCCGGGTAACCGAGTCCGGTACTCATAAGGAACTGATGGAACAGAAAGGAACCTTCTACAAGCTGACCCAGCTGCAGACCAAGGCGCTGGCAATGAGAGGAATCGAGTAACCTGCAGAACTGTTTAAGATAGAAAGGAAAAGAAGATGGAAGATATGAATGAAAACATGCCGGATCTGTTGGACTTACAGGAGTTCGACGAGGAGGCTTTGAAAAAGGAATCAGAGGAAGTGCTGGAAATGCGCTTCTTAACCGGTGATAATGCGGTATTTGCCCGTACCAAGGGCGGTTTCCTCTCCTTAAAAACCGGAGAGAAGGAATACGAGAGAGTAGGCGTCTACCTGACTTTCCCTCTCACCAATCCGGAGGAGTTTATCTCGATCAGAGAGGCTGACGAGAAGGCAAAGGAGATCGGACTGATTCACGACCTGAAGGATCTGAAGAAGGAAGAGCAGGAGATGATCAGAGAGCAGATCAGACTGCGCTATTTCCTGCCGGTGATCCGTAAGATTTTGGATGTAAAGGACGAGTATGGCTATGCTTACTGGCACGTTCAGACAGACTTTGGTGTGTGCCGCTTTACCACCCATATGGGCGGAGATGCCGTGGTGAATCTGGGGGAGGCCAGATACCAGATCACGGACATTGACGGCAACCGATATGAACTGCCGGATCTGTACGCATTGTCTGTGATGGAGAGAAAGAAGTTAGATTTGTTTATCTAATCAGAGGATAGTAACATGAAACTTAATTATGAATTGAACGAGGCCAATAGAAAGGCACTTGCCCTCGGACAGGGGGAGCGAACCCTGTACTGTGTGCCTGTGGATCTAAGCTTCGACAATGCAAAAAAGAACGCTGTGACGGAATATACCGACAAGACCTGGCTGGTGGTGACCAACCAAAGATTTGCGGTTCTTCAGAGCGGTGCGTGCACCGCCAGTTTTTCGCTGAAGGACTGTGAGAAGATCAAGTGTGAGCATCAGGTCTACAGCGGAATCGTCACGGTATTTGGTCGGGACGGAAGCAAAACCTGTGTGTGCCGATTTTCTATGAAGCACATCACAAGGGTCGCTTACCTGACCAGAGGTGCCCAGACTGTAATCCGGACCATAGAAGAGGGCAGAGAGCTGACAGATGAAGATATGGTCGTCAGCCTGGAATATGAGAAATATTGTGAGAAGTGCGGCAGAGCCTTGCCGGGAACCAGCAAGTGCCCTTACTGTGACGGCAAGGCGGATGTGCTGAAGAAGTTTTTGGCGCTGACCGGAGAGTTTGGGGGAAAGCTGCTGCTCATCGGTGTGCTGATGGTGTTTGCCTCGGTGTTTGACCTGGTGACTCCCATGGTGCAGAGATACTTTATCGACCACAGCCTGGCAACAGGAACGGGTACTCCTAAGGAACTGTACCTTTTTATCGGAGTCAGCTTTGCACTGCTGGTGACCAGAATCGTCATCATCATGTATCGCTATTGGAATTGTGTGAAATTAGGGGCATCCATCAGCATGAGTCTACGCAAAAGACTGTATGCGAAAATACAGGTATTGTCGCTGTCCTTCATCAATAACAGAAAACCGGGAGAACTGATGAACCGTGTGTCCAGAGACACCAAGCAGATCAGAGCCTTCATGGAGGAGGTTTTCGGCGATATGCTTGGTTGCCTTCTGACTATGATCGTATCGATAGCGATGATGTTCGCCATCAACTGGAAGATGACACTGCTTACCCTGGTATTTATCGTGGTGGTATTTATCATCACCAAGATGTTCTGGCATAAGATCAACACCATTTTCCACAGACAGTGGCTGAAGTTTGACGATATGCAGAGCAGCCTTCAGGATATCATCTCCGGTATGCGAATCGTAAAAAGCTTCGGACAGGAGGAACGGGAGAGTAAGCGCTTTACCGAGAAGGCCAGGGATTTTGCACAGGTGCAGAGAAAGAACGAGACCTTCTGGGCATTGTTCTTCCCGGTACTGACCTTCCTGCTTGGCATGGGTACCTATATCGCAATCTACTTCGGCGGTATCCATGTGCTGGAAGGAGAGATGACGGTGGGTGAACTGGTGCAGTTTGTGACCTACAGCGGATATCTGTTTGGACCGTTGAGCTGGATGACCCACCTGCCCAGGTCTATCATGCAGCTGATCACCAGTATGAACCGTATCTACGACGTATTGGATGAGGAGCCGAGACTGGCCGACAAGGCAGACAGCAAGGAGTTTCCCATCAAGGGGGCTTTTGAATTTCAGGATGTCTCCTTCGGTTACCAGACCTACGAGCCGGTACTGGAGAATATCAGCTTTTCCGTACAGCCCGGTGAGATGATCGGACTGGTGGGAGCGTCCGGAACCGGTAAGTCCACGCTGATCAACCTGATCATGAGACTGTACGATGTGGACCAGGGAAGCATCACGCTGGACGGCGTGGACCTTCGGGATATCAAAAAGGAAAGCCTCCACTCCCAGATCGGTGTGGTTTTGCAGGAGACCTTCCTGTTCTCCGGCAGTATTCTGGCAAACATCCGCTATGCAAAACAGGATGCTACATTGGAGGAAGTGATTCAGGCTGCCAAGGCAGCCAACGCCCACGACTTCATCTGCAAGACACCTGACGGTTACAATACCTATGTGGGTGAACACGGTTACAACCTGTCCGGCGGTGAGAGACAGCGAATCGCCATCGCCAGAGCGATCCTGAATAATCCAAGGATATTGATTTTGGATGAGGCAACCTCTGCGCTGGATACGGAGAGTGAGTTTCTGATCCAGCAGGCTCTGGATCGACTGATTCAGGGCAGAACCACCTTTGCCATCGCTCACAGACTGTCTACCCTTCGCGGTGCAGATCGTCTGGTAGTCATCGACAAACACGGCGTGGCTGAGATCGGTACCCACAATGAACTGCTGGAGAAGAAGGGAATTTACTATGGTCTGGTAAGTGCCCAGCTGAAGATGAGCGAGACGGGACCGGAGGGCGGGAAGGCTGCGACAGAATAGACTCAAAACAGTGGCGCTGAGACGATGGAGTATCGCCTCGGCGCTTTGTCGTTGGATGGTACACTGTATCACTCTTTAGACAATTTGTTTCACTTGTTAATCACTATATACTTCCTTTTTTCATCGGGATAAATTACCTTCCAACGTAATAACGGCGAAGAAAGAAAATTTCGTGATTTCCGATGTAAAGGCATACAGCTGACAACCACAATTCAGCCTTTTTGATGTTTTCTTCTTTATTTACAAGGAAGAAGGCATCCAGTTAACAAAGATTGGACTCATTTCTCAGTCTTCGATGTAATGATACACAACAGAACAGCCGCAAGTCAGTCCTTTTGTTGTTTTTTTCTTCAATCTTAAAAAAGCGAACCTCCAATATGCAGCGGTTGGATTCATTTCACGATTTCCGATGTAAGTCGGTGCATCAAAACCTCCAAAAACAGATTTTCTTGTCGCTCCCGCCTTTCGTAGAAGCCTCAAATCTCCTCAGTAAAGTTTATTTAGAACCCAATCATATTTTCGCTTTGGAGAATGTTTTAAGAATATTTAAGATTTCACCGGCTCCATTGAATCCCCCTTTCTCTCATGTTATGGTGACAAAAGGAGCATTCCTGTAATTCAGAAATAATGCCAATTGAATAAAAAGAAACCTCTGATGTATGATTAGAGTGTTCATCTTGGCGGATGAAACAAAAACACTTAAATCAACGGAGGTTTCTAATAATGAATTTAACACAGAATGACAGACTAAAGCAAGTAACAAGTGACACTTTAATTGTTGGAGTTGATGTTGGATCATAAACTCACTTCTGCAGAGCGTTTGACTGGAGAGGATTTGAACTTTCAAGAAGAGTGTTTAAGTTTAGCAACACCGGAATGGGATTCCTTACTTTCCTCAGGTGGACAGAGGAACTCATGAATAAAACCGAAATGAAGAAGGTTATTGTTGGCTGCGAGCCTACCGGTTGCTACTGGCTTACTTTTCAGAAGTTCTTACAGGACCACGATATCCAGCTTGTAACGGTTAATCCATTTACGGTTAACAGAAGCATGGAACTGGATGATAACAGCCCTGAGAAAAGTGATTTAAAGGATCCTAAGACAATAGCATTACTTGTGAAAGACGGAAGATATTCCACGTCTTATCTTCCAAGTGGAGTGTATGCTGAAATTAGAGAAGCCTCTGTTTGCAGAGACCAGATTATGAAACAGCATGTGCGTCTGTCGAATCAGATACAGGGATGGCTGCAGAAGTTCTTCCCAGAGTATTTTGAGTGTTATGCCGATTGGGATTCCACCAGTGGACTTATGCTTCTAAAGGAAGCTCCGCTCCCACAGGATATCCTTAGAATCGGTGCAGGTGGAATCAATCAGATATGGCGCGACGCAAAGGTGCGTGCAGCGGGAATCAAGAGGGCACAGACCCTGGTAGAAGCTGCACAAAACAGTGTAGGACTGGAAGCCGGTGAGGCAGCAAGACTTGAGATTTGGGTTCTTGTAAATGACTACATTCTGAAAGCAGAACAGCTAAAAAGACTGGATGAATACCTGGAAGAAAAAGTAAAAGAAGTACCAAATGTGGAGAAACTGCTCGCCATTAAAGGAGTAGGAATGAGTACTGTGATTGGCTTTATCGCAGAGGTCGGTGATATCGGACGTTTCACTGATCCTAAGCAGATACAGAAGCTTGCAGGACTAGAGATAGTCAAAAAGAGTTCTGGTAAAAAAAAGGTCAGCCAAGAATCAGTAAGAGGGGCAGACGTAAGCTACGCAGAACAATGTATGAATCAGCACGTGCATTAATGACTTGGAACCCTGCATTTCAAGATGTGTTCCTCTATTACAGGAACAGACAGAAGAATCCGCTTGGAGGAATGCAGGCGAAGATAGCAGTTGCATGTAAAGCAATCAGAGTTTTTTACGTAGTATTACAAACAGGCTGTGACTTTGATGAGGAGAAGTTCCGAAGGGACATCATCAGGCCGGAAGCAGCCTAATATAAAAAGCACATACTGTAGCAGATAACGTCCGCCAAGAATTCAATTGGTGCTGGATTACAGGAGTGCTCTCTAGCAATGACAAAGCAGAGCGAAGCCGCTAAGACATAACTTATAGGGCATGACCCTGGATAGGAGCAGAAGCGGCACCCCACTATGGGTAGGCTGGACGAAGGAATTTAGGACCCTCAAAAAGAGGATGATCCTGTTAGACATGAGAGGTTAGCAGCCATAGGGAAGAATGGGACACAGATTCGCCTTCATAAAAAAGGATGACGTTTTATTTCGTGTACCTTTCTGACTGGAAAACGAAGTGCATTGCAACTGAAATGACACAGTTTTCGCCCATTATTGAATGCTTATCATTGTTTGTAACTTTGTAAATCATTGCACAAGTGGCTCAAATAAAGGCTTTTTTGTGCAAAATAAATAAGAAAGTATAGAGAGGATTTATATTATGTTCAGAAAGAAAATATACTTCATGATCACACTGCTTTGCCTGCTGTTTTCGGGCTGCGGCAAGGAAGCAGAAGAGAATCTGTCTGAGGAGGTTAAGGAGGAGGCGTCCGTTGATTATGCTGCCCGGTATCAGGAGCTTCCGGTCAACGATCTGTTTCAGGGAGAATGGAAGAGAGGAGAATTGACAGAGGCGGAACACTTTATGTCCTTCACGGATTATCTCCCCAATATCTTTCCTAAGAATCAGGAGGGCGAGCACTACAACAGAGGGTTCTGCGCAGATGGAGAGAGCATCTATTCCCTGGATACCTATTATTCCCGAAGAGAGGATGGGAAACTGAACTGCACGCACTACCTGAACATTCTGGATGGTCTCACCAGAGAAGTCAGGACGATCACCTATCGGGATGAGTCCTTTCTGACACAGCCTTTTTTGATCGGCGGGAGATTTTTTGCGGTGAGCTGCACCATGAATGACGGCATCATCGATGATATCTTCGCAGCGGAGCTTCTGCCGGATGGAACCATTGAGAGAAAGAAAAATGTCTGTGAGATCGTGAGAGAAGAGGGGATGCTGCCTCAGCAACATTACGTTGCAGAGGTACAGCTTTACTATGAGCCGGCTTCCGATTGCTTCTATTTGATTTCTCCGGAGGAGGACAGGCTGTTTGTACTGGACGCAGAGGGAGGTCTTCTGGAGAAACAGGAGGGAAAGGACACAGGAGCCCGTTACTTCCTATTCGCCACTACACCACAGGGGCGAATGTTGTTTTTGAAGCTGGAGAGTGGGACCTCAACCATATTTTACCACAACCGGGGGGAGAGAGTCATTCTTTTCGAGGGCAAAAGCGGTACAGAGGCAGGAGCTGCCCGTCTGACGGTAGACACCCATGGCAGGCTTCTTTTTCCGGGGGATGGTACCACGGTCGTGGAGTGGGATCCTGTTTCCGGAACCATGGAGAGGATATACACGGATACTGCTGCACAGAACGATTCCTTCGGACAATCGAAGACTGCGGACTGCGTGATGCGCAATGAAAACGGAGAATTGCTGATTCTGAAGGATAATAATCTGCGCATCGTTACGGAGAAGGGACCTGCCGTTCAGGTGACTGTTACAGTGAAACCTATGGTATACGGAGACTGGGAAACGCTCTATCGAAAGTATGAGGCAACTCATCCGGGCGTAAGCTTTGAGATTCTTCCGCAGGTCCGGTGGGACACAAGAGATGTGGAATCGGCACAAGTGATGCAGGAGATGGTGGAGGGAGAAGGTCCGGATATCCTGTTGATGGACCGGCAGCAGATGATGAATTTTGAGAAAAATCACTGCCTGATGGATATTACAGGTCTGCTGTCAGATGCAACGAAGGAGAAGCTTGTCCCGGGAGTTCTGGAATACGGAAGGACAGAGGACGGTATCAAGCTTTTGTCCAACCAGCCCCTGTTCGGGACATTATTTGTCAATCAAAAGTATCTGACCGATTCTGCGTTGACTGCGAGAGAGATCGTTGAGATCGTTGAGGAAAAGGAGGCGCAGGGGGAGCCTTTTGAACAGTTGGTGCGAGGAGTCAGTCATCCCTTTTCTATTTTTGTTGACGGCATTTTTGATTCGGAATTCATAGATGTGGAGAACAGGGAGTGTAGTTTTGATTCCGAACTGTTTGTCAGGGTGTTGGAGATCTGCAAGCGTTACCGGGGTGATGAGGATCAAAGCAGCGGAATGGCGGAATATCGGCTGTTGAAGGAAGACAAGGTGCTTTTCCTGGCGCTTCCCACCACCAACCTGAAGTACTATTCGGAGGCGCGGGCAGCTTTAGGGGACGAGTATATTCCTGTGGGATACCCTTCTGTCTCGGGCAACGGAAACCAGTTGAAGTTTATCAGAGGATATGCGGTGAATCAGAATACAGAGAATTATGAGGTGATCGCCGATTTTCTCAACTGGGTATTCTCCAGGGAGAATGAGACTGTGGAGGTGCTGAGCTCAGTGCCGACGAGAACAGATCTCTACGAGGGACGGGAGGAGTACGATACCTTTTACAACAGTCCGGTGATTCATGTGGATTCCCATTCTGTCATCGTACTGGAAGGCAAATCCGACGGGACTTCCTATGTAGGGGAGTATCTGGATCTGATCAAAGGCAGCAGATATGACAGGAACAGAGGGGATTTGTCCGATATTATTTCAATCATCTGGGAGGAGGCCGATACCTTCTTTGAGGGTGAGAAGTCCGCACGGGATGCGGCTAAGGTGATACAGTCCAGAGTATCCTTATATCTGATGGAAAAGTAATATTGAATCAATTTTTGAAAAAAATGAAAAAATTTCAAAATACCTATTGACTTTTGGACCGGATGCGTGTATGATAACACTTGTTCGCAGGAATGGCGGAATTGGCAGACGCGCACGGTTCAGGTCCGTGTGGTAGCAATACCATGAGAGTTCAAGTCTCTTTTCCTGCACGGCGAGAGTGCTAAGTGAATTGCTTAGCACTCTTTTTCTTTTCCCGGAAGCATATTTTGATTGAAAAGTTGGCCATCTTGGCAAATAATAGAAGTAGAGGATCCTTTGGAAAAGAGGGGGTGGAGTATTGGAGCAGAGTAAGAGCAAGGAAAAATTTAGGAAGAGAGACTGGTACAAGCTGGATCTTTCTGCAATCGTGTATCCTACGCTTCAGAGAAAAGATTTTTCCTCTGTGTACCGGCTGTCTGTCCTGATGAAGGAGGAGGTCGATCCGAAGCTTTTGCAGGAGGCGTTAGACAGAACGCTGCCCCGATTCCCCACCTATAAGGCTGCCATCCGAAAAGGGCTGTTCTGGCGGTATTTGGAGCCCAATGACAGGCCGGGACCTTTTGTCCAGGAGGATGTAAAGAATCCCTGCCAGCCCATGTATTTCAAGGCCAACAATCGCTATTTGGTTCGCGTCTATTATTATGGAAGAAGAATTTCGCTGGAGGCTCATCACAGCTTAGGAGACGGCACCGGCGGTATGAGTGTGCTGCTGACAATGGTGGCCACGTATCTGCGTCTGTTGGGACATAACGAGATCGAGAACGGAGGCCTGGTTCTGGATATCCATGGAGAGCCGGACGAGGGCGAACTGGAGGATGCATACATGAAGTATGCCAATGCCAAGGTGTGCCCGCCCAGACTGCAGGAGAAGGCCTTCCATGTGCGGGGAACCGCTGAGCCCTTCTACACATTGAATATTATTGATGGCATTATGTCTGCCAAAGAAGTGCTGCAGGTTGCGAAGCGGTACAATGCCACCATCACGGAATATCTGAATGCGGTGCTGCTGCATTCACTGCTGACCAAGCAATTGAAGGAGGGAAGACGGCGTCTGCGTCCGGTGAAGATCGCCATGCCGGTGAATCTTCGAAGATTTTTCCCCTCCATCACGCTGCGGAATTTCATCACCATGATCTATCCCGGAATCGATCCCAGATTAGGGGACTATACCTTTGAGGAGATCGTGACTCAGGTACACAATTACATGCGGTATTATGTGAATGAAAAGCTGTTGAGAGGCGATATTACAACCAACGCTGCCACCCAGCGGAATCCCTTCATCAGAGTGGTGCCCCTGTTTCTCAAGGATATCGTGGTCCGCACCTTCTATGCCAGAGTGCAGGATCGGAATTCCTCTGCAGGACTGACCAATATGGGAGTGCTGAAGATGCCGGAAAGTATGAAGCCCTATATTGAGCGCTGCGATATCTATATGGGGCAACCATTCTCCAGAAGAACCAACTGTGCCATCATCAGCTTCGAGGATGTACTGACGGTGAACTTTGCCAGCAGTATCAGGGAAACCGATGTGGAGCGGTATTTCTTTGAAAAGCTGGTGCAGGACGGTATCCATGTGAAGATCGAGAGCAATCGTTTCTGATGGCTGAAAAAGGAGGTAATGATATGTCTTACTGTGTGAATTGCGGAGTAGAACTGCACTCCACCGCAAAGAAATGTCCGCTGTGCAATACTCCCGTCTATAATCCGAATGAAATCTATGAACTGGTGAAGGAGACCACGCCCTTCCCCGAGGAAAAAGGTGCGGTGGAACAGGTGAAGCGCAAGGATGTGGCCATTCTTGTCTCTGCCATGATGCTGGCCACCTCGGTCTGCTGCGGGATCCTGAACCGTTTTGTGTTCTCTGCAAAGCCTTGGTCCGTCATTGTGATCGGTGTGTGTGTCTGCCTCTGGGTGCTGTTGATTCCGGTGATTCTGGTGCCGAAACAGCCGGTATATGTATCCATTCTGTTGGATGGAATTGCTGTGGGCGGATATTTGTATATGCTCACCTTTTTGACCGGCAATAACAGGTGGTTTCTGGGATTGGGATGCCCTATCGTGGTGTGGATCACGCTGATCGTCGAGGTGTGGGCTGTCTGTCTGAACACACTTCCGAAGATGATGCTGTTGAAGGCATTGTACTTTGTCACAGCAGTGGCCCTGATCTGTACCGGTGTGGAAGCCATCATCGATTGGTATCTTGCCGAGGTGGTTTCCCTGGATTGGTCGGCCATTATTCTGACGATCTGCACCATTCTGGATATCGTACTTGTCACCCTGCTTTCTACCAGAAGACTGAGAGACGAAGTGCGCAGACGTCTGCATTTCTAAGGGAAGAAGAGAAAAAGTAACAGAATGGAAGGAAAAAGTGAACGATATAAAAATTGTGGAAAGTAATTTGAAAGGTGTCGTAGAATAATATAGGTAGAGAGGGTTCGCTGTCGGCTGATATGCCGGGAAAGGGAGCAGTAACATGACGATCAGAGAAAGCTTGGAGCAACGTGAAAAAGAGTACTTAAGTCCGTTTGCCTCGTTAAGTATGGCGTCAAAGGGAAGACTGACGCCGGAGGAGGAGTGTGACATCAGACCTGCATTCCAACGAGACCGAGATAAGATTTTGCACTGCAAGGCGTTTCGGCGTCTCAAGGATAAGACTCAGGTGTTTCTTTCGCCGGAGGGAGATCATTACCGCACACGTCTGACGCATACTTTGGAGGTTTCCCAGAACGCCAGAACCATCGCCAAGGCTCTGAAGCTGAATGAGGATCTGGTGGAGGCAATTGCCTTGGGACATGACCTGGGGCACACACCCTTTGGTCATGCCGGGGAGAGAGCATTAAACAGAATCTGTCCCCTTGGTTTTGAGCACAGCTGTCAGAGTGTTCGGACCGTGGATCGTCTGGAGAGAGGCGGCATGGGTCTGAATCTGACCTACGAGGTGCGGGACGGTATCAGAAATCATCAGACCATCGGTAAGCCGCATACGCTGGAGGGCAAGGTAGTACGCCTGTCCGACAAGATATCCTATATTCACCATGATATGGATGATGCGGTACGTGCAGGGATCCTTAAGGAGAGCGATGTCCCCAAGGAGATTCGTGATGTCATCGGATGTACTCCCTCGGAGCGTCTGGATCATTTTGTGCATGACATTGTGACCAACAGCATGGGAAAGAATGACATCTGCATGTCCGAGCCCGTGGAGACAGCCATGCGCAACATGCGCAAGTTTATGTTCACCAATGTCTACGAGAACCCGGTTGCAAAGAGTGAGGAGAGCAAGGCGGAGGTGCTGGTGGAGACCCTTTACACCCACTTTATGAGAAATATCGATGTTCTTCCGGAGGAGTTTCTGAATCTGATCGCAGAGGGTGAACCCAGGGAACAGGTGATCTGTGACTATATCGGGGCAATGACAGACCGCTTTGCCATTGCAACCTATGAGGAGATCTACATACCGAAATCCTGGACACTGTAAGAGAACAATTGTTACAGAGAAAAGCAGAGGATTACGAATGTTTTATTCGGATGAGATAATTGAAGAGGTCAGATCCCGAAGCGATATCGTGGATGTGGTATCCGGGTATCTGAGCCTTCAGAAGAAAGGAAATAATTATTGGGCCTGTTGCCCCTTTCACAATGAAGATACACCGTCCTTTTCAGTTTCTTCCGCCAAGCAGATGTTCCATTGCTTTGGCTGCGGTGTGAGCGGCAATGTCTACACCTTTCTCATGAAGTATGAGAATTACTCTTTCCCGGAGGCAGTGAAGGTTTTGGCCGAGCGCTGCGGTGTGAAGCTGCCCGAGGCAGAGTACACGGAGGAACAAAAGAAACTGGTGAACCGAAAGCAGCGCCTGCTGGATCTGAACCGGGAGGCTGCCAAATTCTTCTACTATCAGCTGCGTTCTCCCCGCGGAAAGGTCGGCATGGAATACCTGAAGAAAAGGGAGCTGTCCGAGGAGACCATGAAGAAATTCGGACTGGGTTTTGCCGATATGGGAGGGCAGGAACTGATTCGGTACCTTAGAAGCAAGGGCTTTGAAGACGACCTGATCCATGAGGCCGGGCTGGCAGTGATGTCTGAGAAGAGAGGTCTGGTCAGCCAGTTCTGGAATCGTGTGATGTTTCCGATTCAGGATATAAATGGCAAGGTCATCGGGTTTGGCGGCCGGGTGATGGGAGATGGAGAACCGAAGTATCTGAACTCTCCCGAGACACCGGTATTTGATAAAAGACGCAATCTGTTCGGCATGAATTTTGCCAGAACGGCCAGAACAGGCAATCTCATTCTTTGTGAGGGATACATGGATGTGATCTCCATGCATCAGGCAGGCTTCACCCAGGCGGTTGCATCGCTGGGCACAGCATTTACACCGGAGCAGGCCAGACTGATCAAACGATATACGGACAAGGTATTGCTGGCATATGACAGTGATGGGGCAGGTGTGAAGGCAGCCATCCGGGGGATCGGAATCCTCAGGGAGGCGGGACTTACAGGAAAGATTATCCACATGGAACCCTACAAGGACCCGGATGAATTTATCAAAAATCTGGGGCCGGAGGAGTTTCAGAAACGCATAGATGAGGCGGAGAACAGTTTCTTTTTTGAGATCAGGATCCTGGAGAGAAGCTTTGATCTGACGGATCCGGACGGCAAGACGAAATTTCACAGAGAGATAGCTAAAAAACTTCTTGTGTTCACCGAAGAGGTGGAACGGGAGAACTATCTGCAGGCCATAGCGGCAAAATACTTCGTCAGCCCGGACAATCTTCGAAGCCTTGTTGCTTCCTATGCAGCGCAGGAGGGTGGCGTAAAGCCGATAGAGCGGCCCAAAACGGTCACACATCAGAAGGAGAACCCGGAAGACAAGGCGAAGAGAAGCCAGAGGGTACTGTTGACATGGATCTCAGATTATCCCACATTGTATAGAAAGATTCAGAAGGTACTCTCCCCTGATGATTTCACGGATGAGCTGTATCACAAGGTTGCCGAGAAACTGTTTCAGAATATAGAGAAGGGGAATGCCAATCCGGCAAGCATCATCAGTATGTTTGACGATGAGGAAACCCAGCATGCCGCAGCGGAGGTGTTCAACACCGGACTTCCCTATATCTCTACGCTGCAGGAGAGAGAGCAGGCATTTCATGATGTCTTGTTGGCGGTGAAGCGGAACAGCTTTGAGCAGCGCCGCACTGTGCTTGCACAGGAAAAGGATGGGTTTGCCCGTATCCTTCAGGCCAAAAAGGAATTGGAAGATTTAGCGAAAACGTTTATTTCGCTGGAGGAAGGATAACAATATTAGATAAGCTATGGTAATGGATCTGGAGATCTGTTTCTCAAAGGAAGGATGGAAAATTACAATGGATGAAACTTTACAGGCAAAATTTGATGAGAAGATGAAAGAACTGATCGCTTCGGCGAAGAAGAACAAGAATGTTCTGGAGTATCAGGAAATCAGTGATTTCTTTGCCGATATGCCCTTGGAAGAGGCACAGTTTGAAAAAATTCTCGACGTTCTGGAGAAGAACAATATTGATGTGCTTCGAATTACGGAGGAAGAGGATTACATCGATGTAGATCCTGCCATGTTCTCTGAGGAGGAGGCAGTTGATGTTGAAAATATAGACCTTTCTGTCCCTGACGGCGTAAGCATTGAGGATCCTGTGCGTATGTATCTGAAGGAGATCGGTAAGGTACCTCTTTTGTCCGCCGAGGAAGAGATCGAGCTTGCAAAGAGAATGGAGCTGGGGGACCAGGAGGCGAAGAAGCGTCTGGCAGAGGCAAACCTTCGTCTTGTGGTCAGCATCGCAAAGCGCTATGTGGGCAGAGGAATGCTGTTTCTGGATCTGATTCAGGAGGGAAACTTAGGTCTGATCAAGGCAGTAGAGAAGTTTGATTATCGAAAGGGCTATAAATTCTCCACTTACGCTACCTGGTGGATCCGTCAGGCAATTACCAGAGCCATTGCCGATCAGGCCAGAACCATTCGTATTCCTGTGCATATGGTTGAGACCATCAATAAGCTGATCCGTGTCAGCAGACAGCTGCTTCAGGAGCTGGGCAGAGAGCCTTCCCCTGAAGAGATCGCGGAAGAGATGGGAATGCCTGCGGACCGGGTTCGTGAGATTTTGAAGATCAGTCAGGAGCCGGTGTCCATGGAGACGCCTATCGGTGAGGAGGAGGACAGCCATCTGGGGGATTTCATCGAGGATGACAACGTCCCTGCACCTGCAGATGCAGCTGCCTTCACCCTGCTTCGTGAGCAGCTGGACGAGGTTCTGAATACGTTGACCGAGCGTGAGCAGAAGGTACTGAGACTGCGCTTTGGTATCGATGACGGTCAGCCCAAGACCCTCGAGGATGTGGGCAAACGGTTTAATGTGACCCGTGAGCGTATCAGACAGATCGAGGCAAAGGCTTTGAGAAAATTGCGCCACCCCAGCAGAAGCAGAAAGCTGAAGGACTATCTGGACTAATGGCGCCCAAAAGAGTCTTTCTGTCCAAACGGTTACAGATGCTGGCGGATATGGTGACGAAGGGAAATCGCGTGGTTGATATTGGATGCGACCACGCGTATCTTTCTATTTATCTGGTGGACTGTGGAATCAGTCCCTGTGCCCTTGCCATGGATGTGAGAAAGGGCCCTCTGTCGGCTGCAGAGGATCATATCAGACAGAGCGGTTTTGAAGTGTTGGTGAAGACCAGATTGTCAGACGGACTTAAGGAGTATCTGCCCGGGGAAGCAGAAACTCTCGTCTGTGCCGGTATGGGTGGACCGTTGATGGAAAAAATATTGACGGACAGTTTTGAGAAAGTGAAGACTCTGAAGGAGTTGATCCTACAGCCTCAGTCCGAGATCCGGGAATTTCGGACTTTCCTTCGACAGAACGGTTTTTCGATTGTGGAGGAGAGAAGTGAGCTGGAAGACGGGAAGTACTATTTTGCCATGAAGGCATTACCCGCCTGTGGGGACGAAATTTTCGTATCAGAGCAGGAAGATCAGGATCTGTTCGATGCCTACGGGGAGTATTTACTCAAGACAAAGGATCCGGTGTTGCTGGAGTTTTTGGAAAAGCAACTGGCGGTCTGCGAAGAACTGGAGCAGATGCTCTGTTCCAATTTGGAGCGGACAGCTCAGTCGGAGGAGAAAAAAGCGGACGGTAACAAACGTCTGAAAAACAGACTTTCTGAGGTACAGGGGGAGCTTTCTAAGATCCGTCGTGCTCTGGAGTACTTCCGGTAAGTTTGGATCGAAGAAGAATGGAATTTATGTGTTTGCAGTGGTTGCCCCTCCAAGGTAAGGGGCAGGGGGAGTGAAATGATTCAGGTATCAGTATGCGGGGAGAAGATACAGGTCCCAAGAGGTACATCCTATGAGACGATAGCAAAACGGTATCAGGATCGCTATGACAGCCAGATCGCTGTTGCATCCTGTAACGGAAAGATCAGGGAATTGTTTAAACTGATCACAAAGGATTGTGAGGTAAAATTTTTCACCACAAAGGATGATGTGGGACACAAGACCTATGTGAGAGCAGCTACCATGCTGTTTCTCAAGGCGGTAAACGATGTGTACGGTGAAGAGGCCGCCAGCAGAGCTTATGTGGAATTTACCATCGGACATGGGTATTATATCAGCACCAGAGGTGCTTTTCCGGTGTCTGAAGAGGGGGCTGGGCGCCTGAAGGCCAGAATGAGAGAATTGGTTGAGGGAAGGGTACCCTTTATGAAGCGGTCCATGTCAGTGGAGGATGCCATCGATCTGTTCCGGGAGAAGGGAATGGATGACAAGGTGGAATTGTTTTCTTACCGCATGAGTTCCCAGGTCAACATCTATGAGATGGATGGTTATTTTGACTATTATTACGGGTATATGCTGCCGAATGCCGGTTATGTGCAGTGGACGGATGTGTGTCCTTATGCGGACGGATATATGCTGCTGCTGCCGACCAAGAAAAATCCGACGGTGGTAGAGCCCTTCGACGAGAGGAAGAATCTGTTCGCCACTCTTGTCTCTTCCGGTGAGTGGGGACAGAAGGTGGGAATTGAGACGGTAGGTGATCTGAACAACGGGATCTGCAACAACTCCATGAGTGAAATGGTACTGATTCAGGAGGCCGAACAGGAGCGAAAGATCGGGGAGATCGCCAAGGATATCGTGAGCAGAGGAAATGTGAAGTTTATCATGATCGCGGGACCTTCTTCCTCCGGAAAGACCAGTTTTTCCCATCGGTTGTCCATCCAGCTTCGGACTTTGGGAAAGGTACCCCATCCCATTGCGCTGGACGATTACTTTGTCAATCGGGAAAATACTCCTCTGGATGAAAACGGTGATTACAACTTCGAATGTCTGGAAGCATTGGATGTGAAGCAATTCAATGAGGATATGGTGAGACTTTTGTCCGGGGAGCGGGTGGAACTGCCTTCTTTCAATTTTATGGTGGGCAAGAGAGAATACCGCGGAAACTATAAACAGCTGGGACCGGATGATATCTTAGTGATCGAGGGAATTCATGGCCTGAATGCAAAAATGAGTTATGCTCTTCCGGAGGAAAGCAAATACAAGATTTATATCAGTGCGCTGACGACCCTGAATGTGGATCGGCACAACCGCATTCCCACCACCGACGGACGACTCTTGCGCCGTATGGTGCGGGATGCCAGGACTCGCGGCTCCAGCGCCCAGCGTACTATCGGTATGTGGCCTTCGGTCAGACGTGGTGAGGAGGAGAATATCTTCCCCTTTCAGGAAGAGGCGGACGCAATGTTCAACTCCACCCAGATCTATGAACTGGCAGTGCTGAAGACCTATGCAATGCCTTTGCTGTTCCAGATTCCAAAGGATGCACCGGAGTATCTGGAGGCAAAGCGCTTGATGAAATTTTTGGATTATTTCCTGAATATGCCTGCGGAGAGTCTTCCCAATAATTCCATTTGCAGAGAGTTTGTGGGCGGAAGCTGTTTTAACGTGTAGGAAAAAACATTCTTGCTTTTTCCGAGGGGGAAGGCTATAATGGGCAGGTAAGTAAGACAGGCGATCGCGGCTGACATAACAGTCAGGTGAGGAAAGTCCGGGCTTCATAGGGCAGGATGCCGGATAACGTCCGGTGGAGGCGACTCCAAGGCCAGTGCAACAGAGAGATACCGCCAGGGAAACCTGGTAAGGGTGGAAAGGCAGTGTAAGAGACTACCGTCCGGCTGGTAACAGCCGGAGCCATGTAAACCCCATCCGAAGCAAGACCAAGACGAAAGCGATAGGTTTGCCCGACCTGCTTTCAGGTAGGTTGCTAGAGGCGGCTGGCAACAGCCGCAGTAGATAGATGATCGCTCAACGACATAACCCGGCTTATCGTTTTGCTTACATCACTTTCACCCCGGCAGATACTGCCGGGGTTTTGCGTACCGGGGCGGAATGCACAGGGCCTGTTTTGAGGCAGGTGTTCCTTCCCGGACGTACTCTCGCTCGGGATTGAAGGAGGATAGATGAGAAATATTTGGTGGATCGTTTTTGTGTTGTGTCTGGTATTGTGTGGATGCAGCAAGCAGATGCATGATAACAGTGATGAGTCCGGCGTAAGTGTTGTGGATGACAGTAGGAGTGATAGCGAGTCATCCGAAGAGAAGGGGGAAGCTTCCACAGAGAGCGTGGATGATTCCGACATCAATTTTGCCGATCTGGTTCAGAAAAGCTGCGGTCCGATGATGGTACAGCTGGAGGGTGGAGGCCTTCTGGGCAGTGGAGTGATCGCAGGAATGGACGAGGAGCGGATCGTGATTCTGACGGCGGCTCATGTGATCTCCCAGGCAAATTCCTATGTGCGAGTTACCTTCTTTGATGATTACAATGCCGTGAGCAGAGAGACCGATTGCTATGAGAGTCAGGATATCGGAGTGGTCATCGTGGAAAGGTCGGATGTACCGGAGGAAAATCTGGAACACTACCAATGTGCCGGATGGCAGCAGGGGGATGATGCTGCAGTGCAGCAGGGAGATATCTGTATCGCGCTGGGCTGTACCTTGGGTGTTGCGGCTCAGTCATATGAGGGGATCATTGAAGAACCTTGGATCTTCGTAGAAGACTATGGGCAGCATATGATACTGGCTAAGGTCAACGGCAAACCGGGGATGTCCGGCGGCGGACTGTTCGACAAGGATGGGAATCTGCTGGGGATCATCTCCGGCGGAAATGATGATGGTGAGCTTGCAGTGATCCCGATGAGTCTCTTTGCAATAAAGGTTGACTTTTTGGAAGATTTGGTAGACAATAATAGGTAATGCATGCAGAGGGTCTCTGCAGAAAGGATGGACGAACAATGACAAAGATTGATGTATTTTCCGGTTTTCTTGGTGCCGGCAAGACGACGCTGATCAAAAAGCTTTTGAAGGAAGCGTTGGACGGCAGCAAGACGGTATTGATTGAGAATGAGTTTGGTGAGATTGGAATCGACGGTGGTTTTTTACAGGAGGCCGGCATCGAGATCAAGGAGATGAATTCCGGCTGTATCTGCTGTTCCCTGGTAGGTGATTTTGGCACTTCTTTGAGAGAGGTGATCACCACCTATGCACCGGAGCGTATTTTGATCGAGCCTTCAGGTGTGGGAAAGCTTTCTGATGTTCTGAAGGCAGTGGAAGGCGTTGCTGAAGAATTGGATGTGCAGGTAAACAGTGCTGTTGCGGTAGTGGATGCAAGTAAGGCAAAGATGTATAGCAAGAACTTTGGTGAGTTCTTTATCAATCAGATCGAGTATGCCGGTACGATCATCCTGAGCAGAACTGATAAGGCCAGCGATGCAAAGATCGCAGAGTGCGTTGCCATGATTCGTGAGCACAACAGCAAGGCAACCATCATCACCACGCCTCTGGATCAGTTGGATGGCAAGGCTGTCCTGGAGACCATCGAGGGTGCAGACACCTTGGAAGAAATGATGGCTGAGATGTTAGAGCACGCACATGAGCATGAGCATCATCATCACCATGAGGACGGTGAGGAGTGCCACTGCCATGAGCATGAGCATGAGCATCATCATCACCACGAGGAGGACGAGGAGTGCCATTGCCATGATCACGAGCATGAGCATGAGCATCATCATCACCACGAGGAGGACGAGGAGTGCCATTGCCATGATCACGAGCATGAGCATGAGCATCATCACCACCACGAGGAGGACGAGGAGTGCCATTGCCATGAGCATGAGCATGAGCACCATCATCACCATGAGGACGGTGAGGAGTGTCACTGCCATGATCATGATCACGAGCACCATCATCATCATGCAGATGAGGTGTTTACCAGCTGGGGCAAGGAGACTCCTGCGAAGTATACCGTGGAGAAGATCACGAAGATTCTGGAGGCCTTGGACAGCGGAGAGTATGGTTTTGTGCTTCGTGCGAAGGGAATGGTTCCCGGGGAGGACGGTACCTGGATCTATTATGACTATGTGCCCGAGGAGTCTGACATCAGAACCGGAAGTCCTATTGTCACCGGTAAGATCTGTGTCATCGGATCGAAGCTGGATGAGGACAAGCTGGAAGCATTGTTTCAATAGAAAATGAGGTGTTTTTATGAAGCCCGTATATATGATAAACGGTTTTCTGGAGAGCGGCAAGACAGGGTTCATTGCGTTTACTTTGGGCCAGCCCTATTTCCAGACAAAGGGAAAAACATTGTTGATCGTCTGTGAGGAGGGAGAATTGGAGTATGATCCCGCTCTTTTGTCCAAGACCCGCACGGTGATGGAAGTGATCGAGGAGGAAGAGGACTTCAATCCTACGAAACTGACCGAACTGGAGAAGAAGCACAAGCCGGACAGAATCATTATTGAGTTCAACGGTATGTGGAATTATAAAGAGGTAAAGCTTCCATGGTATTGGAAGATAGAACAGCAGATCACTATGATCGACGGTTCTACCTTCACCATGTATTACACCAATATGCGGTCTCTGCTGGCAGAGATGATCCGCGGCTCGGAGATGATCATCTTCAACCGCTGCGACACTGTGAGAGACCAGCTGAATACCTTTAAGCGAAATATCAAGGCGGTAAACAGCAAGGCTGATGTGGTCTTCGAGGATGAAAACGGTGAGATCGACGAGATCTTCGAGGAGGATCTTCCCTATGATCTGAATGCAGACCCGATCGTGCTTGACAATCAGGGTTATGGCATCTGGTATTTGGATGCAACCGATCATCCGGAGCGATATATCGGCAAGAAGCTGCAGTTCGTTGCGATGGTATTAAAGCCGGAGGAGTTCCCGAAAAATTATTTTGTGCCGGGTCGTCTGGCAATGACCTGCTGTGCGGATGATATGGCCTTCCTGGGATTTGCCTGCGAGTACGATGGTGCCGCTTCCCTCACGCAGAAGGAGTGGGTGAAGGTGACGGCTACCATGACCAAGGAGTACTGGGAGGATTATCAGGGTGAGGGCCCTATTCTGCATGCCGTCAGTGTTGAGAAGACGAAGGCGCCGAAGGAGGAAGTGATTTCCTTCACGTAAAGGCGTTTCATATGGAAAATCAAAAAGAAGTAACACAGATGAAAAATCGTTTCAGAGAACTGGCAGAAAGATCCTTTCGGCAGGGAGTCTTTACCTTTACCGGTTTCCTGGGACTTGGCGAGATGGACGTCTTCTGGCAGCAGGAGTCGGAGCTTGCCTATGCAGGTTTTTGCATGGACGGCGGTTATCCGGAAGCTGACCGATGCGTCATTCGGTTTGGCAAAGAAGAGGAACTGGGATACTCAGTTCCTTTTCCGATTTGTTGTATTCGCATCGCCCCTGTTGCCATGAAATTTGCAGATAGGTTATCTCACAGAGACTTTCTTGGGGCACTGATGAATCTCGGCATCGAGAGAAGTACACTGGGAGACATCAAGATCGGGGAGAAATGTGGTTTTCTGTTCTGCCTGGAATCCATCGCCCCCTTTCTCTGCGAGCATCTGACACAGGTAAAGCATACGACAGTGACCTGCAGGGTCATTGAGAGCTTGGAAGAGTATCCGAAGGAGGAGCCTGAACAGCTGACCATTCAGGTGCAGTCTCTGAGGGTGGATGCAGTGATAGCGAAGGTGTTCAACCTCTCCAGAGAAAAAAGCATCGAACTATTTCGCTCCGGAAAGGTATTCGTGGCAGGGAGACTGTGCGAGAACAATTCAAGGATCTTAAAGCAGGGGGAGATCGTCAGTGTCCGCGGCTATGGGAAACTAATGCTGACGGAAGAGGCCAGAGAGACCAGGAAGGGAAAACTCTCCGTGCAGGCTGCTGTGTTTCGATAGAGGTAGGTTATGTATCAGTATACAGTGATTCAATGGTTGTTTTTCTTCTATTTATATTGTTTTCTTGGGTGGTGCTTTGAATCCGCCTATGTATCCATCTGCTCGCGGAAGCTGACCAACAGAGGTTTTTTGCGTGGTCCCTTTCTGCCGATCTATGGAAGCGGAGCGATCATGATGCTGGTGGTGTCCAGACCCTTTCAGGACAATCTGCTCCTGACTTATCTGGCGGGATGTGTGGGGGCTACTGCGCTGGAATATGTTACCGGTGTGGCCATGGAGGCACTCTTCAAGGTGCGCTACTGGGACTACTCCAGGAAAAAGTTCCAGTTTCAGGGACATATCTGCCTTAGTTCCACCTTGGCCTGGGGAGCCTTTACTGTGCTGATGACAAGAGTGATTCATCAGCCCATCGAGGAGCTGGTGCTCTCCTTCCATCAGACAGTACTGACTGTGGTCACGATCGTTCTGACGGTGGTGCTCGGAATCGATCTGTGTGTGTCCTTCCGTGCCGCTATGGACCTGCGCAATCTGCTGATCAAGCTGGAACAGCTGCGAGAAGAGATGGGGCATATCCAGAAGCGTGTGGATGTGGTCATTGCGCTGTCCAAGGAAGAACTGGAGAACAGAAAGGCAGAATTTGCGGAGACGGTTGCCGCCCAGAAGGCGGAGTTCGCCAATTCCGTTGCAGAACGTAAGGCAGAGAGGGCTGACAGACGCGCTGAAGTGACTTTGACGATCAGAGAAAGTCGCATGGAACTGGAGGCAAAACTAGGATACGCCAGAGAATTGATTCAGGACAGACACGATCAGCGTGTGGAACACCACAGGGAGGAGCTGCAGGAGCTGAAGAACAAGCTGGCAAGTCTCGGAGAGTCTTCCGAGAAACTGTTGAACCTGAAAAATATCGTGCAGCGCAGTCTCGTCCGTTCCAACCCTTCCATGACTTCTGTGAAGTTTAAAGAAGCTTTGGAGGAACTGAAAGCACGAATCAATGAAAAGAAAGAGGATGAATCCTAGAGAATTTCAGGAGGCACCGCCGGAGTCAGTGGATTTCGGCGGCGCTTCTTTTTTCCGCTTACTCAAAAAGCGTTTTCTTGCTGCAATCTTAATCACATCTTAAACATTTCCCCCATTTATTGTTAAGGAAAAATCTGATACACTGTGGATAGTAAGTTCGAAGAGGTGAAAAGCGCCAAGGGAGGAAGATACATGTATAACATACTGATCTGCGATGACGAGAAGGATATCGTGAACGCACTGAAAATCTATTTGCGGGATCCAAATTATCAGCTGTTCGAGGCCTATGATGGGGCTCAGGCGCTGCAGATCGCAAGAGAGAACAATCTGCATCTGATCCTGATGGATGTGATGATGCCGAACATGGACGGCATGGAGGCTATGGAACGGATTCGGGAGCGCAGCAATGTACCCATCATTATGCTGACGGCAAAATCAGAGGATAATGACAAGATCCTTGGGCTCACGGCCGGGGCAGACGATTATATCACCAAGCCCTTCAATCCCATTGAGGTGACGGCAAGAGTGAAGTCCCAGCTTCGCCGGTATATGCAGCTGGGCTCCGGGGTGGAGCAGCAGGGCATCTATCGCTGTGGAGCACTGGAATTGGATGACGGGCAGAAGCAGGTCCGGGTGGATGGAGAAGAGGTGGCACTGACGCCTACAGAGTACGAGATCCTGAAGCTGTTGATGCAGCACCCGGGAATCGTCTTTTCGCCCAGAGAACTGTATCAGCGGATCTGGAATGATCTGCCCTACGGCAGCGAGAACACGGTAGCGGTACATATCAGACATTTGAGGGAAAAGGTAGAGATCAATCCTGCGGAGCCCAGATACTTAAAGGTAGTCTGGGGACAGGGCTATAAGATCGAAAAGGGGAAGTAGGAGGAGAAGAATGGACGAGAGAGAATTTACAGATTACGAAGAAATGGGAGAACAGCCGAAACAGCCGGAACCGGTTTCTCCCGTTATGAATCAAAAGAAGAGAAAGTTTACGCTTCGGGGATGTTTCCTGGCAAAGCTTCTGGCATTTTTGCTGTTCGTGCTTGGCGTGGCCACTGCGATTTCGGGTGGGGTGTGCTGTATCATCGCCATAGACAGTGATATGTACCGCAGTGATTATGAGTCTTCTGCGATGGAACTGCTTCGCGGGGAGGCATACCGGGTGGGAGAACAGATCGTGCCCTGGGTGCTGTATGAGGAGAAGGAACCATTAGAAAATCTGCTGAAAAACAATGCGGTGGAGGCAGAACTTGGCTATTTTCCCGATCCCGACGGGGGAGAGGTTGAATGGGTCTGGCGCAGTTATACTTATTCGAAGAAGTTGGAGGGTCACAAGTATGTGGATACCTATATCTATCTCCGGGACAAGGATACATTGACGAATGTGGCGAGAAAGAAATATTATGGATGGACTGGAGAATATGCCATCGTTCGGGTATACTTTGACTTAACCTTTCCTGTGCACAACCAGACCCGGCAGATCTATGAATTCGCACGGCTTCTGTACCAGTATCGCTATGAGTGTATCGGCGTGACGCTTCTGGGTGCCGGTCTTGCCTTGATCATGTTTTTCTTTCTGCTTTGCAGCGTGGGGCACAAGAACGGCAAGGAGGGAATTCAGCCCAGTGCGTTCCATGTGATTTCTTTTGATCTCCTGACGGCTTTGACGGTGGGCGCGGTGATCTCTGTGGGAATTGTGGGCTCGGAGTTGATCTATTACGCCTTCGGCGCTGAGGAGAGTCTCCTGGAAATCGTTTTGGTCTGCGCTTACATTCTGTTTTGTGCCGTCATCGGTATGCTGTACCTGATGGAGTTCGCCAACAGGGTCAAGGAGGGCAGATGGTGGAGAAATACGATCATCTATTCTGTGCTTGCCTTCTGTTTTCGACTGCTGAGGAGATTGGCAGGAGCTATGGTGAGATCCGCAAGGCGTGTGTCCATGATCCGCGTCACACTACTGGTCACCCTCGGAATTACCTTCTGTGAATTTATCGGGATCGTTGGACTTGACAGAGGCGCGGTAGCCGTGTCCTGGCTGATCGAGAAGCTGTTTTTGCTGCCGTTTATCTTTTATCTGGCCTATTGCTGTAAGAAACTGTTCCTTTCCGGGCAACAGCTGGCAGAGGGAAAAGAGAATTATCGCGTGGACACCTCTCATATGATCGGCTCGTTGAAAGAGCATGGTGAGAATCTGAACAATATCTCCGAGGGAATCAGTAAGGCCGTAGAAGCAAGAATGAGAAGCGAGCGTTTGAAGACGGAGCTGATCACCAATGTTTCCCATGACATCAAGACGCCGCTCACCTCCATCATCAATTATGCCACTTTGATCAGTGAGATCGAGACCGGCAACGAACAGCTGGATGAATATTCTGAGGTGTTGGTACGGCAGTCCAACCGGTTGAAGAAGCTGTTGGAGGATCTGGTGGAGGCGTCCAAGGCCAGCACCGGCAATCTGGAGGTACAGATGGGCCGCTGTGACGTGGGTGTACTGTTGACCCAGGCGGTGGGCGAATATGAGACCAGGATGACGGAGAAGGGACTGGAGATCCGTTCTACGATTCCCGAGGAACCGGTGTTCATCCAGGCAGACGGACGACATCTGTGGCGGGTTTTTGACAACCTGATGAACAATATCCTGAAGTATGCCCAGGAGAACTCCAGAGTGTACCTGAGTCTGAATCAGAAGGAAAGCAGGGTGGAGGTCATCTTCCGAAACATGTCCAAATACCCGTTAGATATCTCCGCCGAAGAACTGGAGGAACGCTTCGCCAGAGGTGACAAGTCCAGACATCTGGAGGGCAACGGTCTGGGCCTTTCCATTGCAAAGAGCCTGACCGAGCTGCAGAAGGGCACCTTTGAGATCATCGTTGACGGCGACCTGTTTAAGGTAGTGCTGACCTTCCCGACAGACGCAGAGTAGTGCTGTAAAAACCTTTCAAATCTTTTCTCTTCCCGAAGAAAAAGTTTGGAAGGTTTTTTTGTGCAATTTGAGTGATGAAAGGAAGGGAAAACTATGCTATAATCTTCCTTACAGTTGTCTTGAGTTTCCGATGATAGGAGAGAATGTGTGAAATCCAGTGTGTCTGCAACCGGACATACAGGCCTTAAGGCGAAGGAACACAATTCCAAAAAGGGAGACAGAAAAAGGATGGGTAAGAAAATGTACAGAGAACAGACGAAAATCATAAAGATAGGAGACAGATGCATCGGTGGTGGAAATCCGATCCTGATCCAATCCATGACCAATACAAAGACTGAGGATGTGGAGGCAACCGTGTCACAGATCCTTGCGCTGGAGAAGGCAGGCTGCGAGATCATCCGCTGTACGGTGCCCACTCTGGAGGCGGCAAAGGCTCTGGCAGAGATCAAGAAGCGCATTCATATTCCTCTCGTGGCGGACATTCATTTTGACTACAAAATGGCCATCGCTGCCATAGAGAATGGGGCAGACAAGATCCGAATCAATCCCGGCAACATTGGCAGTCCCGAGAATCTGAAGGCAGTGGTGGAAGCGGCAAAAGAACGCAATATTCCCATCAGAGTGGGGGTCAACAGCGGTTCTCTGGAGAAGAGCCTGGTGGAGAAATACGGCGGTGTCACCGCAGAGGGAATCGTGGAAAGTGCACTGGATAAGGTTCGGATGATCGAGGAGTATGATTACGATAACATCGTGATCAGCATCAAATCCTCTGACTGTATGATGTGTGTGAAGGCCCACGAACTGTTGGCGGGCAAGACCCCTTATCCGCTCCATGTGGGCATCACAGAATCCGGTACGGTTCAAAGCGGCAATATCAAGTCTGCGATCGGGCTGGGGATCATCTTAAATCAGGGCATCGGTGATACCATTCGCGTGTCCCTGACAGGGGATCCTGTGGAGGAGATCAAGTCTGCGAAGCTGATCCTTCGTACTCTGGGGCTTCGAAAGGGCGGCATCGAGGTGGTATCCTGTCCCACCTGCGGCAGAACCCAGATCGATCTGATCGGACTTGCAACACAGGTGGAACAGCTTGTGGAAAATTATGATTATGATATCAAAGTGGCAGTGATGGGCTGCGCGGTCAACGGTCCCGGAGAGGCCAGGGAGGCAGACCTTGGTATTGCAGGAGGTCGCTCCGAAGGGCTTCTCATCCGAAAGGGAGAGATCATCCGAAAGATTCCTGAGGAGAAGCTTCTTGTGGCCCTGAAGGAAGAACTGGACAACTGGAAAAAGTAGACGAAAGTCCTGACAACGGGGCTGTTTTGTCTGATAGATGCTTAGAGAGAAGGAGATCAAAATGGCAACCCCGTTTTTTGAGGCGTTTTATACTTTACAACTGAAGGATGCACTGAGGGATGTGATGGAGCAGACTGTGGTGGAGAGAATTTCCTCTCCCAAGAACAGAAATATGCTGCACATTTATCTTCTCAGCAAACGTCTGATTCAAAAGGAAGACATCTGGCACGTGGAGAAGGAAATCAAGAAACAGCTCTTTCCCAAGTCACCGGTGGAGATCAAGATCCATGAAAAATATGAGCTGTCCTCCCAATATACTGTGGAGAATCTGCTGAGCATCTATCTGGAGAGCATGCTGGAAGAAATCAAGCAATACAGTCATGTGATCTATCTGGCTGTGAGAGGGGCTGTGTTTCAATATCCGCAGCAGAATGTGCTGGTGATGGATCTGGAGGATACCCCCCTGACCAGGGAGAGAGAGGGAGAGATCCTTCGTATTTTTCGAAAGATCCTCAATGAGAGATGCGGTCTTTCCTGTGACATTCAGATCGGGTATCGGGAGGCGAAGACCGGGAAGTTTGCAGAGGACGATGAACTGAAGATACGCATGAAGGTGAATGAGATCTGTAAGAGAGTCAAACTCTCCGGAGAGAAAACGTTTCCGGGTGAAAAGGCACCCCAGGGGGAGGAGAAGAAGGATCAGGCTCCCGGAGAGACAAAGCAGACTCAGGAAAAGGATACCGCAAAGAGTGCAGAGAAGAATCCGAGAGAAAAGACGGCAGGAGCTCCCGGAAAGACGAAGAGCTTCCAGCACGGTGATTTCAGACGCGGAGAGTTTACGAGAAAGCAGCCGAGAAACAGCGATTATATGAAGGCGATGAAGCAGGAGGATGTGGCGGATCTGCTCTACGGCAGCGATTTCGAAGGGGAATCCATGGCTGTGGAAGAGGTGATCGGAGAGATCGGTTCCGTCATCGTCCGCGGAAAAGTGATGAAGGTGGATACCAGAGAGATCAAAAACGAGAAGACCATCTTCACTTTCACCATCACAGATTTCACGGATTCTATCTCCGTCAAACTGTTTGTCAGAAACGATTGGGTGGCTGAACTGTCTGCCTCTCTGGCACCGGGTACTTTTGTGAAATTGAAGGGCATTGTGAAGCTGGATCCCTTTGATCACGATCTGGTGATCAACTCGGTGGCAGGCATCAAAAAAATTTCGGATTTCACGACCAGCCGGATGGATACTGCAGTTCATAAGCGTGTGGAATTGCATTGTCACACCAAGATGAGCGATATGGATGGTGTCTCGGAAGCCAAGGATATCGTGAAGCGGGCTTATCAGTGGGGGCATCGCGCCATCGCCATCACAGACCATGGGGTGGTCCAGGGCTTTACAGATGCGAATCATACCTGGGAGGATCTCTGGAAGAAAGAGAAAGGGAAACGCAAGGAGAAGGGCGAGGAGAATCCGGACAGACAGGACTTTTTTAAGATCCTATATGGTGTAGAGGCTTACCTGGTGGATGATCTGAAACAGGTTGTGACCGGGGATGCCGGGCAGCGTCTGGATGAAGACTTTGTGGTATTTGATATTGAGACCACAGGCTTTTCCCCTGTGAACAACCGGATCATCGAGATCGGTGCAGTAAAGGTAGTGGGAGGAGAAGTGACAGACCGATTCTCCACCTTTGTCAATCCCAAGGTTCCCATTCCTTTCGAGATCGAAAAGCTGACAAGTATCTCGGATGATATGGTGCTGGATGCGCCGGACATCGAGACGGTGTTGCCCGAATTTCTGGAATTTTGCAGGGATTGTGTGCTGGTGGCCCACAATGCCAATTTTGATATGAGCTTCATTATGGAGAACTGTCGTCGGCTGGGATACCCGGCTGACTTTACCTATGTGGATACCGTGGGCATTGCCAGAATGTTGTTGCCCAATCAGGCGAAGCATACTCTGGATGCGGTGGCAAAGACCTTAAATATTTCCCTGGAGAATCATCACCGGGCAGTGGATGATGCGGAATGTACCGCATGGATCTTTGTGAAGTTCCTTGAGATGCTGGCAGATCGGGACGTTACCACGCTGTCTCAGATCAACGAGATGGCGGCGGACAGTGTGGATCTGGTGAAGCGGCAGACCTCTTATCATGCGATCATTCTTGCGAAGAATGATATGGGGCGTATTAACCTGTACCGCCTGATCACTCAGTCTCACCTGACCTATTTTAATCGCCATCCCCGAATCCCCAAATCTCTCGTCATGAAATACCGGGAAGGGCTGATCCTGGGAAGCGCCTGTGAGGCGGGAGAACTGTATCGGGCTCTGTTGGACGGACAGAGTGATATGCAGATCGCCAGACTGGTGGATTTCTATGATTATCTGGAGATTCAGCCCACCGGCAACAATCTGTTCATGATTCGATCCGAGAAGATCCGAAATGTCAACTCCGTGGAGGATATTCAGAATATCAATCGCCGCATCGTAAAGCTGGGGGAGCAGTTCCATAAGCCCGTAGTGGCAACCTGTGACGTTCATTTTCTGGATCCCGAGGATGAGATCTACAGACGGATCATCATGGCGGGAAAAGGGTTTGAGGATGCAGACGATCAGGCTCCCTTGTATCTCCATACCACTGATGAGATGCTGGAGGAATTTTCCTATCTGGGCAGTGAGAAGGCCTATGAGGTGGTGGTGCGCAACTCCAATATGATCGCGGATATGTGTGAGTGCATCTCTCCGGTGCGCCCGGACAAGTGTCCTCCTGTGATTCCAAACAGTGACGATATGCTGCGGAAGATCTGTCATGACAGAGCCCATGAGATCTATGGCCCCAAGCTGCCGGAAATCGTTTCGGAGAGATTGGAGAGAGAATTGAAGTCTATCATCGGCAATGGGTATGCGGTGATGTATATCATCGCCCAGAAGCTGGTGTGGAAGTCTGTGGAGGACGGATATCTGGTAGGCTCCAGAGGCTCTGTGGGAAGTTCCTTTGTGGCTACGATGGCGGGCATCACCGAGGTAAACCCTTTGAGTCCTCATTATTATTGCAGTGAGTGTCACTATGCCGATTTCGACAGTCCTGATGTAAAGGCCTATGCGGGAAAAGCGGGCATCGATATGCCGGACAAGATGTGCCCGAAGTGCGGTGCCAAGCTGCACAAGGACGGCTTTGATATTCCCTTTGAGACCTTCTTAGGCTTTAAGGGGGACAAGGAGCCTGATATCGACCTGAATTTCTCCGGTGAGTATCAGTCCAAATCTCATAAATACACAGAGGTTATCTTCGGAGCCGGGCAGACATTCCGTGCCGGCACCATCGGCACCCTTGCAGACAAGACCGCCTTCGGTTATGTCAAAAAATATTTTGAGGAGAGAGGCAAGACGAAGAGGACCAGCGAGATCGATCGAATCGTGGCCGGGTGTGTGGGCGTCAGGCGAGGAACCGGACAGCATCCCGGAGGAATCGTTGTGTTGCCGTTGGGAGAGGATATCAATTCCTTCACCCCTGTGCAGCATCCCGCCAACGATATGACCACGGATACCATCACCACCCACTTTGACTATCACTCCATCGACCATAACTTGCTGAAGCTGGATATTCTGGGACACGATGATCCTACCATGATCCGTATGCTGCAGGATATGACGGGAAGAGACCCCCTGACCATTCCTTTGGATGGAGCGGATGTCATGAGCCTGTTCCAGAACACGGAGGCCTTGGGGATCACGCCGGAACAGATCGGAGGAACAAAGCTGGGAGCACTGGGAATTCCTGAGTTTGGCACGGACTTTGCGATGCAGATGGTTATCGATGCAAAGCCTCAGGCGTTCTCCGATCTGGTTCGGATTTCCGGCCTGTCCCATGGAACCAACGTGTGGCTGGGCAATGCTCAGGATCTGATCATGAGCGGGGTGGCTACCATTTCTACAGCTATCTGTACCCGAGACGATATTATGCTGTATCTGATCCAGATGGGAGTGGAGTCTGAGAAGGCCTTCAAGATCATGGAGGCAGTTCGAAAGGGTATGGTTGCAAAGGGAAAGTGCGCCAACTGGGAAGAGTGGAAAAAGGACATGTCAGCTCACAATGTGCCGGATTGGTACATCCAGTCCTGCGAAAAGATCGAGTATATGTTCCCGAAGGCACACGCGGCGGCCTATGTTATGATGGCATGGCGCATCGCCTACTGCAAGATCCATTATCCGCTGGCTTACTATGGTGCTTTTTTCAGTATCAGAGCGAAGGCCTTCTCCTATGAACAGATGTGTCTGGGCAAGGCCCATCTGGAGTCCATCATGGCGGATCTGAAGCGCAGAATGGATGATGTAGCCAATAAGGTGCCCCATGCGGTGCCCCTTTCCAACAAGGAGGAGCTGGCCTACGGCGATATGAGAATCGTGCAGGAGATGTATGCGAGAGGGTTTGAATTTGAACCCATCGATATCTTCCGGGCAAAGTCCAGAGAGTTCCAGATCGTAGGAGATAAGCTGATGCCTTCCTTAAACAGCATTGACGGACTGGGCGAGAAAGCAGCGGACGCGATTGTGGAAGCGGCAAAAGACGGACCATTCCTTTCCAGGGAGGACTTCAGAGAGCGTACCAAGGTTTCCAAGACGGTGGTGGAGCTGATGGGCAAGCTTGGCCTGTTGGGAGATCTGCCGGAGACCAATCAGCTGAGCCTGTTCGATTTTGCTTAGTAAAAACTGAAAAAAAGTACTTGCATTTTGTAAAAAGGTGTGATAGTATGAACAAGTGCTGTGAACGGCACTTGTAAATGGCTGATTGGTCAAGCGGTTAAGACGCCGCCCTCTCACGGCGGAAACAGGGGTTCGATTCCCCTATCAGCTGCTCCACAACTTCATATTGTCTGATAAATGGCTGATTGGTCAAGCGGTTAAGACGCCGCCCTCTCACGGCGGAAACAGGGGTTCGATTCCCCTATCAGCTGCGCACAAGAACTCAGATGCTGCATGCATCCGGGTTCTTTTTATTTTGCTTCCCGATATTGCCCCGGAGTCATTCCGGTAAGTTTCTTGAAGACCTTTGCGAAGTGGGCATAGCCGGAAAACCCCAGAGTCTCCTGTATTTCAGTAATTGATATCCCCTCTCGGAGCATTGCCTGGGCTCTGGTGATCTTCCGCAGCGTGATATAGTGTCCCACAGTGGTATGAGTATGCTTTCTGAATAATCGGGACAGATAGTCCGGGTTCAGAAAGAAGTGTCCGGCCAGCTGACTTAAGGTCAATGGTTCGCAGAGGTGTTCGTTAATGTATGCGATCATCTCGTTTACATGCCGCTGGGAGTTGGAGACGGTGCAGGGATGCCTGGAATGGTCCGGTTGAATCTGGTTCACGATCTCATCGATACATTGCAGTAAGGAAAACAATGTAAGGACCGAATCGATGGAATCACCGCAAGGGTTACGGAGGGACGACTGAAAGAGAAGGGTCAGTTTCTCCAGCGAAGCTTCCGGAAGCGGCAGAATCAGGGAAACTGCACCCGGTTTGAGGTAAGAAAACTGCTCCCTGTTGCCAAAGAGCACCTGCTCCAGCCAGGTGGAGTGAATAGAGAGAATATATCGCTCATAAACCACATCGGATCGGTGGTATAATTGGTGAACACAGAAGGGAGGGATAACGATAAGGCTCCCTGCAGGTACCTGGGAAACCTTGTCATCGATCAGTACATCCGGCAGAAAGGTGTGTGTCAGATACAGTTCTGCGGCATTGTGGGTATGGGGACCTACCGGATACGAGGCTATGTTCTGCCTGTATGCAATATCATAAGGGGAGGATATGTCAAAATAAGGAATGGTTTCTTGCTTCATATGTGATACCTTTCATCATGAATAGTCGGAAATTGACATAAACAAAGTATTTTATATACATATTATTCTATTCGAGGTTCAGATACAATAGGAAATAACTTAAAAACACAATTTTCAAAAAAGGGGATTGGACAATGGAACAGGTGAGATTGGGAATTATCGGAATCGGTGGAATGGGAAGCGGACATGCAATGAGTATTGCGGAAGGCAAGGTACCTTCCATGGTGCTGACCGCTGTTGCGGATATCAGAGAGTGCAGACTGGACTGGGCCAGAGAGACTTTGCCGAAGGAAGTGCAGATCTTTGCTGACGGAAGAGAAATGATCGACTCCGGTGTCTGCGACGCAGTCTTGATCGCTACGCCCCATTATCTTCACCCGGTGTTTGCCGGGTACGGACTGACCCACGGTGTGCATGTGCTCAGTGAGAAGCCGGCCGGCGTGTATACGAAGCAGGTGAGAGAGGTCAATGAGATCGCGGCAAAGAGTGATAAGGTGTATGCTTTGATGCTGAATCAGAGAACCAATTGTGTCTACAGAAAGCTCCATGAGATGATCGAAAGCGGCGAGTTGGGTGCTTTAAAGCGTGTGAACTGGATCGTGACAGATTGGTATCGCACTCAGAGCTATTATGATGCGGCGGGCTGGAAGGCTACCTGGGACGGAGAAGGCGGCGGTGTGCTGCTGAATCAGTGTCCTCATCAGTTGGATCTGCTGCAGTGGCTTTGCGGGATGCCGACAAAGGTACGCGCTTTCTGTCACGAGGCAAAGTGGCATGATATTGAAGTGGAGGATGATGTGACCGCTTATTTAGAGTACGAGAACGGTGCAACCGGCGTATTTGTCACCACCACCGGGGATGCTCCGGGCACAAATCGTCTGGAACTGACCTTTGAGATGGGCAAGATCGTCTGTGAGAACGAAAAACTGCTCTTTGATAAGCTGAGTGTCAATGAGAGAGAGTTTTGCCGCACGGAAAAGGAAGGCTTTAAAAAGCCGGATATGGAGCATCTGGAGATCGAGACAGACGGCAGCAACGAACAGCACATCGGTGTGTTGAAGGCTTTTGCGGACCATATTCTGAAGGGAACACCGCTGGTTGCCAGAGGCGAAGAGGGAATCAGAGGATTGACCCTGTCCAACGCCATGCATCTTTCCAGCTGGTTGGGAGAGACCGTATCCATTCCCTTCGATGAGGATCTGTTCCTTGCAGAGCTGAATAAAAGAAGAGCACAGTCAAAGAAAAAGGAAGATAAGGGCGTGGTGTTTGACACCGCAGGAACCTATTAGGATAGGAGGAAACGATGAGACAGCAGGTGATTTTGACAGGATTTGCAGATGAAATAGCAGGTGATCTGACCACTCAGATGGAGGTGATCCGGAAGCTTCATATGAATCATATTGAAATGCGTGGAGTTGACGGAGACAATCTGATCTTTCATACGCCTGAGAAGGTAACAGAGATCAAGACCCGTCTTGATGAGAACGGGATCAGGCTTTCCGCACTGGGTTCTCCTCTTGGCAAGATTGGAATTACAGATGCTTTCGAGCCTCACTTCGAGGCTTTCAAGAAAGCCGTTGACATTGCCCATAAGATGGATACTAAAAATATCCGAATGTTTAGCTTCTATCTGCCCGGTGGAGCGGATCCTGAGCAGTATCGGGAGGCAGTGTTTGACCGCATCGGACAATTTGTGGACTATGCGGATCGAAATGATGCGGTGTTGCTCCACGAGAATGAGAAGGGAATCTACGGAGAGCGTGCCGCAGAGTGTAAGAAGTTACTGGATGCATTCGGCGGAAAGAACTTCATGGCGGTATTTGACTTTGCCAATTTCGTCCAGGCAAAGCAGGACACTATGGAAGCCTATGAGCTGTTAAAGGATCATATCGCGTACGTTCACGTGAAGGATGCCATTTGGGAGAGCGGCGCTGTCGTTCCTGCGGGAATGGGAGACGGACAGGTGGCAGATATTTTGAAGAGAATGCTGTCTGAGGGTTACACAGGCTTTCTGTCTCTGGAGCCTCACCTGGGAGATTTCGACGGCTTTCATCTGCTGGAGCAGTCAGATCGTCAGACGCCCATGGATGGAAAACGAAAGCTGACAGGGGAGGAAGCGTTTACCCTTGCCCATGATTCCCTGATCAAATTACTTGAGACAATCGCATAAGATACGCCCGCTTTTGGATCTGTTCCCCTTTGCATCAGTGTGAAACAGGGCAAAAAAAAATCATCCCCGGAATGAATTTCAGGCTTTCCGGGGATGATTTGTTGATGAAAACGATTTTTGTGAGACGTACCATTTTGTTCAGACTTCTTTTTTGTTTCTAAAAATATGAAAGAAATCGTTGCGTTCCGTAAAATTATGGTGTATAGTTTGTGTCGATTAACATTTTTTGGCGTGTTAGAAGCTTTTTTGATAGAGGAACTGTGGATATGGCAAAATATTTGGTGATTTTGGAGTCTCCGGCTAAGATAAAGACGGTGAAGAAGATATTGGGAGCAAATTATGAGGTTTGCGCAAGCATGGGTCATGTCCGGGATCTGCCCAAGAGCAGCCTGGGAATTGACGTAGAGCATGATTATGAGCCCAAGTATATTACGATACGGGGCAAGGGAGAGGTTCTGTCCAACCTTCGGAAGGAAGTGAAGAAGGCAGAGAAGATCTATCTGGCAACCGACCCGGATAGAGAAGGAGAGGCGATCTCCTGGCATTTGTACCATGCCCTGAAGCTGGAAGACAAGAAGGTCTATCGAATCACCTTTAATGAGATTACCAAGAATGCCGTGAAGGAATCCCTGAAGAATCCCAGAGAGATCGATATGAATCTGGTAGATGCACAGCAGGCCAGACGTATTCTGGACCGCTGTGTGGGTTATCGCATTTCTCCTCTTTTATGGAAAAAGATCAAACGGGGTCTGTCGGCAGGAAGGGTGCAGTCGGTGGCACTGCGTATTTTGTGTGACAGGGAAGATGAAATCAATGCGTTCATCCCTGAGGAGTATTGGAGCCTGGATGCAAATCTGATGCTTGCCGGTGAGAAGAAGCCGGTCTTGGCAAAGTTTTATGGCACCACGAAAAAGAAAATAGCGCTGACCTCAGGGGACCAGGTGGAGAGGATCAAAGCGCAGTTGGAGGGCGCTGCGTATACAGTGTCAGAAGTCAAGAAGGGTCAGCGTTTGAAGAAGCCCCCCCTTCCCTTTACTACGTCCACGCTGCAGCAGGAGGCCAGCAAGGCGTTAAACTTCTCTACCCAGAAAACTATGCGTCTGGCGCAGCAGTTGTATGAAGGCGTGGATATCAAGGGCGAGGGAACCGTAGGTCTGATCACCTATCTTCGTACGGACTCTACCCGTGTCTCTGAGGAAGCCTCCAGGATGGCAGCCGACTATATCGGAAAGACCTATGGGGAGGAATATCTCGCCAAGGAGAGCACTGCGGGAAAGAAGGAGAAGAAGATTCAGGACGCTCATGAGGCGATCCGACCTACCAGTCTGGATAGAACACCCCTGTCTGTAAAGGACGATCTTCCCAGAGACCTGTTTCGCTTGTATCAGCTGATCTGGAAACGCTTTGTGGCAAGCCGGATGAGTCCCGCAAAGTATGAGACTACCGGTGTGAAGGTGCAGGCAGGTGACTACATTTTCACCATGAGCAATGCGGTCCGTAAGTTCGATGGATACAGAAGCGTCTATTCTGCGGAGGATGAGCAGGAAGAGGAGAATGATTTCAAGGGGAGTCTGGATGAAAGCAGCAAGCTGTCCTTTGTCTCCTTTGATGCAAAGCAGCATTTTACACAGCCGCCGGCTCATTTCACAGAGGCATCCTTAGTAAAGACACTGGAGGAATTGGGGATCGGACGTCCCAGCACCTACGCGCCTACCATTACTACGATTTTGGCAAGACGTTATGTGGAGAAGGAGAGCAAGAACCTCTATGTGACAGAATTGGGTGAGGTTGTGAATTCTATGATGAAGGAGGCCTTCCCCAGCATTGTAGATGTGAACTTCACCGCAAATATGGAGGCTTTGCTGGATGCGGTTGCCGAAGGCACTGTCAAATGGAAGACGATCATCGAGAACTTCTATCCGGATCTGGACGAGGCAGTGAAAGCGGCGGAGAAGGAACTGAGTGAGGTCACCATCGCAGATGAAGTCAGTGATGAGGTCTGTGAATTCTGCGGAAGAAACATGGTGATCAAGTACGGGTCCCATGGCAGATTCCTGGCCTGCCCCGGTTTTCCGGAATGTAAGAACGCGAAGCCCTATCTGGAGAAGATCGGCGTATCCTGTCCCAAGTGTGGCGGAGAGGTGATCCTGAAAAAGACCAAGAAGGGTCGAAAGTATTATGGGTGTGAAAACAATCCGGAGTGCGACTTTATGGTATGGCAGAAGCCTACCAACCAAAAGTGCCCCCAGTGCGGCTATGTGATGCTGCAGAAGGGCAATCGTCTGGTCTGTGCCAATGAAAAGTGCGGCACCAGTATTTCCTCTGAATTGTCTCAATAGTAATGCAAATTTCGTGAAAATATATAAAATTTGCGTTGAAAACTTAAAATTTGTGTGATACACTACTAATGACACCTATGTTTTCGCCTTTTGACGGAGGATACTGCCATGAGTAGTGTACAATTGTTGGATAAAACGAGAAAAATCGGTAAATTACTGCACAACAATAATTCCAGTAAGGTTGTGTTTAACGATATCTGTAAGGTGATGCGTGAGATATTGAACTCCAACGTTCTGGTCATCAGCCGAAAGGGCAAGGTGTTGGGAATCGGTCATGCGGAAGGCGTGGAGCCGATCACGGAGCTGATCGATGAGAAGATCGGCGGATTTATCGATCCGATGTTGAATGAGCGATTGCTTGCAGTGCTTTCCACCAAGGAAAATGTGAATCTGATGACTCTTGGGTTCGAGGATTCCGATATCAATAAGTTTCAGGCTATTATCACTCCCATTGAGATCGCAGGAGAACGATTGGGCACTCTCTTTATCTATAAGTGCAATAAGCAATATGATATTGACGATATTATCCTGTGTGAGTACGGCTCTACCGTGGTAGGGCTTGAGATGCTGCGGGCAGTGAATGAAGAGAGTGCGGAAGAGAATCGGAAGGTTGCGGTTGTGAAATCAGCGATCAGTACCCTGTCTTTTTCCGAGATGGAGGCTATCACCCATATCTTTGACGAATTGAATGGAATGGAAGGCATTCTGGTAGCCAGCAAGATCGCTGACCGGGTGGGAATTACCCGTTCCGTCATTGTGAATGCATTGCGCAAATTTGAAAGCGCCGGCGTCATTGAGTCCAGGTCTTCAGGAATGAAGGGAACCTACATTAAGGTGCTCAATGATGTGGTTTTCGATGAGATCGAAGAACTTAAGAACCAGAAGAACCTAGGTTAGTTTCTTGGATCATTATTGTAGATATCCAATTGTTTCTCTGTTATGATCCGCCAGGGAAACAATTGGGTTTTTTGTTATATAGCTTTGTAAAACGTTTTACGGAGGATACATGAGATGAAGAAGTTGCTGAAGAGAATATTGGCATTCACATTATCAGTGACGTTGATGGCAGGGATGATTCCTGAGGTGGCTTTGGCACGAACGGCAGATCCCGATGATACGATCAATGTCTCTGTGAAGATCGGTGGAGTAGATATCTCATCCGTGACGCAGATCAAACAGGATGATCCGATTCAGATCGATATTGATTGGGCTCTGGCCGAGGGTGATAAACTTCCGGATCCCGGGGATACCGAGTACACCTATAGTGTAGAACTTTCCCCTATGAAGAATGTAAGCATCCCGGATATCGCAGATCCGAGAGACATCATTTCCGGCGGAAACGTGGTGGGTAAGGCAACGGTAATTGGCGGAGTGCTGATTTTGAAACTGACAGATGAAACTTTTCTTCGCACCGATACAGGCCGACATGCGGGGGCTACCATCAGCGGATCCATCGACGATGGAGGGGAATCCCACGGGGATGGGGAAAAGGTCCCTGTCATCATCGGCGGCATAAATTATGGAGAATTTTTCTGGGACAACGGAACCCTGCCCGGCAATCTTCAGGCGTCAAAGGCTGCAGCCGGCCCTGCGGAATATGTTGGAGGCAAGTGGGTTCAGAAGTATACGGTTCGGTTTGTCTCCTGGGATAACAAGACTACCATCCAGTCGGTTACGGATGTCTCCGGTGCCGGGCTGACAGCTGTGGGTGATTATACGGTGAAGACCAATACGGGTACCACGCTTGCCAAGGGAGCAGGAGAGACTCTTGCCGGTCTGAGTGACTTGAATGGCGTCGTTCTGGAGAAGGACGGCGTAATTGAAGTGGAATACTCCATGGAGATTCAGGATCCGGAGGGTGCATTTCTGATCGAAGGGTATCAGGCTGACAAGTTTGAAAACACTTTGAACACTACTTGGAAGAATACCAAGAATGATACGCCTCATGTATCTGAGCCGAAAGCCGGTATCAGCGTGACGAAACCCAGTGTGGATAAGACCCTGAATGCAGGGGCTACGGATGACAGTCAGGTGTGGACGATTACCATTCGACTGGGAGATCTGGTGAAGACAGGCAAGACCCTGAATGATATTTTGAACGGTGCAGACCCTGTTGTGGAGATCCCCGGTGCCGGTCTGGTACCTGTGAGTACACTGAGCAGCAGTGATTTCGTGGAAACTCCTGCCGGCAGCGGAAATTATGTGGCGACTTATGAGACGAAGCTGAGTGATGAGTACAAGGGATATGAGAGCCAGAGCGTGAACAACAGGATCGAAGTAGACACAGTATATGGCAAACTCACCGATACGGAAAATTATACGACCGAGGGCATCGCCGGTTCCTCTGTGACAAAAGCTGTGGACAGCTTTTCGGGCGGTGTGATCAAATGGAATATTACGCTGAACAATGTGGATAAAGATTCCCAAAAAGTATATCTTATGGATAATACGAATGAGTATTACTTTCAGGAGTCCAAAACGCTGACAGATCATACCGCTACAGGTAATGTGTGGGTCAACGGCATAAAGGTTCTGGAGAACGGTGTCATCACCGCTGCCGGGGCAAGTGTGCTTTCTAATGTAGATATCTACGGAAACCCGGTCAATGAGAGTACGTTCATCGGTAAGAGCACTCAGATCCTGTTCTTAGATTCCTTCATTAATAGCAATAATGGTGCGCCTATCCAGATCCAGATGGAGACAAAGCTGGACGATCCCACTTTGTCCATGAAGGACCGAATCTACCACAACAAGGTCTATCTGAACTATACCACAAAGGATGATCAAATCAAAAGCAAGAATGCCGAGGCGGTGTATGAGAATACTTCCCTGCCGGTAAATGTGATCAAGAAGACCGGTGAGAAGAATGAGGCTGATCTTGCGATCAAGTATACCATTGCGCTGGATGCGGATTCCATGACATATCTGGACAGTTCGCTGGGAAAGAGTATCATTCTGAAGGACAAGCTTCCTGATGGGATGGTTTTGGATTCGTCCTTTACGGTGCAGTTTGATGATGCGGTGCTGAATGAGTGGGGCTTTGTGGCACAGCGGCTGAGCGAGGAGTCCAGCACCTACTATACCACGGACCCTTCTGTGCTTTCCACGGCACCGGGCTTCTGGCAGCATTACAATCCAAATGACCCTGAGAAGACGAAGTCTGTGCCCGTCAGCAGCCTGCGGATCAATGGAACCGCTTCTTTTGATGCACTGACCGGAGAAGTGACATTTACGATCCCGATTACCGAGAATTATGATATCGTGAGAAGCTATTTTGCGCAATTCTGGTCGGGGAAGAAGACACAGATGCTGGTTACCTATCAGGCCAAGATAGCGGATCAGGAAGCGTATGATAAAGAAGGTCTGACGAAAACATTCACCAATCAGGCAGTGGGTGAGTACAACGGCATTGATCTCGGCACACCCGGAGTGGATACTCAGAGTCTGTCTCCTCATAAAATGGCTGCGAAGTCCAACAGCTTTACCCCCGGCACATTGATAGGAATAGACGGGGTCAATTACAATGCCATTCCTTATACGATTGACGTGAACCCTTATGCCTATGACCTGTCTGTCGGTAAGCTGGTTGCAGTTGACAAACTTTGCAGGGAGCTGTCTCATTATCTGGATTCGATCAAAGTGTATGATATGACCGGCGGAGTCAAAACAGAGCTGAGCCAGGGACTGGGAGATGACCAGTACTCCTACCGTTACAATGCTTCTGATAATGCGGTAGAGTTTACACTGCCGGATTCCAAGCATCTGCAGATCGAGTATCTTGCTCTGGTCAATGTGTATGCAGGAACCAAGGTTGGGGATGAAACATTAAAGAGCTTTACTGCTGTGAATGAGTTTCAATTGAGCGGATACACAGAGGATAATGCAAAAGCACAAGACAGTTTTTATGCCACGGTTGCAAAGGATGCTTATTGGGCTGTGTCAACGAACTGCAGTATCAAAATCAGAAAATTCTGGACCGATGAAGGAGTTTTTAAGACGGTTATCGGTTCTGAATTTGCAGTGTATAAGACTTCCTACAGCGGCGGTTCTTTTGTCAGGGGGGACAGACACAGTGTAGGCTCTGTGGACTCCTGGAAGGTCGTAAGCGAGAGCGGAGTAGTGTCCATCAGCGGTTTGAATTATGATCAGATCTATGAGCTGGCAGAGATAACTGCCGGTGAATATGAGGATCCAATTACCCACGAGAAGACATTCATGAAGGTAAGTTCTACACCATACTATTTTATTGTGCCTTCTTCTACACTGGATATTTCCACGATCCCTCCCGAGGTGAAGATTTTCTCTTCCGGAAGCTATCTGTTTTTTGAGAATGAGGAAGCAGAAACGATCGACATATCCGTACAGAAGGTATGGGATGACGATGGCAACAGAGACGGACTGCAGGCTTCTGAAGTAATTGTCAGACTGTACGCAGATGGAGCATACACCGGTCAGTACAAGACGCTGAATGCCGGAAACAGCTGGTCTGCCACATTTACCGGACTGAATAAGAAAAATGGGGAGCTTCCCATTCTCTATACGGTAGACGAGGATTCGGTTGCCGGCTATACGAAAGAGATTACCGGTGATATGTCGTCCGGCTATACCGTAACCAACCGTCATACACCGGAGAAGACAAGCGTCAGTGTGACAAAGGTGTGGGAGGATGATGACAACAGGGATGGCATCCGACCCGCAAGTGTTACCGTGAAGTTGTTCGCTGATGGGGTGGATACCGGACTCAGCAAGACTCTCAATGAAGGAAACAGCTGGGCAGCAACCTTTACGGACCTGAATAAGAAGAGCGGCGGTACAGAGATCGCCTATACGATCGAAGAAGCTGCAGTGAGCGGCTACCTTTCCGATGTGACCGGAACAGCGGCTTCCGGTTATACCGTAACCAACAGGCATACACCCGAAAAACGATCTATTCCTGTGGAAAAGAGCTGGCTGGATGACTCCGATCGGGATGGAATCAGACCTGCAAGTATCACCTATCGACTTCTGGCCAACGGAGTTGAGGTGGACAGTAAAACCGTAGACGGAACCCCTGACTGGAACTGGACTTTTACTGACAAGCCGGTCTATGACCACGGCGTTGCCATTGTATATACGGTGAAAGAAGACGTGGTGGCTGGATATACCACAGTAGTTGATACCATTTCTTCTCCGGGTATTGTCAAAGTTATCAACAGCCATACTCCTGAGAAGACCAGCGTCAGCGTAAGCAAGGTATGGGACGACGACAGCAACCGAGACGGCATCCGCCCCGCCAGCATTACCGTGAAGTTGTATGCCAACGGTACTTACACAGGTGTTAGCAAAACCCTGAACGAAGGCAACAGCTGGGCAGCGACTTTTACAGACCTGAATAAGAAGAGTGGCGGTACGGAGATCGCTTATACAATCGAGGAAGCCGAAGTGACCGGATACACTTCCAATGTGACCGGAACGGCAGCAACCGGTTATACCGTAACCAACAGCCACACCCCTGAGAAGACAAGCGTCAGTGTAAACAAGGTATGGGACGACAATGGTGACCAGGATGGCATCCGACCTGCAAACGTTACCGTGAAGTTATACGCCGATGGAGCAGATACCGGATTAAGCAAGACCCTGGATGCAGGCAACAGCTGGACAGCAACCTTCGCAGACCTGAATAAGAAGAGCGGTGGCGTAGTTATTTCCTATACCGTAGTGGAGGACCCTGTAGCGGACTACACGACGAACATCACAG
>JBJENO010000043.1:0-16424 GCA_051880235.1 Acetatifactor sp. | reverse complement strand
TGATACGCTCCTGAAGAGCACCCATCTCTGTCTGCAGGGTAGGCTGATAACCTACTGCAGAGGGCATACGTCCCAGCAGAGCAGACACCTCACTACCTGCCTGCGTGAATCGGAAAATATTGTCGATGAAGAGGAGCACATCCTTTCCACCCTTGTCACGGAAATACTCCGCCATGGTCAGGCCGGTCAGGCCGACTCTCATTCTTGCTCCGGGGGGCTCATTCATCTGACCGAAGACCATGGTGGTCTTGTCGATAACGCCTGACTCTGTCATCTCGTGATACAGGTCATTTCCCTCTCTGGTACGCTCACCTACGCCGGTAAATACAGAGTATCCGCCGTGCTCCGTGGCGATATTACGAATCAATTCCTGAATCAAAACGGTCTTACCAACGCCGGCACCGCCGAACAGACCGATCTTTCCACCCTTCTGATAAGGGCAAAGCAGATCCACCACCTTGATACCGGTCTCCAAAAGCTCGGTCTCTGTGGACTGCTCCTCGAATTTCGGAGCGGGTCTGTGGATGGGCTCATAGCTCACCCCTTCCGGAGCAGGCTTATTGTCAATGGGCTGTCCCAGTACATTGAAAATACGTCCCAGGGTCTTCTCTCCAACGGGAACGGAAATGGGAGCACCTGTCGCATATGCGTCCAGCCCTCTCTTCAATCCGTCCGTACTGCCCATTGCGATACATCTCACGGTGTCGTCACCCAGATGCTGGGAGACCTCTACTGTGAGGAAGCCGCCGTCGCTGGTAGGAATACGAATTGCTTCGTTGATCTCAGGAAGCTTTCCCTCATCGAAGCGAATGTCCAATACCGCACCGACTATCTGGGTAACCTTTCCTTTATTTTCTCCTGCCATTTCTACCTCTTTCCTGTCTGCAAATCAGGCAGACATCACTTTTCTTAGCCCAGTGCCTCCGCACCGGCAATAATCTCTGTCAATTCCTGTGTAATGGAACCCTGACGGGCTCTATTATACTTCAACGCCAAATCGCTGATCATCTCTTCCGCATTGCTGGTCGCATTGTCCATCGCCTGCATACGCGCGCCGTTTTCACTGGCTACCGCCTCCATCAGCGCACCATAGATCAGGCTGGTCATATACTTGGGGATAATCAGGTCCAAAGCCTCTGTCTCCTCCGGCTCAAAATTCATCACCGCCTTGGGAGTATGGTCCTCGTCCTTCTGCGGGGGTACCTCTACAGGCAAGAGCTTCATCAGGGTGGGAATATGGCTCACCGTATTCTTGAAGGCGGTGTAAGCCAGATAGATCTCACCGATCTCCCCCTTTGCAAAGGACTCCAAAAGCTCAGCGGAAAGTGCCATTGCATCCGCATAAGTGGGAGACTCCATGATATCCCCATTGCACTCCTCGATATTGTAACCATATCTTGCCAGGGCATCACGGCCCTTATTTCCCAGCGCATAGATCACCAGATCCTCCTTGTTCCAATCGGGATGACGGGTGATCAGCTTTACAATATTGGAATTGTAGCCGCCCGCCAAACCTCTGTTGGAGGTGATGACAATAACCGCCTTCTTCGTGGAAGCACCGCTTTTTAAGTACGGATGATCTACCTGACCCACACGCTGCAGAATACTGGTGACGGTGTCATACATACAGTGGAAGAATTCCTTGGACTTCTCCGCATTGTTTCTAGCCCTCTGAAGCTTAACGGTAGAGACAAGCTTCATCGCCTTTGTAATCTGCTGGGTACCCTGGATGCTAGTCTTTCGGCGTTTTATATCACGCATCGATGCCATAACTGTCTATCATACCTTTCTTGTAACGAAAACATCTCACAGATCTTCTAAGCGAACTGCTTCTTGAACTCCTCGATTGCGGCAGTAAGCTTGCTCTCGGTCTCCTCGGAAATCACCTTCTCGGTCCGAATTGCCTCGGGGATCTCCGGATATTTGGTGTTCAAAAATTCGAACAGCTCCGCCTCAAATCTGGTGATATCTTCTACCGCAATATCCAATAAGTACTTGTGGGTCACGGCATAAATGATGATGACCTGATATTGAACAGGCATGGGCTTGTACTGAGGCTGCTTTAATACCTCTTTGATCCTCTCGCCCTGTGCCAGCTTCTCCTTGGTATCCGCATCCAGCTCGGAGCCAAACTGTGCAAAGGAAGCAAGCTCTCTGTACTGTGCCAGCTCTGTACGGATGGGCGCTGCGATCTTCTTCATTGCCTTGATCTGAGCGGCGCCGCCTACTCGGGACACGGAAAGACCGGCGTTGACAGCGGGACGAAAACCGGCGTTGAACATCTCGGTCTCCAGATAGATCTGTCCGTCCGTGATGGAGATCACGTTGGTGGGAATGTAAGCGGAGACGTCGCCTGCCTGGGTCTCAATGATGGGCAGCGCGGTCAGGGAACCTCCGCCGTACTCCTCGCTCATTCTGGCTGCTCTTTCCAACAGTCTGGAGTGCAGATAGAAGACATCTCCGGGATACGCCTCACGCCCGGGTGGACGACGAAGCAGCAGGGAGAGTGTACGGTATGCGGTAGCATGCTTGCTCAGGTCATCATAGACCACCAGCACGTCCTCACCGTTCTCCATCCACTCCTCACCGATGGCGCAGCCTGCGTAAGGAGCAATATACTGCAGGGGAGCAAGGTCGGATGCAGTGGACACAACGATGGTCGTGTAGCTCATCGCACCGTACTCCTCCAAGGTCTTTACAATATTTGCAATGGTAGAAGCCTTCTGACCGATTGCAACATAGATACATTTTACGTTCTGGCCCTTCTGGTTGATGATGGTGTCCAGAGCGATGGCGGTCTTACCGGTCTGACGGTCTCCGATGATCAGCTCACGCTGGCCTCTTCCGATGGGCACCATGGCATCGATTGCCTTGATACCGGTCTGAAGGGGAGTGTCCACACTCTTTCTGGTGATAACACCGCTTGCAACTCTCTCAATCTTACGGTATTTGTCTGTCTGAACAGGACCCTTGCCGTCGATAGGCTGTCCCAATGCGTTGACAACACGTCCCAGCAAAGCGTCCCCTACGGGCACCTCCACTACGCGTCCGGTGGTCTTGACGATATCACCCTCGTTGATATTTCTGGAATTGCCCAGAAGTACCACGCCCACATTGTCTTCCTCCAGATTCAGCACCATACCGTATACATCGCCGGGAAGCTCCAGCAGCTCACCCTGCATTGCATTTTCCAGTCCATGGACACGAGCGATACCGTCTGCCACCTGAATGACAGTACCCACGTCGGATACATCCAGTGTGGACGCGTATCTCTTGATCTGATCCTTAATGACTGAACTAATTTCTTCCGGTCTTAAATTCATGGATCTAGCGCACCTTTCCTTCAGCAGGTTACCCCAGCTGAATTTGTAATAATTGTTTCGTCATATGGTCCAGCTTGGTTCGAATACTGCTATCCACCACTCTGTCACCGATTCGAATGACCAGACCGCCGATCAGCTCCCGATCCACACTGTAATGCGGCTCCAGCTTCACGAAGGCTGTGGTCTCCAAAATTTTCTGTTCCACGGCAGCCATCTGTTTCTCAGTCAGCGCGGTTGCACTGGTAATACAGACAACGCCGATTTGCTGCATCTCCTTCACACGATCTGTGAAATAATCGAAAATCCCATTCAGTTCTCCAAAGCGTTCCTTGGAAACAATGATGTCCAAAAAATTCACCAGTTCTTCGCTGACACGTCCTCTGAAGACCGTCTCCATCACCTGCAGCTTCTCCTGCTTTGTAATGCCGGGATGCTTCATCAGACCGTCAAACTCCGGATTCTCGGATAAAATACCTCGAAGCACCTGAATCTCCTCCAGCAGTTCTGCGCACTTTGCGCTTCCGCCGCCCTCGCAGGCGGCCTGAAACAGGGCTTCACCGTATGTCTTGGATACTAATTTAGCCATGTCTTCTCACCCATCTCCTGCAAAGTCTCATTCAAAAGCTTCTCCTGCGCAGCGTCATCCATGGACAGAGCAACCATCTTGCCTGCCATAAGTGATGCCACAGAGATAATCTCCTGCTTTACTTCATCGGACAGTTTCTGTTTCTCCAGCTGTGCTTCCACTCTGGCATGATCCATGATCCTGGCAGCCTCTTCCTTGGCCTGTGCAATGATCAATGTCTCATTGTGCAATGCCTTTCTGCGAGCCTCGCTCAGGATACCCTCCGCTTCCTTGTTGATCTCCTTCAGCTTCTCCTCATACTCCCCTTTCAGGCGGGATGCTTCCTCCATGTCCTGCTTTGCGCTCTCAAGCTCACCGCGGATCTTGTCTTTTCGGCTTGCAAGCATCTCTCTGGCAGGATTAAACAGGAAATAGCTCATCACGAGGAACAGGAAGAAGATGGCGACCAGCATCAGCGCAGAATCCGCCAGCAGCTGCCAGTCCAGGTCAAACAGTCTGGACAGGGACTGACCTTCCGTTAAAAGTATCATTCTCTTTCTCCTCTCTTCGATCTACCTTTCGCCATCTGCCAGCGATTAAGGAAGAAGGGGCTTTAAGAACAAAAGCAGGAATGCGATCAACAGACCATACAGACCTGTGGTCTCCGCAACTGCCTGTCCAAGAAGCATCATGGAACGGATCTGGGACTGTGCTCCGGGGTTACGTCCTACAGCAGATGCAGCATGTCCGGCTGCGATACCCTGTCCTACACCGGGTCCGATACCGGCGATAACAGCCAGTCCCGCACCGATTGCTGAGCAGCCTAAAATAAAGTTTTCATTGAATTCCATTCTTTTTTCCTCCTAAAATAGTGTTTAATGAATTTTCTACTAATGTCTCACACCATCGCCGATTTCATTCGAAATATAGGTCATGGTCAACATACAGAATACATAGGTCTGAATTGCTCCGGAGAACAAGTCAAAATACACATGCAGTGCAGCCGGCCAAATGCTTGCGAATACGCCCAGCAGACCGTAGACCAGTGCCATCATGGCAGTGCCGGACAGCACATTTGCAAACAGACGCAAAGACAAAGACACAGGCACGGCCAGATTACTGATAATATTGATGGGAACCCAGATGGGCAGCCACTTGGGCAGAGGAGAACAGTAGTCCTCCCAGATGGTAAGCGGCTTCTGGTATCTCCACTTATTGATACGAATCAGCATAAAGGTCACCAGTGCCAACGGCAGTGTCACGCCATAATCGGCTGTGGGGGGGCGAAGTCCCAGCAGACCGGAGATATTGCTGACCAGAATGAAGATAAAAACGGTCCCGATATAATTATAATATCCGGGGGCGAATTTCTCCATTGAAGTATCCACCATACTGTCCAGCTTCTCCACGATCAGCTCCACCACATTCTGGAAACCGCCCGGTGTCTCATCCGACACCTCCCCGGATGCAGCTTTGGCTGCCGCCTTCCTCATACATCGACCTGCAGCAATGGAAAAGCCGCAAAGAATCAATATGACCAGGAATAGGCACACATGTGTTGTTGTTATCCAGACTTCATGTCCAAAGAAGGAATATTTAAAGACTCCATGAATCATAAAATCCACATCCGAACCGCCGGATAACAGGATTCCATGCTCCATACTCTCACCTCCTCTTTATAGAATCTCTTTTCAACCGGATCGTTACTGCTTGCTTTCCTCCAAGGAAGTTTTCCCGAACTTCTCAGGGCTCTCCTCACAGGGCAGATCCTCCGGTCTTAGATCTGTCTCATGAAATACATGCAGATAGAACTTATGAGTAAACGGCTGAAGATACGCCGTCAACTTCAGGCTCATATAGCCTAAAAACGCCGCCAGCGGACTGAACACTTCCGTCTGTGCAAGCAGCACCAGCATTACGGCAAGCAGTGCGTACCGCACCACATAACCGGTCACCATCACCTTCACCGTCCGGGAAGGATCGGAAAGTGCGATATCCAGTGTCCGGGCCATGTGTATATTGGCCACCATGGACAGCGCAATGCCAAACCACAGTCCTGCGCTGTAATAGCGGGCATCCTTCACAAAAAAGATGCCTACGATCTGACAGACAACACCAATCAGAAGTGTTCCTGTGTGCATTTCCAACAAGATGCGATCTCTTCTCTTCAAAAAATCTATCATTTCTTCTCCTGGTCGTCATCGCCGAAAACCTGATTAATCAAACCATATGCTCCCTGAATACCGCCCATGCACCCAAGAGCGAAAAAAACGACAGTCAGAAAGGAGGTGCCAAGCTTTCTATCCAGCCACACCCCGCATGCGGTGCCAAGACCGATGGCCACGACCATCACCAAACCGATCTGGCTGATCAGTACAAACGTCTGCATTGTCTTTTTTTTATCATTCTCTCGTTTTCTCATAGAGTAGATTATATCCAATTTTGTGAAAAAAGTCCATACAAAAGGTGTATTTTTGTCAGGTCTCGTTGACGAAAAATATGTGCCGTTGTAAAATGAATGTAAATTTCACAGACTTAAAGTGTACCCTCTTTTTCCAAAAAGGGCAACTAAAATTAAAGAGAGGAAAATAAAAAAAATATGAACATTTCGAAAATTTTCAGAAAAAGACTGATTCCCGCAGAATGTCTGTTCCTGAAAGACGATATCATTGTAGAACAAAACGACGAATTTGTATTGACAAAATGGAAGACTCTGCATCCCAAGCCAAACTTCTCCCACGGCTGCTCCTGCTATCTTTTCAATGAAGGCATCAAGGTCAGCAAGATCTATCGGGAGGACGGCTCCTTAGTCTACTGGTACTGTGATATCGTAGACTACACCTTTGACGAAGAAGGCGGCATGACCGCTACCGATCTGCTGGCGGATGTGATCCTCTACCCCGACGGACACGTAGAGGTAGTAGATCTGGATGAGCTGGCAGAGGCCTACGAAAAGGATCTGATCACGAAAAAGCAGATGACCCGGTGTCTCTGCAATCTCAATCAATTGCTCTCCAAGATCTATCGGGATAAATTTGACAGATTGCAGGCGTATCTGGACAGCAAGGGACTATAAATAATGCAAGGGCCGGAGAGAGACTTTTTTGTCTCCTCCGGCCCTCTTTGACCTAATAGAATACGTGATTCCCGATATTGATTCCAACCAGTCCTTCCACCGGTCTGCGGAAGTACAGGCATTGTCCCACATTGGTCATGCCTTTCATGGCTTCATCTGCCGCCTGATAGCAGGCCGCTGTGGCTTTGTTGTTGGTCAGTGCAAGTTCCAGTCTGCCGCTGGCAACCGGCGAAAACTGGCTCTTCTGATAGACCACACCCACCACAGTGTCCGGATATTTGGAGCTCAGCACCCGATTGATGACAACGCTGCCCACCGCAAGCTTGCCGGCATAGCACTCTCCGCCAGCCTCACAGTAGATAATGCTGGCCAAGAGCTTTCTGTCTCCTTCCGCGAACGTCACCTGAGAGATATCCCGCCAGGTCGCATTGGCCGCCGCCTGAGACAGGGCGATCTCCTCCGCCAGCTTCTTCTTCAGATACTTCAGATCCTCTTCCTTCTTGCGGATCTCCTCCTCGTAGGCTTCCGCCTCCCGCTCTGCCTCGGCAATGCTGCCTGCATATTTGGAGATTTCCGTCTGTGTCTGGGCAATCAGTCCCTCCACTCTGCTCTTCTCCGCCTCAGCCTTCGCCTGCAGATCCTGCAGATTCGCCATGTCCACATGGAGCTTATCCTCGTACGCTTCGATCAGTGTGCGGCTCTGGATATAGGCATCCATCACCTTTCGGTCGTGGGCCGCTATCTTCTCCACATAATCAGCGGTATTGAGCATATCCGACAGAGTACTCTCCTGGATCAGTGCGTTGAGATAGCTCTTCTCCTGGTTCTCATACATAAACCGGACCTTGGACACCATGTCCTGATACTGCTTCTCCTCGGTATCCCTTGCCACCTCCAGTTCTGCCTGGGTAACCTCTATTTCATTCTCCGTCTCATGAATCTGGGTCTCCAGCTGAGACAGATTTTCTGCTACCGCCGTCATCTCCTCGTTCAGCTTGCTCAGAGCCTTCTTCAGATTCTTCTGATCCTTCTTCAGATCGCTGATCTCATCCTGCTTGTTCCCCAGCTGGTTCTCCAGGTTCTCTTTTTCCTGATTTGCCTTATCGATCTCCTGCTGGGTCTTGCTTGCGGAAACCACAAGGACACCGGGGCCGTAATCGCAGACGCCGGTGTAGCGAAATGTTCCGGTCAGGAACATGACACCGGCAAGCAGTGCGATGCCCTTACGGTATTTTGCTGTCCTTTTGAATCTTCTCTTCATGAAACACCTAAAATATTTCTGCCCTCTTGGGCAAACTTCTTTCAAAACCTAAACTCGAATATGAATCTCTCTTCCGGTAGGAACGTAGGCAATGCAGGTCACTCCTGCTGCCGCAAACATCCTCTTGGATGCCCGGTTCCCCGGTGTTCCCTCATACTTGTCGCTGTCGTAGACCACCGTCTTGATCCCCGCCTGAATAATGGCCTTGGCACACTCGTTGCAGGGGAACAGTGACACATACAGCTTGGTTCCCTCCAGAGAACCGCCCCGATAATTCAGGATCGCGTTCAGCTCGCTGTGTGTCACGTAAAGGTACTTGGTGTCCAGCGCCTCGCCCTCTCTGCTCCAGGGGAACTCCTCATCAGAGCAGCCGTTGGGAAACCCGTTGTAGCCCATGGAGAGGATCTTGTTGTCGCTGCTTACAATACAGGCTCCCACCTGCGTATTGGGATCCTTCGAACGCATACCGGACAGATGGGCAACTCCCATAAAATATTCGTCCCAGGAAATATAATCCTTTCTCTTGTCCACGGCCTTCTCCCCACTATTTTGTGCCGAAAATACGGTCTCCTGCATCGCCCAGACCGGGTACGATGTAACCGTGGTCGTTGAGTTTCTCATCCAGTGCACCGATGTACAGATCCACATCGGGATGTGCCGTGGTCATCGCCTCAACACCCTCCGGTGCAGCAATAATGCACATGAAATGAATGTTTTTGCAGCCCTTGTCCTTCAGCATCTGAATGGCAGCGATGGAAGAACCGCCGGTTGCCAGCATGGGATCTACCACAAATACCTCTCTCTCTGCACAGTCTGCAGGGAGCTTGCAATAATACTCAACGGGCTTTAACGTCTCCGGATCTCTGTACAGGCCGATATGTCCCACCTTCGCTGCCGGAATCAGTGTCAACATGCCGTCTACCATTCCGAGCCCTGCACGCAGGATGGGAACGATGGCCATCTTCTTTCCCTTTAACTCCCTGACCGTAGTCTCACAGATAGGGGTCTTGATGCGGACATCACTGAGTTTTAAGTCTCTGGTTGCCTCATAACAGATCAGTGTTGCGATCTCACTGATGGTCTGTCTGAAATCCTTGGTTCCGGTGCTCTCTCTCCGAATGAATCCAATCTTGTGCTGAATCAAAGGATGATCCATAATTACAACTTTACCCATTGCTTTTTCCTCCTGAAAGTTTCTCTTATTTTTCAAGCATATTCACTCTTCTGATATGCTTCTCTTCCTCTGAAAAAGGTGTATTCAGAAAAGTCTCCACAATATCCAGTGCCAGGTTCACACCGATCATGGCGCCGCCCAGCGCCAGAACATTTGCATTGTTGTGCAGTCTGGTCATCTTCGCCGACAAGGGCTCCGAGCACAGTGCGCAGCGCACACCCGGCACCTTGTTTGCGGCAATGCTGATGCCGATACCGGTGGTACAGATCACAATGCCCTTCTCACATTCGCCGCTTGCCACGGCCTCCGCCACAGCCTTTCCGTACACAGGATAATCCACGGATGCCTTGCTGTCGCATCCGAAATCCTTGTAAGGAATTCCTTTCTCCTTCAAATACTCGATTACCTTCACCTTCATGTCGTATCCGCCATGATCACTTCCGATTCCGATCATCGTCTCGTCCCCCTTATGATTTCTATTGTTTGTCTCATACCCTGACTACCTTGTGTCCGGCCGCCTTCAGCAGACGGTTCATGATGGCCTGTCCCAGGCCGCTATGCTCAAAGCTTTCCGAAAACATATAGTCAACGCCATCGTCGTCAAATTCCCGCAGTGCCGTAAACAGATTGTGTGCGATCTGTTCCTCATCCTTCCTGCTGCCCACACATTTGATCACATCCGCCTGATAATTGCCAAGCCTCTCAGAAGTTGCAATGACTCCTGTGCGGAATCCTTCTGCGGAAAGCTTTCCTGTCTGCTCATTGATATAGGAAGCAACAGCAGATGGTTCCCCCTCCACGATCACCAGGTCTCCCTTTGGTGCGTAGTGTCTGTACTTCATACCCGGTGCTTTCGGAGCCTGTCCGGAATCGTCCCTAAGGATAGTGATATCCATATCCACCTGTCCAAGCACCTTGGCAAGATCCTGTGCGGTCACATATCCGGGTCGTAGGATCTGGGGCGGATCTACGGTCATATCCACGATCGTGGATTCCAGACCGATTCCCACCGGACCTCCGTCAATGATCCAGTCGATGCGTCCATCCATATCCTGTGCCACATATTTTGCAATGGTAGGACTGGGTCTTCCGGAAAGATTCGCGCTGGGTGCGGCCACATATCCACCGCTGTATGCGATCAGCTTCTGGGCCACAGGATGAGAAGGGAAGCGCACCGCCACCGTATCCAGGCCTCCGGTAGTCTCCTCAGGGACCACATCCGACTTGGGCAAGATCATGGTGAGTGGTCCCGGCCAGAAGGCCTGTGCCGCCTTTCTGGCAGCCCCCGGAAAATCGGATACGATTCTCAGGATATCCTCCAAATTGCATATGTGAACGATCAAAGGATTGTCGGAGGGTCTGCCCTTTGCCGCATAAATTTTCCTGGAAGACTCCGGATTCAACGCATCTCCGCCCAGCCCGTACACGGTCTCAGTGGGGAAGGCAACCAGGCCTCCCTGTTTCATTGTCTCTCCTGCCAGCCTGAGTGCTCTCTCATCTTCTTCTGACAGAGTCCCTCCCGGAAGCACAATGTATTTCGTCTCCATAACGCTTACACTTTCCAATAAATCTGCATACTTAAAGGGAGTATACCATGCTTTCCGTAAAAAAGCAAATTTTGTCTCAATTCTTCATAATTCGGTGCAAGACTATTCCTCCCGGCTGTTTAAATACTGCAGGATCCCTCTGCAGACCGACCATGCAATTCGATCCTGATATTCCTCCCGCGTCAGCATTTCTGCCTCTTCCGGGTTAGACAGGAAACCGCACTCCACGATGGCAATTGGCAGCGTAGTCTTTTTCAGCAGGTAATAATTGGTGTTTTCTTTGATCTGCCTGTGATTGTCCGGGTCCACCTTCTCCCGCAGATTTTCCTGCAGCAGAGCAGCCAGTCTCTGTCCCTGTTCGCTGTCCTTATAATAGAAGACCTGGGCTCCATGTACCTTGGCAGAAGGATAACTGTTCTGGTGAATGCTCACTGTCAGGTCTGCCTTTGCCTCATTGATGATCTCTACCCTTCGCTTCATATCAGCAGTTTTTTTCCCGCCGCCTTCTCCCGAAAGCATCTCGTCCTTTTCCCGGGTCATCACCACAGTAATATCCTGCTGTTCCAGATAGTCCCGCACCCGCAGGGCAATGGAGAGATTGATGTCCTTCTCCAGCACTCCGCCCACACCGATTTTGCCCGGATCATCTCCTCCATGCCCCGCATCCACCACAACACATGGTTTCTGCCTGACCCGATCTGTCAGATTTGCAAAAACCGGCACCTCTCTGCTGACGATCACCATTGCCGACAAAAGGCATACCACCAATGCTGCCGACAGAAAACGCTTTCTCCATTCCTCCATGCTTCCCCACTCCCGGATTTCACTCTACAGACAGTATATTCCGTGGCGGGGTCCTTCTATGCAAAAATCCTCCCGGCCCGGCGAATCCGGATACCGGAAGGATCATCTGTCCTACCTACATATTTGTGTACAGCTGCAGCAGCTGCCATACTTCCTTGGTGCCATAGCCCAATCTCCAGACTGCCACACCGCCCAGCTTCTTTGCACTCATCACATTCAGCTTTGCCTTGATGGATTCCTCCTCCTCAAGCCAGATCTGATTCAGTACGCCCCCTGCTTCCCACTCCAGGTAATACTGGCAGAGATCCTCTTTCCAGACCGGCTCTGCTTCCACTTTGGCAAGAAGCTCCGCCTGATTCACCAGCGTAACATAGGAATCTGTCACCTCAGCCCCCTCTGTCTTCCACTGAATGGTGTAGAAGGGCAGTGCATTGACTACCTTCTCTGCAGGTACCATCTTCAGCGTCTTCTCAATTCCGTCCGACACAAAACCGATGCTGGCCACACTGCCCGGGTCCTTACTGCCGTGCCAGTGCTCGTCATAGCCCATCAGGATCACATAATCTGCCACCTGTCCCTGCACGTCCAGACGATAGTGGGTATTGCCCTGATTTGGCATGTAATTGTCCACGGAAAGGACAAGACCTTTCTCTCTGCAGGGGATGGACAACTCCCGCAGGAACTGCACAAAATGGGGTCCCGCATCGGCTGTGATCTTCTCAAAATCCAGATTGATGCCGTCCAGTTCCAGGGAGAGCGCCGTCTCGATCATCCGATCGATCAACACCGTCCGCTTCGTGGTAGAAGAGAAGATCTCAAAGGTGCTGATCTGGGTATCCGTCTCGTTGCGGTAATTGAAATCGTCCCATACACCCCAGACCTTCAGCCCCTTCTCATGGGCCTTTTTCACATAATCTGCCTTTGCAAAAGAGCGGAAATTACCATCGTTATCGGTAAAGCTGAACCAGGTGGGAGCGATGACATTCATGCCCACGCCCTCCTTGATCATGGCGTCCAGGGTATCGTTGCCTTTCACGCCTCCAATGGCGTGCCACCCCAGGCACACCTTCTCCTGCATCCGGTTCGAAGCATACTGGATGGGTGCTACATCGTTCACCGGCATTTCGATCTTCGTATCCACACCTGTCAGTCTCTTATTTTCCACATAGCCGATGATAGAGTCTTCCGTCTTGACCTTGCTCCAGTTCTCCAGCTCCGCCAGTAAGATCACAGTGTCTCCCTCCTGAAGCTCTGCCAGAATGGGACTTTTGATCCCACCCTTCACACGGACCTGGGTAGCCTTGCCCACGGTGCGGATATCCCGGACGCCCCAGGACGTATTCAGCTGAATATGTCTGTCAAACAATTCGTAGGAGAAGTTGGTAAAAAGTCTTACGTATTTTGCTGCCAGGTAAAGCTTTTCTCCCTGCTTTCGGCAGATCACATACTCTGTCTCCTGCACTCCGGCCTTGTTGGTGTACGATCTCTCATCAAAGCCTGCCACCAGACTGTCATCCGCTGTGGTGTAGATCAGCTTGCGTTCCGCCTCATCCACGTAGAACCCGTCGTTTAACAGCTTCTTCACCTGGTCAAGCCCAAAATAGACCTCTCCCTCTATCACCACGGCCTGCTCCTCGATCAGTTCATCCTGCAGCATGATCGCCACATTTCCGTCGGAACCGTTCATGGAAGGCATGGAGACGCCAAAGTACTCATCTAAGTCTGCCACTTCTTCGCTGTAGGAGTATTTGTCGATCAGTTGGTTGCCAAACCCGATCCATGCCACAACGATAATCATAATAATTGCAAGTATCACCGGAATACATTTCTTCATATGGTAAATAATCCTTTCATCCTCATCAGTATCTACAAAACAACACACATTATTCCCGGGGAAGCCGTGCGGATCTCTGCAAAGGTCAAAGGGAAGTGTATCAGATGCAAGACCCGCCCTTTGGCAGAGACCAAGTACATCATAACACACTTCCCTTTTTAAGTCATTACCATTTTTCTTTCCTTGAGATAGATTGACACGCATCGCTTCAGCAAGGAGAGGCAATCCATGAATGCTGTCTGCGCATCAAGCAAAAGATTAGGCTATCTTCTCAAACGGTCAAATCGCAGTTGGACCAATTCTCCGGCATCCCCGAAAATGTAGTCCGCCATGTATGGGCTGTCCTCTCTGACAGTCTTGGCCGCAATATCCTTGGGGCGAGCAACCCGATTATCCACATAGAGTGTCACACCGGCAGAGCTCATCTGTTCCAGCATCTGCTCCCACTGATACCTTGTCCTTTCCATCCTTTTTGATTTGGTTTGTTCCGTCCTCAAGACTTCACCTCCTCTCGCTGTAATAATGACCAAAAGGAACGTGATGAATCGTCCTTTCACGTAAATGCGCCCGACCATACTTCACAATAAAAATAAATAGGTGGAACCAGTTATAAAATGATTGAATCATGTGAAAATAATAGTTGAAATACTTTGACCATGCAGCGTAAAACCTATGCGCCACTTGTAAGACATCCGAAATTACCGTGCCGCTGAGGGGCCAATAACGGATGATTCGGAAAGAATTTTCCGAGAATAGAGAAAATCAACTGTAAAGTACGAGAACGCCCCCTCCCCAGTATGAAAAACTGCCGAGGCATCTACGTAAAAGATTATATCTCATAATGCATTATTTATCAAGTAATTCATAACGATTTATTAAAAAACATTAAACAATTTTTACTTCTATTGACGAACAATCCGCAAAAAGCTATGATACAGTTAATCTTCGGATCCTACCGAAGCAAACCATAAGAAAGGACGGGGAAACCTATGAAGATAGAAAAAGTGAATGAAAACCAGATTCGCTGCACACTGACGCGTGAAGATTTAGCTGTGCGGAACTTAAAGATCAGCGAATTGGCTTACGGTACCGAGAAGGCCAAGACCCTGTTCCGCGAGATGATGCAGCAGGCAAACTATGAATTCGGCTTTGAGGCCGAGGATATCCCTCTGATGATCGAGGCAATTCCCTTAAACGCGGAATGTCTTGTGTTATTGATTACCAAAGTGGAGGAGCCGGAGGAATTGGACACCCGCTTCTCGAAGTTTGCGCCCATCGTGCACGATGAGGAGGAAGATTTTGAGACTGATGCTCCGAAGGAGGTCCGGGATCTCTTCCGAAGGATCACCGGAGCCCAGGAAAGCGTAACACCCGTGACCTCGCCCCTTGATCCGCCTGACAGCAGGCAGTTTACGCGCTTATTCCGTATTTCCACGATGAACAGGGTGATCGATGTGTGTAAGCTCATCATCCTCTCCTACCGGGGAGACAGTTCCCTGTACAGAGACAAAAAGCATGGCGAGTATCTTCTCCTTTTGGACGGAAATGCCCAATATGTGCCGGAAGAACGGCAGAAGGAATTCGACAGGATCTGCAACACCATCTCCGAATACGGGTCCTTAATTCGCGGAGATCTCTCCCCGCAAATCCTTTCCTCGGCGGCTTATGAAACACTGATCGGCGCCGGTGCAGTGGAAGCGCTGGGAACCATCTGATCAGAAATGTGCACCGCCGGGTGCACGGCAAAAACCCTCCGGACGCATGTTTTGTCCGGAGGGTTTTTGGTTCGGAGACTGCTTAGGGCCTCCCCGATCATCTTCCTCTCTTAGAGCTGTGCAATTGCCTGCATCAGCGCATCGATGTCAATGCCATGAACCATAGCAGCTTCCTCCAGAGATTCCCCCTGTGCGGAAGGGCAGCCCAGGCAGTGCATTCCTGCCTCGAGAAGCACAGGTGCAACTGCAGGATTGGTGCGAAGAATTTCGCCAATGGTCATTTCCTTCGTAATCTCAGCCATCTGTCATTTCTCCTTTCTTCGGATCCGGAATGTATCCTTTTGTCTCTATCAGTATATATCCTTGACAGCGTTCTGACAAGTTATTCTTTTTCGGTGTTTTTTCCGCTATGTTCTCCAAAAAATACACGCTCAAACCTTGACTGCATCTTGCCTTTTTCTTATAATGAAGATAAGGATTAGAAGCATTATTTACTATACTAAACTAATTCAATTTTAGAGGAGGTATTTCCAAAATGAAACCAATTGAAACAGATTTTGTACGTGGCAAATGGGACAAGGAAGTCAACGTGCGTGACTTCATCCAGAGAAACTATCATCCCTATGACGGCGATGACTCTTTCCTGGCTGGCCCTACCCAGAACACCAAGGACCTTTGGGCTATGGTGCTGGATCTCCAGAAGAAGGAAAGAGAAGCAGGCGGCGTTCTTGATATGGACACCAAGGTTGTTTCTACCATTACTTCTCATGGCCCCGGATATCTTGACAAGAGCAAGGAGACCATCGTAGGTTTCCAGACCGATAAGCCTTTCAAGAGATCTCTTCAGCCCTACGGTGGTATCCGTATGGCTGAGAAGGCTTGTGCAGACAACGGCTACGAGGTAGATCCCGAGATCTCCGAGTTCTTCTCTACTCACAGAAAGACTCACAACGCAGGTTGTTTCGACGCTTACAATCAGGAGATGAGAGCTTGTCGTTCTTCCCACATCATCACAGGTCTTCCTGATGCTTACGGACGTGGACGTATCATCGGTGACTACAGACGTGTTGCTCTGTACGGTATCGACAGACTGATCGAGGATAAGCAGGCACAGAAGGATTCCAC
>JBJENO010000042.1:0-3850 GCA_051880235.1 Acetatifactor sp. | reverse complement strand
CCAGCATATTCCGGATGGATTCCATTCTGCCTTCACGTATGCCCTCGTGTATGCCCTCTTGTATGCCTTTCTCATACCCCTCTTCTCTGCTCTGTTCTCTGATGCGCTGTTCTCTCTCAAAACTCTTCATATACGCCAAACCTACCTCTCTGTCGCGCTTTACTGCTGTCACCATCCTGTGGAGTTCCCTCAGGTTCTCCGTGACAGCATTCTCCTCGCTGGAATCCTCTATATACCGCAGCAGCTCACGCAGTTCCTCCGGCGGATTTCCTTCTGTTCCCTTTGTATACAGGAAGATGCTCCTGGCACCGTCCTCATAGGGCATATCCGGGATCTCCACACATTTATTCTGAATCGTATACACCATCCGATTCCTTTCAAATGGATCATAGTCTGTGATAAAGATCACTACTACATTTCGGAGTCGACTGTATTCCTCTCCGATCCCAAGATTACCGGCATCGATCTTTGCATGGTAAAATCTCACTCTGCGGGGCAATGCGTCTCGATCCGCTTTTCCATTGTTCTGATCGGGCTCAACATCAAAGATCTGTCCACCCTGTTCATCCAGATAGATATCCATACGTACGCCATGCGTCTCGGGATCTTCTCCCACGTATACCTTCTGCGGAACCACGGTCAGATCACCGATCCTTCGTCCAAAGATCACTCCCAGTATCATCTTCGATGCGGCCTCGCCGTACTCCTTGTGACTCATCAGGCTATTCACCAGAAAGTCATCCAGCAAGTTCATTTCCTCCAGTTTCTTCATAGGTACCTCCTGTTCTTTCCGCGTATCAGAACAAAAGGCTGCCGACACCTTCCGCATCGTCTTCCCTATCATTCAAATACGCTATGCAATAAGTTGTGAATATAAAAGCATAGAATTCTATGAATGATTCAGAAAAAAAGACGCAGCAGCATGCCGCAAGAAACAAAGAATATATGCTTTGCTTCGAGTATAGCACGGTTCTTTCTAGAAATCAAGCACGGGATTCCGTTTTTTTGCACGGTAGCAGAAGTCATAGACAGACAAGCCACAGAAGTTCATACTCCCTAAATCTTGCAAGGATATAATCCTCGCGGCTCAAAAAAACGGGAGCAGACCCTTTCGGGCACTCCCGCAAATCATATCAATCTCTTCAGGATCAGGTCCGTTTTTTCCCGGCCTCCTCGATCTCATCCATTGTTAAACCGGCTTCCAAAAGGATCGTTACATCGATCTTGGCAGCCAGCATATTCCGGATGGATTCCATTCTGCCTTCACGTATGCCCTCGTGTCGGCCCTCTTTCCAGCCCTCTTTCCAGCCCTCTTTCCATCCCTCTTTCCATCCCTCTTTCCAGCCCTCCGCATACCCCTCTTCTCTGCTCTGTTCCCTGATGCGCTGTTCTCTCTCAAAACTCTTCATATACGCCAAACCTACCTCTCTGTCACGCTTTACTGCCGTCACCATCCTGTGAAGTTCCCTCAGGTTCTCATTTTACTCCTCAATATTTTCCTGGGTCATTAGGCTTCTGCAATACTCATATAACTCGTCATTAATCAGAAAGGCAGTACACATATCTACCAGATTGGAACTGTCCATTCTCACTCTGAACAGGCTGTAATATCTTCCAAAGGAATCCGCATCGTTTTCAATCTTTGTAAAGACCTTGTCCCAATGATGATCACAAATCAATATAGTTCTGTTTTTAAGAACAATCCATTCGCAGCGTTCCTTAGCAGATCCACCTAATAGACTCTTGTACCTTTCCTCATCAAGCACAGAATCTAAAATCCACATTGATTTAATGAGCGACTTTTCAATAACAGGACGAATTGTGTTTCCCTCCTGATAAAAAAGCAGATCATAATATTCATCAATATCGTATTTTTCTCGTTCCGTCTTGAGGCGTTTTTTCCCGATATCCATCACTTGATTAAATACTTCTGCCGGATCCCGACTGAATGCCTTTTCAAAATCCTCATTTGAGGCTTCTGCATCATGCAAAACCTCCTTCTGCCGTGCTTCTTCTGCAAGGTAATGATCAATCATTTCTTCGACATTACATTTTGAATCTAAAGCTTCCTTCAAAGCAGACTTGATGTCCTCAATCGGAATGTAACGATCAACCTTCTTATTTCTCGCTCCGGCAAACACAAACTGTGCGAACAATGTTCCAACACCATACGGGCTTTCTTCTTCCTGGTCAATTTTTAATGCGTCCGCACAATTTTTATCCTCGATATAGAGCTTTGTATCCATAATATGTTTCACAAATAACTCATATTTAGCTTCTCCATCTTTTGAAACAAAATTAACATAATCACATAGCTTTCTAAGGTCGAACCCCCATAACAAATAATCACCAATCACAATGTCAAAGCCACCAGTTCCGATTTCCCTGGCGCTTATTCTTTCTTTCCAATAGTCGGTTGTCACATCATCCGGAAACATTAGGCGCAAAAATTTCCCAAACTCTGCGTCCTGGGTTCCCAGGAAGAACCTGACAAATACAGCCAGTTGCTCACGCTGCGACAGAGGAAGCCCTTTTACTCTTTCAAACAAACGTTCCGTATAACATCTGTCAGGAAGTTCTATAGGTTCCTCCAAGTATTGATTTGCTATTTCTACAGCTCGTCTAAACTGTCCTCGTGTGATGTCTCCATACGTAAATGCTTTTCTTCCCAACCGAGCTTCAATCAGTGCGGCAACTGCCAGCAAATATATATGATACGGTTCACCTTGCGTTTTCGCTCCCCACTCTTCATATACATGGCGAAATCGTTCATCATGCCAATCATAGCTCATGTACGCAGGAAGCGCTCCCAAGAGTGCATCACCGGCATCCGGTTCTACGGTATTCTCGCCAACCAAATCCCTCGGCAGATAATAGTCCTCCGCCGTGCGCATATAGTAGGAATCTCCTACAGCATTCCAGCCCACGCTTGTCTTCTCATTATTCCACCCATCATTATCCTCATGTTCCTCTGTCTTCACCAGACAGATTGTATCTATCCCATGAATCGTAACACTTCTCTTCTCTGCGAGTGGAAAATGTTTAATCAGCTGAAGCGTTTCCACGTATACCGCTTCCCACTCTTCCCTCGTCACAGACTTAGAAATTGATAGATTTATAAAGATTCCCATTCTAATCTCCTCCTGACATTACTTTATAAAATCATTTTAAGAGGAGAAAATTGTTTTGTCATTGTACTGCTTGTATAAAGCTCAGAATCATTTTCTTATGCTATTCCGGAATCACTCTCACAGAAAAATCATCCTGCACTAGCTTCTACAAGTAGTTCATAATACATAAGGAGCCTCCCGTATGTATCCCTCTGCCATCCAAATTCATATTTTCTATTACCTATCAGCAATGCATCTATCGGCACATGGAAAAGTTCACTTAATGCATACAGGTTATCAATAGTGGGAAGATTTCTACCATCAAACCAATGATAAATACTCTGAGGAGTATTCAGTCTCAGAAATTCTTGGACATCCTTTACAGCGAATCCATGCTGAATCATAATGCGCTTAATATTCTGACCTGTTCTTTCCATATCAATTACTGGATATTTTCTTTTCATAACCGCCACTCCTCCACAAACAATCTTCCAAGTATCATCCTCATTGATCCTATAATTACGATTTAATATAACTCGTTTCTTTCTAAAAATCAAGCACGGTATTCCGTTTTTTGCACGGCAGCGGAGGTCGTAAACAGACAAGCCGAAGAAAATAATGTTCCCATGCGGTTGCAGGAAAATAATCCTCGCAGCTCAAAAAACGGGAGCAGACCCTTTCAGGCGCTCCCGCAAATCATATCAATCTCTTTAGGATCAGGTCCGGTTTTTCCCGGCCTC
>JBJENO010000041.1:0-17767 GCA_051880235.1 Acetatifactor sp. | reverse complement strand
TCCTTGCCAAGGAGGGGGTCGCGGGTTCGATCCCCGTCTCGTGCTCGCAAATACACAAAAAGGACATCTATTAAGATGTCCTTTTTTGTGTCTTCGGGGCACAGCCGTGCCCCGAAGTTCGATCGTCTCCGCTTCGCTCCGGTCGGCGCAAGGCTGAGGTCCCCCGGACCTCATGCGCCGTCTCGTGCTCTTTTCCGCTATCTTTTCAGTTGTTTCAATACAGCCGTGCCCCGAAGTTCGATCTTCCCGGCATTTTTCGTACTTCTGAAGGTTTCGTATCCTGGGATTCTCTTGTTTTGCCGGATCTTTTCGAGTATTTGCATCGAGAACCAGAGGATGTGTTTTTTTGATGCAAGGTATCACATCGGAAATAAGAATGAAAATGATTCCGATGTATTTTGATTGTGGAATCATTTGATTTCGGAGAAGAGATCATTGGGGCAATGATATTTCAGACATCTCGATGTAGTCAATTGCATCGGAAAACTAATATATGTGGAATTCGATGTAAGATCATGAATAATGGATTTATTTGAACTGAAGAAATCATCGGAAAGTAAGTCTTATAGTGATTCCGATGTAAGAGAAGGCGACAAATTGTTAACAATTTAGTAATTTGAGGTATCAGGCAATGGGGAGCCAATGGGGCCAAAGAAAAAAAGATTCCCAAAGCAACTTATGTAAGGCTTCCCGGATTCCCCGGGTAGCCTTTATTCTTTTACTTTCCCACGATCCCACACATCCTCCGGCTGTGCCTCTACAGTTGGGCTTCGGAAGAGAAGACGCATAAGTGCCTTCGGATTGAAGGGGAACAGAGGCCAGAAGTAACTCATCCCTCCGAAGGTGGGGGTGGTGAGGATGGACAGGAGTACCAGGGCGCATCCGATTCCGAAGCCCCATGGTCCTCCGAATCCGGTACACACGATCAAAAAGGCCCGATAGACGCCAAGAGCGTCCGAGAATTCCCGGCTGGGGAGGGAGAGAGAAGCCAACAGTGTGAGTGCCGCATAGAACAGTACCTCTGTGGACACCCAGTTGAGATCTACGGCCATGTCGCCGATCAGGATACCTCCCACGATGGATAGCGATCCCGAGTACATGCTGCCGCTAAGGGAGGCGGAGTTTTTGAAGAGATTCAGAAAAAATTCTGCCATCAGCACATAAAAGAATAATCGCATGGGGCCCATGTCACCGGTGGTAAGAAGCTGAAATTCCGGGGAGGAGGGTTCCATATATCCTGCCAGAAGGAGAAACAGTGGCAGCAACAGGGCGGTCACCAGAACACAGGCAAATCGTACCAGGCGGTTCAGCGTGCCAACGATAGGACTTTTATAATAGTCCTCCGGACTTTGGGTAAACTGGAAAATGGTACAGGGCAGAATCAACGCCACGGGAGAATTGTCCACCAATACCAGAATATGCCCTTCACACAGATAGCTGCAGGCCACATCCGGCCGCTCTGTCAGCTGCAGATTGGGCAGGGGATGGAACCATTTCTTTCGGATCAACAGCTCCTCCAGGGTCTTGCTGCCCATGGTAAGGGAACTAATGTCCAACTTGGTAAGCACCTTTCGCAGATAGGACAGCAGATTTTTGTTCACCAGTCCATCCATATAGGTGATGGCGATATCTGTCCTTGATTCTGAGCCCAGCTTTTGCAGTTCAAATACAAGCTGTGGGGAGCGGACATGCCTTCGGATCAGGTTCACATTGGTGAGCAGTGTCTCCACAAATCCATCCTTTGCCCCTCTGGAAATCCGCTCCGTATCCGGTTCCTCCACTCCTCTGTCCGGATAGCGGCGGACATCCACCAGCACTGCGGTATCAAACCCATCGATGAAAAAGACTGATGGTCCACTGAGCAAAGCCTGCACCAATGTATCAAAATCCCTGCAGGTGGAGACCTGCACATAGCTCAGATGTGCTTTGATAAAGGTTTGGAGATCATCAATGCCGGCATGATCGTCAGAAATGCTTGACTGGAGATCGGAGAGGATCTTTTCCAGAAGATCTGTGTCGCAGAGACCATTCAGACCGATGAAGAGCGCGGGAAGCGAACTGACCGTGATCTCACGCCGAATAAAGTCAAAGCTTCTGCTCAAAGGCAGCATTGTGTGTAGTGTCTGTAGGTTGTCATCCAGTTTCTTTGAGAGCATCATCGTGCAAGTCCCCCTTTTTGCCTTATCGTGCCTCAAAGGCTGGCATAATATTCATAACAGATTCATCCTCCGGGAACTTGTCGAAATCATAGAAGTATGTTAATATAAGACGAATATTGTATATGCATAGGAGGTGCTATGTATGACTCAGGAAATGACGATTATTGGAGATGAGGCGTATAGAGCCGCAAAAGAATTGATTTCCATAGCCCGGCCGGCGGAAAACGAGATCCTGGTCGTGGGTTGTTCCACCAGTGAGGTGGGCGGAGCAGGCATTGGAACCTTTTCCAGCCCGGATCTTGCGGAGGTAGTGTTCGGCGGTATTTATCAGGCTACCCAGGAGGCGGGCATCTATCTGGCGGCCCAGTGCTGCGAGCACTTAAACCGTGCCATTATCATCGAGCGTGAGGCGGCCATCGCCTACGGCTATGAGATCGTGAATGTGGTTCCCCAGCCAAAGGCAGGCGGCTCCTTCGCCACAGCAGCTTATAAGGCCTTCGAGGAACCGGTAGCAGTAGAACATATCAGGGCATCTCTTGGCATGGATATCGGGGATACCCTGATCGGTATGCACCTGAAGGATGTGGCGGTGCCCGTGCGGATCCGCACCAACCTGATCGGTGACGGACATGTGGTATGTGCCCGCACCAGACCAAAATTTATCGGGGGAAATCGTGCAGTGTATGACGAGACGATGCTGTAATAACATTTCCTTCTTTTCAAATCCACTTATGCATGTGATTTGTGCGGAACACATCGTTGATAGGACAGCTTTCTAGATGGAGAGAAAATGGAACGATTTGGAAAATTGATTCATGGAATCATCAGGTTCATTTTTTGTGATTTATTGAAGATGCGGGAAGATGCACCGTTTCTCAAAGGTTTTGAGCAGTTTATTAAATTTGGAATCGTTGGGGTGAGCAACACAATCCTTTCATACCTTCTCTATATACTGTCCATTTTCTCCTTTCAGAAGCTGGGGATCTTTTTGGAAATTGATTACCTTCTGGCACAGGTCATAGCCTTTGTGTTAAGCGTGCTGTGGTCATTCTATTGGAACAACAAATATGTCTTTGATCAGGATGAGAATTCAGAGCGAAATCTTTTGAAGGCGTTAGCTAAGACGTATGCTTCTTATGCCTTTACCGGCCTGATACTGAATGGTATATTATCGGTCCTTTGGGTCGAGGTGTTTCATCTCTCAAAGCTGATAGCACCTGTGATCAATTTATTGGTCAGTGTGCCTGTCAATTTCTTACTGAATAAATTTTGGGCATTTCACAGCAAGTCACGAGAAAGCAAATAAGGTTTTCGAAGTTTCTTCTGACGGTGTATTTGCCTGCTCGCATTTTTGGACTACAAAGCCGGAAATGCGGGCTTTTTCTTTTTCATCAAAGTTTTGCCAATTATTTGAAACTTTTTCTCCCGACTTTACGTCCAATAAATATACGACGCAAGAGGAGGTGACAGTCTTGCAGCTATTTTTCGGAAGAAAGCAAAGTTCAAACAGGGAACTGATCGAACAGATCATATTAAGCAGATATAATCAATATTATCGCCTGGCGTACAGTTATACCCATAATGAGGCGGACGCAAGCGATATTGTGCAGAACGGAGCCTACAAGGCACTGCGAGGCAGTCAGTCCTTAAAGGAGCCGGAATTTGCCGCCACCTGGGTCTACCGGATCATGCTCAATGAATGCTTTGATTATGTGAGACATCCCGATCATCTCTCCTATGAAAGTATGCTGGAGGAGAACGGTGTGGAGCTTGGTAATACAGAGGATACCTACGAGGATATCGATCTGCAGCGGGCATTGGATGCATTGCCGGTACAGGACAAGGCAATTGTGATTCTGAAATATTTTGAGGACAAAACGCTGGAAGAGATCGCAGAGATTCTCGATGAGAATGTGAACACCGTCAAGAGCAGATTATATCGAAGCCTAAAGAAACTCCGTGTTGATCTGACGCGGGAGGAGCCAAAGCAGGATGTGCAGGACAGGCGAAAAGAGAGGTGATGGAGATGATTTACGATTTCACTGAGATGAAACAACAGAATGAATATGTGGAGAACAGGCTGTCGGCATATCGTGAGAAGTACAATGCTCCACGGATGTCCAGATGGCAGGTGAAGAAGCTGCGTGCCGGGATAGAGCAGGAACTCAAGCGGCAACGGAGAGCTCGTTTTGTACGTAGAATGAGTAAAGTGACAGCCACAGCGGCGGCGCTGGCTGCAGCCTTTTTGATCCTGCCAAACACTTCTGCCACAGTTGCCCATGCCATGGAGCAGATCCCTATTGTGGGACAGTGGGTACAGGTGGTAACCTTCCGGGATTATCAGGTGGAGACAGACCGAAACCATGCAGATATTCAGCTTGCTGCTGTGGGAATTGAGGGAACACAGGACGATGGAGCAGTGCAGGAAACGTTGGAGAAGACGACCGCACAGATCAATGCGGAGATCCAGAGCATCACAGGTGAATTGATCAGTGAGTTTGAGAAAAATATGGCGGACGAGATGGGTTATCAGGATCTGATCGTCAAGAGTGAGGTGCTTACCCGGACGGAGGATTACTTCACCGTTAAACTGTTCTGTTATCAGGGAGCAGGCAGCGGCTATCAGTGGAATTATTATTATACCATTGATCTGCGTACCGGAGAGCGGCTGAAGCTTCAGGATCTGTTTTCAGAGGGTGCGGATTACATTACCCCTATCAGCGAAAACATCAAAGAACAGATGCAGGAGCAGATGGATGCGGATGAGAATGTTCACTATTGGCTGCATGATGAGATTGCGGAACTGAATTTCCGGTCGATTACGGACGAGACTTCCTTCTATGTGAATGGGGACGGTAATGTGGTCATCGGGTTCAATGAGGGAGATGTGGCACCGATGTATATGGGTGCTGTGGAGTTTGTGATTCCGGACGAGGTGCTGAGCAATATCAGAAAATAGGTAAACCGATGAGGGAGGGGAAATCGATGATTTCCCCTCCCTCACTCGTATAGAATTATGCTTCATGAATCAGGTTCATAATCGTTTGGATGGAATCCAACTGGCTGCTGTTTGCCATGGCCTGAGCGTACTTGTCACGATTCTGATAGAGTTCGTGAACCTTTTCCACTAAGAGATCGTCTGTTAAATCGTCCTGATCCACTACCATGGAGAAACCCTGTGCCTCAAAGGATTTGGCATTGAGGATCTGGTCTCCTCTGCTGTTGGCAGCGGGGAGGGGAATCAGGATGTTTGGCTTCTGAAGGGCCAGAAGTTCGCAGATGGCATTGGCGCCGGCTCTGGAGATCACAAGGTCTGTCATGGCGAAGAGGTCCTTCAGTTCTGCCTTCACATACTCAAACTGTTTGTAGCCGGGGGTATTTAACAGCAGGTTATCCATTTTTCCTTTGCCGCACAGATGCACGATCTGGAAGTCCTCCAGGAGGCTTGGCAACGCTTCCCGGACAACCTTGTTCACAGCCTCCGCACCAAGGCTTCCGCCCATGATCATCAGGACAGGCTTGTTGGCGGTAAAGCCGCAGAAATTCAGACCATCCAGTTTGTTGCCGGTCTGAAGCTCCTTGCGGATGGGAGAACCGGTGAGCACCGCCTTATCCTGGGGAAGAAGTTTCAGCGTCTCCGGGAAGTTGCAGCAGATCTTTGCTGCACAGGGCAGGCACAGCTTGTTTGCCAGCCCGGGGGTCATATCCGATTCGTGGATAATGCAGGGAATGTGAAGGGCGGCAGCAGCACGTACTACCGGCACACTGACAAATCCCCCCTTGGAAAAGACCACATCCGGCCTATATTCCCGGAGGAATTTCTTTGCCTCAGAATAACCCTTGATCACACGGAAGGGATCCGTGAAATTTTTTACATCGAAATAGCGGCGTAGTTTCCCGGTGGATACTCCTACGTATGGAATGTCGAAATCCTTCATCAGCTTTTGCTCGATGCCATCCTTGGAGCCCATGTAGACCACATCGTAGCCGGCCTCTTTCAGAGAGGGCAACAGAGCGATATTGGGGGTGACATGGCCTGCGGTGCCGCCGCCTGTCAAAACAATTTTTCTCATAGCTTCATCCCTTTCACTGATTTACAGCATGGTCTCCAATGCGCGTGCCAGCTGATCGGGGCAGGAGGTGGACTTAAATCCGCACTTGATTCCCTTCAGTCGTGCGATGGCATCCTCCGGCTTCATTCCCTTTACCAGAGCGCTGATGCCCTTTAAGTTGCCGTTACAACCACCCACGAAGGAAACGGAGTCGATCACGCCATCCTTCAGTTCGATATGAATTTCCTGGGAGCAGGTTCCCTGTGTCTTATATATCATCGTCTTGATCTCCTTCAAAATGTTTTTCTCTATTTTAGCAGAAGACAGACTATTCGGCAAGTGGTTGCAGTCCGGCACGGGCAACAATTCTCATAGCTATTGTATGTATTCTGTGCTATGATAAGTCAAAGAACAGAAAAGTTGCGGTATGAAAAGTAGGGGAGACGAATGTATGGCACCGAATCAGGAAGCCTTTGAGGCTGCAAAAAGCAGAGTGGTGGGGGTGGACCGCCAACGGTTTGGGATCGGCACCTTGGGGGAAAAGACTGTCCACGCCATCCTGAAAAACTACTATGAGCCGGATGAGGATCACCAGGAGATACCCATCGACCGGTATGTGGCGGATATCTTCTCCAATGAAGCAATCATCGAGATCCAAACCCGCAATTTCAACAAATTACGGGAAAAACTGAATTCCTTTCTTCCGCTCTATCCTGTCACGGTTGTCTATCCCTTGCCCCGTTACAAGTGGCTTGTCTGGATCGATGAAGAGACCGGTGCCGTGAGCACGAAGCATAAGTCCCCTAAGAAAGGGAATCCCTACGAGGCTTTTGCTGAACTGATCAAGATCAAAATGTTTCTCAAGCACCCGAACCTTCGTCTGAGGCTGGCAATGCTGGATATGGAGGAATACCGACTGTTAAACGGTTGGAGTCGCGACAAAAAGAGGGGCTCCAGTCGTTATGACCGTATTCCGATCGAATTTGTCGAGGAGATTGAGATCAATTGCCCACAGGACTATATGCAGTTTATTCCTATCGAACTTGGAGACCAGTTCACATCGGCCGCTTTCGCCAAGGCGGCGCACCTTTCCCGCCCGCTGGCGCAGACCGTTCTGAACATTCTCTACGAGGTGGGAGTGATCACCCGCGTGGGCAAAGAGGGCCGCATGTACCTATACGCGGTGCTGTACTGAGGGGGCATGGTGCCTCTGCATGTGCCACACCCCTGTGGGCACCACACCCCTGCGGAAAAACATGCTGCGTTTTCTATTCGGTTCGCACGCCCTATTCGCCTCCATTCGGGCAAACTCGCCCACAATGTGGGCTCAAACAGTTGCCCTCGGTGGAGGCTGGCAGTGCAAACCTCATGACGAAAGCCTCGCAATGTTTTTTCTGCAGGGGCATGGTGCCTCTGCATGTGCCACACCCCTGTGGGCACCACACCCCTGCGAAAAAACATGCTGCGTTTTCTATTCGGTTCGCACGCCCTATTCGCCTCCATTCGGGCAAACTCGCCCACAATGTGGGCTCAAACAGTTGCCCTCGGTGGAGGCTGGCAGTGCAAACCTCATGACGAAAGCCTCGCAATGTTTTTTCTGCGGGGGCGTGGTGCCCGCAGGGTGTGGGGCCTGCTCCCGGATGCGATATACAGCCGCCTGAAATGACGGAGTGTTCCTCGATCGGACCGTCGGAAAAGCGTCGGTACTTGGCGCACGTACTTTGTGCGCTTATGTACCGTTACGCTTTTCCCGAGCGAAAGCGTGTCCGATGAGGAATACCCGTCAGTCACAGGCGGCGTCCCTTTTCCCCATCCCTGCGAGACAAAAAAGCAGCGAGGAAGCTTAGTCTTCCTCGCTGCTTTTTTTGGAGAGCGGCAGGGAGAAAATGAACTCCGAGCCTACGCCCTCCGTACTGATGACATTGATGTGCTCATTGTGGCAATTGATGATTTCCTTTACGATGGACAACCCTAAGCCTGTCCCCTTTTTGTCCTTGCCTCGGGAGGAATCCGACTTGTAGAAACGATCCCAGATGAACTTCTGGTCCTCCTTGGGAATGCCGATGCCGGTGTCCTTTACGGAGACAAACAGTTTATTCTTCTTGAGGGAAGTCTCAATGCGGATCACCGAGTCGTGGTGAGAGAATTTGATGGCATTGTCGATGAGATTATACAGTACCTGCTGAATCTTCTCCAGGTCTGCGTTGACATACATCTCCTCGCCGGTGAGTACCAGTGAGATCGCGATAGTCTTGCTGCGACAGGTGGCCTCGAAGGAGGCGGCGGTGGCCCGGATCACATCATTGATATTGAAATCAGTCCGATTTAACATCATACCTTTTGTGTTTAAATTGTTCAACGTGAGCAGCCCATTGGTCAGCTTTGTGAGGCGCTCCGTCTCATTTAATACGATGGTCAGATAGTGCTCGTGCTTTTCGGGAGGGATGGTTCCGTCCAGCATAGCCTCCAGAAATCCACGAATGGAAGTTAACGGTGACCGGAAGTCGTGGGACACATTGGCTACGAACTTCTTTTGGTCGTCCTCGGTGCCTGCGATCTGTTTTGCCATATAATTCAGACAGGCCGCCAGATATCCGATCTCATCATCGCTGTCTACCTGGAACTCGTAGTGCATGTTTCCCTGGGCATATTGCTCGGTGGCAAACGTTATTTTGCGCAGCGGCACATACACGATCTCCGTGAAAAAGATCAGGATGATCACAGACAGCATCATAATGATGGCCAGGGTGATGTAAGAGATGCGCAGCAGACCATTGCAGGATGCCTCGATGGTACCCAGATCGCAGTGGATGGCGACGTATCCCTTCACCATATAATTGGAGGTAATGGGAGCGAGCACCGTCAGCACATTGCTGCTGTAAGTGTCGAAGAACGTGTTCACCATGTAATAGGATCCCCCCATGGCAGTGGGATCAAAATTGTCGATGATGACCACTTCTTCTACATTCAGCGGCTTTTGGGTCTCCAAAACCAGACGGCCGGAAGGGTTGATAATGCGGATGGTGGAGTTTAAGTAGACGGCCAAAGCATCCAGCTGAGTCTTTACGGTTTCCAGATCCGTCTCACTGGTGTAGAGCCCCGAGGCGTAGGTGTTGGAGATCAGAGTGGCCTCGGAGTAGAGTGACTCGGCCTTCTCCTTGATCAGACGTTCTCTGGTCATATTCGGAACGAAAACAGTTACCGCTATGAAACAGAAGACGCCGAAGATGAAGTAGGCCAGCATGAATTTCAAATAGAGGGTCTTCTTCATGAATTTCTAACCTCAAACTTATAACCGATTCCCCAGATGGTTGCGATCTTCCAGAGGGAGTGATCATGAATCTTCTCGCGCAGACGCTTGATATGCACGTCCACGGTTCTGGTGTCGCCGATATACTCGTATCCCCAGATCTGATCCAACAGCTGTTCTCTTGTGAATACATGGTTGGGTGAGGATGCCAGGAAGTAGAGAAGTTCCAGCTCCTTGGGGGGCATATCGATCTGCTGTCCCATGTACATCACAGAGTAGTTGGTCAGATTCACGATCAGGTCGGGATATTCAACGCACTTGTCGGAGACTGTTTCCACAGGGGCAGCAGGTGCTGCCTTGTAGCGTCTGAGCACTGCCTTGACACGGGCTACCATCTCCTTAGAATCGAAGGGCTTCTCGATATAGTCGTCGGCGCCCAGTTCCAGTCCCAAAACTTTATCGAATACCTCTCCTTTTGCGGACAGCATGATGATGGGCAGAGTGAGGCGGGATCGCACCTCCCTGCAGACCTGATAGCCGTCCATGCCCGGGAGCATGATGTCCAACAGGATCAGATTGGGCTGGAAGCTTTCTACCGCCGGCAGAGCCGATTCTCCGTCGTTTACGATCATTGTCTCAAAGCATTCCTTGGTCAGATACAGGGAGATCAACTCGGCAATGTTGTTGTCATCGTCTACGATCAAAATTTTCTGTTTGTTTGCCATTACATATACCTCTCAATCAGGACACTATTTAAAAGTAACAATTGTGACACCTGCGTCACCTTCTCCGTACTCACCCAGACGGAACTCCTTGACATATTTCAAGCGTTTCAGATGACTCTGAACAGCGTTTCTTAGTGCGCCGGTTCCCTTGCCGTGTACCACACGGACAGAAGGGAGATGGGCCAGGTAGGCATCGTCCAGATATTTGTCCAGAAGAGCCAGGGCCTCGTCTACGGTTTTGCCTAACAGGTTGATCTCAGTGGATACACTCAACGTTTTGCTCATCTTGATTTTGCTGCCTCCGGTGCGGGTCGGTGCAGCGGGCTTGGGATCGGGTGCCTCTGCCTGGGCATAGAGCAGGTCTTTTACATTGGTACGGGTACGCATGCTTCCACACTGGATGAACAGCGCCCCCTTGCTGTCGGGCAGGGTAAGGACAGTGCCGGTCATACCCAGGGAGGCGATTTTGACGGTGTCTCCTTTTTTCAGTGTGGAAGGATCGGTGATGCGCTGGTTGGCAGGCTTCGGAATTGCCTTGACAGCCATTCGCTCGTTCCCCTCGGTGATCTTATCGCGGACCTGCTGGCGCTTTCTCTCCAGCTCCCGGATGTCTGTATTCTTGCCGGCTTTGTTGCAGTCTCTGATGGTCGCATCTGCAATTTCCTTGGCTTCCTGCAGGATCCCCCTTGCCTTTTCTGAGGCCTCCCGCAGGATGCGGTCCTTGGCCTGGTCGATCTTCTCATTTTTACGCCGCAGTTCTTCCTCCAGAGCCTGAATCTCACGCTTCATTTTGTCGATCTCTGTTTGATCCTGCTCCATTTTCCGCCGACTCTGCTCCAGTTCGGAGATCACATCCTCGAAACTCTTTGCTTCCTTATCGATCTGTGCCCTGGCGGCATCGATGATGTCATCGGACAGTCCAAGCTTAGAGGAGATAGCGAAAGCGTTACTCTTGCCCGGAATGCCGATCAACAGTCTGTAGGTGGGGCGCAGGGTCTCTACATCAAACTCACAGCAGGCATTCTCCACAAAGCTTGTGGACAGCGCGTAGATCTTAATCTCACTGTAGTGGGTGGTAGCCATCGTCCGAATCCCCCTGTCATGGAGGAAATTCAGAATGGCGATGGCAAGAGCCGCACCCTCGGTAGGGTCTGTACCTGCCCCCAGCTCATCGAAGAGGCAGAGGGAATTCTCATCCGCATGACCCAAAATGTGGACAATGCTCTTCATATGAGAGGAAAATGTGGACAAACTCTGTTCAATACTCTGCTCGTCTCCGATATCCGCATATACTTCTGTAAAGATGGAGAGCTCAGAGCGATCTGCGGCGGGAATGTGCAGTCCTGACTGGCCCATCAGTGTAAACAATCCCACGGTCTTTAAGGAGACGGTCTTACCACCGGTGTTGGGACCGGTGATGATCAGCAGATCAAAATCTTTTCCAAGGTGGATATCGATGGGGACTACCTTCTTCCTGTCAAGAAGAGGATGGCGGCCCTTTCTGATATTGATATAGTGCTCTTCGTTAAAGATGGGTTCAGTTGCGTTCATATCCATGGCCAGCTTCGCTTTTGCGAAGATAAAGTCCAACTCTGTCATGGTCTTCTGGTTCAGGATCAGTTCCTCGGTATGTTCCCCTGCCATACTGCTCAGTGTGGCTAAGATCACCTGGATCTCTTCTTTTTCCGCCAGCTCCAGCTCTCTGATCTGGTTGTTCAGGCTTACCACCGCCGCAGGCTCGATAAAATAGGTAGAGCCGGAGGAGGATTGGTCATGTACCATACCGTTTACCTGGCTCTTGTACTCCGCCTTGATCGGGATACAGTATCGATTGTTGCGCATGGTGATCACTGCATCCTGCAGAAACGTGCGGTAGGCTCCGGTCAGCATCGCGTTTAGCTGAGCATGTATTTTCTCACCGGTCTGAAGCATTTGACGGCGAATACTTTTTAACTTCGGGCTGGCATCGTCAGCAATCTCATCCTCGGACAGAATGCAGCGGTTGATTTCATTTGCAACATTGGTCAGAGGTGTCAGCTGTTCGAAAAGCTCCGTCAGGGTGTCGTCCGGCTGGTCATCCCGCTCCTTTCGACCGTAGGTCTTGATACGTCCTACATTGTCCAAAAGGCGGGCCAGCTTTATCAGCTCCGGAATGGACAGAGTGCTGCCGATCTCCAGGGATCGGATGGAGAAGCCCAGATCTTTATTCCCCCCGAAGGAGGTGCTGCCGTTTTTGAACAGGCGGGACAGGGCGTCCTTCGTCTGTGCCTGTGCCAGTCTGATCTGATCTATATCGGTGGAGGGCAGGAGAAGAGAGCATTTCTCCTTGCCGGGCGCGGAGTCAGCCTTATCCGCCAGAAGCTGCAGTATTTTCGTATATTCCAAAGTTTTGAGAACCTTTGTATTCATGGATGATTACCAAACCTTTCCTAAAAACATACACTTATCGAAAGTATAGCATATCCGGCCCAAAAGTGCGAGAGGAATTGTTCCCGTCCTTTACTTTTTGGGGTAAATTCGATATACTTATATGTTGTGGGAAAGGAGCAGTTATGCCGGATAAAGAGCAAAAACAAAATTCATTTGTGTTTGAGGAACTGAAGCAGAGACCCTTGAATCGCGCGAAATTGGTGCGAAGAACACTGATCACGGCCTTTATGGCGGTAGTATTCGGACTGATCGCCTGTGTTACTTTTCTGCTGCTGGAGCCGATCATCAGCAGAAAGCTGAACCCGGAAGGACCTGCCTCCATCGTGGTTTTTCCTGAGGATCCGGAGGAGATGGCACCGGAGGATATGCTGGCAGGCAGCTCGGAGGAGAGCGGTTCTTCGGAGGAGGGAAGTCTTCTGGAGAATGGCAAACTGGAAGAACTGATGTCCGAGATGCAAATGTCCAGAGAAAATACAGCCCAGTTATACGCAGCCATGCAAAAGTTTGTGGGAGAGCTGCAGAAATATATGGTGACGGTGACTGCATTGTCCTCCAATGTTGATTGGTTCAACAATGTACAGGAGAGCAGGAACCAGCGAAGCGGACTGATTCTGGAGGATAATGGCAGGGAGCTGCTGATTCTTACCAGTGCCCAGTATGTGCGAAATGTGGAGCAGATCATTGTCACTCTGCCGGACACATCTCAGGCGGAGGCCAAACTGAAGAAGCAGGATAAATATACCAATCTGGCAGTGATTGCTGTTCAGCTGTCTGATCTGACGGATAATGCAAAGGAACAGATTGCATATGCTCCTCTGGGATCTTCCAACAACAGCAATATGCTGGGAATGCCTGTTGTGGCGCTGGGCAGTCCCCTGGGAGTGAGCAATTCCATCGGATATGGTATGATTGCCGCAAACAGTTCGACGTTTTCCGTTCCGGACCGGAATTATAAATGGCTCCAGACGGATATCAACGGCAGCGCAAATGCCGCCGGAGTCTTGTTCAATTTAAGCGGACAGGTGATTGGTATTATTTCCACTCAGGAGCAGGGGAAGGACAGCGGTAATCTGATCTCCGCCATTGGCATTACGGAGCTTCGGAAACTCTTGGAAAAGCTTTCCAATGGATATGAGATCGCCTTTCTGGGAGTGAATGGAATGACGGTTCCTCAGGAGGCCAGCCGTTATCTTGGGGTACCTCTGGGCTGCTTCGTCCGCAAGGTGGAGATGGATTCCCCCGCCATGCGTGTGGGACTGCAGCAGGGTGATATCATTGTCAGTGTCAACGGCAAATCAACCTATACGTTTACCGAATATACCAATATCTGCATGCAGCTGGAACCCGGCAGCAGAGTAGAGATGAAAGTAATGAGAAAATCACAGGACGAATACAAAGAAATGACCTTCCAGATGGAAGCACAGGAGGTAAAATAAACCGATGAAATATATCAAGGAATTCAGAGAGGGCGACCGCGTCTTCGACATTTATTTTTGCAAGCACAAGCAGGCGGCTGTGACCAAGAACGGAAAGCCCTATGAGAATGTGACGCTGCAGGACAAAACCGGTTCTATCACCGCAATGGTGTGGGATCCCAACAATCCGGGCATCGGTGAGTATGATGCCATGGATTACATAGAAGTGTATGGAGAAGTGACCAATTATCAGAACACCCTGCAGGTAAACGTAAAGAGAATCCGTGTCTGCAGAGAGGGCGAGTACAATGAGGCAGAGTACCTTCCTGTCAGCTCCAAGCCGATCGACGGAATGTATCAGGAACTGCTGGGATTGGTGAAAAGCGTAGAGAACCCTTACTTGAAGAAGCTTCTGGAGGCTTTCTTTGTGGAGGATCAGGCATTTGTCAAGCTGTTTCGGAGGTCTTCAGCTGCAAAAATGGTGCATCACGGATTTGTCGGCGGTCTGTTGGAGCACACCTTAAGTGTGGCAAAGATCTGTGATTTCTACAGTTCCATGTACCCGGTGCTGAACAGGGATCTGCTGCTGACCGCGGCGATCTGTCACGATATCGGCAAAACCAGGGAGATATCCCCATTTCCGGTGAATGATTATACGGATGACGGTCAGATGTTGGGGCATATCGTTATGGGAACCCAGATGGTAGGAGAGAAGGCGGCAGTCATCGAGGGCTTTCCCCACGTCATGTTGACACAGCTGCAGCACTGTATCTTAGCCCATCACGGAAAGTACGAGTACGGTTCTCCCAAGCTTCCGGCCATTATCGAAGCAGTGGCATTAAACTATGCGGATGACGTGGACGCCAAGATGGAGACCTTCAAAGAAATACTGGAAAATAATGCTGACAATAAGGGCTGGTTTGGGTATAACAGGTTGTTTGAGTCCAACCTGCGCAGTACAAAAGAAGAATAGGAGGAAGAAAGAGATGGAAGTGGCAAAGGAAATTTTTTATGTAGGTGTGAATGATCACAGCATTGACCTGTTTGAGGGACAGTATGTGGTGCCGAATGGCATGGCATACAATTCCTATGTGATCCTGGACGAGAAGATTGCGGTGATGGATACGGTAGACGAAGGTTTCACGGAGGAATGGCTGGGCAACCTTGAGAAGGTCCTTCAGGGAAGAAATCCTGACTATCTTGTCATCCAGCACATGGAGCCGGATCATTCCGCTTCCATTCCTGCATTCCTTGCAAAGTATCCGGAGGCACAGGTCGTTGGCAGTACCCAGGCATTCAAGATGATGGGGCAGTTCTTCGACGTGGATCTGGCCGGGAAGCAAATGATCGTGGCAAACGGCGGAACCCTGGAACTGGGTACACACACGCTGCAGTTTGTGGCAGCACCCATGGTGCATTGGCCCGAGGTACTTGTGACTTATGATGCGACTGCCAAGGTGCTGTTCTCTGCGGATGCTTTCGGAAAGTTCGGTGCCTTGGATGTGGAGGAGGACTGGGCCTGCGAGGCGAGACGGTATTACTTCGGTATCGTCGGAAAGTATGGCATGCAGGCAGGAAATATGCTGAAGAAGGCAGCAGCCTTGGATATTCAGACGATCTGTCCTCTTCACGGGCCGATTCTCTCCGAGAATCTTGACTACTATCTGAACCTGTACTCCACCTGGACCTCTTACGGTGTGGAGAGCGAGGGAGTATTCATCGCTTACGCTTCCATCTACGGACATACTGCCAAGGCGGCAGAGTGTCTGGCTTCCAAGCTGGAGGAAAAGGGTATCAAGGCAAGCATTGCGGACCTTGCCAGAGAGGATATGGCAGAGGCTGTGGAGGATGCATTCCGCTATGGCAAGCTGGTTCTGGCATGCAATACTTACAATAACAGCATCAATCCTTTCATGCAGGACTTTATCAATCGTCTTGTGGAGCGCAACTATCAGAAGAGAACCATCGCCTTTATCGAGAACGGTTCCTGGGCTCCCATGGCTGCCAAGGTGATGAAGGGGATGCTGGAAGGCTGCAAGGAGCTTACCTTTACAGAGAATACAGTGACCATTCTCTCTGCCATGAAGGCGGTTGATCAGGAGAAGATCGCAGCGTTGGCTGAGGAACTGGCATAATAAATAATTTGGGATGCGCTGCCCCTGCTTCCGGACCCGGGTCCGGAAGCGGGGCAGTGATTATTGTAGATAGGACGTATGCAATGGAATTTCGGAAGAATGAATTGGTGACCCTCACAATTGAAGATATGGGCGTGGAAGGCGAAGGCATCGGCAAGGTGGATGGCTTCACCTTGTTTGTGAAGGATACTGTCGTGGGTGATGTGATCGAGGCCCGCGTGATGAAGGCGAAGAAGAATTACGGGTATGCCAGACTGGAGCGTATTTTGGAGCCTGCGCCGGATCGGGTAGAGCCGGAGTGTCCTTACCACAGACAGTGCGGCGGCTGTCAGCTTCAGGCCCTGTCCTATGAGAAACAGCTGGAATTCAAGGAGAATAAGATTCGGGGCAATCTGATTCGAATCGGAGGTTTTTCTGAAGCGTTGGTGAAGGAGAAGATGGAGCCTATCGTTGGAATGGACGAACTGTGGCACTACCGCAACAAGGCCCAGTACCCTGTGGGGAACGGTAAAGACGGCAAGCCCATCACCGGGTTTTATGCCGGGAGAACCCACTCCATCATTGCAAATACGGACTGTCTGCTGGGTGCGGAGGAGAACAAGCCTATTCTGGAACTCATCCTGGCCCATATGAAAAAGTACAAGATCAGCGCTTACGATGAGACCACCGGCAGGGGCCTGGTTCGCCACGTGCTGATCCGCAAAGGCTTTACCAGCAAAGAGATCATGGTGTGCCTGGTATTAAACAGTGGCAAGGGAACCATACCCGGGCAGCAGGAACTGATCGGGAAGCTTCGGGAAATCCCCGGAATGACCAGCATTTCTGTCAGTTTGAATCGGGAAAACACCAATGTGATCATGGGCAAGGAAATCATCACTCTATGGGGAAAGGATACGATCTCTGACACCATTCACGTCCGGGATATGAGTAAGGCGGGGTACCCTTTTACCGGAAGAGAACTGACCTTTCATATCTCACCGCTGTCCTTCTACCAGGTAAATCCGGTGCAGACGGAGAAGCTTTACAGCCTGGCACTGGAGTACGCAGGACTCACCGGCAAAGAAGTGGTGTGGGACCTGTACTGCGGCATCGGAACCATCTCTCTGTTTCTGGCCGGCAATGCGAAGAAGGTCTGCGGCGTAGAGATCATTCCTCAGGCTATTTCGGATGCCCGAGACAACGCGGTGAGAAACGGCATTGATAATGCGGAGTTTTTCGTGGGCAAGGCGGAAGAAGTGCTTCCGGAGTTCTATGAAAAGGCGGCAGCCACCGGTGCAGGCGCAGAGCTGCTGCACCCGGATGTGATCGTAGTGGATCCGCCCCGAAAGGGCTGCGATGAAGCCTGTCTGGACACTATGCTAAAGATGCAGCCGGATCGAATCGTGTACGTCTCCTGTGACAGTGCCACCCTGGCAAGAGATCTGAGGATCCTGTGTGATGGGGGATATGAGATACAGAGGATTCGTGGGGTTGACCAGTTCGGGATGACGGTGCATGTGGAAGTCGTCACATGTCTACAAAGGGTGAATTCGTAGAAATACTTGAGTTTGACGTAGGCAACGAGGAGAGTTCCGAAGAAACAACTGGCTGTAAAGCCAGTG
>JBJENO010000040.1:0-63059 GCA_051880235.1 Acetatifactor sp. | reverse complement strand
CAGGATTGGCTGATTCTGCTGGTCCTTGAATGGCTAATTCCGCCGGGCTCTAACAATGCATTGTCTTACAAATCGAATCTTGATACTCCGTTGAAGAAAAATCTCCACTATTTCGACAAGGATTTACTTATTCAAGAACTGATTGATATGACGGAATGGTTAGACCGACAGGAACTTCTTGCTGAGATTGCAATAGACTACAGGGTGAAAAGCATAGATTCAATCCTACTGAAATATGATCGTTATTATCCGGATCATCAAACTAGAAAAGTTTTTAACGATATTTTGGGCTTTAGGGCTTTTTGTGATAGTTATGATGAAGTGCTAGCTTTTGAATCTGAGCAATTCAGAATCGCTGATATGTCAAGCGGAAAAGCAAAAGATGATGGATATCGAGGAGTTCACGTGTACTATCAAAAAAGTGGTAGACATTACCCGATCGAGATCCAGTTTAATACCTTATTTGATAGGCAAATTAACAACTGGCTTCATTCCTACTTGTATAAGAGAAATCTCTCGGATGTTGTAGGTAAGCTGATGAGAATGAAGTATGAAAATGGTTGTATTCTAAGTGAAAAGGATTTTAAGGAGGTGCTAAATAATGTGTTATCTGGTTGCAAAGAAACGTGATACACAAGGGTGTTATGCACTTAAAACAAAGCATGGGCAGCATCTGGTGGAGCTTAAGAGGGAACTGAATAGGACAGTTGGAATTAGAAAAGTGCAGCTGGTCACAATCAGCAGACCAACAGCATATGGAGAATATGCACCTTACCATTTTGTTGAATCGGAGCAGGAATTTTCAAAGATTGTAAGTGAAATGTAAATGAGAGTCTGGGTGTCAGGCACAAGAAAGAAACTATAAACATAATATAAAAGATTTATAAACTTAAATACGCATATTGACAAATCCCATGAAAGCGCGATAGAATAAGGCATAAGGGTTAATCGACGAAGTGCTTCCGATCAGGAAAACTTAGGTTCGGAGGCACTAAATTTACACACTAATATACACTAAATAACGATAGCATATCAACTTGATAAAGACAATTTGTAACAAGGAGAATCAAAGATAAGAAAGGACCGAATATGGTACGAGAATGCGAAGTACCACGTGATGGCGAGAAGTATATATGGAAGGCCGCTTTTTATGACCGAGGATGACTATGAGATATTTGCCCTCCAGATTAAGAGCACGAAGGCGAAATATCCTTTTGACATACATAGTTACTGCCTGATTACGACACATTTTCATATGTTGATAACGACCAGACAGGTTGAAATCTGGAAGATTATGCAGCATCTGATGCACAATTACGCAATGGGGTTCAATCGAAAGCATGGCTCCAGGGGGCATGTGTTTGATGCCAGGTATGCTTCCTCTCTGGTGGAAGACGGGATCTATTTTCTGGAGGTTAGCCGGTATATCCATTTGAACCCGGTTCGAGCAGGAATGGTTCGAGCTCCCTTGGATTATCCATACAGCAGTTATGGGCGAATGCTTTCAGGGGAAAACTGCGATCTGCTGGATCGCAAGGAAATTTTGGATTATTTTTCGGGAAATCAGGCAGAACAGTATCGGATGTTTGTGGAGGGAGCGATTACGCATGAGGAGAAGGAGCGATTGATTCAAAAAGATATTGGGGAGGATGAACAATGGCTACCATGGTAAAGAGCATGGCTGTAGAAGGAATAGATGGTTTTGCAGTTGAGGTGGAAGCGACGACGCTGAAGGGTCAGCAGCAGATGATTTCGATCATAGGTCTGGGGGATCAGGCGGTGAAGGAAGCCGGAGAGCGGTTACAGGCGGCCCTGGTTTTTTGCGGCTATGAGGTGCCCAAGGAGAAGGTGATCATTTCTCTTGCTCCCGGGAATCGCAGAAAGAGAGGCTCTCATTATGATCTTGCCATGACCATTGCTTTGCTGCAGCAGACGGACCAGATCTGCGCCAAGGACTTGGAGAGATACGTTCTAATAGGGGAACTGTCATTAAATGGAAGATTGCGTCCCTGCAACGGTATATTGCCCATGGTGACGGAGGCAAAGAATCGAGGCAGTCGTGCAGTGATCCTTCCTTTCGAAAACTGGAAGGAAGCGGAGAGCGTTACCGGCATTGAGGTGTATGGGCTGCATACTCTGCGCGAAACCGTACAGTTTCTGGAGGGGAAGTTCAATCCCTGCCAGTCGGAACCTGATGAGGAGACACCGATGATCAAGACTCATTGTGAGGCACTGGATTTTGCTGATGTAAAAGGGCAGGAAGATCTGATAGAGGCAATCGTACTGGGTGCCGCCGGCGGTCATAATATTCTCATGATTGGAGAGCCGGGATGTGGTAAGACCATGATCGCTGAACGTATCCCGACGATTCTGCCGCAAATGACGGAGAAGGAGGCACTGGAAGTCACTAAGATCCATAGCATATCGGGACTGCTGGATCCAAACCACGGAATGATGAAAAGCAGACCTTTCAGGGCCCCTCACCACAATGTGTCCTTGAATGCCCTGATCGGCGGTGGAAGCTATGCGCAGCCGGGAGAAGTATCGTTGTCTCACAACGGAGTGCTTTTTCTGGATGAATTGGCAGAGTTTTCAAAGAGTACTCTGGATTCTCTCCGACAGCCTTTGGAGGATAAGAAGGTGACCATCTCAAGGGTGAACGGGACTAATACGTATCCATCCAACTTCATGTTCGTTGCTGCCATGAATCCATGTCCATGTGGGTATCATCCGGGAGCCAGGTGCAAGTGTACAGACTATGAGATCATCCATTATCGGGGCAAGATCTCAGGTCCGATTTTGGAACGTATCGATATCCAGAAAAACGTGAGGCACGTGGACTATTTTCAATTAGCTGATGCGGAAAATTGCCGGACTTCGGCAGAACTTCGAATCCGTGTGGAAAGGGCTCGCCAGATTCAGCAGGAACGTTTTAAGGATGAATCAACTGTGTACTGCAATGCTCAGATGTCGACTTCTATGATTCAGAAATACTGTAAGTTGGATGAGGAGTGCACGAAGATCATGAAGGAAGCCAGTGAACGATATGGGTACAGTGCCCGTGTAATTCATAAGCTCTTGCGTATGGCACGAACTTCTGCGGATCTTCGGGGAGCTTCGAATATTGGACGTGAGGATGTTGTCTTTGTATTGAATTGCAGAGATCTGGACAAGAGCAACAGCGCTATGTATGTGGTGAAATAGCGAATTGTAGCACAGCCTGGAAGGAAAGAAAGGATTTCATGGAACTGTATTACTTATGGCTTCAAAGTATCAAAGGGTTGGGACCGTTTGCCTGCCATCATTTTGTTAGGTATTATGGAACGCCGGAGCACATCTACAGACAGCGAAATGAACTGGCTCCTCGAGGTGAAGTCTCTGCCCGTTTGCTTCAGCTGCTGAAAGAAGATTCTGAGCAGGCAATGGAACAGGCGAAGAGGATCTGGGAAAGATGTTTCCAACTTGGAATCCGCATTTTGACCTACGACGATCCATATTATGCGGCAAATATCAGAGAATATTTGGATTTTCCTATGGTTTTCTTTGCAAAAGGCACCATTCGTGACAACTGGACGCACGGTATTGGTATCGTCGGAGCAAGACGGTGTACTCAGCAAGGAAAGGAATGCGCGATTCACCTCGTGGAGGACATGGTGAACCAAGGGTACCCTATCATCAGCGGGATGGCCAAAGGGATTGATTCCTACGCCCATACTGCAGCAATCAACAGTGGAGGCTATACGGTTGCAGTCCTTGGACACGGTCTGGACATGTGCTACCCTCTGGAACATGAAACCTTGATGGAATGTATCGTTGATCAGGGGTTAATCCTTTCGGAATATCCTCCGGGCATCAGACCAAACAAGTACACCTTCCCTCAGAGAAACCGCATCATCGCCGGACTATCGGATGTGGTGTATGTGGTCGATGCAGGTGGTACGAGCGGTACCAGAAGCACGATAGAGGCGGCAGAAAGGTATGGAAAACGAGTGATAGTATGACTCCTGGTCAAGGTTTGACTGACGAAGCGCGCGAGGAAGTACGAAATTCGTAATAGTAATCAGGGCGTATATTCATTGTCGTAAGTGATTGACTTGCAATACTTGAAGACATTGTGATAAGCCCAAACGCAGCTACAACACCAATACCAGGTATTCTTTTTAATCCCATCTGCTCCTGTGGCATTGTCGGACTGGGTGTCAGGTACAAGAAAGTTTTTGTATTCCTTTTATTTTGAGATTTAGAATTATTTTAAACGCAACCACTATTGGCGGATGAATAATTTAGCCTATATGGGCAATAATTTTCAATGCATACTTGAAACTTTATGTTTTAGAAAGTACAATAATTAATGATAATAGCCTATATGGGCTGAAATTTTCAGCGGAGGATGTGGTTATATGGAGATAAAGAGAGACAGTTATTTGAAACAACTAATATCTTATCGATTTGATGGACTTGTAAAGGTTATAACCGGTATAAGAAGATGTGGTAAATCCTATTTACTAAAGAATATATACAAAGAGTATCTCCTACAGAATGGAGTTACGGAAGAACAGATTATTGTTATTGAGTTAGATCTTGCTAAAGATATTAAATATCGAAATCCTTTAATTCTATCCAAGTATGTACGCGAAATAGTGGAAAAGAGTAAGGAAGAGTTCTACCTGTTTGTTGATGAGATTCAGATGTCGGATGAAGTAGCGAATCCGTATAATAAAGATGGGAAGAAAATCACATTTTATGATGCACTGAATGATCTGCGTAGCCTGTCAAATTTGGATGTGTATGTTACGGGGAGTAATTCTAAGATGCTTTCCAGTGATATTTTGACAGAGTTTAGAGGACGTAGTGATGAAATCCGCGTGCATCCGTTAAGCTTTGCGGAATATTATTCTGCAGTAGGAGGAGATAAAAACGAGGCTTTTGATGACTATGCATTTTATGGCGGTATGCCACTTGTTTTGTCCAGACCGAATGATGCAGCTAAGATGGCATATCTTAAGTCACTTTTTACAGAAGTTTATTTAAGAGACATTGTGGAGCGTAAAAAGATTGAGCGGCAGGATGTGTTGGAACAGATATTGGATTTGCTATGCTCATCGATCGGTTCGTTGACAAATCCTACAAAAATAGCGGATACCTTGCGAAGTAAGCAGACCACAGGTGTGGCTGCAAATACAATACGTTCCTATATTGTTCATTTGGAAGATGCTTTTTTATTCTCGGAAAGTAAGCGATATGATGTTAAGGGTAAGTCCTATTTTGATTCGCCTAATAAATATTATTGCGAGGACATTGGACTAAGAAATGCTCGTATCGGATTCAGACAGCAGGAAATGACGCACATCATGGAGAATATTATTTACAACGAACTTTTGATTCGGCGGTTTTCTGTGGATGTAGGTGTAGTATATGCGAGGACAATTAATCAAAATGGCAACTCAGTACGTACACCGAGAGAAATTGATTTTGTTGTAACTTCCGGTGATAAGAAAACCTACATTCAGTCAGCATATTCGATGCCAACGGAGGAAAAGGCAGAAGCTGAACTTAGACCCTTTGCATTAACCGGTGACTCCTTCCCGAAGATTGTTGTGCGGAAAGATACCGGTAAACGCTGGTATGATGAAAATGGTATTATGAACATAAATCTGATTGATTTTCTGCTGGATAAGGAAATTATCTAGAGAAAAAAGCACGGAAAGGCACGGTCTGGGTGTCACGGTCTCGGTCTCGGTCTGGGTGTCAGGCACCGTTAACGTGTAGCGATCTTTGAGAGAAACTTATCCAATACTCAGAGATTGATATGATAAGAAAAATGATTTCAAGGAGAAAATGGGCAGATACTCAGGGATTTGTCAGATGATTAGCCAGATGCAGATACCGGATTCTTATTCGCCGACATATGAGTTTGATTAAAAACTAAAAATAATTGAAATTATGCGTTAAAACCACAAGTAAAATCTTGAAGAAATGCACATTTTATAATATTATAATTTTGAAGAAATGCATGGTTGATAGAAATTGGAGGTAAAATATGTATTTTAAGAGAAAAGCATATGATCAGTTGTTGGAGTGGAAAGAAAAATATGCGGATAAATACGCAGTATTGCTTGAGGGGGCAAGACGAGTTGGTAAATCCACGATTGCTGAGCAATTTGCTATTAACGAATACAAATCCTATATTTTAATTGATTTTTCAAAGGCATCGAATGAAGAAATTGCATGTTTTGATGATATTAATGATCTGGATATGTTTTTTTTGCGTTTGCAGGCGCTGAGAAGGGTTGACTTATATGAACATGAATCCGTTATTATTTTTGATGAGGTCCAGTTATTTCCGAAAGCAAGACAGGCAATTAAGCATCTTGTAAAGGATGGAAGATATCATTATATTGAAACCGGCTCTTTAATATCCATTAAGAAGAACGTGAAGAATATATTGATTCCCTCAGAGGAAATGAAGATTCAAGTATATCCTATGGACTACGAAGAGTTTTGTGCTGCAACGGGAAATAACTATTCCTTGTTAGAAAAGATTTATGGGATGAAAAAGGGTGTTGGACAGCAGGTAAACCGTAAACTCATGCGAGATATAAGAATCTATATGGCAGTCGGTGGTATGCCTCAGGCTGTAGAAAGCTATGTGAATGGTGATAATTTTTCCATGATTGATCAGGTAAAGCGGCAGATTATTAAATTGTATGAGGAAGATTTTAAGAAATTAGATCCATCCGGAATTTTGTCTGCAATTTATCATTCTATCCCGGCACAGCTCTCAAAAGATGGAAAGCGATATCGTCTATCCGCAGCAGTAGGAAAGAGAAAAACATCCAAAGATGAGAAATTAGTATATGAATTGATTGATTCGAAAACAGTATTGCCATCTTACAACTCTACGGATCCAAGGGTAAGTTTATCGCTTTCAAAGGAGCTGGATAGCTATAAATTGTATATTGCAGATACAGGGCTCTTTATTACATTAATGTTTATTGACAGACCGGTTGCTGAAAATGAAATATATGCAAAGCTTTTATCGGATAAGCTGCCGGCCAATCTGGGATATTTGTATGAAAATTTAATTGCACAGATGATTGCAGCGTCCGGACGAGAATTGTATTATCATACATGGGAGAAGGAAGGAAGCACACATTATTATGAAGTTGATTTCCTGATATCTCAGGGAGCAAAAATATCTGCTATTGAAGTAAAATCTTCCGGAACCGGAAAGCATGAATCATTGACAGAATTTAGTAAAAAGTATTCGAAACATATCAAAGAGAGTTTTATTCTTTCACAAAAGGATATCGGCAAAGAGGGAACTATTAAGTATATACCAATTTATCTGACTTCATTTTTGTGTAAATAGTGTTGCGCCCCTCTCAGCCTGACTTACAACTAACAACGCGCAAAAACATAAAAGAATAATTTACATTGAGTTTTTTCACGCCAAAAGAGGTTAAGGACAGGGGGTATCGGGTATGTGGGATATGATTGGAAATATATCTGCCATAGCTACATTGGTTTTGTTTGTTGCTTACATCATTGGGCATGTATGGCGTATCGCTCTATTAAAGGATACCTTGCAGGAAAAATTTGAATTGGTTGAACTTACGGATGATGTGAGAGAGTCGGACTATTATGCAGATTTAGCAGAAGAGGGCGGGCAGGTGTTCGCGGTCTCATCGCCCAACGGAATAAGACATATCATGTTTTATGAAATACTTCTTGATAGTGATATGCAAGCCTATGGAAAAAGAATATTGAAAGAGTTTTACCGTGTTGAACCAAACCAGAGGGTATATGCGCATGTGAATATACCGGATTCCTGCGCACGAATAGGGGTGGAAATCCTGAAGAACGATCGTATGAAGATTGAATTTGGGATAGCAGATAGTGGTAAGAACGGGGCACTGGTCAAAGAGGATTACAAATGTCGGATGACTTTGGAAAGCTGGGTGTATTATCTGTGCATGTAACCGGAAACCACGGGAACTGTGTTTTTTTGCCATGATAGCTGTCTCTTCCGGTGGTTCCGAAACATCATTGAAGTTATGCTCTCTGTGTGATACACTCAGCATAGAAAGCATTTTTTGTACCGAATTGGTGCGACTGTCTATTTTTATTTATTAGCAATAATCGGGTGTCAGCACCGTTAACGTGGAGCGAGTATGAATATGGAAAGTTTTGAAAAAGTCGGACGAAATAAGTTCAGGGAGAATTTTGCTGCATTATTGGATGCACAGGAATTAACCAATAGCAAGGCTAGGATGTTTCGTGTTGTATATGACGGCTGCATTCTGGAGGGATGGATTTCTTCGGTACATGCGCAGGACAAGTATTTTATCTTGCAGCTGCCGGACGGTACCCGGACAGAATGCTTGGACATTGACAAGTTAGAAAAGATGGAAGAATTTGATTGTTGGAAATTGGATTCTGTGAGCAGTCAATCATTTCGGATCTATGTGGATGACCTGCGGCCTGTTCCGCAGGGGTATATCGGAACGAGATCTGTCAATGAGACGATTGCACTGATAGAGTTCATAGAGGAAAAAGGTGGGGTCATCGAATGTCTCGATCTGGATCATGACCTGGGAGACTTTGCATGGCTAGGCGGAGATGCGATTAAGCTCTTGGATTATTTGGTGATGGAAGAAAAGTACTATCCCATTAAAATACATACTGCGAATCCTGTTGGGAGAGCAAATATGGAGCGGATGATAGCGCGTTACTGGCCGCAGAAATAGCTTGCGGGGCTGTCACATGATTCGGAAGCAGTCCGACATTTATCGACAAATCTTGACTGGGAGAGGTGTATCCTTTATAATGAATTAAGCAGATGAAATCAGCTGAATGTCAGGAGGGTTCGCATGGCTAAAATTGTGAAAGAGTGGAGCAAAGGCAGTATCTCGATCGCTGTAGAGAGCGGCAGAGATGATATGAATCGTGACGGAACGCATGTCCATGTTTACAAGCGGGGCCGCCGCACTGATTCCAGAATTCCCGGGAGAAACCGTGATCTGGATGCCGGTGATTTTGATACAGCAGAGGATCTGTACTATCAGCACCTATCTGAAATTGAAGCACTTTGTAATGAGGTAAAAGCCGGAAGGTATGATTCCTGATATTTGCGGTACCGGTGCAGTGATATGGAGGATACATTCCACAAGACGATTCGAATATACGGAGGAGAAACGATGGGACTTTTTGGACAAATCATGGGATCAGCAGTAGAAAAACTTACGAAGGATAAGGAGCAGCTGGAGAGAGAGAAGGCGTATGTTCGCAATAATGACGGTAGCAAGGCGATCTGTGCATACATGGTACATTTGTTTCAAAAGGGGAATGCAGGTTATGATTGGATAAAAAAGAATCGTGTAGGTCTTTTTCCTGTGATTCATGATTCTTATGTTACTCTGTGCTATATGCAGCCCGGGGATGGTCAGTCTCTTGCGGGAGTCAGACCAAAAGACATTGAGGTTGGGAAGTATACATTTCAGGAAATGTATCGATGGTATGGTCTCGGTGAAGGAGTGGGTTATGCCTGTCTGTCAACCCGGACAGAAATGAACGAATTAGAGAGTATGATTAATGCAGAGGTTCAGAAATTGCCGCATATCAAGTACAACAACGGTTACCTGGTGAAAATGTTCCAGTAAGCAAGTGACTTATGTTATCAAAGAGGAACATAATTCTTTTTTAAACAAATAGGATGCAGAGGAGAGTACACAAGATGAAAAACGTCAAAATCAGAGTTCCGTATGGAAAATTTTGTATGCCGGATAAATGCTATGCATGTAAGGGGACTGGTCTGGATGTCTGTCCTATGTGCAACGGAAACAAGACATGCAACGGGAAAACATGCTCAGAATGTAATGGCCAAGGCATTGTGAAGTGCTATGCCTGCGGCGGCAGAGGAATTGTCGATTGAATTGCGTGATCTCAAGGAGAGCCCGGGCTGTCATGGAATCAGAGCTTGGCCGTTTCCCGGATACGGAAACCGGAGGTTTGCTGTTGGGGTATTCGGATCCGGAGAGGGGCATTCGCATTCTGGAAGCAACGGACAGCGGTTATCGGGATGTCATTCACGAGGCAGGGAGTTTTCAGTATGATTTTGCCTACGAGGAGCATGTATGCAGCATTCTCTCTGGGTTGTATCAGCCGCCGTTGCAGCTGGTGGGTGTATGGCACAAGCATAACTCTGTGCATTCCGACAATATCATACCCTTTTCCGGTGCCGATGAGGATATGCATCACCAGCTGATGGAGAATGACTGTCCCTGCATTTCTATTTTGTTTGAAAAGAGCAGTGCTGCCGATGAAACTGTTCGATATAGGGCGGGCGTATTCCTGTTGTCAGTGGATGGAGAACACCGGAATATCACAGATTCCACAGTGTGGGGTGAGTCCCTGTGTGATGAAGCATTCACCAAAATACATGAAGTAATTATCGATTCATAATTCATATAAAGCCGATGAACGGATTCGCTCGAATAAAGTGATCTGCACATCGGCCTTTTTCTTTATTTATGCGTCAAATTCTCCGCTCCCGGACCGGGTGTCAGGTGCCGTTAACGCATGTTCATAATTAATAAATCGAAAACAAATTAATTAAGTAAAAGTGTATAAAATATATAGCGAAAAATTATTCTTTTTACCCAAAAATTGATAAGTACTTGACTAAAAATTCCGTAGATAGTATGATTATAGGGTGTAAAGATGCACGTATTGTGTGATTTATTAAGGGAAAATTCATTTAGAATACCAAGAAAGGAAAGAAAAATTAGGTAAAATTAATCTGATTTTACCCAGCATTTTTTAATATCGAAGGAGGTTAATATGAACAAAAGAAAAAGAAGATTTACACCGAAAGTGGCCTTAGTGTTTCTTTTGGTGGCTGCTTTGAATCTGAGTGCCTGCGGCAAGACACCCAATGAAGCAACTTCAGAGCAGTCTTCGGCAGAAGAGAGCTTTTCGTCAGAAAGTTCAGCCGAAGAAAGCAAGACAGAGGCAGAGAGTGAACCTGCGGGGAGTGAACCCGTAGAGGAGACCAAAGATTCTGCAGCCGATTATTTGAAAGAACTGCAGGAAACAGAGATGCATGAATTCTCTTTTGCCTCTTATAACTCTGATTATAAGGTTGGAGATACGGTCATCATTACCGTTGAGATGGAGTGTGAAGCTGATTTCGGCGGTACGATCGGTACCTGTGTGGGTAAGAACTATGACTGGCAGCAGAAGGATTTTGAGGCCACAGCCGGCAGTTATACTTTATCATGGGAAATCAAGCCCAGTGTAGATACTGCTCAGTTGAGTATCTGGTATTCCGGCGGCAGCTCGGTTGGCATCAAATCCATTGATGTAGCCATTGCAGAACCGGAGGTTGGTCTGACCGGCGACTATATCAAGCTCTTTACGGGCGAGGATAATCTGGAGTTTACTCTTTCAAAATACAATTCAAATTATCAGGTCGGAGATTACGTAAAGATCTCCGTTGAATTCGAGAGCGACGGCGATTTCAGCGGTGCGTTAGGCACCTGTCAGGGCAGCAGCTATGAATGGGTACAGCAGGATTTTGCGTACGAGCAGGCAGGTACCTATACTTTGACCTGGACTGCAAAGCCCAGCGTGGATATGGCACAGATCGGGATCTGGTGGATCGGCGGAACTGCAGTCGGCGTGAAATCTATCAAGGTTGAAAAGGTGGAACAGGAGATTGGTCTGACCGGCGAATATAAAGCGCTGTTCACTGAGGACGGAAATTACGAGTTCTATCCCTCAATTATTGAACCGCAATTCAAGTTCGGTGACGAGATACTCATTACGGTTACGCTTGAGAGCGATGGAGAGTTTAACGGATGTATGGGTACCTGCGTCGGCAAGAATTATGACTGGAAGCAGATTGAATACAGTTCGGAAACAGGTCTTAGCACATGGCAGCTGCAGATTTCTCCTGTGGTAGACATGGTTCAGGTCGGAATCTGGTGGATTGGTGGTACCGCAGTCGGTATCGTTGATATTGATGTTGATATCATTTACTGGGGATACCAGCACCATGTGACCACAGGTGCGATCTATACAGCAACACAGAGAGGTGATGTTTATACCTTTAATCCTTCCGATTATTGCGAGTATGAGGAAGGCGATGTCATCACCATTACGGCTGCTTTCAACTCAAATGATGTTTACAACGGCTGCCTGAAAATGAAAGATGCAAACGGGGCTATGAGACAAGTCGGATTTGAGAGTAACTGCGGCGTTACCACCTGTTCTCTGGTTCTCGCGGGAAGCAAAGAGGATGCAGAGATTGATTTCTGGTGGATGAATACCAGGGTAGGACTGGATAGTATTACGGTAGTGAAGGGCGGCGAACTGGATCAACCCACAGAGCCCACCGAACCCATCGATCCTTCTGAGGTGGATACTTCCTCCTGGCAGATTGCATTTAACGGATTTAGCAGCCAGTGGGGCGGATGGCAGGCGAAAAACGGTAACAGTGGCGTATTGGAGTACTCTGCAGCTGTTGCAGATATCATGAGTATCAACAATATCGCCGGTGCAGCAGATCTGGGCGGCGTTCTTCTCCAGATCTGGAATGTAAGTGAGGAATATGCGGGTGTAGAAGTTGAGTATACCCTGTATATTGATGAGGTTGAGTTCAAGAAGGAAAAGATAGCATTTGGTTATAATGCAGATGGTAAATTCAATGACTATTTGCTGCAGCTCACGAATACCGCTGTGTTCGATTGGGGTAATTACCTGTTTACCGGAAATGAGACACTTCGCGCTGTTGTAACATTGGCAGATGCAGGAGCAGGTGAAGATCCCGGAGCAGGTGATGATACTGGAATCAAGACGGATTCCTATACGTTTGGTAAGGACAATACCACGGAGACTGAGAAGGAAACATTTAGTTTTGATTTATATGATTACTTCTCTGATCTGCAGATTGGTGATCAGGTGAAGATAACTGCAGAGTTTTCATGTGACGGCGGATTTTATGGTGGTGGATTTGGAGTTACCAGCAGCGCTGCTGCAGATGGTAACTGGGATTCTGTAAATTATTCAAATGATGACGGAATATCTTCCTATTCCCTCACAGCAACCGTCAAGTATGACCAGAGCAACAGCGGACAGGTTCAGATGTGGTGGATCGGTGGTGCTGATGTGACCGTAAATCTTACTTTTGAGAAGCTGGCAGGCGAGGATCCCGGAGCAGGTGAAGATCCCGGTGCGGGTGAGGATCCCGGAGCAGGCGAAGATACTGGAATCAAGACAGATTCCTATACATTCGATGTAAGTAAGAATGGTGAAAACGAATCGTTCGCATTTGACCTGTATAACTATTTTTCAGATTTGACGATAGGGGATCAGGTGAAGATAACTGCAGAGTTTTCATGTGACGACGGATGGTATGGTGGTGCTGTTGGAGTCTCCAGTAGTGCTGCTGCAGATGGAAACTGGGATTCAGTTTCGTTCAGTAACGATGATGGAATCACTACCTATTCCACTACAGCAACAGTAAAGTATGACGGAAGCAATGGCGGAAATGTTACACTTTATTGGATCGGCGGTGCTGATGTAACCGTAAATCTTACTTTTGAGAAGCTGGCGAGTGAAGTTATCGAACTGTAGGACTGACAGGGTGTCAGGTCTTGTCCGCACTCCCCGGTGAAAATGTATTGTATCTGCGTAAATTGTAGAAAGAAATGTGCCTGAGCCCCTACGGGCTCAGGCACATTTCTTTCTTGTCATGGGTGTTAGATTGTATCTGCAGCCGCAAAAAGGAGACCATCACTGCGTCCTGGCTTTGATCTTTGCCGCCAGGCTTTGAAATTCCTCCATTGCCGCCTCGTGATGAAGGCGGATGTATTCCACATCATTATCCCTTGCCGCGAATTCCAAAGCCTTCGCGGTTTGGGACATATGGACTGCACCAACGGTGAGAGAGGTGGATTTCAAAGCATGGGCGATGATCCGATAGTTGTCCCAATCCTGCGAATCGTAAAACTGTCGGAGCTTCTCTGATTTTTCGGGCTTTATGTATTCCTGCAGCAATTCCAGATAGAAAGATTCTTCATTCATACAGTAGGACAGACCTGTCGAAAGATTGATCTCTGCCACCTCCTGTAAGCGCTTCATCTGATCGGAGACAGACATTCCTGAGCTTTGTAGCTCTTCCCGGCCGTCCGGTTTCGAACCTTCTTCCCCGACAGTAATCAGTCCCTTGGGAAGGTATCGGAGTAACATCTCCATCAGTTTTCTCTCCTGAACAGGTTTTGACAGGTAATCGGTAAAGCCCTCTTTCAGATATTCTTCCTTTGCTCCCAGGATGGCATTTGCCGTCAGCATGATCACCGGTACGTTTCGATTCAGCGAATTCGCAGAGGAATTGAGCACCTTCAGTGTTTCGATTCCATCCATTTCCGGCATCATATGATCCAGGAACACCAGATCATATCGATTCTGTTTCATGAGCCCCACACACTCCATACCGCTGGTGGCTGTGTCGATCTGCATTTCGGTTTCTTTCAGGATTCCCTTCAGTACCTTCAGGTTCAATTCCACATCATCTACGAGCAGGATCTTTGCCTGTGGAGCAGTAAAGGAGAGTTTTGTCATTTGGAGGTCATTCTGACACCTTCCATAAGACAGAGACAAGTTTCCTACCGGGCTGGAATCCATCACCCGCTGGGGGAACTTCGCCGTAAAGCGGGAGCCTTTTCCATAGGTACTTTCCACGGTGATGTCTCCGCCCATCAGCTCGACCAGGTTTTTGGTGAGGCGAAGTCCCAGACCGGTTCCCTGGACAGTTCGGTTATGCGTCTCGTCTACCCGGGTGAATGCCTTGAACAGCAGTCCAAGGTCCTCCTCCTTGATGCCGATTCCCGTATCTTCTACAGAAATCAGCAGTTGGATCGTTCCTTCCGAGAGGGGTTCAAAATCCAGATTCAGGGACACATGTCCCTCCTTTGTGTACTTGACAGAATTTGACAGGAAGTTGTTGATGATCTGCTTGATGCGGATCTCATCTCCGTACAGCACAGAAGGGAGATTGTCGTTGATGTGAAGTTCCAGGTCCACCGGCTTATTATCCAGCTTCGCCTTCGCCAGGTTGTAACAGTCGTTGATGATGGAATACAACTGGTATTTGGAGGGGATAATGTCCATTTTACCGCTCTCGACCTTGGAGATATCCAGTATATCATTGACGATGGACAGCAGCAGCTGGCTGGCACTCTGGATATTTTCCGCGTATTCCCGGATCTGTTCATCCTTACATTCCTTCAAAATCATACGGTTCATACCCATGATTCCGTTGATGGGGGTGCGAATCTCATGGGACATGTTGGCCAGAAAACGGCTCTTTGCCTTATTGGCCTCAACGATCTCTGCCATCATCTGTTTTTCTTTCGACAGGTCATATACGAAACAGACAAAGCAATAGGGATCCCCTTGGAAGTCTCTTGCAACAGAGAAGTTCAGGGAACAGCTGATATCCCCCTTGGTGGTTAACAGTTCTGCCACCCCTTGGTTGTCCTGTAATACCATATGCCATAAGTTCCGGGTTTCTTCCTCGGAACTTCGGAATAATTGGGGAAGTGGCTGTCCGTCAATGGTTTCTACCCCCAAAAGCTTTTTCCCAAAATCATTCAGGAGAACCAGCCGGTAGTCTTCGTCGAAAACCAGGATCGCTGTGTTGGCAGACTGGAAAATGTATTGGCTGAGATTGTTAACAGAAATACTGAACTCATTGAATCTGGTGGCCCAAAACCAGATGATCATGTAGGTCAGAAGCATTCCGTAAGCCGAACTGGGGAAGGAAGGCTTTCCGAAAAGGGGCAGGATCGTATCCGGGATAATGGAAAATAAGATTGCCAAATTGGAGAAAACCATTACTTTTATGAAAAGACTTCTGCGGGCACTGCTTTCTTTTCTGGTCCAATTGATTGCCATTGCAATCAGCGTCACACACACAAAGATCAGAAAGGCCAGATGCACATTTCGCCAAAAACTCGGATGGGAATAGAAGCACATTCTGCCGCCTATCCTTGTATAGGAATTCACATCCGCGGGGAAACATGCCAGATCGAACACACCAAATCCGATAAACACTGCTTCATACAGGTAATACAGCCACTTGGGAAGAGAAGTCATGTATGCAACCATGAGGGCTTCCGTCATCATAAACCCTATAATGCCGGTCAATCCAACCCGGCGAAAGAAGATGGCTTCTTCCGCTGTTTCCATAAATCCCATGAGGCCATAGCCACCGCTCCACAAAGCGCCGAAAATACTCATGATCAGCAAATAATACCGCAATCTCCCGGCAGCCTTTTCCCTCATAAAATAGCTGATTCCGATAACGACAATCACCGTACTGCAAATGATTGCAATCGTGTTAATGAATATGCCCATTTCCCCTGATCCTTTCTGCGGTATCCTGCTTCTTTATCCGTGCAGCTTGTAATCATGATCCTCCTCGATCATTTCAAGCATATAGTCTGCAATCTGTGGATCGAACTGTGTTCCCTTGCCCAGCTCGATCTCTGTTCTCACCTTATCCTGTGCAAGCAGTTTCCGATAGCTTCTGTTGGAGGTCATGGCATCATAGGCATCTGCCACAGAAATTATGCGTGCGATCTCCGGGATCTGTTCTCCCTTTAGCCCGTCCGGATACCCCTTCCCGTCATATCGTTCATGATGCCAATGGGCACCCACAGAGATACTGGGCATCTCTGAAATATTCTCCAGAATGGCGGCACCGATCGCAGGGTGTTTCTTCATACATTGGTACTCGTCCTCTGTCAGACGCCCTTCTTTGTTGATGATCCAATCCGGGACACCGATCTTTCCGATATCATGCAGCAGGGCGGCATAGTAGATCTCCGAGAGGTCCTGTGAGTTCTTTCCCATTCGCCTCGCCAGTTCGAGAGAATAATTTGCGACACGAAGAGAATGTCCGTTGGTGTAGGTATCCTTCGCATCGATCGCACTTGCGAGAGTGGTCATGACCTGTGTGGACAGGTTGACAAACTTTCTGTTCTTTTCCCGCAGCTCTTCGGTCTTTTTTTCCACTTCTCTCTGCAGAGATTTCTGATAGTGGTAGAGTTCCAGGATACGACTGATTCTTCGCAGCAGAACCTGAGCACTGAAGGGCTTTTGTATGTAATCCATGGCGCCTGCCTGAAGGATCTTGCTCTCGGCTTCCCGATCATTATCAGCAGTGAGAAAGATCACGGGAATATCTGCCAGCTCATTTCTGTCTTGAAGCTTTTCCAAAACCTCCAGTCCGCTCATGTCCGGCATGTGCAGATCCAGAAGAATCAGATCCGGCGTGTTATCCTGCAGATAGTCCAGGGCTTCCGTTCCGGACGAAACACAGGTTACATCGTATGGGATCTGCAGGATCCTTTCGGTGATCTTCAAATTGATGCTGTCATCGTCTACTACCAGGATACGATCCTTTCTCTCAATGGAAAGAGCAGCCTGAATTCTCTCAAGTAAATCTGAGGCAAGGAAGGGCTTCCGGATAAAGTCCAATACGCCAAGACGAATCGATTCTATGACGTCTGTTCTCATCCCGGAGAAGGACAAGACGATTACTTTCGTGTCGGAGATGGAGGCATCCTCCCTGATCTGCTGCAGCACCTCCAGTCCGTTCATGTCGAGCATATAAAGATCCAGTAGTACGAGATCAATTGCACTGTTTCGCAGGATCTCCAAACCTTCTGCCCCGGAGTCGGCGCAGATGATATCATACTTCCCCTGTAAGATATGCGTTGCCATTTTTCTGCTCATAGCATCATCGTCGATCATCAGTATTTTCTCTGCCATATCGCGTCACCTCTCTTGTGAAACAATCCCTTTCCAGTGTTATTATGAGGGAATGTGCCATAAAAGTAAAGAAAAAACTGCTTTGTGAGGCCATTGGGGCCATTGGGGATGGTGCTTGGCACTTTGAGAACGGGAGCAATCAACCGTAGTGTATGAACTGCGGCGGATGCTCCCGTTTTGATGTTTTCTGCCTCTTGGAGCAGTCCATTCCCGGGGCTTCTCACATGAAAAAACGGGAAATTTCTAATGACAGGAGAGGCGGGTGACGATATAATGATAGAGTGAGAGAACGATCTGAGGGGGATGGGATGGAATCTGTTTTACAAATGTTGGAAGAGAATCGGGACGAAGCCTATGGAGCTTTTCAGGGGAAACTGATCCCTACTGTGGGGCGAGAGACGATCATCGGAGTCCGTACGCCTGTCTTACGGAAGCTGGCGAAGAAACTCAGTAACGAGCCGGAGGGCGAGGAGTTTCTTCAGGAACTGCCTCATCGGTATTTTGACGAGAATCAGCTCCATGGCTTTCTGATCAGTGAGAGGAAGGATTTTGCCCGGTGTATTGAGGAACTGGAACGGTTCCTGCCTTATATAGACAACTGGGCCACCTGCGACCAGACCTCACCGAAAGTGTTTCAGAAGCACAGGGAGGAGCTGCTTCCCTATATCAGGAAGTGGCTTGGAGCGGAGCATACCTACACGGTTCGCTTTGCCATCGGAATGCTGATGACACACTATCTGGACGAGGATTTCAGGGGAGAATATTTAGGCTGGGTGGCAGCGATTCATTCCGAAGAGTACTACATCAATATGGAGATCGCTTGGTATTTTGCCACAGCCCTGGCAAAGCAGTGGAACGCCACGATCCCTCTGCTTGAGGATGGGCGGCTGGATAAGTGGGTGCACAATCGCACCATCCAAAAGGCCAGAGAGAGTTACCGAATTACAGCAGAACAGAAGGCGTACCTGAAGAAACTGGTGAGAAAAAAGTAGTTTCAAGCCACCGGGGACACAAAAAAAGCCGGAAAACACCGTCCCCGATGGCCCACAAAAGGAGAAAAAGAGTATGAGAGAATTTGGATTGTCGATGATCGTGTTTGTGATCTTGTGTTTGCCGATGTTTGGTCTTCTGATCGGTGTGAGAAGGAACAAAAAGCATGGAGAAGAGATCAAGCGCAAGATGGAAGAGGAAGAGAAGGCGGCGCAGGAAAGAGGGGGAATCTCGTCGCTGTATTACAAACGTTCGGACAAGAGGACGTTCAAGAGGATCTATGGGACTCCTATGATCATTGGCTTCCTAGCGGCATTGGTGCTGTTGTGTGTCATTTTAAAGCTTGTACTGAGTGGGAAGATTTAGATTCTTTTCCGGGAAACGGCGTGGACATTGCAGCGAAAGAGAGAACAGACAGTGAGGAGAGAAAGAAGCGATGGAGCAGATCGGATGGATTAAACCTCCGGTGGAGGTAAGATATGGAGAGGAACTGGCAGCACTGAGGGCAACAGACTTGGGCAGGAGACCGGAGAATTGGAAGCTTTCGCCGCAGGCAGTGCGCACGTTTATTTTGGGCAGCCCGGTGCCCATTCACTATCAGGGCAGGGATATCAGCATCAGCAGAAAGTATTACGGAAACGATGCTTTGGTAGAACGATGCATTATTACTCTGGCAGGAAACAGAGGCCTGATGCTGGTGGGGGAGCCCGGAACGGCCAAAACCATGCTGTCCGAACTCTTGTCGGCAGCAATCAGTGGGGTGAGTACCAATACGATTCAGGGTACCGCCGGTACGACTGAGGATATGATCAAGTATTCCTGGAATTACGCATTGCTTTTGGCCAAAGGGCCCAGTCGGGAGGCATTGGTGCCGTCTCCTCTGTACGTCGGTATGGAGAAAGGGATCCTGACCCGTTTTGAGGAGATTACCCGTACACCGGCAGAGGTACAGGACAGTTTGATCAGTGTGCTCAGTGATAAAGTATTGAATGTGCCGGAATTGGGGGATGAAGGCATCCTTTTTGCCAGACCCGGATTTAATGTGATCGGGACAGCAAATACCAGAGATAAGGGTGTCAATGAGATGAGCAGTGCCTTGAAAAGGCGCTTCAATTTTGAGACAGTCATGCCTGTCCGTGATGTGAATCTGGAAAAGCAGATCATCTTAAAGGAGGTCGGACAGCTTGCCATGGAGAGCAGCATTGAAATGGAAGCGGACGAGGATGTGGCAGAACTTCTGGCAGCTACCTATCATGAACTGCGGGAGGGTGTTTCTTCCATGGGACACCGGATCGACAGTCCTCTGGCAGTGATGAGTACGGCAGAGGCTGTCTCTGTATACTATCAGACGATGATCAGCGGATATTATTACGGAGAGGGACGTATGGATGTAGATTGTCTGGTGCAGAATCTGGTGGGTGCCCTGTCCAAAGAGAGTAAAGAGGATCTATCGAAAGTAAAAGCGTATTTTGATACCGTTGTCAGGGATAAAAGCAGCAAAGAGGGTGGCTTATGGAAACGATATTACGAAGCGAGGAAATGGCTGAGATAATGCTGCTTCCGGTCAGGCATCATAGTCCGGCCTGTTCCTTGCATGTAACACGTATGATCGAGGAATGGAAGCCGGATGAGATCTTAATTGAGGGACCGGATAATGCCAACAAATGGATCCCTGTCATGGTGCATGAGGATACCAGGGCTCCCTTTGCAGTGTACTATTCCTACGATGATACGACAGGGCTGGTGTCCTCAGAGAAGGAGAAGTACAAGTGTTATTATCCCTTTTTGGATTATTCTCCGGAATTGGTGGCCTTAAGAGCGGGGGCGAAAAAGGGAATACATACTGCCTTCATAGATATGCCCTATGGGGATATCCTTGCAGCGTCCCGGGAGGGCAAGGGTCTGTTAAAGGAGGCAGAGAAGAGCAATTATAATGACGACTATCTGCTTGCAGAAAGCACCTATGTGAGACGACTGTGCGAGAAGACGGGGATGCGCAGCTTTGACGAGTTCTGGGAGAAGTATTTCGAACTGGAGGGCCCGGAGCAGGACAGTGTTTCCTGGTTCGATCGGCTGCTGCTGCATTGTGAACTGTCAAGAGCATATTCCTCTGAGGAAGAGCTGCGGGCAGAGGGCTGTCTGCAGCGGGAGACCTATATGGCGGAACGTATTTTGGAGGTTCTGGCCAATGCATGCTCACAGGGAAAGACCGAAACCACCTACAGAAAAGTGCTGGTGATCACCGGAGGTTTTCATACACCCGCATTGAGGGCGCGACTGCTGTCTATCCGGGATAGAGAGGCTGCAGGTATGCGGGAACCCTGTCAGGAAAAGCTTCGCAGGGTGCCGCAGAAGGATCAGGGTGTCTATCTGATGCCATATTCCATGGAGGCTGCAGATGCGTTAAACGGCTATGCCAGCGGTATGCCCTACAGTGGTTTTTATCAGTTGGTCTGGGAGATGCTGACGGCACCGGACGCGGGAGAGAGGGAAGACCATCAGGGCGCTTATGAGGCGGCGGTACTTCATTCTATTGTGCGCCTGGGAAAGGCGGTCCGCAGCAGAGAGGGTGGAATCTCCACCTATGACGAGATCTGTGCCTGTTCCATGGCGCAGGGGCTGGGAGCGCTTCGCGGCAAGAAGCAGCCCGGGGCCTATGAACTGCAGGATGCGGTACTGTCCTGTTTTGTAAAGGGAGAGCACACCATTGCCACGGATTTCCCCATGCAGGAGCTGCGCAGACAGATGACCGGCAGCAGGATCGGGGAGCTTTGTAAACATTCCAACGAGCCGCCCATCCTGCAGGATTTCAGAGCGCGATGCAGAAAGTATGGTCTGAAGATTGCTTCCACCATTGGGGAAGAAGTGACTTTGGCCGTTTTCTCTAAGAAAAAGCATAGGATGATCAGTATGTTTTTTCATCAGGTGACTTTTCTGAATACTACCTTTGCAAAGAGAGAGAAGGGACCTGATCTGCAGTCCGGCAGGGACAGAAATCTGATGCGGGAGATCTGGCAATATAGGTGGAACACACAGGTCATGGCAGCGCTGATCGATGCTTCCGTATATGGTGGTTCTGTGGAGGAAGCAGTGCTTGGCATGGTGAAGCAGGAGCTCAGACAGGAATTGACCGCAGGAGAGAGTGCGCTGCTTTTGTCCAAGGTCTTTGAGATGGGGCTGGAGGAGCAGTTGGAGGCGGTCTGTGAAAGAGTGTATGAACTTCTGTTAAAGGATACGGACTTTTATTCCCTGACGAATGCCCTGCGGACCCTTTCGATGCTGGAGGAACTGTGCGGACTCTATCAGTCGGCGATGGATCTTCAGGAACTGTTGGAGGTATGCTGCAGGAGGGCGATCGGTTTACTCCCTGCCATGACCAGAGTCAGGCAGGAGGAACTGACAGAATGTATGGGAGCGATGAAGACGCTCTATCAGGTCACGGGACGGGGAACGCTTCCGGATGCAGAGCTTCTGCGGGAGGATTTTCTGCATGCGCTGCTCAGGATGACCGAGGACAAAGAGATACAGGCGGGAATAGATGGCTGTGTGCATGGGATTCTGTATGGAAGCCAGCAGGAATCTCCGTCAACAATAGAGAAGCTCTGCAGGGGATATCTGACGGGCACCAAGGAGCAGTCTATGCAGATCGCCCTGTTTTTCAGAGGACTGTTCTTTGCTGCGAAGGATCTGGTGTTTGTAGGACAACAGTTTCTGGAGATGCTGGATGCGTTTTTGTGTCAGATAGAGACAGAGGATTTTATGAGACTGCTGCCGGAATTCCGGCTGGCCTTCACCTATTTTACCCCTGCAGAGACAGACAGGATCGCTGCTGTTGTGGCGGCGATGCATGGTAAGGGAAGAGAGGATATTCTGCAGAAGCAGGCTGTTCCGGAACTGACCTTGCGATATGGCAGGGAAGTGGATGTCTATGTAGCGGAAAGGCTGGCAGGACAGCAGAAGCAGTATGAGAACTGACAGAAACAAAAGACCGGAAGAGACAGGGTGACGGGAGTGTTGCGATATGGCAGGTGAACAGGATGTTTTGAACAGGTGGCGGCTTGTGTTGGGAAAATATGCCGCCAACCGTATCAGTTTTGGAGAGGGCAGTATCCGATATATGGATATGGAGGATGTGTTGGATTATCTGTATTCCAGAGAATACGGAGAAGAACAGGACATCCGGCAGGAGCGCGGAGGCAACGGGGACAGCCAATTGACTGTGCCAAGCTGGCTCCATCAGATGAAGCGTCTGTTTCCCAGGGAAACAGTAGAGATCATGGAACGCCACGCGCTGGAAAAGTATCAGATGACAGAGCTTCTGACGGATCCGGAGGTGCTTGGCAGGCTGGAGCCAAACAGAGAGCTGCTTAAGACCATTCTGGGGCTGAAGCATCTGATGAAGGGAGAGGTGCTCCGGCTGGCAAGAGAAATCGTGCGGAAGGTGGCAGAGGAGATCACAAGGAAGCTGGAGCAGGATATGCGCAAGGCACTGTTTGGGCAGCTAAACAGAACAGAGGGGAGTCCGGTCCGTTCGATACGCAATCTGGACATCAGGAAAACCATACGGCGAAATCTGCCAAATTACGATCAACAGACAAAGCAGTTACTGTTGAAGCAGGTATATTTCTATTCCCGTATGAAGCGGTTTCATCAGTGGAGAGTCATCATATGCGTGGATGAGAGCGGCTCCATGGTGGATTCGGTAATACATAGTGCCGTCATGGCAGGTATTTTTGCAAAGCTGCCCATGCTGGATACCAGGCTGGTGATCTTTGATACCAATGTTGTGGACCTGAGTCAGTATGTGGAGGATCCGGTGGAGACGCTGATGAGTGTACAGCTGGGAGGCGGCACGAATATCGCCGGCGCTTTGAGCTACTGTGAAACGTTGATCGAGAATCCCCATCGTACCCTGGTAGTACTGGTATCGGATCTGTATGAGGGTGGCGGTTATCAGAATCTGTTCAGTGTATGTAAGGGAATCATCGAGGGCGGGTCCAGATTGATCGCACTGACGGCACTGGATATGGATGCCAATCCCAATTATGACAGGAGAGTGGCAGCTGCTTTGGCACAGCTGGGGGCTTTTGTAGGTGCCATGACACCGGAGAAGCTTGCGGAGCATGTGGGCAGGATGCTTGGGTAAAGGGACGAATTGCATGGATTGGAAGCAGATCTTGGATGCGGCAGATGAAGACTATCTGATCGGCATCAGCAACAAAGGAATCGTAAAGAGAGCCTATAAGGACAAGGAGGAGGCCGGGATAGCACCAAAGATCCTTCCTTCGTCGGAGGGCGATAAATTGGTCATCTCTCTGGGAGAAGAAGAGGTAACGCTGTGCTATCCATTAGGAGAGAGTAAGTGCAGCTGTCCCTCCAGGAGTATCTGCAGGCATGTGGTTCAGGCGATTCTTTCTGCCAGAGAGCAGATAGAGACTTTGGGCGGCGAAGCAGACCGGAAACAGCAAGGCATTCCTGACGAAGAACTGGCTCACAAACTGCAGGAAGTTCCGGCATCCACGCCCTCCGGCGGGCTTCGGGAGGAAATTCTGGCATATCCCGTAAAGAAACTGTTTCGCACTCTGGGAAGCAGTGGACTGCGGGAATTGGCGGAGCACATGGAGCGGGAGGAACTGCCGGATATACAGCAGACATCGATTGTTACGGTAAAGCTGCCGGAAAAAGAGATCGTGGTCAAGCTGCTGTCCCCGTTGGAGTATTCTTCCTGCACCTGCCATAAGAAGGAATTGTGCAGTCACAAGGCGGAAGCGATTCTCTGGTGTCAGTGGCAGGAGAAGCAGCTGACTCTTAAGGAAATCAGGGAGGAACTGGAGCAGGCACCGGAATTTGACAGGGAGCAGCTGGGGGAAGCAGCATGCCAGATAAAGAGTTTTCTGGATGAACTACTGCAAATGGGGCTGTGCCGAACCTCTGCGGATGCGGTTCATACCCTGGAAAGACTGGCAATTCTGGCTCATAATGCCCTTCTTCCGCAGATAGAGAACAGTCTTCGCGCTCTGGCGGAGGTTTATGGGAAGTATCTGAGACGCAGCGCAGGTTTTTCGGTGACAGATGCCTTAAGCAGGCTGGTGGGACTCTATGATCGGATCTTAAGACTGATGGAAGCGTGTGACAACAGTGAAATCGGTAGATTGGCAGGGGAATTTCATGCCCGGTACAAGCCTGTGGGAGTTCTGGATCTGGTGGGAATCACAATGGAGCACTTTGTCAGTCAGAGTGGCTATGAGGGAGACACAGTGTATTTTCTGGAGGAAAACACCGGCATGTGGTATACATATACCAATGCCAGGCCCACCTTCTATGAGGGAAAAAGGCGCAGCACCTTTTCAGAAAAGGCCCAGGCTCCATGGGAGATGTCTGTCTCTCTGGAGGATCTGGTATGTCTGAAAATTCATTTGGAGGGAGTTAAGGCAGATGAAACGGGGCGGTTGTCTTCCTCAAAGGAAACCAGAGGGGAAGTGGCCTCAAGCCGCTGTCTGACAGAAAAACTGCTTGAGAAGTGGTATTATCGGGATTTTGGAGATGCCTTCCGGGAACAGATCGCCATAGAAGATGAGACACAGAGCGGTACGAAACTAAAACATCCGGTGTTTTTACAGCCTGCAAGGATCGAAAGCGGTGTTTTTGATGAGGTGGAACAGGTACTGCGGCTGCCTTTGTATGATGAGAAAGGCAGAGAAGTGCTGGTGGAGGTGCCATATTCTAAGAGAGAGAAGGATACGATCCGCTATCTGGAACGGCTGAAGGAGGATCCTCCTCCCTGCTTTGTGGGCAGGCTGTACCTGTCGGAGGGCCGGTTGAAGCTTTACCCCCTGGATCTGTTTGGGAGAAAGGAATTGCCCTGGAGCTGTCCGAAGGAAACAAACAGGGGATTCTTCAGGAGAAAGGAAGAGATCCGGGAGGAGAAGGAACCTGCCACCGATGCCTGGGATCCGGTGACAGAGATTCTGACGCAGACAGAAGTGGTATTGGAAGACCTGTATCAGGTAGGCTTTGATACAGTGCAGGATCACCTTCTGCACAGTCTGAAGGAACTGGGAGAGTCCGCAGAAAGCCTGGGAATGGAGCATTTGTCCAAACAGCTTTTCAGACTTAGGAAACAGATGGACGGAACCAGACACTGTATCGAAAGACAAGGGGACACAAAGGATGACATGCTTCGTCAGTATGTGATTCTATGGCAATATATTCTGATCGGAAAGAAGAAGGTATTGTACGATAGAGCAAGAGTGAAATACGACAATGGGGACAGAAGGGAGATATAAGAAATGATACGTCCGGAGGATGCAAGAATTCAGAAGATGATGGAGGCTTTCGAGGCACTGGGGCTAGGCACCTCAGAGTCAGAATCGATTGAGGCCTTTTTACAGGGGGAAGCGGGCAGAGAGGTGCTGGCGGATCTGTCCTTTCGCAATTTGGAAAATCTACCGGGGGATGTGGAAAAGAAGCTTTCTGATCTGGTAAATTCCCTGGTCACAAAGAAGCGCTATGAAGAGGCGGGGAAACTGTGTCAGGTGCTGTTTGCTTTGGGTCAGTCCACCTGCTGGAGTATGTTAAACGGCAGTCCCGCCCTTTTCCGAGTAGGGGAGATTCGGGAACAGTCGGGGCTGGAGCCCGAGAAGCTGGCAGCCGTGTATGCGAAGGCCATCGGCAGCAACATGTGGCATTACAGGGTGTATCAGCTGGAATCGCTGTATGAAGTGGCAGGCTCCAGGCCGGAGCATCTGAAAAAGGCACTGGTGTATGATAAAGGAACTTCTGCAGACGGCAAACTGATCCTGCTTGCAGCTTATTTTTGGAAACAGTATCCCAATGGTCTTCCGCTCCCAGGGGCAGACAGGACACAGATCCCTGTGCAGGATGGTCAGAAGAAAGCCGGTATCTTCGGTTCCTTAGCCAGACTGCTTGGCGGCAGGGAGGAGACCGGTTCTCAGACCAAGCCTGACAGGCAGAATGTGGAATGGGAGAAGGGGGACGACCTGCTGATGGAAGTCTACGAGGATATCATCGCTCATAATATCGGGAAGCTCTTTGTGCCCGGTCAGGGCAGCGGGAGCGGACTTCTGACGGATGCACAGGTGGCGCAGCTGCGCAAAGGAGAGGTCAGCGAACAGATGCTGGAGCAGGTAAGAGGGGCAGCCTACAACGAAAAGTTGTTCAGACTTCTGGGAGGCTGTGCATACCTGAACTATGAACTCTCACCGGTCTTCCGGGCAGCGGTAACCCTATGTGCTGCGGCGGGGGCCAAGGAGACTCTGGATATGTTCGTTGCCTTGGACGGGCGGAATGCACTGAAGGAGCAAGGAGGGAACTTTGACAGTCTCTTCCGGATACCGCCGGTAGTATTGATCAGCTGGGCCGCTGAGAGAGGAAACTCCTGGGGCAATGTTGTTTCGCAGGATGTCACTGACCGCATTTTGAAGGAGCAATTTATCAAGAATCGTGACATCTATCTGGAATACCAGAAAAAAGCCTCTCTGGATGGCAGTAACCGTATGCTGGAGGTGATAAAAACAGCAGATGCCGGTTTGTACAAGCGCATGGTAGGAACCGGGGCCGATACACAGAAGGAAAAGGTCATCCGGGAGCTTGTGAACCGCATTGCGTTAAAGAATGAAGCGGCTGCCTATCTCCGGGGAGAGAAGCAGATCGAGGAGATGTATCTGATTGCCGACTCTCTGAACACGACAGGAAAATACGGAGGCAGCAATGAGTGGAAGGCACTGAGCGGTTACCACAAAAGCTATCGGGATGAGGATTTCTATCAGCGTGCCATGGTGCTGATGGCATTGTGTGAAATGGCGTATTTTTTCCGCCAGCCCATGTACAATCATATTGAGAAAGAAGCGAAGGATATTTTCAAAAGTCTCCGGGGAGGCGGGATGGATATTGCCCATCAGCTTCATACCTTTGTCATCATGAATGATGCATTCTATTCTGATACGGACAAGGAGAAACTGCTTCACACCGTGAAACCGATCTTTATGCAGTATTTACAGGAGAAGCCTGAGGAGACGAAGAAGGCATTTGCTGAGGCAGAGGCTTACGGCAGATATTTCGGGCTGTGTGTCCTGGAGCAGCAGCCGGATGCCTATCAGACAGAAATCTTAGGCTTTACACAGGATACTGCCAAGATCGTCAGGGAGAAACTGGAGGAGATCCTGAAGAAGACAAAGTGGCATTCTGAAATAACGGCTCTTTTGGCGTCGAAGAAAGCAGCGGAGAGGGAACTGGCCGTTCGGGTACTGCTTCCCTGGAATCAGCCCGGGGATCTGGAGATTCTGCAAAAGCACCTGGAAACGGAGAAGAATACGAAGGTCAGAAACCTTTTGGAGGGCGTATTCCAACCGGACAGTGCAGAAAATGGCGGGTTCCGGGGAGAGAAGGTGCTGACACAGGAGGAATTGGTGAAGAATCTGCATAAGGGCGGCAAAAAACGCAGTCTGGCATGGGCCTACGAGACTCCCTTTTCTGAAGTACACAAAAAGAGTGGAGACCCTGTTGCAGAAGAATATCTGCAGGCCATACTGCTGTGCTATGCCTCTATGACTGCACCCGGTGTCAGCAAGGATGCGAATGTTCTTGCCGGTGACATCAATGAAGCAGAGCTTGCTGTGTATGTGAACGAATTGTTCGACAAATGGATGGAGTTGGGTGCGGAAGCCAAGAAGCATTGGGTCATGTATGCCGCTTCCATTCACGGCGGCAGTGACATCGTGAAGAAGCTTTACCACCAGATACAGGAGTGGCCCCAGAATGCCAGAGGTGCAATTGCGGCAGATGCTGTGCAGGCTTTGGCACTCAGTCCCCAGCCCCAGGCATTGCTTTTGGTAGACGGAATTGCCCGAAAGTTTAAGTTTAAGCAGGTAAAAGCGGCGGCGGGGAAAGCACTGGAGTTTGCGGCAGCACAATTGGGTCTGTCCAGAGAAGAATTGGAGGACAGAATTGTGCCGGATTTTGGCTTTGACGAGAAGATGGAGCGAAGCTTTGACTATGGAACCAGGAGCTTTACGGTTACCATTACTCCTGCCATGGAGATCGAGATCTATGGCGACGATGGGAAAAAACTGAAGAATCTGCCTTCCCCCGGCAAAAAGGATGACGAAGAGAAGGCCAATGCTGCCTATGAGGCCTTCAAGGAAATGAAGAAGCAGATCAAGACTACGGTTTCCAGCCAGAAAAGTCGTCTGGAGGCAGCTTTGTCCACAGAACGACTTTGGAAGGTCAGTGCCTGGAAGGAATTGTTTGTGAAGAATCCGGTGATGCATCAGTTTGCAATCGGACTGATTTGGGGCCTGTACGAGCAGCATAAGCTGATACAAAGCTTTCGTTATATGGAGGATGGCTCCTTCAATACAGAGGATGAGGAGGAGTACACCCTGCCGCCCGAGGGAATGATCGGTCTGGTGCATCCCATTGAACTGTCTGTGGAAAGCAGGGAGGCATGGAGGCAGCAGCTGGAGGACTACGAGATCAAACAGCCTATTGAACAGCTTGGCAGAGAGATCTTCTATCGTACGGAGGAAGAGATGCAGGCCAAGGATCTGGAACGCTTTGGGGGAATGTATGTCAACGATCTATCCCTGAACGGCAAGCTGCTGCAGCTTGGCTGGTATCGGGGATCTGTTCAGGATGCGGGCTGCTTTGATACCTTTTACCGGGAGGATACCGGTTTGGGACTGGGTGTAGAACTTCATTTCTCCGGTACCTATGTGGCATGTGAGGGCGAGGAGGTCACAGTGTATGAGGCGCGCTTCTATCATGCCGGAACCATAACAAGAGGCTCCTATGTGTATGAGGTTGCAGAGGGAGAGAAGCAGATTCCCCTGAAGGACATCCCTGAAAGATACTTCAGTGAAATTGTTCTTCAGCTGACGAAAGCTTGCGCCTCCAGCAAGGAAAGAGACCAGAACTGGAAGAAAAACAAATAGAGCGCCGACGGTCGCGGATCCGGAACAAACGTGCAAGCATGTTTGTTCCGGGACGATAGAACTTCGTGGCACGGCTGTGCTCGCAAATACAAAAAAAAGGACATCTATCAAGATGTCCTTTTTTTGTATTTGCGAGCACGAGACGGGGATCGAACCCGCGACCCCCTCCTTGGCAAGGAGGTGCTCCACCGCTGAGCCACTCGTGCATATGTCTTGCGAACAAAATGTATATTACTATAAGTGAAAAGAAATGTCAACAGTAAATCCCATTATTTTTTGAAAGCAGTATTTTGGAGTATCTCATCGGAACTCATTGATTTGAGCAGTTTGCTGCATGCATCTGCCCCGAAACGAGAAGAAATCGAATGTTTCGATGATTTCTTCCTTCTGCATATTGTTTTTCTTCAGTGGATTTACATCGAAATTCCATTATTATTGATTTCCGATGATAGCGAGAACATCGAAACTGGTGAAGTGCAAATCTTTTGTTGGTTTCAGCTCTCATTCAAAGAATTCATACATAGGATATCATCGATCTTCTGACAATATCAATTTGTCGAGGTTTCTCCCTACATCGAATAGACGACTAAAGTTCTATTGCGATGTGATTGTCGAAAATAGGATGTTTGCTTCGTGCTAATATACGCCGGAAACAGAAAGAACTCATCGGGATAGGGATTGACATCCGGTTATGCAAATTTCATTATTTTTTTAAAATATTCATGTACCATGAAGGGAAAAGTATGATAAGATAAAAAGAGAAGATGAGGTACAATCACGATCAGAGGGGATCGCAGGAGGGAGGGCCTATGAAGCTGATATTTGTTGGAGCGGACCACGAAGTGACCGGCAGTTGTCACTATCTTTCGGTGGGAGAGAAACATATTCTGGTGGATTACGGTATGGAGCAGGGGGTGAATACCTTTGAAAATGTTCCCTTGCCTGTGGCGGAGGCCAGGATTGATTATGTGTTCCTGACCCATGCCCATGTGGATCATTCCGGGCTGCTGCCTCTTTTGTATGCGAGAGGTTTTCGGGGGCAGGTGTATACCACGGACGCTACCGCGGATCTGTGCAGCATTATGCTCCGTGACTGTGCCCATATCCAGATGATGGAGGCCGAGTGGAAGAGCCGCAAAGCGAAGAGAAGCGGTGTGGAGCAACCCCAGGAGCCGCTCTATACCATGGAGGATGCGGAAGGGGTGATCAAGCGGATCGTCCCCTGCCATTACAATACAGAGATTCGGGTCTGCGATGAGGTGAGGATTCGGTTTACGGATGTAGGGCATCTTCTGGGCTCTGCCAGTATTGAGGTCTGGCTGAAAGAGGACAACGTGGAGAAGAAGATCGTTTTCTCCGGCGATCTGGGGAATTACAGGCAGCCGATTTTGCGGGATCCCCAGTATACTTCCAGGGCGGATTATGTGGTGATGGAATCCACCTACGGTGACCGCCTGCACAGCAAGGAGCGCCCGGATTATGTGAAGGAACTGACCCAGATTCTGCAGGAGACCTTTGATCGGGGCGGCAATGTGGTGATTCCCTCCTTTGCGGTGGGCAGAACCCAGGAGATGCTGTATTTTCTCCGCAAGATTAAGGTAGAGAAGCTGGTGCACGGACATGAGAATTTCCCGGTCTATGTGGACAGTCCTCTGGCTGTGGAAGCCACGGAGATCTTCAACCGGAACCGGTATGAGTGCTTCGATGAGGAAGCCATGGAGATGGTCCGTGAGGGAATCAATCCCATCGCCTTCGGCGGACTGAAGCTTGCCATCACCAGTGAAGAATCCAAGAATATCAATTTTGACGATACGCCCAAGGTGATCATTTCTGCCTCCGGTATGTGCGAAGCCGGACGTATCAGACACCATCTGAAGCATAATCTCTGGAGACCGGAGTGTACTGTTCTTTTCGTAGGATATCAGTCTGTGGGTACCCTGGGCCGTTCCATCGTGGAGGGTGCCAAGGAGGTCAGACTGTTCGGGGAGCCGATTCAGGTGAATGCCCGGATCAGGACGCTGACCGGTATGAGCGGTCATGCGGACAAGGACGGACTGATCTGCTGGATCCAGAAATTCGAGGAAAAGCCGAAGAAGGTGTTTGTCGTACATGGTGAGGACAGCGTGTGCATGAACTTTGCCGAGTGCCTGAAGATCGAGTACGGTCAGAGGGCGTATGCTCCCTACAGCGGAACCGTGTTTGACTTAACCAGCGGAAAGCTGGAATACGAGGCTGTCCCGGTACCGGTGAAGAAGAAAGCCAAAGTGGCAAGCGGTGCCTTTGCAAGGCTTCTGGCTTCTGCCCAGAGGCTGCTTGCGCTGGTCCAGAAGAAGGATGGTATGGCAAACAAGGATATGGCAAAGTTTGCAGACCAGATCAATTCCCTCTGCGACAAGTGGGAATAATAGACGTTAGTGATAAAGAAAGGAGCCGCAAAGCGGCAAGTGAAATCGTATGGGTAAGATTATCATACAGCAGGAGACCACTGTGGATCCTATCAGTCTGATCGGAAGAGAGGCAGGGGTCTGCTGGGGGGCGGATATCGCCAATCAGGAGAAGAACTATAAGCGCGGAATGGATTGTCTGACCTCCGGACATGGCAGAACCTGGGAATATCCACAGGTGTACATGGTGCTGGACGGGTATTCTGCCAGAGTGATCCGAGAGTTTTACACCCATATCGGCGGAGGACCTACCAGACTGCAGGCTTCCACCAGATATATCAATTATCAGAAGGGCTTTCCCTATGTGATCCCGCCTAAGATCGCTGCAGACGATGAGGCAAAGGCGATCTATTGTCATACCATGGATGAGATTCTGGCCGGTATGCAGAAGCTGGAGGAGAAAGGGCTGCCCAGAGAGGATATCGGCATGCTGCTTCCCCTTGGGATGGAGACGAAGGTGGTGTTCCGCACCAATCTGCGCAACCTGATCGACATGGCTCATCAGAGAATGTGCACCAGAGCTTACTGGGAGTACAGGGCGCTGATGAACGATATGGTAAAGGCGCTGTCTGAGTATTCTGAGGAGTGGAAGTATCTGACGGAGCATTATTTTGTACCGAAGTGCGAGGTCACCGGTTTCTGTACCGAGGCAAAATGCTGCGGAAGAAAGCCAAAGAAGGAGAGCAAGGCGTAGTTTCACGATAGATCGATACAGGATGAGAGGAACGGCATGAATATTATTGTGGCAGTAGATGAACATTGGGCGATCGGCAACAAGGGCAAACTTCTTGTGAGTATCCCTAATGATATGAAACACTTCAGACAGGAGACTACAGGCAAGGTGATCGTATTGGGACACAAGACACTGCAGACCTTCCCCCAGGGAATGCCGCTGCAGAGTCGTACCAATATCATTCTCTCCAGAGATCGTAAGCTCACCGTGAAGGGGGCAAAAGTGGTACATTCTGTGGAGGAGCTTTTGGAGGAACTGAGAGGATACCCCACAGAGGACGTATATGTGGTGGGCGGAGAGAGTGTCTACAGACAGCTCCTTCCTTACTGTGATGTAGTCCATGTGACCAAGATCGAGCACCGGTATGCGGCGGATACGTTCTTTCCTGATCTGGATCAGGATCCGGACTGGGAGATTACCGCTGACAGTGAGGAACAGACCTATTTTGACCTGGTTTACACCTTTTTGAAGTACGAGAGAAAGAAGAAAAAATGAAATAAAAAAGGTGCTGCTTTTGTGATTTACCACAGAAAAGTATATTGACTTTTTTCGGCAAAAGTATAATAATAAGTCAATAGAATAAACCTAAGAAAGAAGGTACTTCGTATGGAAAAGAAAAATATCGATTGGAGTAATCTTGGTTTCGGATACGTTCAGACTGACTACAGATATGTATCCAACTTTAAGGACGGCGCTTGGGATGACGGATGTCTGACTACAGATGCCAATATTGTGTTGAATGAGTGTGCAGGTGTGCTTCAGTACGCACAGACGATCTTCGAGGGACTGAAGGCATACACCACAGAGGACGGCAAAATCGTGACCTTCCGCCCTGATCTGAATGCAGAGCGTATGATGGATTCCGCAGCCAGACTGGAGATGCCCGTATTCCCCAAGGAGAAATTCATTGATGCGGTGACCAAGGTTGTAGCAGCCAATGCGGCATATGTGCCTCCTTTCGGAAGCGGTGCTACCCTGTATCTGCGCCCCTATATGTTCGGTTCAAACCCTGTGATCGGTGTAAAGCCTGCTTCAGAGTATCAGTTCAGATTGTTCTGTACTCCGGTAGGACCTTACTTCAAGGGCGGCGTAAAGCCTCTGACCATCAAGGTAAGTGATTTTGACCGTGCGGCACCGAACGGTACCGGACATATTAAGGCCGGTTTGAACTATGCGATGAGCCTGCATGCAATCGTTACTGCACATGAGGAAGGCTTTGATGAGAATATGTATCTGGATTCCAAGACCCGTACCAAGGTAGAGGAGACCGGTGGTGCCAACTTCCTGTTCGTGACAGGGGATGGCAAGGTTGTGACCCCTAAGTCTTCCAGTATCCTTCCTTCCATCACCAGGCGTTCTCTGCTCTATGTGGCAAAGGAGTATCTTGGCCTTGAAGTGGAGGAGAGAGAGGTTTACTTTGAGGAAGTTAAGGATTTTGCTGAGTGTGGTCTCTGCGGTACTGCTGCAGTGATTTCCCCTGTAGGTAAGATCGTTGACCATGGCAAGGAGATCTGTCTTCCCAGCGGCATGACCGAGATGGGTCCTGTCACCAAGAAGCTGTACGATACCTTGACCGGTATTCAGATGGGCAGAATCGAAGCTCCTGAGGGTTGGATTCATGTAATTGAATAATTGAATGGTTTCGATTATTTTGACAGCAGAGCCCATATCTCCCAAGAGGAGGTATGGGCTTTCACTGGTTGTAAAGGAAAGTATGGTATGAGAATGAGTCGGAGAAAGAAAGCAGGAAGCAGGCGGGCAGCCGGCTGGATGCTTGTACTATGTGTATTGCTGACCCTCTGTGGATGCGGTAAGGACCGAAAAGTGATTTTCACCACAGGGTTTCGTGACGGTGAGATCTTTCGGATCGGTAATGTGGGTTGCTTTCAGCCGGAACTGATGGTGTATCTGTCCTCAATGCAGGGACGATACGAGAAAAACTTCGGCGAAGAAGTATGGACGATCACCCGTGGGGATCAGACACTTGCGGAGAATGTGAAGGAAACTGTGTTGGCCAGCATCGCCCAGATGAAGTCGATGTACCTGTTGTCAAAGGAACATGATATAGAGTTGGAAAAGGAAGATGAGGAGAAGGTCAGACTTATGGCCAAAACCTACTTTGACGCGCTGGGAGAGCAGGGGCAGGAGTACCTGGGCATCACTCTGGAGGATCTGGAACAGCTGTATACAGAGTATTATCTGGCGGACAAGGTATATCAGAAAATCATCGCTGATGTGAATCCGGAGATCAGTGATGACGAGGCCAGAACCATTCTTCTGCAGACGATCTGGATTTACACCTGGCGAACGGACAATACCGGCGCCCGGGTGGAGTTTACCTCGGAAGAGATAGAGGCAGCCTACGCAGAAGCAGAGCGCGTCTATGCCCTGGTGACAGAGCCGGGGGCGGATTTTGCCGGAATCGCGGCGTTAGAGAGTGATGAGGAAGAGATCACCGGTGCCTATGGAAAAGGGGATATGGACGCCCGGTTTGAGACGGTGGCCTTCACTTTGGAGAAGGGACAGATCAGCCCTATTACAGCCACCAGAGACGGTTACTGTATTATGAAGTGTATCAGCACCTTTGACAGGGATCAGACAGACATCAACAAGCAGCAGATCGTGGAGCAACGCAAATTGGAGACCTTTGGTCAGGAGTACGATGCTTTCGTGGAGACCCTGACCAAGCGAATCAATGCAAAGGCCTGGGAGCAGATCACTCTGGAGCCCGGCGCCGCAGTGGATCTGCCTGATTTCTTCGGTATCTATGCGGAGAATCTGGGAGAATTCTAAACAAAAAATAAACAAAGTATTAATTATTAGCACTCATGCCTGTTGAGTGCTAATTTTCTATTGACTTTTCATTCGGAGGGAATTAAACTGTTCATTAGCGATGCGGAAAACATCAATTTAAGCAAGTCATATTGAAAAAAAGAAGAAAGAAGGATAGGTATTATGGCAGCAAGAAATGGTAGTTTGTCAATCAACAGTGAAAACATTTTTCCGATTATCAAAAAGTGGTTGTATTCCGACCACGATATCTTCTACAGAGAGTTGATCTCCAACGGCTGTGATGCAGTGACCAAGCTGAAGAAGCTGGATATGATGGGAGAGTACACACTTCCGGAAGGGTACAAGCCTCAGATCGATGTCATTGTCAATCCCGATCAGAAGACTCTGACCTTTGTGGATAACGGTCTCGGTATGACAGCGGATGAGGTAGAGGAGTATATCAACCAGATCGCTTTCTCCGGTGCAACCGACTTCATCGAGAAGTACAAGGACAAGAGCAACGCCGACCAGATCATCGGTCACTTCGGTTTGGGCTTTTACTCTGCATTTATGGTGGCAGATGAGGTACACATCGACACCCTTTCCTACAAGGAGGGTGCTAAGCCTGTTCACTGGGAGTGTGACGGCGGTACAGAATTTTCCATGGACGAGGGCGACAAAGCAGAGGTTGGTACGAAGATCACCCTGTTTTTGAACGAGGATTGCCTGGAGTTCTGCAATGAGTACAAGGCAAAAGAAGTCATCGAGAAGTACTGTTCCTTCATGCCGACTGAGATCTACCTCTCCAAGGCCGACACCAAGGAGACCCAGATCATCAAGACCTCGGAGAAGCTGGACACCGATACCGTTATCGAGGAGATCCATCCTACCGTGAAGGAGGACGGAACTGTCGAGGGTGAGGAGAAATTGAAGATCACCAAGCGCCCCGAACTGATGAATGATACCAATCCTCTCTGGGCGAAGCACCCCAACGAATGCACGAAAGAGGATTACCTGACATTCTACCGCAAGGTATTCCACGACTACAGGGAGCCCTTGTTCTGGATCCACCTGAATATGGACTATCCCTTCAACCTGAAGGGTATCCTGTATTTCCCCAAGATCAACATGGAGTACGAGTCCATCGAGGGAACCATCAAGCTGTACAACAATCAGGTGTTTATCGCCGACAACATTAAAGAGGTGATTCCTGAGTTCCTGCTTTTGTTAAAGGGTGTCATCGATTGTCCGGATCTGCCTCTGAATGTTTCCAGAAGTGCTCTGCAGAATGACGGTTTTGTGAAGAAGATCTCCGAGTACATTACCAAGAAGGTGGCTGATAAGCTGTCCGGTATGTGCAAGACGGAGAAGGAAGAGTACGAGAAGTACTGGGACGATATCGCTCCCTTCATCAAGTTCGGCTGCCTGAAGGACGACAAGTTCTTCGAGAAGATGAACGACTATATCCTGTTCAAGAATCTGGACGGAAAATATCTGACCCTGCCTGAGTGCCTGGAGACCAAGCCCATCGATGCCGAAGAGTCTGCAGTGGATGAGAACGGCGAGAAGGTAGAGGCTGAAGTGGTTGATGCAGAAGCTGAGAATGCTGAGGATGCTGCTGAGGAAGAGAAGAAGGAGAAGATCGTCTACTATGTGACCGATGAGAAGCAGCAGGGACAGTACATCAATATGTTCAAGGCTGCCAAGATGGATGCAGTGATCCTGACCCACAACATCGACCAGCACTTCATCACCAGTCTGGAGTCCAGAAACGAAGGCGTGAAGTTCATGAGGATCGATGCCGATGTGACCGATGCAATGAAGGCCAAGACCTCCAAGAAGCTGAAGGAGGAATTTGAGGCGAAGGCAGCAGCCATCGCTGAGATCATGAAGAAGGCGCTGAAGAAGGACAGTCTGACTGTAAAGATCGACAAGCTGAAGAACAAGAAGATCTCCGCAGTGCTCACTCTCTCTGAGGAGAGCAGACGTATGCAGGATATGATGAAGATGTACAGTATGCCCGGCATGGATATGGGCGGTTTCGGTGAGGAGGGACAGACCCTGATCCTCAATGCGAACCATCCTCTGGTGCAGTACGTCACCGAGCACACAGACAGCGAGAATGTTCCGATGATCTGCGAACAGCTCTACGACCTGGCAAGACTGCAGCAGGCACCTCTGGATCCGGAGGCAATGGCAGCATTTGTCGCTCGCAACAACGATATTATGATGCTTCTTGCAAAATAAGGTATCGACACCTTGGCCGATTCCCGAGGATTCGGGAGTCGGCCTCTTTGTGACGGGAGGAGAACGGCATGACAATTCGCAAGGCAACGCTACAGGATCTGGACAGAATGCTGGAGATCTACGACTATGCCAGAGACTTTATGAGAAGTACCGGCAATCCTACTCAGTGGAGCGGAGGATATCCTTCGAAAGAATTATTGCTCGCCGATATTGAGGCAGGAGTAAGCTTTGTTGCAGAGGAAGAGGGTGTGATTCACGGAACCTTCATGTTTTACAATGGTAAAGATGCGATTTATGATGTGATCGAGGATGGAGCGTGGCTGAATGACGAGCCTTATGCAGTCATCCATCGTATTGCCGGAGACGGTCAGATCAAGGGATTGCTTTCTATGGCAGTGGAGTACGGCAGCCAGTTCTCCGAGAATCTCCGTATGGACACCCACCACGACAACAAGGTGATGCAGCATACTCTGGAGAAGAATGGATTTTTGAGATGCGGGATCATCTATCTGGAGAACGGAGATCCCAGAATTGCGTATCATAAATATGACCCGGTTGGATGAATCAGTCCAGCCGGGTCATTTATTTTCAAATAAGCTTTGTGTCGTTACATCACATATTTCTCCAGAGTCTTTGCCACAGCGCCCACACCGGAGGACAGCTCTGCAAAGTAGCTCTTGACTGTGTCTGCCATACTGATAGCCACCAGATCCACTCCGAAGATCTTCTCGTTGCAAAGCAGTGCATCCAGCTTGTTAAGATCCTTGGGAGCATCGGTGAGTTCATAATCTGCAACAAACTCGGATGCCTCTGCCAGGAGAGGATCGGAGCTGGGAGTGAAAGCATTCCCTGCATCGTCCACTGCCATCAGGTAGCGCAGCCATCCTGCGAAAACCAGAGGAATCAGTTTCAGGTCAGCCGGATTCAGGGAAGGATCCTTTCGGTAAGCCTTGATGGTCTCACCGAAACGGATCGCCAGCTTCTGGGAAGTATCGGTAGCGATACGCTGAGGGGTATCCGGCATGAAGGGGTTGGGAATACGCACATTTACAACCTGGTCGATGAAATCCTTGGGATCTAAGATGCCTGGATTTACCACTACGGGAAGTCCCTCCACATAGCCGATGGTCTCTACCATCTTCTTCAGCACAGGATTCTTCATCTCGTCGGAAATCAGGGTGTAACCAAGGAGACATCCGTAGATGGCCAGAGTGGTGTGCAGAGGGTTCAGACAGGTGCAGACCTTCATCTTCTCCACCTTGTCTACAGTCTCACGGTCGGTAAAGATGATGCCGCCCTTGTCCCAGGCAGATTTGCCATTGGGGAAAGCATCCTCGATGACCAGATACTCACACTCCTCTGCATTGACGAAAGGAGCGATGTAGGTATTCTTGGAGGTGATCACCGGCTCCAGATCCTCAATGCCGTCAGCAGCCAGCATAGCCTTTACCTTTTCGTCAGGTCTGGGAGTGATCTTGTCGATCATGGACCAGGGGAAAGCAACCTTGGATTTATCATTGATATATTCCAGAAAAGCCTGATCAGCCAGGCCCTTTTCACACCATGCGGTAGCAAAAGCTAAGACAGCGCACATAAGCTTGTCGCCGTTGTGAGAGCAGTTGTCCATGCTGACCATGGCGATGGGGAGAGCCCCGTTTACAAAACGATGATACAAGAGAGAAACTACCTTGCCCAGGTAACTGTCCGGAGCCTGGGGACCCTTCTCAAAGTCTGCAGCCACTGCAGGAAGGAGCTCTCCCTGCGCATTGGTCGTAGCATACCCCTTTTCGGTGATCGTAAAGGAAGCCATCTGAAGGGAGGGATTGGCGAAGATCTCCTTCAGACGGGAATATTCAGCCTCGTCCTTGCTGTCCAGAATCAAAGATTCCATAATACTGCCTACCACAGTCTTTTCCACCGTATTGTTGGCCTTCAGGGTGGCGAGAATGGTCAGGTTGTCGTGAGGACGATTGCTCTTCTCAATGATCTCGTAGTCGTAGCCCTCCGCAGCAATCAGACCGGTATCCAGGATACCCTTGTTCAGCAGTGTCTGGACTACGTTTGCCTGAAAGGCGCGGAAGATATTACCGGCACCAAAGTGGATCCAGGTGGGGTGCTCGTATGTATTTTTCTTTACGGTATCGTAATCAAAGGTGGGGAGCGCATAACCTGCCAGTTCAAACGCAGTGCGCTCAGAACGAATTCCGTCTAATGTGAGTTTCATAGCGATTTCCTTTCTGTACTATGCTGATGCTTCCAAATATGCTCCTTTGAGACCTGCGTGTCTGTTGCGGACTGTAGCGAGTGTCGGTACTTAGGTCACGTACTGTGTGACCTTATGTACCGCTGCGCGAGGTCCAAGCGAAAGCGTGTCCGCAAGCAGATACACAGGTCTCATATTGTGGAGCATATTTGCGATATTCTTATTTGTGGCTCTTTTGGATTGCTTCCCACAGACCGTTTAAGTAAGCAGCACCCAGTGCTCTGTCGTACAGGCCGTAACCGGGCATTGCTACCTCATCCCAGATCATACGGCCGTGGTCGGGACGGATGGGGCCTTCAAAGCCGATATCGTACAGGGCAAGCATGATCTCGTACATATCGAAGGTACCGTCGCTGGAAAGATGAGCGGACTCCTCGAAATCGGTGGGAGAGTTGAACTTCAGGTTGCGAACGTGTGCAAAGTGAATTCTGCCCTTCAGGGAACGGATCATATCGGGGAGATCGTTCTCCAGGTTGGTACCGTAAGAACCGGAGCAGAAGGTAACGCCGTTATGCGGGTTGTCTACCATCTTCATCATGCGAAGGATGTTCTCTTTGTTGATGATGATACGGGGCAGACCAAATACGCTCCAGGCGGGATCATCGGGATGAATGGCCATGTTGATGTCGTATTTATCGCAGACAGGCATGATGCGCTCCAGGAAGTACTTCAGGTTCGCAAACAGCTTCTCATCGTCCACATCCTTGTACATCTCAAACAGTTCCTTGATGTGAGCCATACGCTCCGGCTCCCAGCCGGGCAGGATAGCGCCGTTGGAGTCGCCGCTGATGGAAGCGAACATATCCTCGGGATTCAACGCGTCTACAGCCTCCTGCGTGTAAGCCAGTACGGTGGAACCGTCGGGACGGACTCTTGCAAGCTCAGTTCTGGTCCAGTCGAATACCGGCATGAAGTTGTAGCATACCATATGGATGCCTGCCTGTCCCAGACGCTCCAGAGTAGTGATATAGTTATCGATATAGAGGTCTCTGTCGGGAGTACCTACCTTGATGGCATCGTGAATGTTTACACTCTCGATACCGGCAAGGGTAAGCCCTGCATCCTCGATCTCTTTCTTCAGAGCCAAAATATCCTCCATCTCCCAGGCCTCACCGGGCTTCGTGCCGTAGAGGGTGGAGATCACGCCGGTCACGCCGGGTATCTGTCTGATCTGTTTTAGGGTTACGGTATCGTACTTGCTGCCGTACCAGCGCAAAGTCATCTGCATCGTTTTTTCCTCCTGTTGGTTCCTATACATTTCGGGTGTTTTGCTACACTGATTGTATTATACATCATCATTTTGCAAGATACAGAACGATTATTGCTTGATACAGTGCAAAAATTGCGGTAAAATATATGAGAACACATTCAGAAGGAGAAAAGGTCCTTTTCGTTGAAGGAACGGACAAGGGCAAAATGATAAGGAGGGCGGGGTTCCTTGGGGATCGAGAGTCAGATCAGAAAGCGGGAGGCGACAGATGAGCGCCAATATATGATGAATGAGGATGTGGAAGTCTATGAGAAGCGGGGAGCGCCTCTGGGTGCCGTCAGCTTCCACTACCACAATTTCTATGAGATCATCTATGTCCTGGAGGGGGAGTACTCTTCCCTTGTGGAAGACAGAAGCTTCTCCATGCACAAGGGGGACTTTTTGTTGATCGATCGAAATGTGATGCATAAGTATCAGTATGAGGAGGGAAAGCACGATTCCTCCAGGCGTCTGATCCTCTGGGTGACTCCCCAGATGCTGGCGTCCCTTTCCGATGGACAGATGGATCTGACTCAGTGTTTTGCCAGAGAGAAGGCCTGTGCTTACCACTTCCCGATCTACTATGAGGAGATGCTCCAGGGGTACTTGCTGAAGCTGGCCATGACCAATATGCCGGAGAGCAAAGAACCCGGTATGAAAAAACTGTTGGATAAAGGGCTGCTGACCATGTTCTTCGTCTATCTGAATGTATTGTGCCGCAAGGAAGAGTACCTGTTCGCAAAGGAAGAACTCTACAGACATCCTCTGGTAAAGCTGGTCTCGGCCTACATTGATGAACATATCCAGGAAAAGATCACGGTGGATGATCTGGCGGAGGTGGCCCATATGAGTAAGTATCATTTCCTGCGAAGATTCAAGGAACTGACCGGAGTCACTGTCCACAGCTTCCTCATCAATAAGCGCCTCATTGAGGCCTGCAAGGCGCTGAAGGAGGGGAAGAGTGTGACAGAGAGCTATCTGGAGAGTGGTTTCTCGGATTATACTTCATTCTTACGAAATTTCCGTGACACCTTCGGCGTCTCTCCCGGAAAATATCTGGATTATTATGCAGAATAGAGAAAAGGGGGAAAACTTAACGGATACAGCGCATATATTTGAATGAGTTTCATGAATAAAAGGAGCTACTATGTGCGAGAAACGAAAGGATGAATCAGAACTGATCATGCAACAGGAAGAGTACAGCGGGCAGATGAAGGTCAGCGTGGTATCTTCCGTTGGTCAGGTGCCGATTCCGGGGGCAGTGGTGAAGATCTCTTATACCGGAGATCCGGGGAACCCCTTGGTGACACTGACTACCGATGAGTCCGGTCAGACACCCGACATCCGTCTGGCCGCACCTCCTATTGCGCTGTCCCTTACTCCCGGAGAAGAACAGCAGCCCTATGCAGAGTATAATCTGTCGGTGGAGGCAAAAGGGTATGAACCGGTACTGGTGTCCGGGTCGGAGATCCTGGCAGAGGAATTGTCCCTGCAGGCCATTCAAATGAATCCCCTGGAAGTGACGGAGGAGGAAACAAAGATCGTGGTGATCCCGGCTCACACGCTGTTTGGCGAATATCCGCCGAAGATTCCGGAGGACGAGATCAAACCCATGGACGAGACGGGAGAGATCGTCTTAAGCAGAGTGGTGATCCCGGAATACATCATTGTTCACGACGGTGTGCCCAGTGATTCTACCGCCAGAAATTATTGGGTCCGCTATAAGGATTACATCAAAAATGTGGCCTGCAGCGAGATCTATCCCACCTGGCCGGAGTCCACGATCTATGCCAATATTCTGGCCATTCAGTCCTTTACCTTAAACCGTGTCTACACGGAGTGGTACCGCAATCAAGGGTATGATTTTACCATCACATCCTCCACTGCCTATGACCATAAGTGGATCTATGGAAGAAATATCTATGAGGACATCAGTTATCTGGTCGATTCCATTTTTGCAAACTACCTGTCCAGACCGGGGGTGCGGCAGCCTATCTTTACTTCGTATTGTGACGGACAGCGTGTGACCTGTCAGGGACTGAGCCAATGGGGGTCTAAGTATCTGGGAGATGAGGGCTATTCTGCCATTGAGATCATCCATTATTACTACGGAAACGATATGTATATCAATACAGCAGAGCAGATTTCCGGTGTGCCCAGTTCTTTCCCGGGGTATGATCTTTCTATAGGGTCTGCGGGAGAGAAGGTGCGGCAGATGCAGCAACAGCTGAATCGCATTGCCAGAGATTATCCTGCATTGCCTACATTGGTTGCGGATGGCATCTATGGGCCGGCCACTGAGAGAGCGGTGAGGACCTTCCAAAAGATATTTGATTTGCCGCAGACAGGGATTGTGGACTATCCCACCTGGTATGAGATCTCGGATATCTATGTGGGCGTATCCCGCATTGCAGAGCCGGGGACCTGACCCTGTTAAGACGCTCTCTATGAGGCCCTTATCAGCAGAGTTTTTACAGAGATTCTTCCGGTATCCGGTCGGATTGCTTGACATTCCGGCCGGATACTAGTATCGTGGAAGAGTAGGCACTGTCCGGAGTTCATAGGACAGTGTGACAGAGAGGAGTACCAATGAGCGATCTTGTAGAGATTTACGGGGTGACGAAGTCGTATACATCCCGGTATGCAGCAGTGAACAATGTAAGCATCAAGCTCCCGGCGGGAAAGATCATCGGCCTGTTGGGCCCCAACGGAAGCGGTAAGACAACGATGATCAAGCTGATGAACGGCCTGCTGACTCCCGATCAGGGCATCATCAAAATAGGTTCTGTGGAGGTTGGCCCCCAGACGAAGAGTATGGTGGCATATTTGCCGGATAAGACCTACCTTGCCGGGAACAAAAAGATCAGGCATATCCTGGACTATTTTGCGGATTTTTATGAGGATTTTTCTAAGGAGAAGGCTCTGGAGATGCTTTCTAAGCTGGGAATTGACCCTGCCGCGCGGATGGATACCCTGTCCAAGGGTAATAAGGAGAAGGTGCAGCTGATTCTGGTGATGTGCCGTAAGGCAAAGCTGTATTTGCTGGATGAGCCCATTGCCGGGGTGGATCCTGCCGCCAGAGATTATATTCTGCAGACGATTCTTACCTGTTATAATCCGGAGGCTTCGGTGATCATCTCCACCCATCTGATCAGCGATGTGGAGCAGGTGCTGGATGAGGTCATCTTTATGAAGAACGGTCATCTGGTGCTCTATACTTCTGCGGATAATATCAGAGAGCAGCATGGCAAGAGCGTGGATGCTTACTTCAGGGAGGTGTTCAAATGTTAGGAAAAATGATGAAATACGAGTGGAAGGAGACCTGGAAGGCCGGAGTCGGGGTGCTCTTTGCCATGGCAGCCGCTACACTCCTTGGATGGCTGGGAATGGGAGGGCTTCTGTCAGGCTCAGACAAGATGGAAACTCTCTATGCGTACGGAAGCGAGACCTTAGAGTTTGGGGCGGCCATGATGCAGATGGCAGGGGTGTTCTCCATCCTGTTGTTTACGATGGTGCTGATGTTCTCGGTATTTTTTATGCTGATCTATCTGATCGTCCGGTATTACAAAACAATGTTTTCCGACGAAGGGTATCTCACCCATACGCTTCCGGTACAGAAGTGGGAGCTCTTCCTTTCCAAGGTATTGGTGGGAGGATTTTGGTTGATCATCGTGTATATCGGTCTGATGGCTTCGATCTTTGGCTTTGTCATTCTGGCAGCAGGTTCTGAACTGGGAATGGATGAACTGCTGGAAGGAATGAAGGAGATCGGACAGGCATTTTCCCAGGTTTTATGCGGCACGGGGCTGGACGATGGAGTGCTTTTGCTGGGCACGATCCTTTACATGATACTGTCTCCCTTTCTGGTGCTGGTCTTTGCATATGGTTCTTTTACCATCGGACAGCTGTGTCATGGGGCAAGAGTGTTCATGGGGTTTGTGGTCTATTTTGGAATCGGTGTGATCCAGTATATCCTGCAGATCGTGTTGAAGGCCTGCCTGGTGGCCGGAATCAGTTCGGATAACGCATTCAACCGATATCTGTATCTGAATGTTTACGGAAGGCTGATCCTGAGTGCTGCACTGGCTGCAGGCATCTATCTGTGGTCGATGCATATCCTGAACAAAAAATTGAATCTGAAGTAAAATCAATTTGCCCTACGCTGCGATTTTTGGTATAATATAGCGTAGGGCATTTTTGTTGGAACGAATGCTGGAATGGAGCGATTTATGCAGACTTTGATCAATCAGATTCTCGAGGGAAAATTCAATTATGAGAACCGATATCTGGATTTCTCCTGCACGAAAATAGAGATTGCATTACATAGCAGAGGGGTAACAGAGGGGTCGTTTCGAATCATCGGCCCCGAAGGCAAAGTGAATATGGGGAAGGTGACCTCCTCTGACAGTCGGATGGAGTGCCTGACGGGAGAGTACTGCGGCAGCAATGAGGAGATCTTCTATCGCTTCCATGGAGAGGATATGTCGGAGGGGGAGTACGTTCGCGGCAGCTTTTTTGTCGTGGGCAACCAGGGGGAGTACACCCTTCCCTTTACCGTGACTATGGAGCCTGCCTGCCTGGAAGCAGCTGATATGCAGATTCAGAATCTGAATCACTTTGCACTTCTTGCGAGAAAGAATCGCCCGGAGGCTCTGAAGTTATTCTACACTTCCCGCTTTCGTACGCTGTTGACCGGAGAGGATGCTCAGTATGAATTTGTCTACAGGGCTTTGTCTGCCAATGTGGGCTCTGAGCAGAATCTGGAGGAATTCCTGCTGCAGACCGGCAAGAAGCAGAGAGTGGACTACATGGTACAGGAGAATATCCTCTACGCGGAGGATTCGGATCTGTCAGAAGCTCGTCCGGTGCTGGAGCGGAACATCGTGATTTCCAGAAACGGCTGGGGCTATACCAGGCTGGCGGTGGAGTGTGACGGTGATTTTTTCTTTACAGCCAAGGAATTGCTGACCGAGGATGATTTTCTGGGGAACACCTGTACTCTGACCGTTTTTATTGACCTGTCCCGTTGCCATCGGGGCAAGAATTTTGGGCGTCTGAAGCTGACCCATTCCTACGGAGAACTGGAGATCCCCGTGGAGATGGTAGTGGACAGCAGGAGAGCCACCAGAAAGGCCAGACTCACGGAGAAGAAGGAGACTCTCCGTCTGATGCGCCTGTATGAGGATTTTCGCAATCGCAAGATCTCCATGGAAGAGTGGATCAAAGAGACCGGCAGACTGGTGGAGAGCATGGCGGCGCGGGATGTGGATGACGTGGTTGCCAAGCTGTTTCAGGCGCAGGTGCTGATCACCAGGGATCAGCCCCAAGAGGCCGGCTGGATCTTAGACCAGGTGTCAGACCAGATAGAGAAGGGGCAGGGGGACGATACTCTCCTGGCGTATTATCTGTATCTGACCTCCCTGATTCACAGAGATCTGGAGTATGTGGATCGGGTGACAGCGGAAGTAGAGAATATCTACAGACAGGATGCGACGAACTGGAGAGTGGGGTGGCTGCTTCTTTACCTGTCGGAAGAATATTACAGATCTGCCACTGCAAAGTGGGTCTTTTTGGAGAAACAGTTCTCCATCGGCTGCAACAGCCCCATGCTGTACATTGAGGCGTTGGGGATCATCAACAACAATCCCTCCATCCTTCGCAGACTGGGAGCCTTCGAACAGCAGGTGATCTGGTATGCAGTGCGCCATGATGTGCTGCAGCCGGAGGTTCGCGAGCATGTCATCTATCTGTCGGAAAAGGTTCGCGAGTACTCCTATGTATTGTTTAAGACCCTGAACCGAATGTATGAGAAGAGCAAGGATGAACGTCTGTTGCAGCAGATCTGTTCCCTGCTTGTGAAGGGCGGCAGGATCGGCGATAAGTATTTTCGCTTTTACCGGGATGGCGTGGAGAACAATCTTCCCATCACCAACCTGTATGAATATTATATGATGTCTCTGGATGTGGACAAGGACAGAGAGATTCCCAAGAGGGTTCTGCTGTACTTCTCCTATCAGAATAATTTGGACTATGAGCATACCGCATATATGTACGATTACATTCTCCGCCATAAGGAGGATATGCGGGATGTATACGAGACGTACAAAAACCGCATGGAGTTATTCTGTATTGAGCAGATCACCAGAATGCATTTTGGCAGATCTCTGGCGAATCTGTACAATGCATTTTTACAGCCCGGTATGTTGAATGAGACTACGGCACCGGCGCTGTCCAGGCTGTTGTTTGCGCATATGATCCGGGTGTCCGACAGGAAACTGCAGAAACTGTATGTCTATCAGCCCGGCAAACAAAATCCGGAGGAGTACCCGATCCGGGATGGCTTGAGCTGGGCACCGCTGTATGGCAGCAGATATGTGCTGGCTTTTGAGGATGCCTGGGGCAATCGTTTTACCAAGTCTGTAGAGTATGACCTGGAGAAGGTGATGTTCCCCGGAAAATATCTCCAGGAGCTGCAGGATTACGCTGTGGACAATCCCTCTCTGGATATTTACCTGTTGGAGGGGGCTTTTGATCATCCGCTGAAGAACAGGGCAGAAGTGGAACGGGCACTCCGGGTGATCAGGTCTGATCAGGCGACAGATCAGTTCCGGCATGGACTGATGTTAAAGGTTCTGCTGTTCTATTATGAGCAGGATGCCTATACGGATATAGACCAGTTTCTGGAGACCATTCCGGTGGAGGAACTGGACGGCGCAGGACGAAATGAGGTCATGCAGTATCTGATTCTCCGTGAAAAGTACGAGCCTGCCGAGCAGCTTCTTCGAAAATACGGCCCCTATCGCCTTGAGACAAAGCTATTGCTGCGGCTCCTGGATTATTGCTGCGACAGTGCCGATATGACCAAGGATCCGATCCTTCTGGATGCCGCTATGTACGCCTTCCGAAAGGGAAGAGTGGACAGTACAGTGCTGTACTATCTGATCCTTCACAGCAGCTGTAATACCAAGGAGTACAGAGACCTCTGGAAGCTTGCAGATTCCTATCAGCTGGACTCTTTTGCAGTGTGTGAGAGAATGCTGCTTCAGATGCTCTACACCGGAGCCTTCATCCATGAGAAGGATGAGGTCTTCACCTATTATGTGGACAATGGTGGGGATCCTCTCGTGGAGGAACTGTATCTGGAGTACAGCTCCTATGATTATTACCTGAGAGACAGGCTGCCGGACTTTAAGGTGATCGAAGAGATCCGGAAAATGTATCTGGCCGGCCAACCGATCCAGCGTATCTGTAAGCTGGCCTATCTGAAATATTTTGCTTATGTGGCGGAGGATATGACACCGGAGCACAGAGAACTGACGGAGAAGTTCCTGTCGGAGATGATGAACCAGGGCATTCACCTGGAGTTTTTCCGGGAGTTTACCTGGAATGAGCAGGTGCAGCAGGAGATGGTGGATAAGGTGATCCTCACCTTCCGGGGCGAGGAGGCTGCCAAGGCTGTAGTGCATTATGCGCTTGTGGATGAGAATGAGAATCAGACCGCTTATGTCCCCGGAGAGCGGGGAGATCTGGAGTATACTGCTGAGTATATGACGGAGGTTGCCAGCGGTATTTTCTGTAAGGAGTTTATCCTGTTCTATGGAGAGGGACTTCACTACTACATCACCCAGGAACTGCCTGGTAAGAAGCAGGATGCCGAGAATGAGGAGCAGATCATGGAGGATGGTGTACTGCACAGCGCTTTCTTTCAGGATGGCAGGAACCGTTTCCGACTGGTCAATGAGATCGTGGCTGCCAATGAGATCGGTGACTACGATAAGATGGATCAGCTGTTGGAGCGGTACTATAAACGAGAGTTTCTGAACACCAGGCTGTTTACCTTGAAATAGGCAGGCCTGAAGTATACCGATAGAAAGGGGAAAGCATGGGACTTTTAAACAGTGACAAAGTGATCGTGGGATATGATCTTCGAAATGATTACACCCAGATCAGCTTTAGCTTTTCCGAAAAAGGGGATGTTTCTACACTGCCCCAGTCATCAGATGCAGATCACTTTAATATTCCAACCATGCTGGCAAAACGCCATGACAATGGTCAATGGCTGTATGGCGTGGATGCCAAACGGTGTGGCAAGGAGGGAAGCGGTCTTGTCATCACCGATCTTCTGGAGCTTGCCTGGAAGGGAGACAATATTGTGGTGGATGAGGAGAGCGTTGACCCGGTTGGTCTACTGGCGCTTTTCTTTAAGCGTAGTCTGAGCAGATTGTTCCAGACTGCATCTGTAAAAAAAATCAGTGCATTGATGATCACCTGCGAGCAGATGGACTACAGAACACTGGAGGTGCTGCGCAGTCTGGTGACGGATCTCCCCGTGAAGGCGGATCGGGTGTCCTTTCAGAGCCACGCCGAGAGCTTTTACAGCTATGTCATTCATCAGCCCAAGGAACTGTGGGCTTTTCAATCCGTTCTGTTTACCTATCAGGACAGAACCATCAAGACCTATCGGCTGGAGAGCAACCGAAGGACTTCTCCCATCGTTTCCTATATCGAGGAGAAACGCTTTGACTTCTACCGCATGGGCCCGCTCTCTGAGGAGCCGGGTCTTCGGGCGAAGGAGATCAAGGATTACGATGCCGCCTTCCTTCGCATTGCCGAGAGCGTCATGGCAAATCATCTGATAAGCAGTGTGTACCTGATCGGAGATGTGTTCGACCAGGAGTGGATGAAGGAGTCGCTGACCTATCTCTGTCGCGGCAGAAGAGTGTTTCAGGGCAACAATCTGTTCAGCAAGGGCGCCTGCTGCGGGATGCAGGAGCGGATCAGCCCCAGTGAGGTGGGAAAGACCCATGTCTTTCTGGGCAACGATAAGCTGAAGGCCAATGTGGGAATGAAGCTCTATGAGCGGGGGGAAGAAAAGTACTTCGCGCTGATGGATGCCGGTGTCAACTGGTATGAGGCTGAGGTGGACATGAATCTGTATCTTCGGGACGGAGGCATGATCTCCCTGATCATTACCCCACTGAACGGACGGGACAGCAAGGTGGCGCAGATCACCATGGAGAATTTCCCTGAGGGCACCAGTCTGGTGCATCTTCGTATGTATATGGATACGGAGACGAAGCTTGCGGTGATCGTGGAGGATCTGGGTCTGGGAGAATTCAGAGAGCCTTCCGGACAGATCTGGCAGGAGTACATCAACATTTAACCCCTTTTGGCGGTCTTTTGCGGATCGACCAAAGGAAACAGGAGGATACTATGCGCGTTTGTATCTGCGTAGGGGAGCGAACCACAACACCATATCGTTTTGCGGACCTGGGAATCAATGTGTATTGTATAGAGGAATTGTGTGTCTGCATCAAGGAAAACGCCTATCTTTTGGATGATTCTCTTGCAAACGACAAGCTGGTGGAATGGATCGACCATGAGTGCGAATTACATGATCTGGCCCGGGTACTGAATTCCATGATCTATAAAAAGGATGCCCTTGTGCGTGTCTGCACCATGATTTTGGATTACACCGGTTTGTTCGAGGAGAGAACGGTACTGGATGTCGAGAGTGTCTTAAAGCAGGGCGCAGGGATGAGCAATATTGAGCGCAGAAAGGGACAGATCGATTATCTGGTCCAAAAGAAGAAGCTCTCCCCTGCCATCAAATCCTACGACAGGCTGCTGAATCTTTGGAAGGAGCAGGAGCAGAAGGGAGAGACTATGCCTCCTGTGACATGTCTTGCTGCGATCTGGCACAATAAGGGAGTGGCTTTTGCCGGATTGATGACCTATGATAAGGCTGCAGATTGTTTTTTCAAGGCTTATCAGATCGAAAACCGGGAAGACTATTACAGAGACTACCTGGCGGCGAAGCGTATGGAGCTTACCGAGGAGCAATATGTGTCCTTTGTGGCAGACAATATGGAGTGGTATGATGCAACGCTGGAGCTGGAGCATGAGATGGATCAGGTGCTGTCCGAGTGGGAACAGCGACCCGAATACCTGAGGCTCTATCATCGCAAAGAGACAAGAGGGGAGACAGATCCCGGAGATTTTTACGAGGAGAATCAGGAAATCACCCGCATTCTGAAGGACAGCTACAGAGGATGTGTGCTGGATTAGAAGGTTTCCTATTGACTTTGAAAAATCTGTAGGATATGATAGTAAATCGTTGGGACACCATTTTTCCTGAGAGGCAAAAGTTATCAGGTTCGCTGGATTCGTCCTCAAAATACGGTTGCAGTTTTGAAAAAATATAGAAAGAAGAGGTTGACTATGAGTACAGACAGATACGTGAGTCCGCTTTCCGAGCGTTATGCCAGCAAGGAGATGCAGTACATTTTTTCACCGGATATGAAGTTTCGTACGTGGAGAAAGCTGTGGATCGCTCTTGCTGAGACAGAGAAGGAACTGGGACTGTGCCAGGACGGCAAGCCGGTGATCACTGACGAGCAGATTGAGGAGTTAAAAGCTCATGCCGATGATATCAACTATGAGGTAGCAAAGGCAAGAGAGAAGGAAGTTCGTCATGATGTCATGAGCCATGTGTATGCATACGGGCAGCAGTGCCCCAAGGCAGCCGGCATCATCCATTTGGGTGCAACCTCCTGTTATGTAGGGGACAATACGGACATCATCGTGATGCGCGAGGCACTCCGGCTTGTGAAGAAGAAGCTGGTGAATGTCATGGCTTGTCTGGAAAAGTTTGCCGACAAATATAAGAGCCAGCCCACTCTGGCGTTTACGCATTTTCAGCCCGCACAGCCTACCACGGTTGGAAAGAGAGCAACCCTCTGGCTGCAGGAGTTTTACCTTGACCTGGAGGACTTGGATTATGTGCTGGGCAGCCTGAAGCTGTTGGGCTCCAAGGGGACTACCGGAACCCAGGCGTCCTTCCTGGAATTGTTTGCCGGAGATCAGGAGACCATCGATAAGATCGATCCCATGATCGCTCAGAAGATGGGCTTTGCAGAGTGCTATCCCGTGTCCGGTCAGACCTATTCCCGTAAGGTAGATACCAGAGTTGCCAATGTGCTTGCAGGGATTGCTGCCAGCGCCCACAAGATGAGCAACGACATCCGTCTCCTTCAGCACCTGAAGGAGGTAGAGGAGCCCTTCGAGAAGAGTCAGATCGGTTCTTCCGCAATGGCATATAAGAGAAATCCTATGAGAAGCGAGCGTATCGCCTCTCTGTCCAGATATGTGATGATCGATGCACTGAACCCTGCCATCACCTCTGCTACCCAGTGGTTTGAGAGAACCCTGGACGATTCTGCAAACAAGAGACTGTCCATTCCCGAGGGCTTCCTCGCAATTGATGGTATCCTGGATCTGTGCATGAACGTGGTAGACGGACTGGTAGTATATCCTAAGGTGATCGAGAAGAGACTGATGAGCGAGCTTCCCTTTATGGCTACCGAGAACATCATGATGGATGCGGTAAAGAACGGCGGCAACAGACAGGAGCTTCACGAGCGTATCAGAACCCTTTCCATGCAGGCCGGTTACAATGTAAAGGTGGAGGGCAAGGAGAACAATCTGTTGGAGCTGATTGCTGCGGATCCTGCTTTCAATCTGACTCTGGAGGAATTGCAGGCAACCATGGATCCTTCCAAATATGTTGGTCGTTCCAAGGAGCAGGTGGACAACTTCCTTACAAATGTCATCCGCCCTGTACTGGATGCAAACAAGGATCTGCTTGGTTTGACAGCCGAGATCAATGTATAACATTTCACTGGGGAAAGAATGGCAGGGCAGCCATTCTTTCCCCAGTGATAATAAAGACGAGGAGAATAAATAATATGGGTGGTTTTTTTGGAGTAGCATCAAAAGAAGATTGCGTGTTTGATCTTTTCTTTGGAACAGACTATCATTCCCATCTGGGAACGAGAAGAGCAGGTATGGCGGTATTCAGCAAGGAGAAGGGGTACGATCGTGCCATTCATAACATCGAAAATGCTCCTTTCCGTACCAAGTTTGATAAGGATGTGAACACTATGTCCGGCAATATTGGTATCGGCTGTATCTCTGACTTTGAACCCCAGCCTTTGATGGTCAGATCCCATCACGGCACCTATGCGATCACAACTGTAGGAAAGATCAACAATACCGATGAACTGATCAAAATGCTGTTTGAGAAGGGCCATTCTCATTTCCTGGAGATGAGCGGCGGCGATATCAATGCCACGGAACTGGTAGCGTCGATCGTGAACCAGAAGAGCAATATTGTGGAAGGTATTCAGTATGCCCAGGAGATCATTGAGGGGTCTATGACGATTCTGATCATGACGCCTCTTGGAATCTATGCGGCAAGAGATAAGCTTGGAAGAACTCCGGTCAGCATCGGTAAGAAGGACGGGGCCTACTGTGCTTCCTTCGAGAGTTTTGCATACCTGAATCTGGGGTATACCAGTGAGCGTGAACTGGGTCCCGGCGAGATCGCTGTCATCACACCGGAGGGCTGCAGGACGCTGGTCGCTCCCGGCAAGGATATGAAGATCTGTACCTTCCTGTGGATCTACTATGGGTATCCTTCTTCCTCCTACGAGGGAATCAGTGTGGAGGAGATGCGTTACAAGTGCGGTGCCAAGCTGGCAGAGAGAGATAATGTGACTCCTGATATCGTAGCCGGCGTACCCGATTCCGGTATCGCCCATGCCATCGGTTATGCAAACCAGTCCGGAATTCCTTTTTCCAGACCATTTATCAAGTACACCCCTACCTGGCCGAGATCCTTTATGCCTACGATTCAGACCCAGCGTAATCTGATTGCGAAGATGAAGCTGATTCCCGTAAAGCAGCTGATTGAGGACAAGAGCCTGCTCCTCATTGATGACTCTATCGTGCGTGGTACTCAGCTGAGAGAGACGACGGAATTCCTGTACTCCAGCGGTGCAAAGGAAGTGCATATTCGTCCTGCATGTCCTCCCCTTTTGTACGGCTGTAAGTATCTGAACTTCTCCCGTTCATCTTCTGAGATGGATCTGATTACCCGTCGGGTGATCCAGGAGATGGAGAGAGAGAACAGAAACATTGACCTGGCAAACTATGTGAACCCGGATGCTCCTGAGTATAAGGAGATGGTGGAGAGAATCGGCAAGCAGCTGAACTTTACCTCTCTGAGATATCACAGACTGGATGATATGATCGATTCTGTGGGATTGCCGAAAGAGAAACTCTGTACCTATTGCTGGGATGGAAGAGAATAATCATGTTGAGAATGACTTATGTGATTCTGATCTGTCTGCCGCTCATTGCCTATTACATTGCGAAGGCTTATTACATCAAGTATCATGAGGCGGATTATTCAGAAGAGACCAGATATACAGTGGCCAGACGGTGCATTCGGATATGCATGCGTGTGGGTCGAATCAAAACAAAATGCTCCGGGCAGGAGAATCTGCCGGAAGACGGCGGATATGTGATGTTCCCGAATCATCAGGGAAAATTTGATGTGTTGGGAATCATCGCCTCCCATGATGCACCCTGTACGATGGTGATGGACTATAAGGTATCCAAGCGCCCCATCGTCAACCCCTTTGTCGAACTGATCAAAGGCCAGAGACTGGATAAATCCGATCGGAGGAAACAGGTGAAGACGATTCTGGATATTGTCAGAGAGGTCAAGGAGGGCAGAAGATATATTATCTTCCCGGAGGGCGGATATGACCATAACCACAATGAACTTCAGGACTTCCGCCCGGGAGCTTTTCAGTGCGCAACGAAATCCAAGGCCCCTATTGTGCCTGTGGCGATTATTGACTCCTACAAGGTGTTCAATGTCAATTCTCTCCGAAGGGTGACGACGCAGGTTCACTTTCTGCCGGCGATTCCCTATGAGGAGTATGTAGGGATGACTACTGCTGAAATAGCAGGAATCGTCAAGGAGAGAATCCAGACGGCCATCGCTGAGAAGCTGGTGGAAGGTGCCTCATAGAGAAGAAATCAGTTTATTTTTAGAGACCGCTTTTGCATCCTGCAAAAGCGGTTTTTTCTGTGGGGAGATTCATTGGTAACCAGAAATCGACAGTGTAAAGCAGAAACCGACGAGCGGATAGAGAGCACCGGTAGGAACTGGTCGCCGGTTCGCTATAAAATCTTTAAAAATGATATTTTTTGCTTGCAAAAGCGTCAATAGATGTGGTAAAGTGAGATGAAATGAAAGATAATTTTCCATTCTGGTGTGTATTTATCAATTTCTAATCTTTCGATGTACTGTAGCACATCGAATCTCTTTTTTCCTTATGTTCCGATGTAAAACCCTGCGCTGAAAAGAAGATGAACCAACAAAAAGCAACGAAAGACTAACAATTCTTGAGATCGATGACAAGGACTACAGTGAAACAATAATTTCGCTTGCTTTTGTTGTAAAACGGAATAGAATAGTACATTTGCTATTCTCAATAGCACCGGAGATGACCAGAAATTGTGAGTTTGTTGTATGGTCATACATCGCAAAGAGTATTTTTCATGATTCTGATGATAAGTGTCAATTTTCTTTCATTCAAGTCTAAGCTTTCGAGAACAAAGGGAGGTAACCACCATGAAAAAATTATTATTGAGTCCTACAACGCTTTATCAAGAAGCAGAAAGAAGGTATGATGAACTGTATCGGGCAAAATCAATCCTGGAGAAAAATTCCAGGAAATACCCGGAGGGGAAAATCCATGTTGTGCAGAATAAAGGGAAAGTACAGTATTATGTAAGATTCTCTCCGAAGGATAAAAGCGGCACGTATTTATCCAAACGGCAGAAAGATACCATTAGATCATATCTTCAAAAGAAATATGAGGAAGAAGTGTTAAGTTTACTGAACAATGAGATTGCCATTCTGGAAAAATTCATAAAAAAATCCGGTATGATCGGTCACAGAATTCAAAGCTTCTATTCGGAGAGTCCTTTGGAAATTCAAAATTACCTATCTCCCATAGATATGTACGATATGGATGTTGCCAAAGAATGGCTGGAAACACCCTTCCAATGCAAAACAGTATCCAGTAATGTTCCGGTTTTTGTCACTCGTCGGGGAGAACACGTCAGATCAAAGTCAGAATTGATGATTGCAAACCGACTTTTTGAATTGAACATACCGTATAAATATGAATGCCCTTTGATACTGTCGGATGGCAGAACAATTTATCCTGACTTTACGGTTTGGAATGCATGGAAACGGCAGGAAGTGTACTGGGAGCACCGCGGAATGATGGATAACCAGGAGTACGCGAATCATGCTGTACAAAGGATAAAGGATTACCATCGTGAAGGAATTATTGTGGGTGATAACTTGATTATTACAGAAGAAACCTCGGCAATACCACTTGACACATGCGAGATTGACAGAGTGATCCATCATTATTTCGAGTAAACAAGTTCATTGGATCGCACTTGCCAGGGTATATTTTGGTAATTACATTAAAGCAGTTATCTGCAGCCTTATCCGATGTAGGATAAGGCATCGAAAGATCAAGATGATTAGAAAAGTGTCGATTATTTGCCCCTTCAAACTTTGCAAGTGAAAGGAATAACATCGAGCGTAACACATTTATGCAAATTCGATGTAGTATGCTGCATCAAAATAGCAATGATGAAAGCAATTTGTGGTAATTATATTAAAATAACATATTTCCGAGATGCAAAATCAACGGAAAGAGGAGAGTATGCTTGTCTTGATGTTTGAGAGGACGACAAATTAGCTATTATGGTTCATATCGATGAAATGAGTCGGAGAAATTCAAATGATTCTTTCAATGACAACACCGTAGATGGAAGAAATTGAGAAGTGATAAGGATAGTCAGTCTCATGAGAACGATCATCCTCTTTGGAATCGATGAACATATAAGGAATTCTTATAATATATATAAAATATATTGATTTTACTTATGAGATGATATATACTATAATTACTCCGTAAAGAAAAATAAACTGCCGCGTTTGGGCTGAAACGGAGGAGACTATGGTTAAAGCGATTGTCGGAGCCAATTGGGGCGACGAAGGAAAAGGTAAGATTACGGATATGATGGCGCAGGAGGCGGATATTATTGTTCGTTTCCAGGGCGGAGCCAATGCAGGACATACCATCGTGAACAATTATGGTAAGTTTGCACTGCATACTCTTCCTTCCGGGGTGTTCTATGGACATACTACCAGTGTCATCGGAAATGGTGTTGCATTGAATATTCCTTTGCTGTTCAAGGAGGTTCAGTCCATCGTGGACAGAGGAGTTCCCGCTCCTAAGATTCTGGTGTCTGACAGAGCACAGATCGTAATGCCTTATCATATTCTCTTCGATCAGTATGAGGAGGAGAGACTGGGCGGTAAGTCCTTCGGTTCCACCAAGTCCGGAATCGCTCCGTTCTATTCCGATAAATATGCGAAGATCGGTTTCCAGGTCAGCGAACTTTTTGACGAGGAACTGCTGCAGGAGAAGGTAGAGCGTGTCTGCGAGATGAAGAATGTTCTTCTGGAGCATCTGTATCACAAGCCTCAGATGGATCCCGCTGAGCTTCTGGAGACATTACACGAGTACAGAGATATGGTTGCACCTTTCGTGGCAGATGTGTCTTCTTTCCTGAATCAGGCGATCAAGGATGGGAAAACCATTCTGTTGGAGGGTCAGCTGGGAACCTTAAAGGATCCCGACCACGGCATCTATCCTATGGTAACTTCTTCCTCCACGTTGGCAGCCTATGGTGCTATCGGAGCAGGACTTCCTCCCTATGAGATCAAGCAGATCGTCACTGTCTGCAAGGCTTATTCCTCCGCAGTGGGAGCAGGTGCATTTGTTTCCGAGTTGTTCGGTGATGCCGCTGAGGAACTGAGACGCAGAGGCGGAGATGGCGGTGAGTACGGTGCTACCACCGGCAGACCCAGACGTGTGGGCTGGTTTGACTGTGTGGCTTCCAAGTACGGCTGCAGACTGCAGGGTACCACTGATGTAGCATTTACGGTTTTGGATGTGCTGGGGTATCTGGATGAGATTCCTGTCTGTGTAGGATATGACATCGACGGAGAGGTAACCACAGAGTTCCCTGTGACAAGTAAGCTGGAAAAGGCAAAGCCTGTGCTGAAGACATTGCCCGGTTGGAAGACCAATATCCGCGGTATCAGGAAATACGAGGAATTGCCTTTAGCCTGCAGAAACTATATTGAGTTTATCGAGAGCCAGATCGGGTATCCTATCACCATGGTGAGCAATGGCCCCGGGCGAGACGATATCATTTACAGAGAAAGTGCGTTGAAATAAACCATGATTGGAAATCTGGAGTATTACAAAGTATTCTATTATACAGCAAAGAGCGGCAGTGTTACAGGCGCTGCCGCTTTGCTGTCTATTTCTCAGCCTGCGGTGAGTCAGTCGCTGAAGCTTTTGGAGCGTAATCTTGGCGTGACATTGTTTCAGAGGGCACCCAGAGGAATCCGGCTGACGGCAGAGGGTGAAACACTGTTCTCCTATGTGGAGAAAGGAATGGAACTGTTTGAACTCGGCACCGAGAAAGTGCTGAGGATGAAGGATTTGGGGCTGGGAGAAGTGCATATCGGCGCCAGCGACATGACACTTAGGTTTTATCTCCTGCCTTATCTGGAGAAGTTCCATGAGAAATATCCCAACATCAATGTGGTGGTGTCAAATGGTCCCACGCCGGAGACCTTGAAGGCACTGAAAGAGGGGAAGATCGACTTCGGTGTAGTCAGTACTCCGTTTCAAACGGAGGAAGGAATGGAAGTCAGAGAGGTTCGTCAGATAGAAGATGTGTTTGTGGCGGGAAGAAATTTTCTGGCTTTAAAGCATAAGACGCTGGATTTTCAAGAACTGGAGCGGCTGCCCATGATCTCGCTGGAAAACAATACCAGTACCAGATTCTATATGGATCAATTTCTCTCGGAGAAGGGAATCGTGTTAAAGCCGGAATTTGAACTGGCTACCAGCGATATGATCGTGCAGTTTGCGTTGAGAAATCTGGGAATCGGTTGTGTGGTAAGGGATTTTGCAAAAGAAGCCTTGGACGAGGGAACGCTGTTTGAACTCCGCTTTAACCAGATGATCCCGAAGAGAAGCTTCTGCGTAGTGAAGAATTCGAGGATGATGCTCTCCACGGCGGCAGAGAAATTGCTGCAGATCTGTTTTGAGAATGATTCCTTTTCAGGGGAGCAGTCGTTTACAGAAAACAATCCGATCTGATTTCCTGTGTGGAAGAACGATTCGGAACAAAATGAATGGAGAGATTGAGATGATACGAAACGTGATTTTTGATATTGGAAATGTATTGACCGATTTTCGGTGGAAGGACTTCTTCCGGGACAAAGGCTTTACAGAAGAGATGATTGATAGAATTGCCAGAGCTTCTGTGTTAAATCCTGTCTGGAACGAATTGGATCGCGGTGAGTGGTCTGACGAACAGATTATCGAAGCTTTTATTGCGGCGGATCCTGAGATCGAAGAGGAGCTGCGCCTGGCCTTCGGGGAGATCATGGGTATGGTGACGCCGAGAGACTATGCTGTTTCCTGGGTCAAGAGGTTAAAGCAGGCGGGATTCGGCGTGTACTATCTCTCTAACTTTTCCAGAAAAGCAGAGGAAGAATGCGGAGATGCTTTGACTTTTATCCCGTTTACGGATGGCGGCATCTTGTCTTATCGGGATAAACTGATCAAACCGGATCCGAGAATCTATTATCTGCTTCTTGACCGGTTTGGTCTACAGGCGGAGGAATGTGTGTTCATTGACGACACCATGAGAAACATTGAAGCTGGTGAAGCCTGTGGCATCAAGGGAATCTGCTTTCAGTCCTTTGAACAGGTGAGAGATGATTTGAGAAAACTGGGTGTAGAATGGTAAAACTTTTTGACCGGCTGTGCAGCCTGTTGGCCAGTGAGAGACTGGATCCGGTGGTTCTTTGGGGATATCATCTGTTGACACACCTCGGACGGCTGTCGGAGGATCAGCTGGAGAACCATCTTAGGCAGAATCGGATCGCCTGGGAGAGAAGAAGCTTTGGTTGTCTGTCCCCGGCGGCAGATGGGAACGTCTATCTGGAACATCAGACGGGGCTTTCCGGGGGAAGAGAAGGTGCCGACTGTGTGTTTGGTGTGCGTAAAAAAAGACCGTTGACTGCGGATTACAATTCCTGCGAGGTCATTGCGGTCTATAATTGCCTGCGGTTTTTTGGGAGAGAGGTGGATTTTCCGGGGCTGTTGGGCTGCTTCGAGCGGAAAGGAGCCGCACTGGGCGGTGCTTTCGGAACAGATCCGGAAGCCATCCGGGAATACATGAGACGGCTTGGTTTTCTCGTGGAGAAACTGGGTGGCAGGGACCTTTCACAAAGTCTGGATTCCTTCGGAAAGCGTCATGCAGCATTTTTGCTGTGTATGTATAATCACACCCATTCTCTGGAAAACGGCATGCATACCATGTGCGTCACGAAGTGTGGTGATGGGGGATTTCTACTGCACAATGACTACCACACATATGGAAGGATCGTATTCGCATCATTGGAAGAAGCGATTGCCTCATATCGGGACGGCAATGCCAGAACGCTTCTTCTGCTTGGGGTTACTCCTGCTTCTGAATAGAATTAGGTACATCGCCCACCGCCTTTTTGCCGGTACTTCTGGCATACATCCAAGAATAAAACCACGCAATCAACGGTACGATGATGGTGCATACGAGACAAATCATAAACAGATTGAAGGAATTCTCCGGGGCAAAAATTGCCACAAGGAGAGTGACTATGTAGAGGAGCGCCAGCAAAACTACTCCGGTCAACGCAACGATCTGCCTGGAGGTCACTTTCCTTTTGGAAGGGGTGCCCTGATTTTGATTATGGTCTGTCATATCGGTATCCTCCTGTATTTTACCAAGACTGAAAAGAATTGTGTTCTGATGAGAGCATGATTCTTTTTTATCATACCATTTCCCGGATGAAAAGTCAAAGTCCCCAGACCTAAATCAATAAGCCTGAGGACCTTATTAAGGGGAGGATTAAGTATTATTCTTCTCTTTTGTGAGATCAAAGGAGGGATTCCCTGACAAAATCTATTATATCCAAGCGGATAGGAACTATTCATCCCGAGAGAAACAATTTTTTATTTTCCAGATGCTGTCGATATGGTATAATCTACCTGGAAAAAGTGCTTCCAATGAAGAATTCTGGAAAAAACATCTGTTGGCTCAAATGGGGGAGAAGCAGCAGACTGTGTAATTGAAATGGGGGACAGATATGCTGAAGGATTTTTCTGCTGAATACAAAAGCAAGTGCAGGACACCGGAGGAAGCGGTGTCAGTGGTAAAGAGCGGGGATTGGATCGACTACACCAGTTGCCTTGGAAAACCGGTACTGTTAGACCGGGCATTGGCGGCAAGACGCGACGAACTTCAGGATGTGAAAATTCGGGGAAATCTGATGGATGGTCCCCTTGCCGTGGTGGAGTGCGACGAGACACAGGAACACTTTGTGTATCACAGCTGGCATTGCTCTGCTTACGAGAGACAGCTTTGCGACCGGGGACTGTGCTACTATATTCCCATGGTGTTTCACAACAATGCGGCGTACTATGAGTTTTTCCTGCATGTAAATGTGGTGATGGTCAGCGTGTCTCCGATGGACTCTCATGGGTTTTTTAATTTCTCCGTGAATACCGGTGTGGCAGCGCCGATTGCACGTATGGCGGATATTGTCATCGTGGAGGTCAATGAGAATATGCCAAAAGTTCGTGGAGGATATGATGAGAGCATCCATATCTCTGAGGTGGATTTCATCGTGGAGGGAGAACACGAACCCTTTCACAATCCGGCATGGCCTGCCCCTACCAGAGAGGATCGGATGATTGCGGAACACCTGATTCCCTATATCGTGAACGGTGCTACCCTGCAGCTCGGTATCGGCAGCCTTCCCAATGCAGTGGGCGAGATCATTGCCCAGTCCGATCTCAAGGATCTGGGAATGCACACGGAGTTATGTTCAGATGCCTATCTTTCCCTCTATCTGGCAGGAAAACTGACGAACAAGAAGAAGCAGATCGACAGGGGAAAAGGTGTGTTCGGCTGTGCGGTGGGATCCAATGCGCTGTATGAGTGGCTGGATGACAATCCCGGTGTTGCAGCCTATCCGCTGGAGTATGTGAATCGCCCCAGTGTGATCGCTCAGATCGACAATATGGTATCCATTAACAGCTGTGTAGCAGTTGACTTATATGGTCAAGTGGCTGCGGAGAGCGCAGGGGCAAGACAGATCAGCGGTACCGGCGGTCAGCTGGATTTTTTGATCGGTGCATCCGCTTCCAGAGGCGGCAAAGCCTTCATCTGCATGAGTTCTGTGTACAAGGGTAGAAGCGGTAAGGTACATTCCAGAATCAAACCTCAGTTTGACGGAGATATCATCACCTCTCCCAGAAGCCAGGTTTATTTCCTGGCAACGGAATATGGTGTGATCAACCTGGAGGGAAGGTCTACATGGGAGAGAGCGGAAGGGCTGATTTCCATTGCACACCCTGATTTTCGGGAGGAACTGATCGCAGAAGCGGAGAAGAGAAAGATCTGGAGAAGAAGTAATCGAAGATAAACGTCAACAGGGAGAGGAAGATCGATGCAGACAGAGAAGATGAGACCAGAGATCGAGACAGTGGTT
>JBJENO010000039.1:0-18067 GCA_051880235.1 Acetatifactor sp. | reverse complement strand
CCCTGACGTCCGGAACGTCCTCGCAGCTGGTTGTCGATACGTCTGGATTCGTGACGCTCCGTACCGATGATCTTCAGACCGCCGGCAGCCTTTGCCTCCTCGTCCAGTTTGATATCCGTACCACGACCTGCCATATTGGTGGCAATGGTTACCGCACCGTGGATTCCTGCATCTGCAACGATCTCCGCTTCCTTCTCATGGAACTTCGCATTCAACACATTGTGGCGAATACCGCGTCTGGTCAGCATCTTGCTCAGTTCCTCACTGGCTTCAATGGTGATGGTACCCACTAAGACAGGCTGACCCTTGGCATGAGCTTCCTCAACGGCATCCACAATTGCATGGAGTTTCTCCGCTTTTGTCTTGTATACGGCATCGTGCAGATCCACACGGGCAATGGGCTTATTGGTAGGAACCTCTACCACGTCCATACCGTAGATCTCACGAAACTCATTTTCCTCTGTCAGTGCAGTACCGGTCATACCACACTTCTTTGCAAACAGGTTGAAGAAGTTCTGGAAGGTGATGGTCGCTAACGTCTTGCTCTCACTCTTTACCTTTACCTTCTCCTTCGCCTCGATCGCCTGATGCAGACCGTCGGAGTAACGTCTGCCGGGCATAATACGCCCGGTGAACTCATCTACGATCAATACCTCATTGTCTCTCACCACATAATCCTGGTCGCGGAACATCAGGTTGTGGGCACGCAGCGCCAGAATAATCGTATGCTGGATCTCCAGATTTTCAGGATCCGCGAAGTTATCCAGATGGAAGAATTCCTCAACCTTGCGGACGCCTTCGTCCGTCAGGTTGATCACCTTATCCTTCTCGTTGACGATAAAGTCGCCTGTCTCCTCCTGCACAACGCCCATGATCGCATCCAGCTTGGACAACTGCTGAACATCCGCACCACGCTTCATACGGCGTGCCAACAGGTCACACATCTGGTACAGTGCGGTGGACTTACCACTCTGACCGGAGATGATCAGCGGTGTTCTCGCCTCATCGATGAGCACGGAGTCTACCTCATCGATAATACAGAAATTCAAATCGCGAAGGACCAACTGCTCCTTATAGATGACCATGTTGTCTCTCAGGTAATCAAAGCCCAACTCATTGTTGGTCACATAGGTGATGTCACAATTGTATGCCTTCTGGCGCTCCTGACCGTTCATGTGGTTCAATACCACCCCCACGGTCAGTCCAAGAAATTCATGCACCTGTCCCATCCACTCCGCATCACGCTTCGCCAGATAGTCATTGACTGTCACGACATGGACACCCTTGCCGGAAAGTGCATTCAGATACGCAGGAAGCAGACAGGTCTGTGTCTTACCCTCGCCGGTCTTCATCTCTGCGATTCGTCCCTGATGGAGGATAATACCGCCAATCAGCTGCACCTGATAGTGCTCTGTGTTCAGCACACGTCTGGCTGCCTCCCGCACGGTGGCAAAAGCCTCCGGCAAAAGGTCATCCAGCGTCTCACCCTCTGCATATCTTCTCTTGTACTCAAATGTCTTCTCACGAAGCTGTTCATCGGTAAGTGCCATCATTTCCGGCCGCAGACTTTCAATTTTGTCGATGAGAGGCATGATTCTCTTGATCTCCCTCTCGCTGCGGGTACCAAAAATCTTATCAATTAATTTCACGAAAACCTACCTAAGCCTTTCTTTTTCCGTTCCTGCATTGTAAGCAGAAAGACTCCGATTACAATAAAAGAGAACGCTTTAATAGAATAAACCAATGCTAATTGTAACAGATTCTTCCAGTATATTCAACCCAAAGGTTTGTTAACAAATCTTAAACATTCTATTAACTTCCCTGAAAAAGACACAGGCTGTGCAGCGCTCTCACCGCAAAACCTGTGTCTTATCTTCTGTAATCACTTATTTGAACAACGTCTTCATCAGTCCACGCTTTAAAATGCTGGCTCCGGTACTGATCAGAGTTCTCTCGATCTGGGCCTGTCTTCTCTCCGCAGCCTTATCCCGTTTCTTTTGCGCAGCCTCTTCCTCCTTGGCCTTCTTCCGCTTAGCGGCTTCCTCGTCCTTTTCCTTCTGTTTCTGGGCCAGAAAAGCTTCCTTCTCCTTCATCTTCTCGAATTCCGCACGTTCCTTCTCCAACGCCGCACGCTCAGCCTCCAATTTCGCCTTCTGTTCTTCCTCCGCCGCCAGATCGGTCAACACCTCATAGGCAGACCATCTGTCGATGGCTTCGTCATATTTTGCCATACCGTCAGAGGCGGTCACCGCGGCGCGGACCGAATCATTTGCAGGGCCCATCAGACTCTGGGGACAGATGATTGCTGTCTGTTGTACCATGCCGGGCACACCTTTTTCATCCAGGAAGGAGGTCAATGCATGTCCAACTCCCAGTTCCATGATTACTTTCTCCGTCTGAAATGCAGGGTTTGCACGGAAGGACTGGGCAGCCACCCGGACAGCCTTCTGTTCTGCAGGGGTGTAGGCCCTGAGTGCATGCTGCACACGGTTGGACAGCTGTGCCAGTACACTGTCGGGAATATCGCTGGGGCTCTGGGTTACAAAGTAGATCCCCACTCCCTTAGAACGGATCAGTTTCACCACCTGCTCGATCTTCTGCACCAATACCTTCGGTGCATCCGCAAAGAGCATATGGGCCTCATCAAAGAAGAATACCAGCTTGGGCTTCTCCAGATCTCCTGCCTCAGGCAGCCGCTCAAACAATTCTGCCATCATCCACAGCAGGAAGCTTGCGTACAAAGTAGGATTCTGTACCAGCTTCACACTGTGCAGGATATTGATCATTCCTTTGCCGTTGCAATCGGTTCGAATCCAGTCAAAGATATCCAGGGCAGGCTCCCCGAAAAACAGATCCCCTCCCTGATTTTCCAAGGGCAGCAGTGCTCTGATGATCGCACCAACGGACTGAGTCGATACCGAACCGTAGGTCGTCACGAAGTCATTCTTATGCTCTGCCACATAATTGATCACAGCGCGCAGATCCTTCAGATCGTAAAGCATCAGTCCTTTGTCATCGGCGATACGAAAGACGATATTCAGCACGCCCTCCTGGGCAGGGGTGAGATTCAGTATTCTGGCCAGAAGCTCCGGTCCCATATCGGAGATCGTAGCCCGCACAGGATGCCCTGCCTCCTGATAGATATCCCAGAAACAGGTGGGATAAGCCTTGTAGGTAAACTGATCCCGAATTCCAAATTTATCGATTCTCTTCTCCATACTTTCGGACTGTACGCCGGGAGCAGCAAGCCCTGACACATCGCCCTTCACATCGCAGAGAAACACCGGCACTCCCGCATCGGAAAAGGACTCTGCCAACACCTTCATGGTAATGGTCTTGCCGGTGCCGCTGGCACCTGCGATAAGACCGTGTCGATTGCACATATTCAGTGCAATATTCACTTCCTGTCCGTCTGCAAGACCGATATAAATCTTTCCGTCTCTATACATCTCAATACCCCCTGTCAACTATCAAAACTATCTTTTATTTTACCATATCTCCCTATGAAACCGCAAGCACTACTCTTCCCCATATAGCAGTGTGAAGGACTCATAATGATCCTCGGTATAATAGATCAGGCCGTCATTGGAATAGACGATGCGTTTCGTCCCACGCTTTTTGGCCCCAAGGGTGTCAATATCACACTCATAATAGATGCGTCCCTTCTTGACAGGCAACAATTTCTCATAGTTGCCAAAGCGATCCCCGCCGATACACATCCCCGGTGCATATTCCTCCAAAGAACCGCCGGTCCAGCCCAGTTCTTCTGCCTCCTTCTTCGTGATAAAGTTCTCCGGCAGATTATTGTAGGTGTGCAGATACTCTGCCACATCCTCTTTGCCGGTATAAGTTCCATACTCGTCCAGATGGGCGCCCGGGCCGGCAGGATCATTTAAGTCGCCGGTGGAAGGCTTGCTCTCTTCCGAAACATCCGTCGATCGGTCCGTTTCCTCTGTCTCAGAGAAAAACTCCTCAGACAGCTCCGCTAAGCTTTCCTCTAAAGTCTCATCGGAATCCTCCAGCCAAAAGTCCGATTCCACCGAAGACTCCGGGGAATCGTGGCTTACGATGCTCTCGGTCTCCGTATCCGACTTCGCGGAGCTGTTCTCAGACAACACGATGGTGATGAACTGATCCACCTCTTCTTCCGTACAGCCTGTCAGCAAAAACGCAGAAAGCATGCCGATCAACATTGTCAGTCCAAACTTTTCAAACCATTTTTTCATAGGATACATCCTCTCCCTTGTCAAACATACGAAATGCATTGTACTTGGAAAAAATGATTCAGTCAACAGAAAAAACAGACAATGAAGCAAAGAATGTAGTATTTCCGTGCAACCACGGGAGAAATGAGTTGCGCAATGACTATACGACCCGTATAATACAATTATCTGACCCTGTAAATGCAACGAATGATTTTCCATGAGAGAGGCAATATGACAATCTACGACATTTCAAAGAAAGCCGGTGTTTCCACCGCAACCGTATCCCGCGTCTTAAACGGCAGCATACATGTCAGTGAGGCAACCCGTCAAAAGGTAATGGCAGTCATCGATAAATATGGATATACTCCAAATGCATTTGCAAGAGGCCTGGGGCTGAACTCCATGAAAACCATCGGAATCATGTGTGCTGACAGTTCCGATATCTATCTTGCCAAGGCAATCTACTATTTGGAGCAGAAGCTGCGTGCCAACGGTTACGACAGCATACTGTGCTGCACAGGATACGAACTGTCCGGCAAAAAATCCGCCATGAATCTGCTGATCACAAAAAAAGTAGATGGGATTATTCTGACAGGTTCTCATTTCTTCTATCAGGACGACAGTGACAATCAATACATTGTGGATGCAGCAAAGCAGGTTCCTGTCATGCTGATGAATGCATTGATGGATGCCCCCAATGTCTATAGCATTACTACAGACGACTTTTCCTCCACCTATGGGGCCACAAAGCACCTCCTGACTTCAGGCATCTCAGATATCCTGTATTTCTACAATGCAGTATCCTACAGCGGGCAGCGCAAACTGGCAGGCTTCCGTGCAGCAATGGAGGAGAGCGGCTTACCTATGGACAGCAGACTGATCCAATACTACAGCGGTTCTCTCGAAGATATGGATGCAATGGTGGAGCATCTGACGCGCCTTCACACGAAGGGAATTCCTTTTCATGGAGTCCTTGCTTCGGATGATCTTCTGGCATTGGCGGCAGTAAAATATGCGAAACAGACCGGCTACTCCATACCGGATGATTTTTCTGTCATTGGGTATAACAATTCCATTCTGGTAAAGTGCTGTGACCCGGAACTGACCAGCATCGACAACAAACTGGAAAAGATCTGTCAGCATCTGATCAATACGCTGATGGGGGTACTCTGTGGAACAGAAATGCCCGGCAAGGTGATTCTTGCCGGGGAATTGATTCAGAGAGGAACGACCAGATAAGCGGGCCGCCTACTTGGTGATTGCCTTGATGTGTTCGGCGGTTCCCATCACCATCAGGCTCTCATCATTCTCAAAGATATGACTTGGAAGGGGAAGAGGATATATCTTCTCCTCCTTTTTTGTTGCAAGGATGCTGACATGATATTTCGTACGGATGGACAGTTCGACCATGCTCTTGCCCAACCATTCCTTTGGAACAGCGATCTCATAGATTCCGATCTCCGGTGTCAGCTCGACATAATCAAAAATGTTGTTCGCACCGAATTTGATTGCCAGACGCTCTGCCACTTCACGCTCCGCATAAACCACATAGTCTGCTCCGTTTCGAAGCAATAGCTTCTTGTGTACATCTCTGGTAGCTCTGGCAATGATGTAGGGACATCCCAGATCCTTGAGGAGTACGGTGATCTCCAAAACCGTCTGGAAGTTCTCACCGATGGCAATGACAGCCAGATCGAAATTGTGCACCCCCAGACTCTGCATGAAGCGCTCATCCGTGGCATCTCCGATCTGAATCTGCTGGATCAGGCCCACCGCATTGTCTGCCCTCTCCTCACTATTATCAATTGCCAGCACCTCATGACCGTTCTCAATAAACTTTTGGCCCATATGACGTCCGAATCGTCCCAGACCGATAATCAAAATGGATTTCATTTCTACTCCCATCTGCCCTCTTCCGGGCTTCACTTCATTATCCTACCTGCACTAGCCTGCAATCGTTTCTATCCCACCTGTACGCTCTCCAGAGGAAATCTGGAGGTTTTCACTTTCTTTTCAGAGGAGAATGCCAACAGCATGGTAATGGATCCCACACGTCCGCACAGCATGAGAAAGGCAAGGATCAGTTTCGAGGGCATGCTGACTGTAGCAGTGATCCCCAGAGTCAAGCCCACCGTAGCGATTGCAGAAATCGTTTCAAACAATACAGTCAGTATCGGCAAATTCTCGATGGCCGAGATTACAATAGCGGCGCCTCCTGCCAATAAAATATATGTCATGAAGACACAGGAGGCAGTTCTCGTGATGTTCTCATCCATACGCCTGCCAAAGGCTTCGATGTTTTTTCTTCTTCCGAAGGTTGCAAAAATACTGACGCACAACACATAGAAGGTGGTAGTCTTCATACCGCCGGCCGTAGAACCGGTGGAACCACCGATCAGCATCAGACAGATCATGAAGAATACACCTGCTTCTGTCATTTTCCCGTAATCCGTCGTATTAAATCCGGCGGTTCTGGATGTGACTGATTGGAATAAGCTTGCCAGTATCTTGTCTGAAAGACTCATGCCTGCAAACATTCCATGGTCGCTCTCCAGAACAAAAAATCCTACCGCGCCGGCAATGACAAGGAAGATACTGATACTGAGTACCATTTTGCTCTGTAACCGCAGTCTCTTAAATCTTCCGCGATTTGTTCCGATATCATGCCAGACAAAAAAGCCCAAGCCGCCGATAAATATCAACAGCATGATCACTACGTTCACGTACCAGTTGTCCACCAGTCCGGTGAGAGAGGAACAGGGCCCGGTGGTATCACCCATGAGATCAAACCCTGCATTACAGAAGGCCGAGATGGAGTGAAAAATACTGAAATAGATTCCTTTTCCCCAACCAAACCTGGGTACAAAGTCAAAGGCCAGCAGCACCGCTCCCGCAAGCTCAAAGCTCAGGGTTCCCAGCGCAATAAAGATCGTCATCTTTACGATCCCGCCGATCTGGGGCGCAGAGATGGAGTTTTGCATCAGAGAACGCTGATTTAATCCAATTTTCTTCTTGGCCAGTACCAACGCCAGAATAGCAATGGTCATAAAGCCGACACCACCGATCTGAATCAGGCACAATATGACCAGCTGTCCGAATATCGTCCAATGTGTAAACGTGTCAAATCGTACCAAACCGGTGACACAGGTGGCTGATGTGGCCGTAAAAAAACAATCCGATAACGCAGTGCTACCTGCCCCCTTTGTGGAGACAGGTAGCGCCAATAAAAGCGTTCCGATTAGTACAATCAGACAGTATCCACCCAAAATGATCTTCATGGGTGAAATCTTCTGCCAGAGATTCTTTTCTATCTTCACTCTTTTACCCCTATTAATACTGCATCGCAGCTTCTTCACCATTCAATACACGCATCGCGCCCTGAGCCAATGCAAGCAACTCATCCTCACCGGGATATACCGTGAAGGGAGCAATAAAGCCTGCTCTCTCTTCAAGGGCTGCACATACCTCCGCACCATAAGCGATACCGCCGGTCAGAATGATCTGATCCACCTTGCCGTTCAGCACACAAGCCATGGAACCGATGTCCTTCGCAACCTGAAGCAGGAACGCCTGCTTTGCCTCGATTGCTGCAGCATCGCCTGCGTTTGCACGCTTGGTGACCTCTCTCATATCATTGGTGCCAAGATATGCATTGAAGCCACCTTTACCAACGATCTTGCTGTATACTTCCTTCTCGGTATACTGTCCGGAGAAGCACATCTTGATCAATGCGCCGCTGGGTACACCGCCGGCTCTCTCAGGGGAGAATGCACCATCGCCGTCCAGTGCATTGCAGACATCCACTACCTTGCCATACTCATGAGCACCTACGGAAACACCGCCTCCCATGTGCACAACGATCAGACGAAGCTCTTCATAGGGCTTGCCGATCTCCTTTGCATATCTCTTGGCTACAGCCTTCTGGTTCAATGCATGGAACACACTGGTACGGGGAAGCTCGGGAACTCCGGAATATCTTGCAATAGGCATCAGCTCATCTACTACGACGGGGTCAACGATAAAGGAAGGGATTCCCAGCTCGTCGCCGATCTCTCTTGCCAGGATACCACCCAGATTGGAAGCATGCTGCCCCTGCTTACCGATCACAAGATCGTGAAGCAGATCGTCCGTTACAGCGTAGGTACCGCCGGGGATAGGCTTTAACATACCGCCGCGTCCTACTACCACATTCAGGCTCTTCACATCGAAGTTCTTTGACTCCAGAAGATCAGTGATGATCTTCTTTCTGAAATCCTTCTGATCCACGATGGTGGCATACCGGGAGATCTCCTCGGTACTGTGTCTTAAGGTCTCCTCGAACAACAGGTTCTCATCCTCAAATACACCGATCTTGGTGGAGGTGGAACCGGGATTAATGATCAAACTCTTGATTGACATCTGTCTTGTCCTCCTGCTTCTTTTTTTCTTCTCTTTACGGGCTGTAACGGCAACCTCGATTCCCTCCGAGAGCAGTTCACCTGCGATCTCCGCTGCAACCTCGACGATAAAATCCATTCTTTATTCCCCTTTGTTCAGTTCCTCAGCAACCACTGCTGCCAGAGCGATAGAATTCACCTTGGTCTCGAAGGTATCGGAACGGCTGGTCAGGATCACGGGAACCTTGGTACCGGTCAGGATGCAGCCGTTCTTTACGCCGGGAACCATATGTACGATTGCCTTGTACACCTGATTACCTGCATGAATGTCAGGGAACAGAAGAATATCAGCATCTCCCTGAATCTTACGATCGGTTGCTCCCTTGTGCTTAGCAGCCTCGGGATCGATTGCAAGGTCGAGAGAAAGAGGACCATCTACGATACAGCCGGTAATTTTGCCTTCCTCGCACATCTTCGTCAGTTCAGCCGCCTCCACGGTGACAGGCATCTTGGGATTCACGACCTCAACAGCAGCAAGCGGTGCCACCTTAGGAGTCTCAATACCGCAAGCCTTACATACGGGAACAGTATTCCCGATAATGTTCGCCTTATCCTCCAGTGTAGGATAGGTCATAAATGCAACGTCTGTCAGGAACAACAGTCTGTCGATACCGGGGATCTCAAATACAGCCACATGAGAAAGAGGACTGCCGGTTCTAAGACCTACTTCCTTATCCAATACACTCTTTAAGAAAGTCTTCGTGTCGCAGAGACCCTTCATGTACATGTCAACCTCACCGTCATGGGCAAGCTTTACAGCCTTCAGTGCAGCCGCAGCCATATCCGGCTCATCGATAATGGGGAACTGGCTGATATCAATGCCAAGTTCTGCAGCGATCGACTTGATCTTTGCCTCGTCGCCAACCAGAATCGCATCCGCAATGCCCTGATCCTTTGCAGCCTTCACGGCCTCCAGTACAGCGGAATCCTGTGCTGCAGCGACAGCGATTTTTTTCATTCCGCAGCTCTTAACCTTAGCAATTACCTCGTTGAAACCCTGTTTCATCTTCTTTTCCTCCTGCCCAACCGGGCTTTTTCTCTATTGTTCTTTGCCGGAGAACACGAAAACTCTCCTGACAAGCACTAATCGTTAAAATAATATCACGCACCCGTTAAAAAAGCAAGTCCGTTAGGGCGTCTATTCGAGCTACTTTTGCATATAAAAGCCTGGACAGTTCTGCATCCGGTTCTGTCTGATCCGGCACCATCACCACCTTACAGCCTGCCCGGTAAGCAGACAACACGCCATTCGGGGAATCCTCCACCGCAATACAATTTTCAGGTGCTGCTCCCAGCTGTTCACAGGCATACAGATAGATGTCCGGCGAGGGCTTTCCCTCCTTCACCTGAGTGGCACTGATCAGCCTGTCAAAATATCCCTCCAGCCCTGTCTGCTTCAAGTATTTTGCGGTGCGCTCCGGATCTGTGGCTGTGGCGATAGCGGTCGTCATTCCTTCCTGTTTCAAGCGTTTCAAGAGCTCCAAGGAGCCCGGTTTTCTCTCGATTCCCTCCCGATCCAGGCATTCCTCCATCAGTGCTTTTCGCCTGTCACGCACCGCTACGTAGTCGAAATCCTCTCCAAACCAATCTTTAAGCTGCCTCGGTGCAAAGGGTCTCCCCAAGCTTCTCATCGAAAGCGCCTGCTCGTCTGTCATGTGGTATCCGAATTCCGCCAGAGCCTTGGGCCAGAATATCCTGTAGTACTTCTCCGTATCGATCAGGGTACCATCCATATCAAAAATCACTGCCTGTATCAAATCATCCACCCTTTCACACTCTCAAAAGAGGTCCTTATTCGATGGTGACTTCCGCCTTCCTCCTACGTTTGTCCCTGACTTTCTTTATCACTTTCCGAATCAGCAGGAGAATACACAAACCGACGATCACAAAGGCACTGATCACCAACACTTCTATTCTACTATTGTCCTCCACAATTGTCACCCGGAAAATGCCCGGTTTTTCCATGGAGAACTGCTGATATCTGCCGATCGTCTCACATTCCACCGCGCTCCACTGTTCCTCTGCGTACACCTCGATCAGGGAATGCTCCGGATCTTCCAACTGCAGGCGGACTTTCACAGGATCCTCATAGCGTCCTGTCTCATGACCTTCCTCGTCCGGATAGACGATCTCCAGAGTTCTCTCCTCTCCGTGCTCTGTCATTCGAAGGACTGCGCCCGGCAGAAAATGGCCCTGCACCAAGACAAGAGGTCTGCCACCCTCATCCGTGTTTTCGCCGGCAATGGAGGAGATCCAGGGAATATACTCTGCCTCCAGGATACGATTCCCCCTGATGAAGCTGTAATCGAACTGGGGCCAGACACCGAAACATCCCTCCTTCTCGGGGATCATGGGTATCATACTCTGCTCCAGACTGTCCCCGTATTTGCAGGAATAAGAAGCCAGTTCCTTCCCATCCGCACGAAAGCTTACGGTAAAGCTTGTAAACTCATCCGGCACGTCAAATTGACTGCACAATTCCTCATACTCCAGGGGTGTCGCTCCCCCCTCATAACCGATGGAATCCACACCGGGCAAGCCACCCCGAACATACAGATTCCCGGCGATCATGCCATCCTCCGAGAGTTGTCCGGCGATGGAACCACCTCTCTCCCCTGTTATTTCCAGCGTAGGGTATGCCACGGAACAGAAGATATCGCATCCTTTTCCCACGATTCCGCCCACGTTGTTCTTGCCGCTTAAGTCCCCCAAAAAGCAGCAGTTTCTCACCGTGTATCCGGAGAGTCCCACGATTCCACCGACAAAGCTTCCGCCGGTACTTTTTACTCCGCCGAAGCTTTCGCAGTCGATCACAGCGCCGTGGTCTGCCTTGCCCACGATACCGCCCACATAGTCCTTTTTGGCAGTGATCTCGCCCTGATTACGGCACTCCCTGACCACTGCCTTCACAGTCTGTTCTATATTGAAGCTTTCCTCCCCGGTCAGTTCAATGTCATCCTCGGGATCAAAATCCAGTTCTGTGGAAATCTGCCCTACGATACCTCCCACATTGGTATCGGCCTGAATGACTCCCCGGTTTACACATAGAGTGATCTTCCCCTGTTGGAACGAGGAGGTATCATAATATGCCTCCTCCTTCTGGGTATCCGGATTGCCGGGCTCCTCCGTCTGCGTTCCTTCCGAAATCCCCTCATCTGACGCATCCTCTACCGAGATTCCCTCGTACCGAAACAGATCGTCCCGCAATTCACTGATCGACTTACGAAGCACTCTGGCCTGGTTGACGAGAGCATCCCGATTTTTCTCCCCCTGGTCTACTCCCTGCTCCAGCACCGCTGCCAGCTGCTCTAAGTCGTTGCCGGCTGCCTCCATTCGATTGTTCAACGTGTTCAGGTTCTCCGTGATGCCCCCGCTCCTGTCTGTGGATGCCTGTCCCATATTGGCAAGGTGGTCCCCGGTACTATCCGCGAAACGGCGAAGGGCAGCCCGATAGCTCTCCATATCGTTTGGAATGGGAATGGTGATCTCCCCTTCTTCCCCTTCACCAATCACATGATCCGTTGTATTCCCTTCTTCCCCTTCACCGGTCTCAGGATCCACTGTATTACCTTCTTCCCGGTCCCGGGTATCCTGCTCCCTCAGTTCCTGATTCAGACGATCCAGATCATTGCCGATTCCGGTCAATTCCTGATTATAAATGTACCAGAGCTCATTCGCGGTAGAAGACAGTCTTCCTGCCGCAGCAGATGCCTCCTTCAGATTGGTGCTGAGACTCTTCGCCAAATCGGACGCCTGCTTCCCGGTGCGGTGCAGTTCCTCCCCGGACTGTTCCAACAGATCCAGAAATTTTTCCGTCTCCCGATCGATTTCCTTCAGCTTGTCATCCAGATACTGAATCTCCAAAAAAGGTTCCATCTGACCGGCAATTCCGCCCACATCCTTCCGACCGAAGACCTCTCCGCTGTTGGTGCAATTCTGCACATACCCCTGATGCAGTCTTCCCACGATCCCGCCGGTATTGTAGCCCACATGCCGATATCCAACCGTTCCACTGTTGCTGCAATAGTAGATCTTGCCATCGGAATACCCTGCGATCCCGCCGGTGTCCGTGTGTGCCGCCATGTTTTCCGCGCTGTTTAATGCCTCGATATTTTCAGCAGATATATCCTCGATATGATAGGTGACCTCCGTGCTATATGCATTCACCTTCCCATAGTTGATGCAATTGTTCAGCGTACCGCTGTTTTTTCCGCAGATGCCGCCCACATAATGCTCCCCGTTTACGGTTGCTTTGGAACTGCACCGTCTGATCTCACCGGTAGCCTCATTGCTGCCCACGATACCGCCTACCGCTTCCTTTCCCACAATACTTCCCGCGACGGAACAATTGGTGATCTTACCGTAGTTTACGCCTGCCAGAATCCCAACATTACACTGACTCCCCTCAGGATACACAGAACCTGACAACACCAGATTTCTCACCACCGCTCCCTGTTGCAGGTAACGGAATAAGCCGATGGCAGACCCTGCCTCATCCATGCGCAGCCCGTTGATGGCATGCCCGCGACCATCAAAGATGCCGCCGAAGGTAGGAATCATCAGCTTGTTGTCCTCTGAGAGGAAAATATCCTGATCCAACACAACATATTTATCCACAGACCAGGAATCCAGAGCACAGTTTTCTGCCAGTTCCAGCAGATCTGCCTCGCTTCGGATCGAGATCTGAATGAGATTCTCTGCTTCTGATGCCTCCTCTGTCCGAACTTCTCCTGCCAGATACTCCCTGTAGGTTTTTTCCTCGGAAGCGGCCTGCACCGGCACCCCGGAAGACCACACAAGCGCGCCACAGAGCAGCAGAGATATTCCTTTTATCGCCCAGTTTCTATGCTTCATGCTTTCCTGCCTCCTTCCTCATCGTCTTCATCGTTTTCCTGCGGTTTCGGTTCGGTGTCCTGCTGCCCATTCTCGGTCGTCAGGACAGCGCTTGCTGCATCCGGCCCGCGCTGACTGTTACGAGGGGCAGTTTCCACAGCATCCTTCGCACGAACCACAGCACCCATCTCACCCTCAATGACACCGATGAACTCACCATCCACAACGCCATTCACATACCCCTTGATCCGTCCGTTCATACGGATCCTTCCACCGGCAGGCAGTGGCTTCACCGTCTCACGCTTCAGGGTGAATGCAGTCTTCTCGATGATGATATCTCCAATCAACAGTGTCTGCGGCAACACCAACAGTACCAATGCGATGGATGTCAATGTTCCTCTGCCCAGTGCAAGCCCGATGGCGGCCACCACTGCATTGGAGGAAATATTGCTGATGATAAAACCTGCTGCCACCAGCATGGAGCCGCTGGTCACAATCGTAGGGAATGCCTGATTCAAGGTCTCTACAATGGCCTGCTTGATAGGCAGATAAGTCTTTAAATCCATATAGCGGCTGGTGATGACGATGGCATAGTCGATGGTGGCCCCCATCTGGATCGCGGACACCACCAGATATCCCAGAAAATATACCGATTCTCCGGTCAGGTAGGGCAGCGAGAAGTTCATCCAGATACTTCCCTGAATGGTCAATACCAACAGCACCGGAAGCCCCGCAGACTGGAAGGTAAACAACAGAATGATCATGACAAACAACGCCGTCAACACTGTAATGATGGTATTGTCGATGCCAAAGGATGCACTTAGGTCCTTGTTGCTGGTAGCATTGCCCGCCAACACGATGGAATCCTTCTCATAATACCTCGCCACCGTATCCCGGATTCTCTCCAAAGCTGCATAGGTCTCTTCTCCCTCTGTGGGAACAGCGAGCTCCAGCACAAAACGACTGTAGTCCTCCCCCAGCAGCTGGTCTCTGGCAATACTGATCTGGGAGTAGGCATCCGTCAGCTTCTCCTCCAGTTCTGCGTCCAGGGTAATATTGCCCGCTTCCTTCTGATCATAGATAAACAAAAACATGTCGATCAATGGCACATTATATTCATCCACACCATTTAACAGGGCACCATAGTTACTGTTGTCCACCGCATAGGCGGAATAGAGCAGCTCTGCCACCTCAATATCCAAGTCGATCAACTCGGAGAACTCTCTGGGAGACAACTGCTCGGTCAGCATATACCCATCCATGGCCTCGATGTTTGCAAGCCCCATACAGGAGTTCACCTCCGGCATTCTCTCCAGGGCGCGCAGCGCTGCTGCCTCCTTTTCATAATCTCCTCTGGGCACCATCACCGCCAGCTGATTGATCGTTCCAAATTCCCTGTTGACCATGGACACCGAGAACTTATTGTCACTCATGATCTTTGATTCCAGAGAATTCACATCATACACATAGTTGGTCTTACCGGAGATCAATGCTGCTGCGATGACCGCCGCAACCATCATAGGCGGGACGATAAATCTGGTATGTACACAGAATTTCCCCACGGCGGTGATCTTCGGCACGAAGCTTCTGTGGTGAGACTTGTCGATCGCCCCGGCAAAGGTCAACAACAGACCCGGCATCAAAAAGAATACGGATACCAGGCTTAAAAGGATCGCTTTCGCCAACACGATTCCCATGTCATAGCCGATTCGAAACTGCATGAACATCATGGCGATCATGCCGGAGACAGTAGTCAGTGAGCTGGAAGAGATCTCCGGAATTGCCTTGCTCAGTGCTGCGATCACCGCCTCTCTGGCATCCTTGTCCTCATGCTCCTCCATAAATCGATGACAGAGAATGATGGCATAATCCACAGCCAACGCCAGCTGCAGTACCACAGCAATCGAATCGGTGACAAAGCTGATGGTACCGAAGATAAAGTTGCTGCCCTTGTTCAGAATCGCCGCCACAATAAAAGTGGCCAGATACACCGGTATCTCCGCGTAGGTAGTGGAAGTAAACAGCAATACCGCCACGATGACCACTGCTGCCAGCAACAGAATGATGATCATATCATGACTTAAGTCGGAAGCATCACGCTCCTCCTGACCAATATCGGAGGAATAATAGACATCATAATTTTCCAGTTCCGCCAGCACATTGCTTAAGTATTCCTGGGCGGCAGCATCCTTGGCCTTTGCCTGAAAGGTAATATCGTACAATGCCTCCATATCATGATAATGCTCCTCGGAGTCATCGAAGGAAAGCATACTGACTCCCTCCAGACCCTCCAGCCGTTCGGAGAGCAACTGTGCCTCCTCTTTCGTCACATTGCACACCATCACCCGAGCAGTACCATACGTGAGAAACTGCTCTTCCATCAGATCCAACCCCTGCCTGGTCTCTGTCGTCTCCGGCAGATAGGAGGTCAGGTCGTTATTCACCTTCACCTTATTCATATAGATCACACTGAAAATGATCAAAACGATAAAAATAAGATAAAAACCCTTTCTCTTGTCTACGATCAACGTAGACAGCTTGATCATAAAAGAATCATCCTTCTTCTCCTGCGCCATACTACCCTTCCTTTGTCTTCAGACTTTTGTTGTTTATTGCAAGATTGTCATTTATTGAACAACTGTTGATTTTTAGATTAAGTGTAATTATAATGGAACCATACAGAAACACAATACACATATTTTTGACAAGCGTAGTATTATAGACATTTTCTGAAGAAATGTTGTGTAATTCATAGAATGTTTAGATTTGAGGAGGAAACCCTATGGATGAAAAGAAAAGTACCGCCGTCGATCGACGAATCCGAAGGACACGGGCTCTGTTGAGGCAGGGGCTGATCCATCTGATGGCCACTAAGGATATCAAGGATATCTCCGTAAAAGAACTGTCTGATCTGGCCGATATCAATCGCGGAACCTTCTACCTGCACTACAACGATATCTTTGACATGTTGGAAAAAATGGAGGATGAACTGTTCACAGAATTCAACGAGATTCTGGACCGCAGCCTGACCGCAGAGGTGCCTTCCTCCGAGAACACCTTGCGGGAAATATTTGCTTTCCTGGACCGAAACAGAGACTTCGCCAAGGTTAGCATGGGTCCCCACGGCGACCTGGCTTTTGTAAATCGAATGAAGGAACTGGTCAAGGAGCGCATCTACAACATGCCGGATCTGCAAAAGAGACAAGAAGATCCCATCTACATCGACTCCTTCATCCTCTCCGGCTGTATCGGTGTCATCGAGACCTGGCTGAATCATCCCACCCCGAAGCCACCGGAAGAAATGGCTTCGATCTGTAATGATCTGCTGACAAAGGGCCTGCACTTCATGTAAGTGCAAGCCCTTTTTTTCATACACTGTTCCTGTTCAACTGCCGCCGGACCAAAGCCTCCCCGGCCGACGGACTCTGTACTACTCATATCCCAGATACTGCAGGAACCCAGACAGGCCCTCGCAAATATCCTCATAGGTTCTCCGAAAATCTCCGGTATACCAGGGATCCGCCACATCCCGAGGATTCTCTGTAAAGCTCAACAGCTTCACGATCTTACCGCCATCCTCCAGCATTTCTCCCCCGGTCATCCGCAGCATATTGCGTATGTTCATGGAATCCATACCGATCAGGTAATCATAGGTCGCATAATCTCCCCGCGTCAATCGAACTGCACGCTTCCCCTCACAGGATAAACCGTGGCGACGCAGCTCCTCCCTGGCGGGCGGATAGACAGGATTCCCCACACCATTCCAGATCTCCTCGTCACTGGTGGCCGCGGAAGCGATGAGAAATTGGTCAGACAGGCGGCGTTTGGACACCAGGTCCTTGAATAGAAATTCCGCCATGGGGGAACGGCAGATATTTCCATGACAGATAAATAATACTTTTATCAAAATGTTAATCCTCCTAAAATACCGTATTCTGCCCCGATTTGCTCCGATTTATTGCACCTGTTTTTGGGGTGAACGGCGTTTGCTCTGTCACAGTTTTCCCGAAACAGGGCAAAATGGAGCAAGTTACGGCAGGCTGTAGTAGTAAAATGGTAGTAAACAGGGAATGAAAATACTTCTATTCAGCAGTAACCAAGTACAAAATGATTATTATTAGCTTATCTTTCTTCAGCACATAGTATGTGATCACTTCTTTACTATCTGTACGGTATGGATTATGCCTAGAGAACTTCATTTCTTCATTTATGGTCACAGACTCAACCTCTCCCTCATCTGCAACCAGCCTGAAATAAGATCATATTCAACTCCAATAGTAATGTCAGAAAAACCAGCTTCTGTAAATGCTGTAGATAGCTCTTTGTAACCCCAATTTTTGCATCTTTCGAAGACATTGGGGGGGTTACTTTTTCTATCGTAACGACAACCTTATCCATTTGAAGACCAGAATCAGTAAAACGGTATGGTGCATGAAAAAGAAAATAGTGGCAAAAACTTGTACCGTTAGTACCGAGCCCTGCGGTTAGAAGCTGCAAAACAACTACTACCAGTTAAGCAAGATACGCTGAAACACTATCTATTTAGTGTCTGCTGATTAACAAAAATACAGCCTAAAACCATTGATTTTACTG
>JBJENO010000038.1:0-4145 GCA_051880235.1 Acetatifactor sp. | reverse complement strand
TTGGCCTCCAGAGCCACAATCTGGCGCGCTAACCAGCTGCGCTATACCCACCATAGGATGTATACACATCGCGCTGAACGCTCGATGCCGCCAAACAGCGAGCGAACAATCCTTTGTCATACTCGCCACCTGCGCATGTGCCCGAAGGGATTCGAACCCCCGACCCACGGCTTAGAAGGCCGTTGCTCTATCCAGCTGAGCTACGGACACAGGTCACTTGGTTTTCACAAACCAACGTACATATACTACACTAAATCAGTGTATTTGTCAACACCTTTTTTAGAAGTGCTGCAGTCGGGGTGACAGGATTCGAACCTGCGACCCCCTGCTCCCAAAGCAGGTGCTCTAGCCAAGCTGAGCCACACCCCGAGACACTTGTGTATTATATGATATAACGAATATCTTTGTCAAGAAGTTTTCGGCTCACAATAACAAATCGTAAACCTGGTTTTTTTCCCCTCCTCCAATTCCATGAGAGCGTAGGATGGGCATCTCCCTTCCTGTCTCGGATAGGAGAGACTTCCGGGATTACAAATCGTCATCTCCTCTCCTTCCTCTAAAAAAGGGCGATGGGTATGTCCGAACAACACCACATCCGCGCCACGATCGAATGCCTCGTCTACAAGATACTCTGTCCCAAGAGAGACATGATAGTTATGACCATGGACCATCCAGACAGTGTGAGGACCGATCTCCAAAATGAGTTCTCTGGGCAAATTGGAAAAAAAATCGTTGTTTCCAAGCACAATGTGGACCGGACAATCTGCAGCGGCAGTCAAAGCATATTCACTCCCTTCGGAGTCTCCACAGTGCAGAACCATGTCCGGTTTCTCTTTGTCCAGAATATCCATATACAGGTCGTTTTTGCGATGTGTGTCACTGACGATCAATACTTTCATCTCTTCTTCAGTTCCTCTTTCATAAGTCTCAAAGCTTTTCCTCTGTGGCTGATCTGATTCTTCTCCTCAGCAGTCAATTCTGCCGTTGTCTTTCCAAACTCAGGCACAAAGAAGATGGGGTCATAGCCAAAGCCTCCCTCTCCCCGCTCTTCGTAACCGATCCTGCCTTCTATCGTTGCGCGAGTGGTCAATCTGGTTTTATCCGGAAGGCAGGCTGCGATCGCACAGACAAATCTGGCCGTCCGCTCCTCATCGGGCACTCCTGCCAGTCTCTCGATCAAATTAGCATTTTTGATACGATAGGAGGTATCCTCCCCCATATATCTGGCCGACAATACCCCAGGTTCTTTTCCCAGATAATCGATCTCCAGACCGGAATCGTCTGCCAATACAATATCATCCGTCTGGACCGCAACAGCCACAGCCTTGATCATAGCATTTTCCTCATAGGTGGCGCCATTTTCTTCCACATCAATCCGGATTCCGGCCTCCTTCATGGAGACTACCTCCATCCCCAGATCAGCCAGAATCTCTCTGACCTCCCTCATCTTCCCCTCATTACCGGTTGCAAAAATGATACGGTTCATATGCTTCTCCTCATTTGTCTCATTCTTTGTTGTCTCTTTTCACCGGGGCAGCCTTTGGCGGTTTGGGACCTAAGAACTGATAAAAATAGGTCTTCATCATACCGTTGTAGATCTTTCGATTTTTGTCTGCCTTGCGCCCGATATCTTCCTCTGCCTTGTCATATGCCGTGATCAGATACATGCTCCAGGAATCCAATGCCCTGTATCTCTCACCGATGACACGGTACAATGCCGGCATTTCATCTCTCTCCTGCAAGCGCTCGCCGTAGGGAGGGTTGGTGATCAGGAAGCCATACTTTTTCGGGTGACTTAATTCAGCCACGCCCCGTCGTTGGAAATGAATTAATTTATCCACGCCTGCCAGTTTTGCATTTTCCCTGGCAATACTCACCATATGATCGTCAATATCATACCCTTGAATATCGGTCTGCACGCTCAGATCCACTAATTCCTCTGCCTCATCAAAGCAATCCTTCCAGAGGGTTTTTCCTACGATATGCGGCCACTTCTCTGCCGTAAAATGGCGCTTCATTCCGGGTGCCATATTTGCAGCCATCATAGCAGCTTCGATGGGGAATGTGCCGCTTCCACAGAAGGGATCCACCAGAATGCGATCTTTATTCCACGGGGTCAGCTGTATGAGCGCTGCTGCCAGATTTTCCGCAATAGGAGCCTTTGCCGTCAGCTTACGATACCCCCTCTTATGCAGAGATTCTCCTGTGGCATCCAGTCCTACAGTCACTTCATCCTTCAGCAGAAACACCCTGATCGGAAAACTCTCTCCATCCTCCTGAAACCATTGAATGTTGTAGCACTGCTTCAGTCGCTCTACCATCGCCTTCTTCATAATGGACTGAATATCAGAAGGAGAAAAAAGCTTTGACTTTATGCTGGCCGCCTTTGCTACCCAAAACTTTCCATCCGCCGGGATATAATCCTCCCAAGGAAGATCTTTGGTTCCCTGAAATAATTCTTCATAGGTCTGAGCATGGAAGGAGCCTATCTTTATCAGGATCCTCTCAGCTGAGCGCAAAAAAACATTCGCCCGACAAAGAGCCTCTTCATCGCCGAAAAAGGTCACTCGGCCATCTGAAACCTCGGTGATATCATATCCCAGATCATCGATCTCTCTCTTCAACACCGATTCCATCCCAAAATGACAGGGGGCGATCAATTCAAATCTGCGCATCTTTTCTCTCCTTTGTATGCGTTTCTATGTAAACGGGGGCGCTTTCAGAGAGCCCCCTACAGTACAAGACTAGTTATTGTCCTGATTTCTGCAGTTCTGACTGTTCTTAGAACTGTTCTGGCTGTTCTTGTTCTGATTCTGGTTGTTCTTATTCTGACTGCCCTTATTCTGGCTATTGTTTTTGCTGTCAGAATTGGTGGAATTGTTGTAGGAGTTCTCGTAATTGTTGTTATGATTGTCCATCATTACCCTCACATCCTGTCGCTAACGCGACGCTGACTCAAAAGACCTTCTGTCTTTCAAGATTATCGGTTACAGGAAGTAGTATGTGGTAATCTCCACCAAATTATTCAGACGATTTCTGCTTTCTTGTTCCAAAATTTATTTTTGAAGGAAATGGAACACCATATATACGATTGCCAGCACAAAAAGAAAGGGAGCAAATACGAGCAAGGCCTTAAACAGCAAAATTAGGATCAAAAACACAATTCCGATTCCAATTGCCGCCGCCAATCCGGGATGTTTGATAGGTAACATTCGAACAGAGGGCGCCTCCTCATCAGCTTCCTCTCCATAAGGATCAGAAGAATGCTCTGCTTCTTTTTCCAAAGTTCCCTCCGTGGTCACGATGGTTCTTGCAATCAGCCTCGGATCACCGAGAGCAGCCAATACTTCTTCCTCCGTCTTCCCACCGGCCATCTCATCGCTGATATACCCATCATAATATCTGGTCAACTCGGCAATCTTCTCCCCGGGCACCTTCCCGTTCAGAGAAATCCTTAGTTTTTCAATAAATTCCTGTCTGTTCATATTCACCTCTACTGTCTCAAACAATCACCAACGTTTCCAGGGACACACATTTTTCATGACAGCTGCCCGAACCTCCACATAGCAGCCGCACTTTCTGCACATTCCTTCCAAAAGCATCTCACACTCTTTGCAGTGGGCAAGTCGCTCCTCATACAGTGGCGCAGGAGCCTTTATGTCTTCCTCCATACAGTCTAAATATTCCCGAACTGTCCGGTAGATATCCGTCTGTCCCGCCATTTCCCGGGTCAGGCAACGCTTACAACGTCGCAAATCACGATTCTGCTCCATGTCAAAACTCACCTTCACACATATATGGTAGAGTATAACATTTTAGGAACCGCCTGTCTAGAAGAATACACTTCTGCCCGCAGAACATACTTTTCGTCAAATGTTAGTCAAACACGAAAAAAGCACCCTGACCGCTTCAGAGTGCTTTTCGTTTTTCCTTGATTTTACAAGGTTTTTCAAGCGTGTGTTAGAGGATTCGAACCCCCGACCTTTTGGTCCGTAGCCAAACGCTCTATCCAGCTGAGCTAAACACACATCCAACGTTGCATTATCACTTGCAACATTAGATATCATATACGCTAATAGCAAAAAAGTCAAGCACTTTTTTCATCTTTCTCACATTTTTCCACCCCGTATCTTGCACTTTTCCAC
>JBJENO010000037.1:2993-4197 GCA_051880235.1 Acetatifactor sp. | reverse complement strand
GGACGGAAGCAAACCTTGTAAAAGCCAAGATGCCGGGAGATGATGTCCTGCTCCTTGTAGGTCAGCTTCCAAAACGTATTGCGAATCGCCAGAATTGCCTCCTCGCGAAGAAGCGCCTGTTCCGGCTGCGGTTTTTGGCAGTATCCAAGAACGTCAACACCCACCGGAATATCATCCTGACCATCGTCTGTAATGATACCAGTGAACCATTGGAAAGTGTCCAGCGCGTGGACTTCTTCCAGCAACCGGATTGCGGTTTTGGGCTGGACATTCAGCTTCTCGCAGATTTGAGAAAGCATGGTTTCTTCCGGGCTGTTCTTGGAAATAAAGGCAGCTTTTCGTAGCCGATAATAATGGATTGCCGAGACTTCAGAGAAACCTTTCAGGTTCGTCATGGCGTAGCCATGGAGTGCGGCATCCAGCTTTCTCTGCACTGCCACCAGGAAATCTACCCCTGAAGCAGGATCGTAGGATTCCAGCTCTGCCAGTAATGTTTCCACACAGGTCATTTTCACATCCGCAAAATGGTCATACAGGACATATCTGCGGACAAAGCGCTTGGCGATGCTGTTCAGTGTCGGCTCGTAATAATGCAGAAACTCCGGGAAGCAGTCTTCTCCCTGTTTGATGCGGACAAAGTAATCCTGCCAGCAGGAAAGCCTGGCAGGCGGGTTTCGCATCTGGAACATGGTATGCTCCCAATGATCCCGGTCCGTAGGATTCGGTTCGTAAATCAGTTCATCGCTGTGGCGCATTGCTTTTCCTGTTCTATCCCTGCAAGCCGCTCCGCTTCCGCATAAATGGCTTCCTGGGTCATCTCCTGTTCGTACTGTGTGGTAAAATATGTGTTATTCTTGATAGCCATGTCCAGCTTTTCCTTGGCTATTTTCTTGGCGGCAGCGGCAAAGGCTTCCGTGATTTTCCCATCCCGCAGATGGTGGTCGATGGTATTGCAGCGGCGTCTGTAAATGGCTTTTGCCGGATGATCGGAGGATTTTTCACGAGCGTCCCGTCCCATGCGGTTGCCAACCTGACGGCATGTGCGGTGCTTGGGATCGTTTGGAGCGTAGCCGTCGCAGTATTTCTGGTGACGGGCATCCAGCATGAGAAAAAACCGCCCGCAGATTTCACACTGCTTTGGAGAGTGCCCTACATGAAGTCCTTCAAAAAAGTCCATGGTCAGAAAATCCATGATTCGACAGAA
>JBJENO010000037.1:0-2893 GCA_051880235.1 Acetatifactor sp. | reverse complement strand
TCACGATGGCAGAGCAGAAATTCACAAGGTCATGGCAGAAGTAGAAATAGCAGGTAAATATCCGCTTCAGGCACTGATGGATATAGAGTCCTCTGTCCAGCGTTTCCTGTTCCTCACCGGACAACCGGATGCCGGAAGGATCGTCTGTGTAAAAGCGCCTGTCTGCAATCTCATAGCATTCCATCATCGTCTGTTTGGAATCCTCCGACATAACTGCATTCAGAAGGTCAAGCTCTTCCCCAATGTCCAGATAGCAAAATGGCTCCACAGCAGACAGGCAATTATGGATCTCCAGAACCGCATCTACTGCCTTATCATACACTTCTGGGGAAAATGCTTTATCTTCCATCTGCTTGAGGGCATCCCGGATTGGTAATCCTTCGTACAAAAGCTTCGTCCGCAACTCCTTCCCGTGGTTCAGTACCGCAACCGCGAAATAGCCCTTAGGGAAGGACTTTCCACCGATATACACATCATCCGCGGCGAAATCAACCGCGAAATCCCGCATAAAATTCTTCCCTGCACCCAGTTCCGTTCCCATAGCACTCCGCCTCCATTCTGTGTGAGTTTATTTTGCGGATAATATCCGACAAAGTTCCTGTTATTATCATATCAGCCGCCGCTGTGGAAACATGTCGAAACAGGTATCCTGTTTTTTGATTTCGCATCATCCTGTGGCTTGTTGGGAAATCAGAAAATCCACCTATATAAAGAGTAGAAGCGCAGAAACAGTTTTCCGTTTCTGCGCTCACATTTTATAAAGGGGGTCAAGAATGACCGAAACGGAAAAGCAAACCGATACGCCAACTTACGCACAGAACTACAAAGTCATAGACCACTGCCTGGTAGAAGTGAGGAACAGCAAGCAGGGGCCCTATGACCGGAAGCTGTGCAACTTCACACCGTGGATCGTCAGCGAAGTCACGCTGGATGACGGCATGGAAACCACAACCCGGATTCGTCTGCGGGGTGTTCATCAGAGTGGACGTGCCCTCCCGGAGATTGAGATTCCCGCTGATGAGCTGGGAAATTTCAACTGGGTGGCAAGGCACTGGGGCATCCACTGCATTCTGGAAGTGGGACAGAATGTAAAGGACAGTATCCGCTATGCCATCCAGACCACGGCGCAGAATGCCAGCCGCAGGACTGTCTACGCTGTGACTGGCTGGAAGCAGATCGATGGTCAGTGGCAGTTCCTCATGCCGGGAGATGAAACTACCACGGTGCATCTGCCCGGAAAGATGCAGGGCTACCGGATGGAGCGGGAGTGTTCTGCCCTGGACATTCAGACCGCAGAGTGTATGCTGCGGATGATGCCCGCACCGGAGGAAATCACCCTCCCCCTTCTGGCGTTCACTTTTCTTACGCCGCTGAACCACTTCCTGAAGCTGGCTGGGTGCGAACCCAAGTTCGTGCTGTTCCTGATTGGCAAAACCGGTTCCCGCAAAAGTACATTGGCAGCTCTGTTCCTGTCCTTCTTCGGAAGGTTCACAGGAGCGGAGCTGCCTTTGTCGTTTCGGGATACCGCCAACAGCATCCTCCACAATGCGTTCACCCTGAAGGATGTACTGACCTGCATTGATGACTTCCACCCGGCGGGGAAGCAGGAGGAGCAAAAGCTGACAGCAACAGCCCAGAGCATTATGCGGGCTTACGGTGACCGCACCGGTAAAGGACGGCTTCGGGCGGACTCCACGCCTATGGATTCCCGGCCACCTCAGGGCAACGCCATCCTCACTGCGGAGTTCCCGCCGGACATTGGGGAGAGTGGTACCGCAAGATACTTTGCGCTGGAGCTGCGGGGAGAGAATGTGGATTTGCCAACGCTGACCGCATTCCAGAACGAGGCAGACAAGGGTACTCTGCGGAACTGTATGTACGGGTATCTGGAATGGCTGAAAGAAACCTTTCTCTGCTCTGACGATATGCAGAAGTCTTTTATCGCCTTTCTGAAAAGCCGGTTCCTTTCCGGACGGGAGGAATTTCAGAAGTCCGGCATTCTCTGTCATGGCAGAGTACCGGAAACGGTTTCCCTGCTGCAGCTGGGGATGGACATGCTTCTACTGTTCCTAAAGGAGAACGGTGCCCTGGACGAGAAAAGCTGTGCCGAAATCCAGGACCGCTTCAAAGGAATTCTATACCGTCTTGCCCGGAAGCAAGCGGACAGCATTGTGCAGGACAAGCCTGTATGCAAATTTATCCGGAAGCTGTACGCACTACTGGAAAGCGGACAGGTATGTGTGCTGAGCAAAAATCAGTTTCACGATTTTGTTCCCAACAACTGTATCGGTTATGAGGATGATGTGTTTTTCTATCTGCACAGCGAGATTGCCCACAGGGCAGTGAAGAAGCTGTGCGAGGAACAGGGGGAGTCCTTCTCCGTTTCCTCCAAGGGACTTTTGAAAGCACTGGCAGAGGAAAAGCTCATTGAAACCTGTGCCGGGCAGAACACAAAAGCTGTCCGCATTGGCGGCAAGTCCAAGAGAGTTGCCTGCCTGTACAAGGAGAAAGCAAAAAAGATCGTGGACGCTGCCTTGTGAACAGGAAGTGTGGTAAGTGTGACGGAAGCCGGAAAGTGGTTGCGGTATCTGTGGATTTTTATATCTGTCAGGTGTGTCCATGGCAGCGCAGAGCTGTTACATGGAGCTGTTTCGTTTCTGCTGCGGAACAGAAGCCAATTTCCAAAAAGCGTTGGGACTCTAGGGGATTTCTCCCCTGTAGCTGGAAACACGGATAATCACGGGATATGGCCCCACCGTTGCGCCGCTGTGGCCGCTGTGTGGGCTTTTTTGAGGGCGGGTAGGGTAGTTACCCCACCGGTTAGGATACCCAGAAAAAACGCCAGTTTTGCGGGGTTTTTCAGGCAAGTCCCGATATCAACACACTCTGTCAA
>JBJENO010000036.1:0-64652 GCA_051880235.1 Acetatifactor sp. | reverse complement strand
GGAAGATTTTATGTTTCAATTAACAACAGAAGAAGATGGGTTCTTGAAGTCGCAAATTGCGACTTCAAGTTGGGGTGGAAAAAGAAAACTTCCGTATGCGTTTACCGAACAGGGTATTTATATGCTTGCTACAGTTCTTAGAGGTGAGCTCGCGGAACAGCAGAGCATTTATGTAGTGGATGATTATGTGAATACAAAGACTTTACAGCTATTATCACAGAAGCAAGCTGGCGTGGAGGTTATTTTGTTTACAGAAAACGGTCATGGAAAAGAGGCTTTTTCGACCGCAATATTAATGTTATGGGAGATTAAGAAATATGAAGTTTGATAACGTGTATTTTTTCAATGGAACAGCATACGCAGGCAAATCGACTATGGTGAAAAGACTTGCCGAAAAATATGATGGGATAGCCTGTGAAGAGAATTATCACGAAGCCCTAATGGATAACCTTGATTGGAATGAGTTTCCAAATCTTGGTTATACGGCGAATCTAAAGGATTGGGCAGAATTTATCAGAAGGACACCGGATGAGTATGCGAGTTGGATAGAAGGGGGAGCCAAAGAGGGTGAAATACTGGAACTACGAATATTGAAGGAATTAGTGAGGACTACGGACAAAAAAATATTTGTGGATACTAATATTTCCTTAGAAACTCTCAAGAGAATTTCAGATAGAGACCATGTAATGATTATGCTGGCAGACCCATCAATCTCAGTATCAAGGTTTTTTGACAGACCGGATAGTGAGAAACAGTTTCTTTATCAGCTTCTGCTAAAGGAAAAAGATCCGGAGGCTGCGATAGCTAATTTTCGGAAGTGCTTGGCAAAGGTCAATTCTCAGGAGAACTATAATAAGTTTCTTCATTCCGGTTTTCAGGTGTTATTGAGAGACGAAAACAGAAGCATTGAAGAAACGATGCAGATAGTAGAGAAATGTTTGAAATTATAAAAAGTGATTATTTTGGATGAGTGACATGCTCCCCCACTTCAAAAGCTATGATTTAAGTGGTGGGAGCATGCCACGATGAAGGGATAGTTCATTGGGGGCTATCACGAAAAGGCTTGGAAAGGAAGCTCCCGGCTTTCTGGATATGACGGCTGTGCGGCAGAGCTTCTTCCAACGGAAAGGGATTTTGAGGTAATCATTTTTCCAGGCAAGCCGGATCAAGCAGGAAGTCATAGATGTTTACGGTCAAAATGCCATATTCATCATAATGTGGCTGAACAATATCCTTGGTAATGACGATTTTCTTGAAAGAATCGTCAATTTTCCTGAAGGGTCTGATTTCCTGAATGCGCTTTGCTTCGTCAGGCAATGAATATGCCGACTGGATATAATATCTTGAGGAACCGAGATTGCAAACAAAATCAACTTCCAGCTGCCTGCGGATTACCTTACCATCCTGATCTCTCTGCGCAATCGGAACCACACCTACATCTACACTGTAACCACGCATGCGGAGTTCGTTGTAAATTACGTTCTCCATGGAATGGGTCTGCTCGAACTGACGGAAATTGATTCTGGCATTACGAAGCCCAAGGTCAGAAAAGTAATACTTCTTTGGAGTTTCAATATATGCTTTTCCTTTGATGTCATATCTTTGGGCTGCTTCTATCAGGAAAGAGTCCTCAAAATAATCCAGATATTTTTTTATTGTAGCAGAAGTAATTTTGGATTTCTTCACGGTTTTGAAGGTGTTCCTTAATTTTTCGGGATTGGTCAGGGAACCAATGGCAGAGGAGAGGATATTCAGCAGATCTTCCAGTTCCCCAATGTTCTTCACACGGTTTCGCTTAGTAATATCCCGAATGTAAATCTCATTGAACAGATTTTGTAAAGCAATAGCTTTCTCGTCGGCACCGTCACAGAGAACAACCGGAGGAATACCGCCGTAGAGCATATACTCGGATAGTCCCATGTATTTATCGCCCTGATATACGGACATAAATTCTGCAAAGCTCAATGGGTACATATGAACCTCATCACCACGACCGGCGAATTCTGTGGCAATATCTTTGGACAGCAGTTTTGCATTACTTCCGGTCACAAATACATCCATATTGTCTTTATGCAGGTAGCCGTTCAGAACAGCTTCAAAGCAATCCAGCATCTGAATTTCATCAAGCAGCAGATAGTACATTCCTTCATCAGTGACTTTGGAACGGATATAAGCCATGAATTTTTCCGGATCAACCCCACGCTTTTCCTTTTCAATCCGGATCAGACTTTCCCTAATCAGGTAAAGATCATCTGCCGAATCAAATGCGAAACGGATGATATGGTCAGTATCCACTCCATCTTCCAGCAAATGATGATAAAAAATCGTATTCAGTAAATAGGACTTGCCGCATCTGCGGATGCCGGTAATCACCTTAATCAGTCCATTGTGTTTTCTTTTTATCAGTTTATTCAAATAGTAATCTCTGCGAATCTCCATCCAAGGTCTCCTTGCAATAGATTTTTGCAACATGTTGCAATTTTCTACTCCATTATATCTAAGTGGCAGTCTAAAATCAATACATCAGCCGTTTTCATAATAGATTTTTGTAACATGTAACGTTTTTCTTCTCTATCAGACAATATATGCAGGATGATGATTTCAAAAACGTGAATTTATTCATTGATATATAAAATTGTTTGACAATTTCGAGTTGCGGTAGTAATCTAAACACAATATTTTTTGAAAGGAAATTCTTGGGATGAGCAGATTTGTATTCAAATCTTCATACGTCAATCTGGTAGCCAAGCATGCGGGACACGTGGATGGTCTTATTGTTGCATATGAAGATAGCGGATACAGGGAAGAATAGAGTTTCAGAATATAGAATATTTGTATATGCTGACCACTTATCTTTTCCGGGTAAGTGGTTTTTATATTCCAAAATGAAGGAGATGAATAAGATGGAAAAGGATTTGGTGTTTGTAAGACCATCGGAAGAATATTTTTCCGAACTGAAGGCTTACAAAAAGGAATTTCTTGACAGGGGAGATTCAATGGATGGGTGTGGACCGCTCAGAAGATATGATGATATGCAAGAGTATCTTGCTATGGTGAATAGATACCTTAATCCGGATACTTTACCGGAGGGATTGGTTGTGGCATCGCAGTTTTTGTGCATTCGAAAAAATGATGGCAGACTCGTTGGGATGATTCAGGTCAGGCATTATTTTAATGAGTTCCTAGAAAAGTATGCAGGACACATCGGATATTCTGTAAGACCTTCTGAAAGGCGAAAGGGATATGCTTCCTGGATGCTTAAGAACATCAAACCCTTCTGCAGAAGTATAGATCTTGATAAAATACTTGTTTGCTGCCTTGATAATAACGAAGGAAGCAGAAAAACGATTCTAAAAAATGGCGGTATCTATGACGGAACAGTTTTTTGCGAAGAGGAGGAGGTTTACTTAGAACGATATTGGATTGACTTAACGAAAGTAGGTAAAGAGGGATGAGATACTATCGTATTCACACTGCTGCTACATACGGAAACATATACATAGAGTAAATCTGAGGAGGGAAATCAACCATGAAAAAGAGAATGATTGAAATTATGGACAAATTTCATCAATACAATTCCGATAATATGGCATATCTTGCTTTCGGTCTTGATAAGAATGAACACTACGATGCTCTGGTTGTTGCACCAAGCTTTTCTCCGTATAAACTTAAGATGGATAGCTATTGCAAGGTTACAACCTTAAAGGAAGGCGCATATATTGCGGGATATCTCGTTGAAAAAGATGACCTGAAGATTGCATGGATAAAAACTGCATCATCAGATTCTAATTTGATTGATCATGTGGCGGTATGTGCAGAGCTAACCTTTGATAAAATGATTTTTATCGGTGCAGTCGGCGCATTGAAACCGGAGTTTGAGCTTGGCGATTTGTGTACACCTTCTTATTCGATTGCAGGTGGCTTTGCACATACCTATCTGAAAGATTCCATCAAAGATTTTGTCCCTTTTGAAAGGGTAGAACCTGACATGGCATTTGTCGATCGTATTGTCGGAATCGCGGAAGAAAGCGGTTATGAATTAAAGAAAGCATCTGTATTCTGCACACCTTCAGTTGCAGCAGAATACTATCATCTTGAAGAAATAAAAGAGTTCAACACTGACTTAATTGAAATGGAAACAGCGTCTCTTTATCTTATGGCAGATTTGTTGGAGATACCGACAGTTGCGCTTTTGGTTGTATCAGATAATTCTGCTACAGGGGCAGCTTTGGTAGGTCGAACTGAGGAAGAACAGGAAAAATATGACTATGGTCGAAATGTGGTACTGCCTGAAATGATATTAAAGACTGCAGAAAATAAGAGTCAAGAAAAGAAAATGGTCAGCGGCTAAAATCCATAGATTTAAGTTGCCAATTACAGAAAAAAAGATTACACTGAGTATGAACAATGTGCACAATAAGAGCGTCTGCTTACTCTTGAAGAAACCTTGATTTTCAGCGTGCAAAAGGGCCTTTTCTGCGAACAGGTAAACAGATGAAATGACCAATAGGAGGAATAAGAATGGCATTTTATATTATTACAGACTCGGCATCGGATGTTCCGGAGAGTCTGATCAGGGAATATAATCTATATGTAATGCCCACACCCGTGACGATCGAAGGAACGGATTATTTTGACGGAGAGACAATTTTCCCTGACCGGTTCTATGAGCTTCAGGCTTCCGGGAAGGAGATCAAGACATATCATATAAATCAGTATATGTTTTATGAGCATTTTCTTCCCTATGCACAGAGAGGAGATGAAGTGCTTTATATCTGTTTTTCCACGGGAATTGCGGGGACCTTTAATGCGGCAAATCTTGCTTATGAGGAAGTGAAGGAGGAATATCCTGAATTTAAGCTCACAATAATCGATTCCAAATGTGCGTCGGTGGGTTACGGACTGGTGGTGGAGAAGCTGTTGCAGATGCAAAAGAATGGTGCACCGAAAGAACTGATCATAGAGGCGGCGCATTTTTACTGTGAACATATGGAGCATGCTGTCACTGTGATGGAGCTGGAATACCTGTTTAAGGGAGGGAGACTCACCAGAACCTCTTTCCTTGCCGGGACAGTGCTTGATATCAAGCCCATTATCATTGTGGATGAAAACGGTTCCCTGAAGGCGGTTGAAAAGGTCAGAGGATGGAAGAAGGCGCAAAACCGTATCCTTGATATGGTTGGAGAGAAGGGAAAAAATCTGGAAAACCAGATCGTGGCCGTTGTATATGGAAGGGAAATGGAGTCTGCCGAGTATATAAAGCAACAGCTTAAGGAACGGTATCATGTAAAAGGCCTTTTGGAGGGAAGAATCGGATGTGCCATCGGTGCGCATACAGGACCGGGCATTCTGGGTATTACCTTCCTGAACGAAACAAAAGATGAGTATGATAAGTGGTTGGATGATTGATTCAGAAGAAAGGAGTAGAAGAAGCCTTGATCATAAGAAATGAAAAACCGGAAGATTATAGAGCCGTGGAAGAAATGATAAAGAAGGCATTTTGGAATTTATCTGTGCCGGGATGCAATGAACATTATTTTGCACATGAGGTTCGCAAGAGTGAAGATTTTATTCCGGAATTGGATTTCGTGATAGAAGAGGATGGAATAATCATAGGTCACATTTTATATGTGAAAGCAAAACTGATTGCTGATGATGGTACTGAGAAAGAAATTCTTTCTTTTGGATCCTTTACGATTCATCCGGATTATCAGAGAAAAGGATATGGAAGAAAGCTTCTGAATCATTCCTTTGAGGCGGCAAAAAAGCTTGGATATGACACGATAGTTATTTGGGGAAATCCTGAGAACTATGCTTGCTATGGATTCAAAAATTGCAAGCGATACAATGTGTGTTTGGAAGAAGATGTATTTCCTGTGGCACTAATGGTGAAGGTGCTGGGAGACAATGTTCTTTCAGAGAAATCCTGGAAATATATAGAAAGTCCGGCTCATCAATTAGACGAGAGCGGATTTGAGGCGTTCGACAGTTCTTTTGAACAGATGGAGAAGGGCTATCAATATACGCAGGAATTGTTTTACATTTATTCAAGATCCAATGTATTGCGGTAAGAAGTTGTGTGCCGAAGAGGGCGGAACAGAGGCCGAGCTTTACTCGGAGCGATATTCCGGGGATGGAGAGAGGATAATCAGTGTGAGTAAAATTAATGTCAGTAAATTAACCGATTATGTGTGGCTGATGGATGATCAGGGCTCATCCGGGTATGTTGTGGTGGGAAACACAAAGGCTTTGGTGATTGATACCATGAATGGAAGTGAGAATGTATATGAAGTGGTTCGATCCATTACCGATTTACCGCTGATTCTGGTCAATACTCACGTACACCCTGATCACATCGGAGGGAATCATTTTTTCAAAGATGCGTATATGCATCCTGCGGACATGCCATTTGTGGATATGTTCACGGAACCCTGCAATCTGGATAAAGTACCCGCACTGCACCCTGTACGGGAGGGGGATGTATTCGATCTCGGCGGATTGCATGTGGAGGTATATGAATTGCCTGGGCATACGCCCGGAGAACTATGCCTTTTGCTTGTGGAGGAGCGTATTCTCTTCCCGGGGGACGGCATGAATCATCACCTCTGGATGCAGTTGGATGGATGCTCTCCTTTGGCAGACTACTTAAGGGAATTGGAGCGGCTGGATTTCCTGAAGGGCAGAGCCGATTTCATTCTGCACGGACATACGAGAGTGCCGGAGGATATTCTGTTGTTTGATATGGTGGAACGAGGAATCCGTGAGCTTGTGAATCAAACCGATTCGGAAGTGACGGATCAGGATGGAGCGTATCAATGGTTTGGCGGAACCGCTAAGATTCATGTTTATGACGCTGACGGAAGTGCGATCTGTTACCAGCCCACGAATATTTTCTAACCCAACGGGGACTTCTTTCGGAAAATGATGACAATCGGAGTGAAGACTGCCGCCATGAAGCAGATTACCGGAAGAAAACAGGGAGGGTTTCGATGAAAAAATATGTGGCTTTTCTTAGAGGGATCAATATAAGCGGTAAAAACAAAATCAGTATGCCGGAGTTGAAAGCAGCATTTGAAGCAGCAGGCTTTTGTGAGGTATCCACTTACTTAAATAGCGGTAATGTAACATTTACTGCTGAAACAGATGTGGCAGCGAACAGGATTGAAAAGATGATTGCGGATCGATTTGGGCTTCAAATCTCTGCTTATGTAATTTTATTGGATGATTTGAGGGATATCATTTTTCACGCGCCGGAGTGGTGGAATTTGGGAGATAAAGATCAGTATGATAACCTGATCTTTATTCTGTCCTCGGATACGCCGGAACAAATCTGTACTTTGGTGGGAGAGCCATCGGAGAATCTCGAAAAGATCAAAATTTATCAGAATGTGATTTTTTGGACTTTCGACAGAAAGGCATATCAGAAATGTAACTGGTGGAAAAAAACAGCCGGTACAGGCATTGCTGAGAAGCTCACAGTTCGGACAGCGAATACTGTTTGCCGCGTACTTGGCACATGAATGCATAGAAAAATGTTGAGGTTTACAAATTCGAAAATTCAGTATAAAGTTTCAGATAGAAGAATGATTCAAGTCAATATCGGCCGGGCTTTAGTCCGGCCGTTTCTAATAAGGAACATAAAAATATGGATAAACTTGAATATCGAAATACAAAGGATTACCTTCATGCACAAACGATTATTAGGAATTTTGTTAGAGAGGCTCTTAACGGAAATATAGATGAATATGCAAATAAAGACATTACCTTGCTTATTAGAAAGATTCCTGATGCGAAAAAGAGAAATACATATATAGGAAATATAAATGACCCTGATATGTATTATATTACTCAGGCGATCTATATCATAACCTGGGGGCATCTTTTTGATTTGACATTTGATGATTTGGGAACCTGGGGGGTGATCAAACATCCTTTCAGGGGAGATACGATGAATTCTTTTCATAGCATTTTTGGCAGAGAAATGTTATTGGCAAAGAGATATCATCTGGATGATGAACTGATGAGAAATGTTGAAAAATTCTGTGATCTATATCACTCTATTGGAAATTTTATCGTGATTCCGAATAGATTGAATGTGAATACCAGAAGATCAAACTATTGCTCTATGCAGGATTATTTTGATAGTTTTCTTGGAGCATTTTATCAATTTAAGCACCCGGAACAAATCACAGAATATTTCAGTTTTTTTAAAGAACTTGAGGATGCTTTTCTTGAGAATGAGGAATACGGAAGGATGGCATTTGATGATTTTGTCGCTTCTTTTTTCCTGGAAGATTATGTTCAAAACAATCGGCCCTTTAATGTGTTCAATATTCCATATGAACTCAGGGCAAAAGAGTATATTGGAAGGAGTAGACGATCAAAAACTGAGTTTGTCACAGATAACGAATACAACATGATAGTACAGAATTATTATGAAGTGTCAAAGAAAATAATTGGAAATAGGGCAAAAAAAATAGTTGATGTACTAAAAGAGAGAATTTGATTAGCGGAGGCGAATTTATGGGTTCAACGGAGCATTATTTGTCAGACGAAGAAATCAACGATCTTATATCAAACGTAAAAAAGGGGGACAATGCCGCATGGGAGCAACTTTGCGGAAATTTTGACCGCTATATTCATAAATGTGGGTGGAAACGGCTTAGAAAGCTTGATCTGTCAGAGAACTATTGTAAGGAGATAGAGGAAGATCTCTATATGGCAGGATGGCAGGGTTTTGTCCTGGCAATGAAAAACTATCAACCTGCCAAGGGAAAGTTTTTGACTTATGCGACCCACTATATAGATGGTGAAATCGCGAAGGAGCTGAAACTGCAGCTAAATTCTTTGGGGTTGACCGAAAGAACGGGATCTGAGAAGGAGGCAGAAGAACGTCAGGGGAGATCAGCTTTTTTGCAGGGGAACCGTATCGAGGTTGAAGGAACAGTTTCCGGATCCAAGGAGCTGTTTTGTGTGGAAGACGCCCCTGACCTTGGAAAATACAGTGCAGTGAGACGTACGTTGCAGGTATTGCAAGTCCTTCGGCTGCTGACGGACGAGGAACACAGTCTGTCGAAGGATGAACTGGGAAGAATGTTAAGGCTCTATCGAATCGCCCGTTTCCAAAACGGAGCGCCGTTGGAAGCTCCCAATACCCTTACGAGTACACTTGAGGATATGCTGGAGGAGTTGAATCCTGAAGAGTACTCTGTTGAAAAAGAGGGTGACTATAAGATTAAGTATGAAGGATATCAGGAGGATCGTCTGAAGGGAAAACAAAGAGGAAAAGGCAGTCGGAGATCTTCGGATATCACCAATTTTTCCTACGTTCACGAGTTTACTTATGAAGAGCTGGACACCCTGATTCAACTCATATACTTTTCGGATATACATACCTTGGAGGAAAAATCGAGACTGATCAATAAGCTGATGGGGACTGCCAGTATCTATTATCAGACCCCTTTTTGGGACGGCGAGAAACTGAAATTCAATCCGGGTGCGATTCACGGCCGCCTTCATTCGAGGAGGATGGAAGATAAACATCGGTTTATTGAGAATCTGAAAATGGTTCAGCGGGCAATCAACCATTTGGGGCAGATTCGTTTTCGGGTTAACAGTTACACGGCGGACCATCAGTTGGAGCCGGGAACAGAGTATATGCATACCTTGAGTCCGTATCACCTGGTTGTTTATCACGACAATTATTACTGTATCGGAATGAAACAGGAGGACAAGAGAATCTGGCACTATCGCGTAGATCTGATGTCTGATATCGAGATTGTAAGGGATGATGCGGGAAAGATCGTTCCGATAGAGGTCTGTGCTTTTGCGGGACTCCCAATCAGCAATCCATGTTGGGATCCTGAGAAATATATGTCCGAGCATTTATATATGGCCTATGATGAGCCGAAGGATATCCATATCAAAATAAAAAATACCGATTATACCATTCTCCACGATTGGTTTGGAGAGCATTACGAGAAAACCGATCTTTCCTGTGAGGAAGGGTATGATATTGTAAAGGTGAGGACATCCCCCTTTATGATCGTCCATTGGGCAATGCAATATGGCAGCAGTGTGGAGATCATGGATGAGGAGATCCGGGAGAAGATTCGAGAAGAAGTGAGGTGCATGGCAGAGAGATATCACGATTCGGACAGCGAATACTGTTTGCCGTGTACTTGGCGCATGAATGATTAGAAAAAATGTTGAGGTTTACAAATTCAAAAATTCAGTATAAAGTTTCAGATAGAAGAAAGGAGTGATCTGTCTATGAGAAAGAGATATGTTTCTGCTCAGTAGTCTGAGCTTACAATGTGTTGAATAGTGAAGCTCAGATGAATCCTAAGAGAAATACATATTTAGGAGGATACAATGAGCTATTTAAGAGCAGAAGAAGTTCTGCCGCAAGAATTATTAGAGACTATTCAGCAATATGTTCAAGGAAAAGCAATCTACATTCCCTGCGTAGGAAAGCAGGCATGGGGAAGTCAAACAAATACAAAACGGTTTCTGCAGAAGAGAAATCAGCAGATCTATCTGGAATATCGGGAGGGCGTAGCGATAGGCTCTCTTGCGGAGAGGTATGCTCTCTCTGAGAAAAGTATTCAGAGAATCATTCGCGAAGGTAAGGCTGCAAAAGCGAATGATGAGATCTGAACGGAATACCGTGCGTGTGTTTCATCGTTGCGGAGGCTGTGGAAAGAAGCAGGAGTTTATCAATTCCGGAAGATTCCGAGTGAATGCAAATGGAAACAATGTGGATGTCTGGCTGATCTACAGGTGTAAAAAGTGCAAACATTCCTGGAATCTTACCATCTATGAGAGGACAAAACCGAGGAAAATCCCCCCGGAACTCTATGAATTATTCCTGTGCAACGATGAAGTGACTGCACAAACCTATGGGAATGATATTGATTTTTTAAAACGAAATGGTGCTGAATTCAAGTAAAAGAGAAAGGGCAGGCCTGAGGGCTTGCCCTTGTTTTTATTGAAGAAATATATGTTTCAGATAATTTCAAAAAATGATTGACAATTTACAGATTGCGGAGTAATCTAAACACAATATTTTCTGAAAGGGATAATTTAGATGAGCAAATTTGTAGCCGAAAATACATATTCTACCGCAGAAGCTATGCACATTTATCATGTGTATGGTCTAAGTGTCGTACGTAAAATGAGTGGTTACAGGTGAAGATATTATTTCAGAATACAGGATACATTTCCATGTTGACCACTTACTTTTACGGGTAAGTGGTCGTTTTCGTGAGTGCAAAGAGCAGACAAAACCAAGCGGTGCCGAAGGCACCCAGAAAAAGGAGAGGTAGGGGAACAGAATGAACCTGAGATTGATCAAAGCATCCGAAGAGTACAGAGAACAAATCTGTGAGATGCTGGAGGAGTGGTATGGAACCGGTGAGAAAATCGTTCCATACGCGATAAGAAAAACGGATTATCATGACTTTCACTTCTATTGTGAAAACCTTGAAAGCAGGGATCCTTTGGCAGATGGGAAAGTTCCGGATTCTACGTTCTTTTGTCTGGATGAGGATCGCAAGAAAGTGGTGGGAGCCGTGAATATCAGGCACTATTTGAATGAGGCACTGCTGCTTGACGGCGGTCATATTGGAGACGGGGTGAGACCTTCTGAAAGAAGAAAAGGAATCGCAACTAAAATGATCGGACTGGCGCTGGAGGAGTGCAAAAAAATTGGAATCTACAGGGTGCTTATGGTCTGCGACAAGGAAAACATCGGATCCGCAAGAAGTATTCAGAACAACGGAGGCGTCCTGGAGAACGAGCCGGTGGTGGATGGAGTTGTGCAGCAGAGATATTGGATCGATTTGACGCAGGAGGTCGACAGCAGCGCCGGAATCATCAGACATATGTCTGTCGAAGAAATACCGGAATGTGTACGGATTATACGAAATTCCTTTCAGACTGTTGCGGATGAGTTTGGTTTTACGGAGGAAAATGCATCCCGTTTTACTGCATTTGCCACCGATGACAGAAGAATACGCTACCAGTTCTGTCTGGAAAAGAGGCCGATGTATGTATATCTTCTTGGAGGAAAAATCGTGGGATATTATTCTTTGTCAATACAAAATGATGAGGATGTTGAATTGAACAATTTGGCTGTTTTGCCGGGATACAGACACCTGGGGATCGGACAAAGGTTGTTGGAGGACTGCTTTGAAAAGGTTTTGCAGTTTGACAGGAGGACAGTGAAGATCGGTATTGTAGAAGAAAATGTCGTTCTCAGAAGGTGGTATGAGCGTTTTGGTTTCGAACATACGGGTACTGAAAAATATGATTTCTTTCCATTTACCTGCGGATATCTGGAAAAAACAATATGGCAATAAGGAGAATCGGGCAGCACATTAGTTTTTGTGGAGGTGACAAATGAATCTCATTGTATTGATAGGGAGTGGCGCTGTCGGAAAAATGACAGTGGGCCAGGAATTGATGAAAATAACGGATTACAGGCTGTTTCACAATCATATGATGATCGAGCCGGTGATAGAGATCTTCGGAAAATTTGACGGAGCGGTAATCAAGAAGCTTCGGGAGGATATCTTCGATGCTTTTCTGAAGACTGCTTACAGTGGAATGATTTTTACCTTTATGTGGGCATTTGACATGCAGTCGGATTGGGATTATATCAAATCAGTGGCGGACAAATTTGAAGCCACGGGCGGAACGGTTTATTATGTGGAACTGGTGGCAGACAGGGAAGTTCGAATTGAACGGAATAAGACGGAGAATCGATTGATGAATAAAGCTTCCAAGCGGGATATTGTGGTTTCGGAAGATCGGATGCTCCGTGAGGAGACCAAATATCGTCTGGTAAGCAACGAGGGAGAGATTCCTTTCGAGAATTATATGAAGATCGACAATACGAATCTGGAGCCGGAAGAAGTGGCGCGGATGATCAAGGAGCATTTTAGGCTCCTCGGTCCTTCCGTGACAGAACTGATGAATCGAGTGAAGCTGGAAGAGGTTCGGGAGGAGGAAATCGAGCAGCTTCATCAGATGCAGGTTGAGAGCTTTATGCCTTTATATGAGAAGTATGAAGATGCCGGGTCTCCGGCGATCGAACCTATAGAGAAGGTCAGAGCAAGGGCGAAACTCAACACAAGGAAGTATTATTTTATTGTGAAGGATGGAGCCAGAGTGGGTGCCATCAATCTTGGCAGGAACCCCAGTCTGGGCGACGATACCGTCTGTTACATCAGCCCCCTGTTTGTTCTTCCCAAATACCAGAATCAGGGCTTGGGGTATGTTGCGATTCAGAAAGCGTTCGCGATGTTTCCTGAAGTAAAGGTATGGCGACTGGACACCATCCTGCAGGAACCGGGCAACTGCCATCTCTATGAGAAATGTGGATTTGTCAGGACCGGTGAGGAATTGGTTGTGAATGACAGGATGACACTGATAGATTATGAGTTGAAGCGATAACTTTCCAAAGGGGACAGAAAAAAGCCGAAAAACACAGTTTCAAATGGCTTCCTAATGGCTTCATCTTCAAAATTTTGAAGATGAAAACCTACATAATAATTTTGAATAATCATTTTGAAAAGGAATTGCCTTCTGGCAGTTCTTTTTCTTTGCAAAAAAATCAGGCAAAAGGAGGAAAAGTCGATGAATAGTTCACCCAAAGAAGTCTGCGAAGCTCTGGCACTTGAGGTCATCTGTTTTCTGAAAAAATGGGGGATGTGGCGCGACACCATAATACTGACGAATGGAAACAAATATTCCTATTCAGATAGTTCCTCAAATCAATATGGGGGGATAAGTAATGTACTGTTTGAGGAGAATGTAGACCCTGATAAGTACACGAGGGGGTTCTTATCATCAGGGGAATACGGAGAGGAGAGCACATGTTGGAAGGACTTGTCTAATCCGGAGCATATTTTTGATATGGTCTATGAGGGACCTCTTTTTATGCTGCTCCGGTACGAAGAGTATGAAGTGGAAAGAGGTGATATTGAGCCGGAAGCCTGGGAATCTATCTTTGCAAACACCACAATCCTGAACGATTTTATGGCTGAGGAATATGGTGTATATGATCTGGAAGATTTTTTTCAAAATTTTATTGCGATGAGCTTTGGAGAGTTTAGCGAAAGAGAAAGAGAAGAGTGTATGTGTGCAGGGTGGGATCCGCTGGTGTTTAATACTTGGGAGGAATATCTGGAAATGGGAGGTGAAGCTGAGACAGACCTGAGCCGTCTGTATGAGTGTTATGATACCTATGCAGAGTATCTTGGGGATGCAGAGGCTTTTGAGATCTTAGACATTGATATGGTGAGACCGATATGGGAAGGGATGGTTTGTGATGCGAAAAGAAAAATCATAGAAGAGGAGGAAAAGCTGTATCTTCCTGAAATAGCAGGATATCTTTGGAAGGAATGGAGGGACCTATTTGACAGGTACGATCTTTGGTTTGAGTTGGGGTATTGCTGGTCTTTATCGTGCTACAGAAAACAGAAGTGAAGAAGCTTCCAAGCATGGTTTTGGAGCAGTGAAAGGCGATTCATTTACGAGACGAGGGTGATAGTATGGCAACTTATGTGATGTCAGATATTCATGGGGAATATGATATGTTTGTGGAATTGCTCGAAGAGATCGAGTTGGGAGAAGAGGACGTGCTATATATTTTGGGAGACATTCTTGACCGGGGACCACATCCGATCAAGCTGATTTTCAAGCTCATGGAGATGCCGAATGTCATCTGTCTGGTGGGTAATCATGAGCTTATGGCGCTGGAGTGTCTTAAATTTCTGATGCAGGAGATTACGGAAGACTCTATCGGAAGACTTGATGAGAACCTGTTTGGTAATCTGTTGTCTTGGCAGGAAAACGGAGGTGGGACAACGATTCGGGAATTCATCAAACTGAATCGGGAAGAGAGACAAGAGGTAATTGACTTTATTAAGGATTTTTTCATCTACGAGGAACTGACGGTTCATGGGAAAGAGTTTTTGCTGGTTCACGCCGGGCTTGGCAATTACTCTCCGGAAAAAGAAATGGAGGATTATTCGTTGAAGGAACTGGTATGGGATCGTGCTGAGTATGGGGTGCAGTATTTTCAGGATGCCTATGTCGTGACTGGTCATACTCCAACGCAGATGATATCAGAAAATCCAAATCCCGGCTGTATTTTCAGACGAAATAATCATATTGCTCTTGATTGTGGGGCGTATTTTCCCGGAGGACGATTGGCCGCGATTTGTTTGGATACAGGAGAAGAGTTTTACTCATCCCCTAACGAAACAGGGGGCTGAACCGGAACCTGGGGCCGGTTCTTTCGCCTTCAATAAATATAGAAAAGGGGAATAAGCTATGGATAACAAAATGAAGCAGTATTTGGGAGAAGCGTACACCGAGAATCATCTTCGGAATTTTTGCCTGTATTGGATGAAGGGCAGAGGGAGTCGGGACAACTACCCCAGTTGGGACGACTGGAGGAGGGAGAACGATTACTTCTTAAAGCTTTTGGCACAGGAGCGGGATAGTCTGGGAAAATATTTCTTGGATGAGTCCGGTGAAGTTGATCCGGAAAAGGTTGAGCAGTGGGTGAAGAGAGAACACCTGGATATTGGCTATGAGGAAGGATGCATTGACCAGAATCACGTGTTATCTTTAACCAAAACATTGCCGCCCGGCGAGGCAAAGATGTTCACGACAGAGGAGGAGATCAGGGAGGCCCTGCAGTATATGATACATTTCTTGGAGGAGAGAAAACAGGCGCTGGAGTTGGAGCGAATCACCTGTCAAGAGATCAGAGACCTGTATCATTTACTGAAGGGGTTAGAGCAGCCTTACCTTCTCTGTGGAAGAGGTTCCGATAAGGATCAGGAGAAGGTATTGTACTACTTGGAAGACCTCAGTGTTCACAAAGGGGAAAATCATTATTACTATGATCCCTGTGGAATAGAGATTCCGGCTTATTCGGAAGAATGGGTGGCTGTGAGACTGGTTCGTATGGAGGAGGGTACGGAAGTCCACAGGAACATGGAGATCGGGGTGAACGTAATCTATGCAAACGAGCATTCGGCGGAGGAACTGCTTACAAACAGAGGCATTGCAATTCCCGATGCGAAGGAGCTTCAAGGGGTAGAAAAGAAGGATGGAATCCCCATCTATCACAGTTCTTTCTGCGCTGCGCCTCCAAAGAATTGGCTCTCTCGAGGAGATCGATACCGTTCTACTGCCGTCCGGGGATTTGAGGACTATCTGAAGAGTCAGAAGGTCGTCTTTACCAGAGAGGAGAACAAGGCTACTCCTTTCATTCTGTTTAAGGTACCTGCTTCAAATGCCCCCGATGAAGAGATAGAGGGAGTTGTGTTTTTCTATGAGTACGTTGCGGAGATGAAACTATATTATGTAGGAACGAAAGCGCTTTGTGAGAAAAGTAATTATCATGATGAGTTATTGCGCGTACTCAACTTTGTCAATGCGAGAATCTTCCCCGCCTGCAATGAAGCTCCACAAGACCAGAGAGATATGCAGTTGTACTTTGTACCCCGCATCAGCCTGGAGGAGGATGATGATAACGACATCGTGGCTGGGACCATGTTCCACTATGAGATTTGGAATCAGTTCCTGTGGGAAGTGGGAGATTATGCCACGAAGCACTGCGTGGAATTCCTGGATACGCTGGCAGAACCCATCATTAAGGTGCTCACAGGAGAGATGAAAGCGGAGGAGGCAATAAACGATATCGTAGATAGAATCGAATAACCGGTTGCATATTTGGAAAGAAACGCCTATAGTATTACTTGTGTGGTAATTACATAGGTGCATCCATTGAAAGGATCAAAAGAAAAGATTACGAATAGATGAGAAAAGGAGAATCCTATGAGAATATACTGTATGAGCGATATCCATGGATGTCTGGCTGAATTTGAGGAGGCACTTGCTTTGGTGGAGGAGCATTTAGAGGAGGCTGATGTGAGATTGATCCTTCTGGGGGATTATATCCACGGGGGAGCAGACAACATCGGCGTATTGGATCGGATCATCAGGCTTCAGAATCGGTATGGCACGGACAAGGTGATTGCCCTGATGGGCAATCACGAGGAGATGGTGCTCCTGGGAGATTCCACCATCAACCATATGATAAAGACCTTTGATGAGAATCTGGGAGAGGATGATGATTCGGACGACGAATACATCCGATGGATGGAAGATCTTCCCAGATATTACACAGAGGGAAATACGATTTTTGTCCATGCGGGAATCGACGAGGAGGCAGGGGACCTGTGGGAATGGGGAACCGGAGATGAACTCTTTGTCGGAAAGTACCCTGCCGAGACAGGACGAATCGAAGGAATTGAGATGAAGGTCGTTGCCGGGCACGTGGGGACCGCAGAAATTGCCGGGGACCCGCGCTATCATGACATCTTCTATGATGGGGAGTCTCACTATTATATTGATGGTACGGTACTGGATAGCGGCAGGATCAATGTACTGCTGGTGGACACGGATACCGATACCTATTACAATGTGACGGAAGCTGGGAGTTGGAAAGTATTGCCCTACGAGGAATAAGGAGGATGAACCTGCTTGGAACAATTTGAGGTAAAGTGCAGAGGCTGCGGCAAGAAGCTTTTGACCTATAGAAAGGGAGAGTTATGAAAGAGAAGGCGCGAAATGGAATACTGATTATACTTGGGGTTGGCGTGTTGGTTTATCTCTTTGCCACCGCGATGATCGCACTGACGGACAGGCAGAACGTACATACCGTGACCATTCACGAGGCCTGCGGCGTATTGGAACTGGAACATTCCATCAATGGGCTGATTCCGATTGGGACGGATTACTATTATCTGGGAGTGGACGATGAGACCGGGTATGGCTACCTGATCAAGGGCTCCAAGAAATGGTTGGAAAAGAACTTCGATGAGAACTACCAGTCTCTGCAGCCGGGTGGAGTGCAGATCAAGGGTCTGGTGAAAACCATTACGGAGTATAAGCTGGAACGAGAACTGACGGATCGGTTGTCCCAGCTGGAGGGACTGCAGTATCCCTATGGGGTATTGGGCTGTATGGATCTGAATTACGTTCGGACTGCAGTCTTGAAGCTGGCGGATGTGTTTCTCCTGCTTGTTGTTTCTTTCGGTTTCAGATATGTTGTGAAGGGAAAAGACAGTACACCGCCATGGTTTATTAAAGTATGGCTTGTCGCATTGATCGTTTCTATGATGTTATTAATCGTGATTATTCGTTAAATTTATCCACAGTATAGACTGCGCCTTGCAGCTATGCTGTGGATTTTTTGTAATAGAGTTTTTGGGCAACTTATGTTTCGCTTTCGGCATCTTACGACCGGTTCTATTGTATTCCGGGGAAATCTCTGTTACCTTTGGTTCATCACTTGAGGGAAGAGGGAAAGAGATGATACGGTGTAAAGGTGTAACGAAGAACTATGATGAAAAGAAGGTATTGTGCGGGATCGATTTTGAGATCGAGGATGGGCAGATTTTTGGCTTGCTGGGACCTTCCGGAGCAGGTAAGACGACTTTGATCAAGATACTGACAGACCAGCTTTCTTTCGATAGCGGCGAGGTTTCTATCTTGGAGAAACCCGTGGGAGCGCTGACCGGTGAGGATAAGAAAAAAATCGGGATTATGATGGACCAGTTTGGGGTATACGACAGGTTGTCCTGTGCGGATAATCTGAAAATATTTGCGGATATCTACGGGATTCCTCACAGTAGAGTTACAAAGATTTTGGACTATGTTGGACTAAAGGATGCGGCAAAGAGATCTGCTTCTGATCTGTCTAAGGGGATGGAGGCCAGACTACGTCTGGCCCGAGTGTTTATGCACTCCCCCAAAATCATTTTTCTGGATGAGCCGACCAGCGGTTTGGATCCCCGATCTATGAGAACGATCCACAAGCTAATCTTGGAAAAAAAGCGGGAGGGTTGTACCATTTTTCTGACCACCCACAATATGGAGGAGGCGGCAACTCTTTGTGATACAGTGGCCCTTCTGAATGAGGGTGTGATCGTGGAGCAAGGAGCCCCGAAAGAAATCTGCCGCAAATACAATCACCAGAAGAAGCTGTGGATTCATTTGACGACGGGCGAGGATAGAGATTTACCGCAGAATCCGGCATCTGCAGAAGAGGTTTCTGCATTGCTTCTGGCAGGAGTGGTGGAGACCATCCATTCCTCAGAGCCTAGTCTGGAGACGGTATTTTTGGAATTGACAGAAAGAAAATTGCAGGAGGAAGCGTAAATGAGAAACAGTCTGATCGTGATAAAGAAACAGTTGAAGGATACCATAAAAAATAAGACCATACTGATCCAATTCATTCTGTTTCCCATTATGACACTGATTATGGAGAACGCGATCCATATGAAGGGCATGCCGGAGTTGTTTTTCACCAAGCTGTTTTCGGTGATGTATATCGGTATGGCACCGTTAACCTCTGTTGCTGCGATTCTCTCCGAGGAAAAGGAAAAGAATACCCTGCGTGTGCTGCTGATGGCAAATGTGAAACCCTGGCAGTATTTGTTGGGAGTGGGTATTTATGTGTGGATGATTTGTATGGTTGGCGCGGGAGTGATGTCGATCGGATTTCCCGGCAATAAGGTGTGGATGTATCTGTGCATTATGGGTGTGGGTTTCCTGATTTCAATCATTGCCGGTGCTTGTATCGGTATGTATGCCGGGGGTCAGATGGCAGCCACCTCTCTGGTTATGCCGGTGATGATGGTGCTTGCTTTTGCCCCTATGCTGGCAATGTTCAATGACAAGATCAGCAAGTTTGCCAAATTCTTCTTTACCCAGCAAATCAGGCTTCTTTTAGAAGATATGACGCTTGCAAATGTGACGCAGGAAGCATATTGTGTTATTATAGGAAATGTAGTAGTTTTGCTGCTTATGTTTGGTATAATCTTTCGAAAAAAGGGTTTAGAATAGATGAAGATCACAATGGATATCGATGAGAAATATTCTGAGATCGCGGTGGAGGTGAAGGCCCCGAGACTAACTCAGGATATTGAGAAGATCATCTCACTGATGCGGATGATCAATATGCAGATCGCAGTGAAAAAAGAGGATGAGATCATTCTGTTAGACACGGATAAGATTCTATACATAGAAGCGGTAGAGAGAAATACCTTTGTCTATACAAAGGATGCCTCTTATGAATCGGATCTGAAGCTTTATGAGGTGGAGCAGGAACTGTTGGAGCAGAATTTCATTCGAATCAGCAAGCAGTGCATTATCAATCTGAGAAAAATTAAGAGCCTGAAGGCAGACATTAACCGAAAAATACGGGTGACGTTGGTGAATGATGAGCAGATCATCGTGTCTCGTATGTATGCGGAGGAACTGAGAAATCGCTTGGGGGTAAAGTAATGGAAGACAAGAAGACGATTTTTGATTATATCGGACAACTATTTGCAACCTACGGCATTACCGTTGCAATCTTTATTGTGTTTGGAATGGTTGTGGGGGAAGAAGCCGGTGAGTTCTCCACGCTGTTTGCTCTGGGAGATCAGGGACTTTCTATTCAGACATTGGCACAGCTGCTTTTGCTGGCGTTGGTGATTACGATTGTTCAGATTTTGTTTTTGACAGATAAATGGGTCAAAAATATGCAGCTGCTTCTTCGAAATGTCTGTTTCTTTGGAAGTATCTGTGTGGCGATTGTAGTATTTGCTGTGCTTTTTGCATGGTTCCCGATCGGTGATGTGAAGGCTTGGATCGGTTTTACAGTGTCTTTTGCTGTCTGCACGGTAATCAGTGTCGTCATCGGAAGGGCAGAAGAGAAGGCGGAGAACCGGAAGATGGAGCAGGCACTGAAGAAATTCAGAGAGTAGTGATCCTGTGCAGAGATCCTTGAAATGTTTTGTTTGGGGAGAGTACAGGAAGAATTGACCTATTATGTAAGAATGTCACATTAAAGTGAGGAGGGAAACCAATGCGTTTTTCTGTCCATCAGATCTCAGAAGGTGAAGATGAACTGATATTAAAGTACCGACAAATGAATTCGGAAGTGGAAGAGATCCTTGCTTTCATGGAGCGACATGAGAAGAAGCTGGTGGGGAAGATCGACGGGGAAACGATCATTTTTCAACCGGAGGAGATTCTTTACATCGAAAAGGTGGATGAGAAGACCTTTGCATATACCTCAGAGCATGTGATTCAAATGGATGTCTCATTGTCTATGGCAGAATTGATTTTAGACGATGAAAGGTTTTTTAGGTGCAGTAAGTCCATGATTATCAATGTCAACAGGGTGGAGAGGTTGAAGAGTCTTCCATCGAACCGAATCGATGCCACCATGCAGGGCGGAGAGCATATTATCATCTCCAGAACCTACGCATCGGATTTTCGAAAACTGCTGAGAGGAGAGTAAACCATGAAGAAACCATCATTATGGGAGCGATATCTGACCAAGGAGATAGGGATCGAATTTAAGGCGTGCCTGTATTTTTTTGCACTTTTGTTTTTCTATTGTATCTATCGGATCTGTACCGGAAGTGTGGTTGCGGAAATCCTTCATATGGCAGAGATGATCCTCCTGGCTTATCTCATAGGGTATCTTCAGGTGTTTGTCCTCTGGAACTTTGATGAGGCGGATCATCTCGGGGGAAAAGAATGCATTGGTATCGGTGTCTGTACCGCGATCTATACAGCTGCCTCCTATCTTCTGGGGTGGTTTGACAGGAATCTCTATGTGACCATTGGGTTTGCCGCTTATGTCATCTTCCTGTATGTCTGTGTGTATCTTGTATACAAGTGCCGCAGGAAAATTGATGACAAGATTTTAAACTCTGATCTGGAACTGTTCAAGACCAGAACAATCAGTGTGGATGAGACCGGTGAGAAATAGAAAGTATCTTTGGTAAGGCTTTCCGGGTGGTAAACGGGAGGTTTTGGTGCAACTTAAGCGTAAAAAAGTGTCAGTGGCGGGGGTGAGTATTGCCTCCGCCTGATTTTATGTTATGATGAGTTTACCGATGGGAACATAGATCTGTAGAAAGGATTCTATTGAAAACGAGAAAGAGAGGGACTTTGCTATGACTGAAAAAAACGGTTCCATCATTGTGGACCATTTGACCAGAGATTATGGCAGCGGGAAAGGGATTTTTGATGTATCCTTTCAGGTGAATTCCGGTGAGGTCTTTGGGTTCTTAGGCCCTAACGGGGCAGGCAAGACGACCACCATCCGGCATCTGATGGGGTTTTTGCAGGCGAAAGCAGGGCAGTGTACGATAAACGGCCTGGATTGTTGGAAGGATCGGGACAAGATACAGCAGATCCTGGGGTACATTCCCGGAGAGATCAGTTTCTTCGACGATATGAGCGGAACAGAGTTTTTGGATTTTGTCGGGAAATATCGCAAGAATCCGGTTGATTCCAGAAGAAATGAGTTGGTGGAGCGATTTGAACTGAACCCGAGGGGCAAGATCAAGAAGATGAGCAAGGGTATGAAACAGAAGCTGGGAATCGTGGCTGCCTTCATGCACGACCCTGAGATATTGATTTTGGATGAGCCCACCAGCGGATTGGATCCTCTGATGCAGAATCGGTTCATCGAGCTTGTAGAGGAGGAGCGCAAGCGGAAGAAGATGATCCTGATGTCCAGTCATATGTTTGAAGAAGTGGAGCGCACCTGTCATCGCATCGGAATAATTCGTGCCGGTAAACTGGTGGCGCTGGACAGCGTGGAAACGCTGCGGGAGCAATATGTACGTCCCTATACGGTAACTCTGGATACTCCTGAGCTGGCCGAGGCCTTTGCAAAGGATTTTGGCGGCGTCTGTGAGGGCAATCGGGTGACGGTCACTACCAAGCAGAGCTTAGAGGAGATCTTTATGCATTATTATGGAGGGGATGAGAATGATCAATAAGACTTTGTATGTGCGAGAGATGAAGAAGAGCATCAAACTTCTGGTGATTTTCGGAGCAATCATCACTTTATATGTTTCCATTATCATCAGCATGTACGATCCGGAGATGATGAAGGTGCTGGATGGGTTTGCTCAGATGATGCCGGAACTGATGGCGGCGGTGGGCATGACAATCGGATCTGCTGATCTGCTGGGCTTTATGGTTTCCTATCTGTACGGCTTTATCCTGCTGATCTTCCCTATGGTGTTCTCCATTCTGCGAGGGAATGGTCTGGTGGCTGCCTATGTGGATAAGGGATCCATCGTTTCTCTCCTGGCAGCGCCGGTGAAGCGCAGAACCATAGTATGCACCCAGATGGCAGCGCTGCTTTCCGGCATTGGGATCCTTCTTGCGTACAGTACCGGCCTGGAAGCCGTCTGTGTACAGATCATGTTTCCGGGACAATTGGAGCTGTCGAAGCTTCTGGTGCTGAACCTGGGGTTATTGTGCCTGCAGCTGTTTATCGGCAGCATCTGCTTTCTGGCTTCCTGTGCCTTTTCCGATACAAAGTACAGCATCGGCTTCGGTGCGGGGATCCCGGCGCTGATGTATGTGATCCGGATGCTGGCCAATGTGGGTGGTTCTGCGGAAAAAGCAAAGTACTTTACCTTCTTTACGCTTTTTGCACCGGACGAAATCGTTGCAGGCGAAAACAGTGCCACAGCGGGTGTGTTGGTCCTGTTTTTGGGTGCAGTTCTGTTGTACTGTGCGGCAGCAGTGATTTTTGAGAAAAAGGATCTGTCCGTTTAGTCGTACAGGGATAGCCCATACTTCACTTTCCTGTAGATTTTGTAGACGATCACCGCTATCATGGAGACCACCAGATAGAATGTGGACAGGGCACCTGCGGTTACACCTATGAGAATGAGCAGCCAGTACAGTAGATTCATATTCTGTGAAACACTCCCTTCGATTCATTTTCCGTTCTTCGCACATTGGGGAATTGTGACGGAAACACAATTCCGGCAAGGGACTATTTCATTATAACCTGGGAGAGGGAGAGCGGATGCACAAACACATCGTCATTTTGCCACAGAAAAAGACGTTTGATGGCAGGGTGTGACAAAAACCTCGTATGAGGCTGAAAAACCGGAGGAAGATACCAATGCGTTGGAGTAAAGAGAAGAGAACCCTCATAAACATATATAGAAGTGTTTTTCTGTGGGTCGTGGGAGGTTTATTGTTGACAGGCTGCGGCAGTATAGAGCAAGAGGTTTCAAGAAGAGAGTCTGCAGATCAGGCGGTTATTCTGGAGGAAAGTGAGATAGGGAGTCCTTCGAGGGATGAAAGCGATGAGAGAGAAGGGCTCTTGGAAGAAGGCACAATGCAGGGCTGCACCAATGGAACGCCCGGTGTACGAACGGTGAAAAATCTGATCCGGACCGCCCTGGCTCCTGTCGGAAAAGTATTGTATGTCTACGGGGGAGGCTGGAATTTGGAGGACACCGGTTCCGGTGAGGAGGCTATGAGCTTTGGACTCTCCGAGGAGTGGAGTATCTTTTTTGAGGAGCAGGATGAAAATTATAACTACCGGTATGTGCCCGGGACCAAGAATCGCAGGGAAGATCCAGGGAACAGTTTCTACCCCTTCGACGGGGTGAATACTTATCACGAGTGTGGGTTGGACTGCTCCGGGTATCTGGGCTGGGTGATCTACAACGTGATGACGGATCCTTCCGGGGCAGACGAGGAGAAGCAGACCGGATATGTGGTAGCTTCCACAGAGTTTGCAAAGAGTTTGGCCCGGACCCACGGCTTTGGTTCTTTTAGCCGGGAGAAAAACCGTTTGCTTCAACCCGGTGATATCGTCAGTATCAGAGGCCACGTGTGGATGAGTCTCGGGACCTGTCAGGATGGCAGTGTGCTGATCGTCCACTCCACTCCCTCGCCCTCGGAAACCGGTGAGTTGGGAGGCGGGGTGCAGTTATCTGCATTGGATCCGAAAGGGCGCAGTGACTGCGAGGCGATGCAGCTCGCAGAAGAATATATGAGCACCTATTGCCCGGAGTGGAGTGGGCGTTATGAGGTTCAGTTGAAATCTTACCGGAAGTATCTCTCTTTCTCGGAAAGTAAGAATGCAGGGGTCTTCGTCTGGTCGTTGTCGGAGACAGGGTTGACCGACCCGGAAGGGTATCTGGAGATGACACCCGAGGAGATATTGAGGGACATTTCTATGGAAAGGACCCCGTGAGTGCTTTTCTCACGAGGTCCCGGGGTTCGTTGACTTTTTCTTTCTATGAAGCAGTTCATAGAACTACAATACCGGCATCCTGCGCCTGCTTTCGAATAAAAGCAGCGGCCTCCATATATTTCTCATGAGAGGGCAGATGCTCAATGAAGAAGGTGGTGTCAGGCCCGAGAGCCTCCACCATCTTTAATATTTCCGGGTGATTTAAGGTGCCAAGCCCCGGTTGAACCTCATGGATCAGGGTAGTAAAGCTCTGTTCCATGAAGACATCCTTGCCGTGAATGCTTTTGATGTGAGGACCTAAGAGCTCAAAGCAGTGGCGGATAAAGTCTGTGCTCTGTACATAGCGCTGGGGGCAGTTGATCATGTTCACGTAGTCCAGATGAACGCCGAAACCCGCTCGGTCTACGTCCTTGATCAGCTTCAGATACTGCTCCGGTGAGTCCGGCACCATCCAGGGCATGGGCTCGATGGAGTAGCAGCTTCTGACGGGTTTTACGGCGTCGATAATCTCTCGAATACTGTCTACAGCCAGATCGTATACGGCGGGATCATAATTCTCAGGGGCGAAGCCGTCCCAGATATCGCTGCAGCTGCCGATGATGTTGACACAGCAGTTTGCAGACACTTCCTCTGCCAGGGCAAGCTGGGCCTTGGCGTAATCACAGGCTGCTTTTCTCTCCGCGTCATGAGGGGACAGGCAGTTTCTCCAGACTCCCACTTCACCGATTACCAGGTCATTTTCCCGGATGATCTTCAGATAGTCCTGCACCACAGACGGATCTGCCGAACTGTCTGCCGGAAAGATCACTGCGCTGTATTGCAGTTCTTTTACCCATCTCAACCATTCTTCCGGATTCCGATAGGGTTTTTCCACTCCTCCGCCTAATCTCATCTTGATCTCCTCCACAATATGGAATCATCGATTTTCTCTACCGTTGCAAAGCCCGTTCTTGCCATCGTACCGCGAAGCTCCTGATCCATCTGGGTCAGCTTGTCACAGACGCCCTGGGCACCATAGACTCTCAGAGGCTCCATAATGGCCCTGCCAACACACACACCGTCCGCGCCCAAAGCCAAAGCCTTGAAAGCATCCATGCCGCTTTCCATACAGCAATCTACGAAGATGGGGATCTTGTGATCGATCACCTTTACGATCTCGGGAAGGATCATCAGCGGGGGAACTGCAGAGTCCAGGATGCCGTGATGATGAGAGACGATGATTCCTGCAGCGCCTGCTTCCAGTGCCTTTTTGGCATCGGTTACGCTTAAGACTCCTTTAATGATAAAAGGCAGTCCGGTAGCCTGCACAAAGCTTTTGAGCTCCTCTAAGGATTTGGGGCGCATATCCAGTCCGCAGACGCAGTCGTATTCACCCCGTCCGTTAAAGGCATGGTCGATATCCATCCCCACGCCCAAAGCACCTGCCTCTTCGGCCTCCTTTATCTTGGCGAAAACGGTTGCATTGTCCGCATGAGGCTTGATGATCTTGATCACCTTGGCACCGGTGGCGCACATAGCTCTGATCTCTTCTTCTTCCCCCATTCCGGAGAAACAAAGCGCCCCCGCCATGCAGGCACCCTCGGCCATTTTGGTCATGCCGTCCTCACAGGTGTTATAGAGGTGGGACAGGGCAGCAGTGGCGATAGGAGTCTGGAAGGTCTCTCCGAAAAAGGTTACAACGGTGTTCGGTTTCACTGCGTCTATATGGCGCATTTCGACGAGAATATCATCGAAATACTCTCTTGTGATCTGATTGGAATCTCTCATGTGTCTCCTCCTTGCATCTGTTGTCTGCGCTCACGAATCCGCGCAGTCGCGCTTTCTATTCCGGTCGAATCTCCGGGTGAATTTCTACGGACTTCTCTCGTTTCCAAACAGTAGTATATCATATCGGTAAACAATATATCTATATCGAAAAACAATAAATTTATATTGACATTCGAGAAGTTGTGTGATAGAAATGATTACAAGAACAAAATGTGAGAAAAAAGTTTTCACGCAAGGAGAGTCAGATGAGAGAGAAGAAATATTTGTGGACGAAAATCACCAAGTATCTGTTAGACGGGATGTACTTTGGAGGAATGCTGGTGACGGTGACATTGCCCTTTAGCCTGAAGTGGATCGGAGAGCATTACCTGCCCGGGGTATCAGAGAATTTGATTCCGGCACTGTTGGTGTATGTGATCCTGGGAATTCTTGCGGTGCTTCTCATTGGGGAGCTGCGCAAAATGTTTCGCACCGTGCTGGAGGAGAACTGCTTTGTCAGAGAGAATGTGCGGAGCCTGAACCGCATGAGTGTGTATGCCGCCTGTATTGCCGTGATGAGTGTTGTGAGAATGTTTGTCTATGCCACGCTGGCGATGTGTGTGGTGATCCTTGTGTTTGTGATCGCAGGCTTGTTCAGCCGAGTGTTGGCGATGGTGTTCGATCAGGCGGTGACCTACAAGGAAGAGAATGATTTGACCATTTAGGGAGAGGGCGAAGCAATGATAATCAGAGTGAATTTGGATGTGATGATGGCAAAGCGGAAGATGTCCCTGACTGAGTTGGCCGAGAAGGTGGACATTACGCTGGCAAATTTGTCTATTTTGAAAAATAATAAGGCAAAGGCAGTTCGGTTTTCAACGTTGGCGGCCATTTGCAAGGCCTTGGACTGTCAGCCCGGCGATATTCTGGAATATTCAGAGGAGGAGTAAGAGGATGGAGAAGAAGTTGACGTTTTCGTTTTTGGCACCTGTGTCGCTTGCGCTGGGCTGTGTGTATGCCTTCTGCAGCTATGAGAATCCGTCGGGTGCGGCGTGGTTGTTATTCTTGGGGGTATCTCTTTGGGTCTATGCGGAGAGCATGAAACGACTGGAGCTTCCCCTGAAGAAGGGCTGTGGGTTTTATATGGCGGCGATTCTTCTGCTCGGTATTTCTACCTGTTGTACAGGGGATGGAAGGATCCTTTTCTTTAACAAATTGGGGATCCTGCTTCTGTGGATGTGCATGATGCTCAGGCAGTACTACGACACTACAGGCTGGGGGTTGGGAAAGTATCTCAACAGTATTCTGAAGACCCTGACGGGAGCGGTAGGGCAGATTCCTGCTCCTTTCCGCGATTTTGTGCAGTATAGAAAGACTTTAGACCACAAGCCTGACCGGAGAGTCTGGGCAGTACTGGTTGGTGTGCTGATCGGTCTTCCGCTTGTATTTGTTGTGCTTTTGATCCTGTCCAGCGCGGACGCGTTGTTTCGCCAGTATACAAAGGGACTTTTCTCGTTTCTCGAAAGCAGCGAGCTTTTCTACAACATTGCGGTGATCCTGCTGAAGATCGGGCTTCTCTTTTTCCTGACCTATGGACTCTACAGCTTCTTTTCCCGGCGCAGTCTTACGGAGGAGGTACCGGATAAGCGCAAGGGAGAGCCTCTGTTGGCAATTACGATCTCGTCCATGCTGACGCTGCTCTATCTGGTGTTTTCGCTGGTGCAGATCGGTGGGCTGTTTCTTGGAAAAATGAAACTGCCGGACGGTTACACTTATGCGTCGTACGCCAGACAAGGTTTCTTCCAATTGTTGGCGGTGAGCCTGTTGAATCTGGTGATCGTACTGGTGATTCTGACCTATTTCCGGGAGTCCCAACTCCTGAAATGGATTCTGACAGTAATGTCACTTTGCACCTTTATTATGATCGCCTCCAGTGCCATGAGAATGATCATCTATATTTCTTACTATTACCTGACTTTCCTTCGCATTTTGGTGTTGTGGGCACTTTTGGTATTGGCGCTTTTATTTGTGGGAGTGTTGGTGTCCATCTATTGCAGGAAGTTTCGCTTGTTCCGATACAGCATGGCAGTGGTGACGGTACTCTATCTGGCATTGTCCTTCTCCCATCCGGATTATCTGATCGCCAAAGTGAACCTGGCAAACACGAATACAGGTCATATCGGGATCGCCGGGGGAGAGGCAGCACCGTACAATGATTTTCGTCTGATTCGGGAGCTGTCTGCAGATGCGGCACCTGTGGTGATTCCTTACCTGCGGGAGCGCGGATACGTCAGGGGAACGTCCGCCAATCTGGTGCAGGGTCAAAGGTATTTTGAGGCCTATTTGAACATTTTGGAAAGCGACACATCAGACGTTAGTATTCGAACCTTTAATGTATCCCTGTACGGTGCAAAGAAATTGCTGGAAGATCTGTAGGGGATGTGCCTGTGAACGCCCACTTGCTGAAGCAGGGGGTGTGTGCTATAATAGAATTGATTTCGCATAGAAAAGCTAGAGGGTGTTGGCGAAAGCTGACGCCCTCTTCCCATTTCCTGCTAAGAGAGATCAGAGAGGTGAAGCATGGACAAAAGGAGCGCGAAGCTGCCGGGCTGGATCTTCCCGGTAATACTGACAGTCTATTCCCTGCTGCTTGTCAATCAGGGGATTACAGTGACGGACACGGGATATAATTACGGCAACTTCATACATTTCGAGAGCCTGGACGGCATGTGGAAGTTCTCTACTTATCTGGCGACTGCCATCGGATCCTTTTTCACAAGACTTCCCTTTGGTTCTACGATGCTGGGGCTGAATGTCTATACCGGTCTGGTGAAAGCGTCGATTGCGCTGACGGCCTATTTCTTCTGCGTGAAGCTGTTTGAGATGCCAGAGGGCGTGGCATTTTTGGCAGAGCTTGTTGCGCTGGGATTCTGTTGGTGTCCCACTGCACTTCTTTACAATTACGTGACGTACCTGCTGTTTACCTTAGGGGCTTTTCTGTTGTGTCTTGCAGTGAAGACGGGGAAGACAAAGTGGTATGTGCTGGCGGGAGTTTGCCTTGGAGTGAATGTGATGGTGCGCCTGCCCAATCTGGCCCAGATGGCACTGATTCTGGCAGTGTGGTTCTACTGCATCATCCGAAAGGATTCGTTTGGGGAACTTCTCCGTCGTACCGGGTACTGTATTCTCGGCTATGTCCTTGGTTTTGGCAGTATCTTTGCCTACATCTGTGTGCGATATGGGTTTGCATCTTATGTTGAGGGAATTCGCGCCATTCTCTCCATGCCGGGTGAGGCCAGCGACTATTCCCTGAAGGCGATGATATTGGGGCAGCTGACGGATTATCTGCACAATGCCAAGTGGATCGTGGAATTAGCTGTAGTGATTGGGATAGGCTGTGTATTGTTCCTGCTTCTGAAGGATCGTTTCCTATGGTGGAAGCGAGGGCTTTATGTCATCTTGAATCTGGCATTATTTTTTGTATTCTATCGCAACAAGGTGTTTACCTTCAGATACTATGATTACTCTTCTATTCAGAACATTGGCATTGTCTTCTTACTGACGGCCATTTTGATGGGCGGTTATGTGGCGCTCTTCGGGGGACAGAACTATCTGCTTCGATTCTGGGGGGCCTGTGCAGTGATCGTGATGGGAATTACTCCGCTGGGAAGCAACAACCGGCTGCTGTCTGCAGAGAACAATCTGTTTGTGGTGACTCCCTTTGTGTGCCACTGTATCTATCGGTTATTTGGAAGGATGAAACAGGAAAATACGGAGAAGTCTGCAGTATTCTTAGAACCCCTTCGTATCAGTCTTGGATTATTGGCGGCATTGACTGCTGTGCAGGGAATTCTCTTTGGAGCGACCTTTGTATTCCGAGATGGTATCTTTGGGGAAAAGCGGACTGAGAAAGTGACGGAAATCCCCGCTTTAGTCGGAATGTATACCAGGCCGGAAGTGGCAGGGCAGCTGAAGGGACTGAATGCTTATCTGGAAGCGGAGGAATTGAAGAGCCGCGAAGTGATCCTCTATCACAATGTGCCCGGGCTCTCTTTTCTGCTGGAGCTTACTCCCGCTATGTCCAGTACCTGGCCGGATCTGAGGTCCTTTGCTACGGAGAAGTTTCAAAGGGAATTGGAGAATATAGCCGGCAGCTGTGAGGCGGGAGATCGGCCGGTGGTGATCATTGGTGCCGATGCACCAATGGATCAGCCCAAGATGGAAATGTTGTTGACATTTCTGGAGGAAGAAAATTACAGGGAAGGCTTCTCCAATGAAATGTGTACTGTGTACCGGTAGAGAAGGCTCCTCCGATCTAAGTTGAGGTTTTCAAATGAATTTGCTTGGTAAGATGGCAGTATTGTTTGTCTATATGATGATCGGATACTTTTGCCTTCGGAGAAAGTATCTGGATGCAAGAGCCTCCAAGATCATCAGCTTTCTGGTGTTGAACTTTGCAAGTCCGGCACTGGTGATCAGCGGTACCATCAACAGACAGGGTGATATTCCCGGGGGACTGTTCCCTACTGTCCTTGCAGCAGTTTGTCTGTTTGGGGGAATGTTCGTGGTGGCTTTCATCCTTCCGGTGCTGCTTCGTGTGCCGGTTGGGCAGCGTGGGATCTATCGCCTGATGACGATTTTTTCCAACATTGGATTTATGGGGTTTCCGGTGGTGCAGGCTCTGTATGGAGATGAGGCTCTGCTGCATACGGCGATCTTCCAGATCCCTTATAATTTATTGATCTATACCTATGGCATCTATGAACTGACCAGAAATCAGAAAGGCGAAAACGGCGCCGGTTTTGACTGGAGGAAGATGATCAATGCAGGTGTGGCGGCAGGACTTCTGGCGATCCTTCTGTATGTTTTAAGGTGGGACGCCCCCGGATTTGTGCGGGAAACCTTATCAGGACTTGGCAGTCTGACGGCTCCGTTAAGTATGATCGTGATCGGGATGGCTCTGGCCAGGGTACCCCTCAGGAGTCTGTTCACAGATGTAAGACTGTTGATTTTCAGTTGTATGAAATTGCTGGTAGTGCCGGTTCTCGGGATGCTGCTTGCCGGACAGTTGATCGCGGACGAGGTGCTGCGGGGCGTATTTATGGTGATGCTGGCGACCCCGGTCGGCAGTATGACAGCCATGCTGGCGGAGCAGTACGGCGGCGACACAGACCTGACCGGCAGGGGAGTGGCGCTGACCACCCTGCTGTCGGTGATAACGATTCCCATTGTGGGAGCACTGACCTTATAGAAGAAACAGACACACGGGTCTTGTAGGGAACACAATTCTGAAAAGGAAGAAAAGAATTCCGGAATAGGAGGATAGCGACAATGGAGTATGATGTGATTCAGATTCCCGTATCAGACGGGACAGAGCGGGATTTTGCGATTATGAACAGCTTTCAGGTAGATGGCAGGGACTATATTGCGGTGTCTCTTGTAGAGGGAGATGAGATCAGAGAGGGCATCTATCTGTATCGCAGCGAAACGGTTTCCGAGGGGGAACTGATCGTGGAGCAGATCGAGTCTGCCCGGGAATATGAGACGGTAGTCAAGGCGTTTGAAGCGTTAGAGGATTAGCGGAAAGGAAAGGTGGCTCATGGAGTTTACCAGTATTTTAGATCTGTGCAAGAGACCCAATCAGGATACATCGAGACCCTTATTTTTTGTGGATCTGAATCTCCATCAGGTGGTGGAGAAGATTCAGTCTCTGTGGGGAGAGACAGTGGCGCCCTTGTACCACTATTTCCCGGTGGACGAGGAATGTGAGGAATACAGACGGGCTGTGTACCGTGATGTGAAACAGGAAGCGGTTCATCAGGTGCTGTTTCACTTCTATGAGGCAATGAAGCGCAGAGAGAATGCGAGGGTGAAGAAGGAGAAGGTCCGCTCCGGCCTTCAGAAGAGCTCTTGGCAGATGCGAGAGGTGGCGGAGTATTGTGGTGCGCTTCAGAAACTGTCGGAAGGTCTGGAGGGACAGGAACTATCTTCAGAGGGGTTACGGACTCTTCGGGACTATCTGCGGGAATATCTGTCCGGGGAAGCATTCAGACAGCTGCTTGGGGAAGTGACGGAATTGCTTGCCGGACAGGCTCAGTGTCGCGTGACTTTGATCTATGAAAATCATCAGCTCCTCGTATCTGAGGAGCCTACCCTTCCTATGTATGAGGATTACCTGAGGAACACCGGCGAACAGGGGAAGGAACTTAAGTCTCCCTTTTGCAGGACGGACGAACTGACGCCTCTGGAGACAGAGGTGTGGAAGCTGTATGCCAAGAAACATATGGATCTGTTCAACAGTATGGAAAAGTTCCGTGAAAAGTACAGTGACTATGCAGAGGAGAGACTGCTTCTTCTGGCGAATGAGCTTTCCTTCTATCTGTCCTTCTATAAGTTTGAACAGTGGATGAAGGGCAAGGGCTTTGCGTTTGCCCTTCCAACCGATGACAGCTGTAAGCCAATGAGGGCAGAAGGGCTGTACGATCTGGCACTGGCAGTAGTAAACGTAGCCAGCGGAAAGCCTGTGGTGGATAATTCTTTCTATCTGGATGATGAGGAGCAGTTCTTTGTGCTGACCGGACCGAATCAGGGTGGTAAGACTACCTTTGCCAGAAGCTTAGGGCAGCTTGTCTATTTCGCCAAGATGGGACTGAGTGTGCCTGCCAAGAGTGCCAATGTACCTTATTTTTCCGGCATCCTTACACATTTCTCTGTGGAAGAGAGTATTGAGACCGGGCGGGGTAAGCTGAAGGAGGAACTGATTCGTCTGTTGCCGATGATGGAGGATGGCAGTCAGAACAGCTTTGTGGTGATCAACGAACTGTTCACCACTGCTGCCAACTATGATGCCTGTATCATGGGGAAAAATGTGTTGGAGCATTTCATCGGTTTGCAGTGTAAGGGGATCTATGTCACTCATCTGCGAGAACTGACAGAGTGCCATCAGGCGGTGGTCAGTCTGGCGGCAATGCTGGATGAGAACAGACAGCAGAATTTTAAGATCGTGAGAAGCAAGGCAGAGACTAAGGGGTGCGCAATCAACCAGGTCAACAAGTATCAGTTGACCTATGAGCAGTTAAAGGAGCGATTGGCGAGATGAATACTTATTTGTTGTATCGGGAGAAAGATTGGAAGTCGCCGGAGCCTTACTTTGATTACGGCAGCATTGTACAGGACTTAAGCTTACATATTCTGTTTCGCATGGCCTCCCGGGCTGTGATCTATGAGAGGGATGAGGTCAAAGGTATTACGGAGACAGATCCTTTCTTACAGGAGACGATGAAGCGTGTGATGGGGGTGCCCCTTGAAACAAACGAGGAAATAGCCTACAGACAAGCGATTTTGGAAGATTGTCTGAACCATGAGCAGTTTGCACGGGAATTGTACAGTGAGCTCACGGATCTTTTGCGGGAGTGGGCCCATCTGGGACGTCAGGAGAGAAAACGAACCGGGAGCAGAAACCCGGTGGGCGACCTGATGATGGATATTCAGGTGCTGCGACTGTTTCTGAAGGGCCTGGCCAGGATTCGAACACTCTTTGATGAGGCTGCGGATCTGAAATCGGAAGGATTCTGTGCCCTCAGGGACAGATTGCGAGAGCAGTTTTCCGAGGAAGTGGAGCAGCATTATCGAACGATCGCCGATCAGATTGCATTTTATATCAGTGACCGGGGCAACGACGAGGACCGGTATCCGGGGGAAAAACTCACGGTGGATCTGCCTCGAATCGTATTTGGCGTTACTGCCGGGGACGGAATGAAGCTGGAGGGCTTTGTATTACAGCAGGTAGAGACCCAGACGAAGAAGTATCGGGATCCCAACAGCACGCTTTCAAAGGTCCAGGGTTTCCTGCAAAATCGAAATGGAAATGTGATTCCTCTGGCGGCAGATTCCCCCGTCAGGGAGCAGACCAGTGCATTGGAGTTTGAGGTGGTCAGATATGTGATGTCCTTCTGCGAGCCTTTTTTGAAGTTTTTTGACGATTTCTTTGATCAGCTGCGCCTGCAGATGGGATTTTACGTGGGGGCGGTAAACCTGGTCCATCACATGAAAAGATTGGGACTGGATCACTGTTTTCCCACTGTCTGCGCTCAGAATACGCTGCAGTTTACGGATCTGAAGGAGTTTGTGATGTGTATCGAGCAGCGGGTCAATGCGGTGGGAAATACCTGTGACATTGAGGAGAAAAACCTTCTCATCGTCACCGGTGCCAATCAGGGCGGAAAATCTACTTTCCTGCGCAGTATCGGCATCGCGCAGGTGTGTATGCAGTGTGGTCTGCCGGTGACCGCCTCCTCCTATGCCAGCGGGATATTTCCTTCTTTCTTCACTCACTTTACGAGAAGAGAGGACAGCGCCATGAACAGCGGCCGTCTGGATGAGGAGCTTGGACGTATGAATCAGATCATTGAGCATCTTGGCGAGCGCTCTATCATTCTTCTGAATGAATCCTTTGCTACCACCACGGAGAAGGAGGGTTCGGTGATCGCCTATGATATCGTGAAAGCTCTGCAGGAGGCCGGAGTCAAGATCCTCACCGTTACGCATCTGCTCTCCTTTGCAAAGAAGGTGTACGAGGAGACGAAACAGATGGAAGCGTCCGGCGAGAATCCGAAGACGACGTTCCTCTGTGCCCAGCGCCTGGAGAATGGGCGCAGAACCTTCAAGATGATCCAGCATGAGCCGGAACTGACCAGCTTCGGACTGGATCTCTACGAGAGTATTATTGTGAATAAGAACGAGGACAGTAAGAGAAGATGAATGTTCGTAAAATGAATCAACAGGAAAAAGTGGCATATATGCTCAGCCAGCCGGTGCCTAAGCTGGTGCGGCAGATGGCGGTTCCCACCATCATCAGTATGTTGGTCACCTCTTTTTATAATATGGCAGATACTTATTTCGTGGGAAGGATCAATACCCAGGCAACAGGAGCAGTAGGGATCGTGTTTTCCGTGATGGCCCTGATACAAGCCTGCGGATTCTTTTTCGGTCATGGCTCCGGAAATTATATTTCCAGAGCGCTTGGCGCCGGTGATTATGAGGAAGCCAACCGAATGTCGGCGGTAGGGTTTTTCAGCTGCTTTCTCGTGGGACTGGCTGCCTCTGTGCTGGGGATCACGTTTGTGACTCCTTTTGCAAAACTGTTGGGTTCCACCCCGACCATTCTTCCCTATACGAGGGACTATCTGCGCATTATCCTGATCGGCTGCCCCTTTAGTATGTCTTCGCTGGTGCTGAACAATCAGCTCAGATTTCAGGGAAGTGCATCCTATGCCATGGTGGGAATCGTGACAGGTGCGATTTTGAATATCGGACTGGATCCCTTCTTTATCTTCTATTTGGAAATGGGGGTTGCGGGAGCGGCTCTGGCTACGATCATCAGTCAGATCACCAGCTTCTTTCTGTTGCTTCTCATGAGCAGGCGGGGCGGCAATATACGGATCCGGTTTTCGAATTTTAAGCCGTCCGTGGCTTTCTACCGGGAGATCTTCCGGGGAGGCTTCCCTTCTCTGTGCAGACAGGGTCTGGCAAGTCTGGCACATATCTGCTTAAATCATGCGGCAGGTCTGTATGCGGGAGCGATGGCGGATGCAGCCATTGCAGGAATGTCCATTGTGAGCCGTATCAGTATGTTTGCAAATTCCGCACTGATCGGCTTTGGACAGGGCTTCCAGCCGGTATGCGGTATGAACTATGGTGCAAAGCAGTACAAAAGGGTGCGGGAAGGTTTCGCGTTCTGTGTGAAGACCGCATTGGTCTTTCTGGTTGTGATATCGGTCAGCGGATTTGTGTTTGCAGAGAAGCTGGTATGGTTCTTTCGAAAGGAAGATGCCGATGTCATTCGAATCGGTACATTGGCACTAAAGCTCCATTGCGTTGTGTTTCCATTCAACGCCTGGATCGTGATCTGCAATATGACGCTGCAGTCTATCGGCAAGGCAGCCAAGGCTTCTATTCTGGCTGCGGCGAGACAGGGGATCTTCTTTATACCTTTGATCTTTTTGCTTCCCTATTTCTTTGGTCTTCTGGGCGTGCAGATGTGCCAGACCTGGTCTGATACCCTGACGCTGTGCGTTTCCATTCCCATGGGACTGAGCGTGCTGAAGGAATTGGAACAGTTGGAGAATGAGAAAGCGATAGGACAGGAGAAGTTGTGATGAAATATATTGGAAAAGGCTATTTATACGAGACACATTTACATACCTCGGAGGGCAGCGCCTGTGCCGGAAGCACCGGGGCAGAGATCGCCGAAGCATATGCAGCGGCGGGTTACACCGGCATTATCATCACCAATCATTTTTTCTATGGCAACACGGCTGTGGACAGGACGCTTTCCTGGAGGGAATGGGTGGAAGGCTTTTGCAAGGGATATGAGAATGCCAAGGCAGAAGGAGATAAGCTGGGACTACAGGTTTTCTTCGGATGGGAATCCGGCTATGGCGGGCCGGAATTTCTCGTGTATGGATTGGGAAAAGAATGGCTGCTGCAGCACCCTGAGATCCGGGATGCTTCCGTGGCAGAACAGCTGCAGCTGGTTCATGCAGGCGGCGGCATTGTGGTCCAGGCGCATCCCTTCCGAAAGGCCTGGTATATTAAGACGATCGAATTGTATCCTGAGGCTGTAGATGGAGTGGAGGGTTACAATACCTCTCATTCCTCCTTCACAAAAAAAGAAGAGGACAGACATGTTCAATGGAATGATCAGGCAGTTGCCTATGCCAAAGAACATCATCTGCCCCTGACCGCCGGTTCCGACCAACACAACACAGAAATGCTCTGGGGCGGAATGGTGTTCCCGGAGAAACTGAAGGATATTCATGACTTCACGGAGGCAGTGCTCTCGAACCGCGCCATCTGCCTGCTGGACGGTGTCAATTCTCAGATGGTTGTCGCCGGGTGAATCTGAAGTTCATATAGTTTTTTATAGATTCCGTCTAAGGCGAGGAGCTCCTGGTGAGTGCCTCGCTCTCTTATTTTTCCCTTGTGCATGACCATAATGCAGTCTGCGTGCTGGATGGTGGACAGCCGGTGGGCCACCATGATGGTGGTACGTCCTTTCATCAGCTTATCCAGAGCCTCCTGAATGAGCAGCTCCGTCTCGGTATCGATGTTTGCTGTGGCCTCATCCATTACCAGAATGCTTGGGTCGTGGGCCAGAGTTCTGGCGAAGGACAACAGCTGACGCTCCCCTGCAGAGAAGGTAGCGCCCCGTTCTGATACAGGTTCGTCGTATCCTTTCGGCAGCTTTTCGATAAAGTGGGAGGCATTCACATACTCGGCCGCCTTCCGGACCTGCTCATCTGTGATGTCCTCATCGTAGAGTCTGATATTGCCTGCAATGGTTCCCTGGAAGAGAAACACGTCCTGCTGCATCTGACCGATGGCACTTCTCAGCTGCTCTTTGCCAAGGAGCCTGATATCCACGCCATCGATGGTGATGCGGCCCTTCTGGATGTCGTAGTACCTGCCGATCAGATTTAAGATAGAGCTTTTCCCGGCACCGGTAGCGCCAACGAAGGCCACCCGCTGTCCCGGCTCGATGACGAAGGATACATCCCGCAGGACATAGTTTTCATTGTCGTATGCAAACCATACATGGTCAAACTCGATGCGCCCCACGATCTTCGGCAGAACGATCGGGTTCTCTGCCTCCGGAATGATGGTCTCGTCGTCCAGAATGGTAAAGATCTTCTCCGCGGAGGCCAGGGAGGATTGCAAGGTGGAGAATTGCTCTGCCAGCTCCTGAATGGGATCAAAGAAGGACTGGATGTACTGTGCAAAGATGAACAGGGTACCGATGGAGATCACATCCTGAAGTACGTCTGTGCTTCCCACTCCCAGCACTACGACCAGAGCAAGAATGCTCAGCACATAGATTAAGGGACGAAAGATGGCAAAAACAAGCATTTCCCGATAGAATGCCCGAAACAGCTTTGTGCTTTTCCCCTCGAATTCCTCGTACTTACGCTGTTCTCTTCCGAAGATCCGAATAATGCGCATGCCGGAGATATTCTCGGAGAGAAAAGTGTTCAAGTCGGTGAGCCGGCTTCTGGTGACACGATAGGTGGCTCGGGCGATCCTGCGAAAAACGATGGTGATGAAGGTGACCGGTGGCAGCAGAAGGAAGGAAATCAGTGCCAGTCTTGCGTTCATCAGCAGCATCACTGCTCCCAGACCGATGATCTTGATGACATTTCGGAAGAGTCGGACCAGAATGCCGGAGTACATTTCATCCAACGCCTCCACATCATTGGTCACCCGGGTGACCAGCTTTCCCACGGGAGTCAGATCGAAAAAGCGACTGCTCAGGGACTGGAGGTGCTGATACAGCTCCAGTCGAACGGTGAGGATAATGCGCTGACCGGTTTTCTGCAGCAGCCAGGTCTGCGTGATATTCAGTACAAAGCTTAAGATCAGTACGATTCCGTATCGGATGCAGACATCTGTCAGAATCGAATAGTCTGCATTTTCCCGGAAGGCATCGATGGCGTTGCCGATCAGCTTCGGCCGATAGAGGTCGAAGGCGGTCAGGATCAGCACGAAGAGAAGGCATACCGCTACGGATAAACGGTAGGGCTTCATATACGCCAACAGGCGGAGTAAAGCATTTCCCCTGTAATGGGATTCAATGGTATCGTCGTTTCTTGTATTCATGGGGTACCTCTTTGCATCTGTCAGATATTGGACAATTCCTGTTCCAGTTGTTGTTTCTCGTTGATATGTGCATAGAATCCACCAAGCGATAACAGTTCCTCGTGGGTGCCATATTCTGAGAGAACTCCGTCGGACAATACTGCGATATGGTCTGCCTGCTTCAGGGTAGAAATTCTGTGGGCGATGATGATGGTCGTCTTGCCCTTCCGAAGACGCAGCAGATTGTTCAGTATTTTTTCCTCAGTGTCGGTATCGACCGCTGATAAAGAGTCGTCCAGAATCAATATGGGTGCATCCGGCAGAAGTGCTCTCGCAATGCTGCTTCGCTGCTTCTGCCCGCCGGACAGGGTGACGCCCCGTTCTCCCACGATAGTCTGATACCTGTCCGGGAATTCACAGATATTGTCATGGATGCAGGCTTCTTTGGCAGCGGCTTCGATGGCGCTGTGAAGACCGGGGGCGTCTGCGATCCTCTCTTCCAGTCCAAAGGCGATATTTTCTTCCAGAGTATCCGAGAATAAGAAGTTGTCCTGAGGAACGTAGGCAATACTTTTGTGAAGAAGTGCCAGGGGAATCTCGTCGATGGGAGTGCCGTCGATGAGGAGGCTTCCTTTCTCACAGTCATAGACCCGTAGGATCAATTCTGCCAGAGTGGATTTGCCGCTTCCGGTCCTTCCAAGGATGCCCAGCATCTCCCCGGCGGGAATGTGGAGGTCAATATGGGAAAGCACGGTAGATTCACTGTCCGGGTAGGTAAAGGACAGGTCCTTTAAGGTGATTTCACCCTGTATGCTCTCTTTCACCGGGGTGCCGTCAGAGGGTGTGTGATCTACAATGTCAGCAGTCTCGGCGAAAATGGCTCCCACGCGTCCAAGGGCGGCAGCAGCCTGGGAGAAATTGTTGATACAGTCGCCGCAGGCGATCATGGGCCAGACCAGCATGCCGATGTAAGATTGAAAAGCCACAAACTGTCCGATGGAGATCGCTTCGGTCAGCACCATTCTGCCGCCGAAGAGTAAGGTCAGCAGAAGGCTGATTCCCGTGATGGCATCCAAAGAAGGCCCAAACACGGTGCGGAGCTTTACCACAGACAGATTTTTCTTCATACAGTCTTCGCCTGCGGCAGCGAAGGATGCATAGTCCTCCTTTTCCTGGACAAATGCCTTCAGCACCCGGATTCCTGCAAAGCTCTCCTGGGCTTTGTCGGAGAGATGAGAGAAGGCAGCCTGCTTTCTGGTCTGCCGCTTCTTGGATTCGATGCCGTAGAAATAACAGCCCACTGCAACAAACGTGAGGGGGACAAAGGCGAGAACGGTAAGCCTCAGATCCACATATACGATCATTTTGACCAACACCATCAGGGTCATCACTACGGCGTCGAAGGCGGTGATCACGGCCATGCCTACCGCCATGCGAATGGACTGCAGATCGTTGGTGAAATGTGCCATCAGATCGCCGGTCTTGTGACTGTTGTAGAATCGTGCGGACAGGGTCTCGATATGGCGGAATAAGTCGTTGCGGATGCGATATTCGATGCCTCTGGAGGCGCCGATGATAAAGTATCGCCAGCCAAAACGGCCGACTGTGATGACCAGACCTGCCAACAGCAGTTTGATCAAGATCTCTCGGATCTCCAAAGAGCCGAAGCCCCGGGACAGTCCGTCGATGATCTCACCGGTGTACTGGGGAATGTACAGGTTGAACAGATCTACCAGCATCAGCACAATGATTCCCGCCAGGTAGTTCCATTTATATCGCCACAGATAGGGCATCAGAGAAAAGGTTTGTTCTTTTTGATTCTCTTTTTGTTTCATGTGAATGATCCAATCTATTAGAAAATTCGTGTGGTCCACCTGGTGCAGTCCCAGACATCGGTGGCCAGACCCTCATAAAACTCGGGCTCGTGACATACCATAAGGATACTGCCCTTGTACTCCTGCAGGGCTCGCTTCAGTTCTGCCTTGGCTTCTACGTCCAGATGGTTGGTGGGTTCGTCTAAGAGCAGAAGGTTGGTGCCCCGGTTCATCAGCTTACACAGGCGTACCTTGGCCTGCTCGCCACCGCTTAAGACCCTGACCTTGCTCTCGATATGCTTGGTGGTCAGACCGCACTTTGCAAGGGCGGAGCGAACCTCGTATTGGGTGAAGCCGGGGAATTCCTGCCAGATCTCTTCGATACAGCTGTTGTCCATGTTGCCGGACATCTCCTGCTCGAAGTAACCGATCTCCAGATAGTCTCCCTGTTCCACCGTCCCGGAGAGAGGTTTGATCAGCCCCAGAATGCTCTTGAGCAAGGTGGTTTTTCCGATACCGTTGGCACCCACCAGCACGATCTTCTGACCCCGTTCCATGGAAAGGGTCAGGGACTTGGACAGAGGTTCCTCATAGCCGATGACCAGATCATGGGTCTCAAAGAGAATCCGTCCCGGGGTCCTTGCCTCCTTGAAGAAAAACTCCGGCTTGGGTTTCTCCGCTGCCAGCTCGATCACGTCCATCCGATCCAGCTTCTTCTGGCGCGACATTGCCATGTTTCTTGTGGCCACCCGCGCCTTGTTGCGGGCTACGAAGTCCTTCAGATCCGCAATTTCCTTCTGCTGTCTGTTATAGGCGGCCTCCAGCTGGGCCTTTTTCATGGCGTAGACCTCCTGGAACCTGTCGTAGTCACCTACGTAGCGGGTCAGTGCCTGGTTGTCCATATGGTAGATCAGGTTGATGACGCTGTTTAGAAAGGGAATATCATGGCTGATCAGGATAAAGGCATTTTCATACTCCTGCAGATAACGCTTCAGCCATTCGATATGTTCTGCATCCAGATAGTTGGTGGGCTCGTCCAACAGCAAAATGTCCGGTTTCTCCAGCAGAAGCTTGCCCAGAAGGACCTTCGTACGCTGACCGCCGGAAAGCTCGGTGACGTCTCTCTCCAGACCGATGTCAGAAAGCCCCAGCGCACGACCTACCTCCTCTACCTTGGAGTCGATCATATAGAAGTCATGCATGGTGAGCAGATCCTGTAGGGTACCCAGTTCCTCCATCAGCGACTCTAATTCGTCCTCGCCGGCCTCGCCCATTTTCTCACAGATCGTGTTCATCTGCGCCTCCATCTCGTAGAGAAAGTCAAAGGCAGATGCCAATACCTGGCGGATGGAAAGACCCGGTGTGAGGACCGTGTGCTGATCCAGATAGCCTACCCGGACATTCTTCGCCCACTCTATTTTACCCTCATCCGGCAGAAGCTTCCCTGTGATGATATTCATGAAGGTTGATTTTCCCTCGCCGTTGGCACCGATGAGACCGATATGCTCTCCCTTCAGCAGACGGAAGGATACGTCATGGAAAATGGCTCTGTCTCCAAAGCCGTGGGTCAGATGTTCTACATTCAGTATGCTCATAGTATTCTCCTTGTTGGGCATTTTTCGCACATTGGAATAGACACTTTCTGATCCAATGTCGACAATCATAGATATCACTTGAAATAAATCTCATTTTAGCATAAGATAAGAAAATAAAAAAGACCCTGATAGATAGATTCACGCCAAAGTATTTTGTGGAGAAAAAAGATGGTTTTTGACAGTGTGACGTTTCTGTTCCGGTTTTTTCCGGTCTTTATGGTTGCTTATTACCTGATTCCAAAAAAGTGCAGGAATCTGCTTCTGTTTTTGGGAAGCCTGTTTGTCTGCTCCTGGGGAAGCGGACGTACCCTTCTCATTTTGATGCTTTCTGTTTTGACCAATTATATGTGCGGACTGCTTTTGGATAACCTGAAGGAGAAGAAGTCCGGAAAACTCGTGTTGTTTCTGGCACTCTGTCTCAACCTATGGGGACTGATGTTTGGCGCCGGACGAAGCATCGTGGCGCTCTCCTTCTGGGCAATTCATGGGATTTCCTACTGTATGGATGTGTACAGCGGTCGGACGGAGTCTTTCATGAATCCCATTCACCTGGGCGTCTACCTGACCTTCTTTCCTGTTTGGATGGCAGGCCCCATTCTGCAATACAGCGATATGGAGGCTCAGATCAGACATCGTTCTATCACGCCGGAGCATGTGAAGGACGGACTGAAACGGATCTGTTTTGGGCTCACCAAGAAGGTTTTTTTAGGAGATCGCTGTGGGGCTCTGTGGGGGGAGATCCTTCACCGGGGCGTGGAGAATTGTAGCGCAGGAACCGCCTGGCTGGGCGCGATCGCCTTTCTGATGTGGCTGTATTTTACATTTTCCGGATACGCAGATCTGGCGGTAGGCCTGGCTAAGATGCTTGGATTCACCATCCGGGAGAACTTTCATCGTCCTGCATTTTCTGTGTCTGTCACAGATTTCTGCAACAGGTTTCTCTGTTCTGTATCGGCATTTTTGAAGCGTGTACTGTTTGATTTCTTTGATCTGGAACACAAAAACAGATTTCTGCAATGCACAGTGGCATTGCTGGCCGGTGGTATTGCCGGCATTTGGCTGCAGAAGAGTCTTTCAGCCTTGCTTTGCGGACTGTTCCTGGCATTCTTTCTTTGTCTGGAAAAAATAGGGCTCTCCAATCTTTTGGAAGCACTGTCCAAACCAATTCGTATGCTTTACACAGATCTGATAGTGTTGGCAGCAGGAGTTGTTTTGGGCGTGTCGGATGTGGCGCTGGTGCTGCCGTACGGGAAGTCTTTGCTTGGCCTGGGTGGACTGGTGGATCGGGAGTTCTTCTTTTTGAGTGAACAATATCTTGTGTATCTGATCGTGGGTGCAGTGGTGGCATCCGGGGTTTTGGACAGTCTGGTGGAGAAGATCCGTGAATCAAAATCCGGTCTGGGTATGGCAATTTATCGTTTCGGAGAGATCGCGGTGCCGGCGGTGTGTCTTTTGTGGACACTGATCTGGGCAGTCGGAACAGGCTATCCGGAGTTTGTTTTTTCTTTCTAGGAGGCAATATGAGTTTCAAGAAACATATCATTTTTGCCATTACGGTGATCTCGTCGCTGTTTTTTGTCTTCGCCTTTGCGGATGTGGTGTCTGAAGACGAGTTTGCAGAGAAAACCATGGAGGCACCTTCCTTTCTGGACGCTCTTCTCTCCGGTGACGAGGCGGCAGAGACTTATGACCGGTATCTGCTTGCCAATTTCGTCAGCAAGGAGAAGTGGAGTGACCTGCAAAAGAGTCTGCAGATCCTGTTTGGCAAAAGACAGATCGATTCCGTGTATCTTGGGAAGGATGGCTATCTGTTTGAAGAACATGTGCCTGAAGCCTATCCGGAACAGTTGATACAGGAAAAACTGGAACTGGCAGAAAAGTTGGTCACGGAGTGGAATGCCAAGGTGATGCTTGTGCCTACATCAGATGCAGTCCTTTCTGATAAGCTCCCTTCCTCCGCCCCCAGATTGGATCAAGGCAGATTGTCTGAACTTGCAAAAGAACTGCTGGGAGAAGACTATATTGATGTGGAGGAGACCCTGAGAGAGCACAGAGAGGAGTCCTACTATCGGACAGATCGCAGCTGGACTTCCTATGGGGCTTATTATGCCTATCGGGTTTGGGCCGAACGAATGGGAATCAGCAAATATCCCTACAATCTGAACATTGCACAGAAGGCTTCCGAGGATGTGGCAGGTTCCCTTCAGCAGCAGATCGGATACGGTGATTACAGGGACACCTTTGTCTATGTCAGGGAGACCCTAAAGAGAAAAGTAACGCTACAATTTGATTTCGGCAAGACAAGCAACAGCATGTATTTCCCGGAGTGGTTGGATACGGATACGCCCTATTCTTACTATTTGGACGGACCACATGCATTCACAGAGCTTGCTTTTCAAACGAAGACCGGCAGAAAGCTGTTTTTGATCGGGGGGTCCTACTCGAAAGCATTCGTGCCTCTTTTGGCACAGCATTACGACAGAATTTATCTGTTGGAGCCGGATCGTTTTGGGGGAGACGTGGATGCATTGATCTCTTCCTGTCTGAAAAGGCACATCGGAGAAGCACAGTCGGGGGTTCCCTCTTCAAAGGGAACGAAACAGACGGATGCCGGTTATGATGTGCTGATACTGTATGATAACATTGAGTTTTTGGAGCGGTTTACCTGGAAAGAGTGAAGGAGAGAAAAGGATGACAAGGGCAGTCGTATTTGATATGGACGGAGTCCTGTTCGACACGGAGAAATTGTGTCAGGACAGCTGGATCGAGGTGGCGAACAGAAGAGGACTTCCGGATATGGAGATCATTTTCCCAAAGTGCATCGGACGGAATGCTAATGACAGTAAACAGATCGTCCTGGAAGCCTATGGTGCGGATTTTGACTACGAAGTGTTTCGCCGGGAGGCATCCGACTGGTTTTGGAAGTATCTGGAAGAGAATGGCCTTCCCGTCAAGGAGGGAGTGCGGGAACTGTTGAACTGGTTGAAGGAACAGAGATGGCGGATCGGACTGGCCTCCTCTACCAGACGTTCCTCTGTGATCAGTCACCTGGAGCAGGCGGGGATCGCGGACTTTTTTGAAGAGATCATCACAGGAGATATGGTGGAGCACTCCAAACCCCTGCCGGACATTTATCTCCTGGCCTGCAGGAAGCTTATGGTGGATCCCGCGAAAACCTATGCCATCGAGGATTCGCCCAACGGAATCCGGTCTGCCTATCGCGCCGGAATGAAGCCTATCATGGTGCCGGATCTGATTTCACCGGATGAGGAGATGGAACAATTAAGCACCCGTATTTTTCCCGGTCTTTTGGATGTGCTTGACTACTTTAGATCACAGGAGGATTAAAGATGGCAACCCTTGGAATACCCCAGAATACCATTGAGATCTTACAGAAATATCACTTTAATTTTCAGAAGAAATATGGGCAGAATTTCCTGATCGATCCTACCGTTCTGGATCGCATCATTCAGGCAGCTCAGATCACGAAGGAGGATTGTGTCCTGGAGATCGGCCCCGGCATCGGAACCATGACACAGTATCTGGCAGAGAGGGCAGGCAGTGTAGTTGCGGTTGAGATCGATAAGAATCTGATTCCGATTCTCCGGGAGACACTGGCGGAATACGACAACATCTCCGTCATCAACGACGATATTCTGAAGGTGGATCTGGGGAAGATCGTGGAGGAGCAAAACGGGGGACGACCCATCAAGGTGGTTGCAAATCTTCCATATTACATCACTACCCCAATCATTATGGGACTGTTTGAAAAACAGGTACCTTTGAAGAGCATTACGATCATGGTGCAGAAGGAGGTGGCTGACCGCATGCAGGTGGGCCCCGGTACCAAGGATTACGGCGCATTATCCCTGGCAGTGCAGTACTATGCTAAGCCTGAAATCGTCGCAAACGTACCCCCTAACTGTTTTATTCCCAGACCAAATGTGGGCAGTGCGGTCATTCGGTTGACAAAATATGAGCAGCCCCCTGTGACGGTTCGGGATGCCGGCAGAATGTTTGCCATCATTCGGGCATCCTTCAATCAGCGCCGCAAAACTTTGGTGAACGGGCTCGGAAATGCTCCGGAACTTGGTCTTTCCAAGGAACGGGTGGCACGCGTTTTGGAGGAAATGCAGCTTTCCCCCACTGTCCGTGGAGAGGCTCTTACATTGGCTCAGTTCGCCAGACTCAGTGATTTGCTGGGAGAGCTGTAGGACGATCTTTTTTTGTCATTTCTTTTGACATTATCTGTTGAACTGTGTTAAAATTTAGTTTGATAGTGGGTTGCTATACTTTCAGTGATAATTTAGGAGAAAAAGACCTTGGATAAGTATGAATATAAAGTAAAAGTTGACACGATCAAGGAATACATCGGACAGGGAAAGTATCATGATGCTGCCGAGATTGCAGACGGGATCGACTGGCGCAAATGCAAGAGCAGCATGATGCTTTGTACTATCAGTGATCTATATAAAGTGACGAAGCAATACAATGAGGCAAAAAAACTACTGTTGCTGGCCTATGAGATGAGACAGGGCGGGAAGAATGTCTGCTATTCCCTCTGTGAGGTCTGCATGAAGCTGAATGAGTATGATCAGGCACTGAATTTTTACCGTGAGTTTGTGCAGCTTGCACCCAAGGATCCATCCAGATTTGTTTTACAGTATAAGCTTTACGAGATGCAGGGTGCCTCTCTGGAAAACCGTATCTTTGTATTGGAGGAGTTGAAGCGAGAGGATTACAGAGAAAAATGGGGCTATGAATTGGCCTTCTTATACCATAAGGCAGGGGAGATCACGCTCTGCGTGCAGGAATGTGATGAACTGATTCTCTGGTTTGGCTCCGGAAAATATGTGTATAAAGCCATGGAGTTGAAGCAACTTTATGAGGAACTGACACCTTCTCAGCAGGAGATCTATGACAGACGCCTGGAGGGAGAGGAAACCAAAATCTATGACAGACAGACTGTAGAGGAGACGGCAGAGACCGCCGGAAACGAAGTGTCAGAGGAAAACTATGCTCAGGAGACTGTGGCGGAAGACATGCCGGAGCAGGAAGCTGTCTACGTACAGGAAGAGACTTTGGAACAGCATTCTGACGCCTCAGATGAGATGGACATCGAGGTGAAACAAATTGATATCAGTCCTTACAGCACCATGAATCTGCAGAAGGAAATTGCCGAGGGGTTAAAAGCTCTGATGGATCAGCCGACGGAGGTTCATTCTGTGATGGAGGAGGATGACACTGCACGGGTGAATGTGGAAGCCATCGATGAGATGGCAGGGGATGTCTATTATGTGGACAATTTCTCCCCTACACGTGTTGTGGATGAACTGACCGCGTCCGCTTTGGAGAAGGAAGAGGAGAGGGCCAGGGCAGCCCAGCCTCCAAAGGAACTGGCAAGACAGCTCTCCCAGGAGTCTGACGGACAGCTGCGTCTGGTTGTGCCCGGAGAGGAGGCAGTGGAGAAGCAGATCACCGGTCAGCTCTCCATTGAGGACGTGCTGAAGGAGTGGGACAGACTTCAGAAGGAGAGGGAAGCGCACCAGAGAGAGCAGGTAGAGAAGCTCGTGCTGGAACATACCGGCAGTCTGTTTGCTGATTTTGAACGGGAGAAACTGGATGACCTTCTGGAGAGGCTGGAGAGCAATCATTCAGCGGAAGATACAGGCGAGGAGACCGCTGAGGATACGATGGAGGAGTCTACCTACGATACCGAAGAGTATGGTGAGGTAGAGGAACTGGAGCAGATCGAGGAGACGGCGGATACAGAGTCCGAGAACTTCGTGGAAACAGTGGAGCAGGAGCCGGAGGAGGAAGCTGTTTTCGAGGAGGATACAGAGGAATCGGAGCCGGAGGAGGAAACTGTCTTCGAGGAGAATACAGAGGAATCGGAGCCGGAGGAAATGATTTTTGAAGTGGAGACAGGGGGACTGACGGAGGTGAAAGCTTCCAACGAAGAGGAGGAACCGGAAGAGTCGGATCTTTCCGAAGATGTGGATACAGATTCAGAGCCTGAGGTTGGGGAGGCACCTGAAGAGGACACCGAACCGGAAGCCGCTGCACAGACCGACAGCGATGAGTCTTCAGAACCCATGGAAAAAGACCTGACGGAGGAAACCACAGACTCAGGAGAAAATGAGGAAGCAGAGAATACCGAGCAGCCTGTGGAACCGGAGGAAAAGAAGGACATGCCCAGCCAGCATCATGAGTCCTTCAAGACCAGACCCCTGACGGAGGAAGAGAAGGTGATGTATGAACCTTTTATCCAAAGTCGTACCGGAAGGGACAAGCTGATTCATGCCATCGATACCATCAGTATGGCGCCCTACACAGGCAATATTATTGTCACCGGTGATGCCAGCATGGACACGTTGGCGTTGGCGAAGACATTAATTCGCGAGGTTCAGCTAAACGACAGGAATTTCTCGGGACGAGTGGCGAAGATCACCGGTCGGGGACTGAACAGCAAGGATCTGGGTGAAACCTTTGAAAAGGTAAAGAACGGTGCGCTGATCATTCAGTCGGCCTGCGAGATGACCGAGGATACTTCCTGGAAACTGTACAAGGCGCTTCAGCAGGATCGGATCGGTATTATTGTTGTGCTGGAGGATACGAAGAAGAACATCAACGAAATGTTGAAGAAGTACCCGGATTTTGTGGCGCTGTTCAATGCAAGGGTAGATATGGAGCCACCCAGCAATGATTCGCTGGTAGCCCATGCGAAGGCATATGCGAGGAGCAGGGAATATTCCATTGATGAATTCGGTGTTCTTGCACTTCACAATCGGATCGAGCAGCTGCAGACTATAGACCACCATGTTTCCACCGTGGATGTGCGTGAACTGGTGGACGAGGCGATCTACAACGCAGACCGCAAGAATCTGAAGCATTTCTTCGACATCCTGTTCGGTAGAAGATATGATGATGAGGATATGATTATTCTTACAGAAGAAGATTTTGAGTGATAGGAGGCAATGAGGATGGCAGAAATTCGGGAGAAGGTTTTTATTTCAGAGGCGGATCAGTACCTTTTTTCGCAGGGGACCCATTATGACATCTACAAGAAACTGGGGGCACACCTTTCCGTGGAGGATGGAGAAAAGGGAGTGTACTTTGGAGTATGGGCGCCCAATGCGAAAGAGGTTTATGTGATCGGATCCTTCAATCAATGGAACGAGACCGCATGTCCCATGGAGAAGTTGGGACCTGTGGGTATCTGGGGATTGTTTGTTCCGGAGGTTGAGGAAGGGGCGATGTATAAGTTCCTGATTCATACTGAGGATGGCAGAAAGCTGTACAAGGCAGACCCCTTCGCCAATCATGCAGAGTTTCGTCCCGGCACTGCGTCCGTTGTTGCCGACTTAAGCGGCTTTGCCTGGAAGGATGCAAAATGGATGGAGCAGCGGGATACCAAGGATACCTTCAAGGAGCCCCTGGCGATCTATGAGTGCCACATCGGGTCCTTTATGAAGCATCCCGACGGGACCGAGGACGGATTCTATAATTACAGAGAATTTGCCGACAGGATCGTGGACTATCTGAAGGAGATGAAGTTCACCCACGTAGAACTGATGGGGATCGCCGAGCATCCCTACGATGGTTCCTGGGGTTATCAGGTTACGGGGTATTATGCACCTACCGCCCGTTACGGAACTCCCAAGGATTTTATGTACCTTGTGAACAAGCTGCACCGTGCAGGCATTGGTGTGATCCTTGACTGGGTTCCGGCTCATTTTGCAACGGATGCACACGGACTTGGCGAGTTTGATGGAAAGTGTATCTTCGAGCATCCCGACCCAAGACGTGGAGAGCACCCCGATTGGGGAACGAAGATCTTCAATTACGGCAAACCCGAGGTGAAGAATTTCCTGATCGCCAACGTACTCTATTGGATGAGAGAGTTCCATGTAGACGGTATCCGTGTGGATGCGGTAGCCTCCATGCTGTATTTGGATTATGGCAAGCAGGATGGACAGTGGCTTCCCAACCAGTATGGCGGAAAGGAGAATCTGGAGGCCATCGAATTCTTTAAGCATATGAATTCTGTTGTCAGAGGTGCCGCAAAGGGATTTTTGACCATTGCGGAGGAATCTACCGCGTGGCCCGGAGTCACCGGTGAGATCGGCGGCAACAGCCTTGGCTTTACCTACAAGTGGAACATGGGATGGATGCATGACTTCTGTGAATATATGAAGCTGGATCCTCTGTACCGGAAGGGGAACCATTATGCGATGACCTTTGCGATGTCCTACAATGAGAGTGAGCGCTATATTCTTCCGCTTTCCCATGATGAGGTAGTACATTTGAAGTGCTCCATGGTAAACAAGATGCCCGGCTATCAGGTGGACAAGTATGCACACCTTCGTGCCGGCTATACCTACATGTTCGGACATGCAGGCAAGAAGCTTTTGTTCATGGGACAGGAGTTTGGTCAGGAGAGAGAGTGGAGTGAAAAGCGAGAACTGGACTGGTTCCTGCTGGGTGAGAAGAACAATCTGGGAATGCAGACCTATATGAAGGAACTGCTTGCTCTGTACCGCAAATATCCTGCCATGTATGAGCTGGATCAGTCCTGGGCCGGATTTGAGTGGATGAATGCAGATGACGCGGATAACAGTGTGTATTCCTTTGTCAGAAAATCCTCTACCGGAAGAAACAGTTTGCTCTTTGTGATGAATATGACCCCCATCAAGAGAGAAGGATACCGTGTTCCCGTGCCGAAGAACAAAAAGTATCGGCTGCTTTTGAACAGTGATGAGGAAAGATTTGGCGGCTGGGGGAATGAGATCCCCGCAGAAATCAAGGCCGAAAAGGAGCCCTGTCACTACCAGAAGTATTCTTTGACGGTTGATCTTCCTCCTTGTGGAGCTGCAGTTTTTGTTTTCTAATCGCTGACATAACAGACGCCCTCTGCCAAGCAGAGGGCGTCTGTGCGTGAAAAAGGCCCGTCATAGTCCCCGGTGATCCTTCATAAGATGAAGAGAAGATCCCACGGAGCGTCTCTATGGAAAAACTGATCAATTTCGCACTTCGCCTGGTGTTTGGAGGAGTGGCGATCCTCTGCATCAATGGACTGTTTTTGAAAATGGGAACTGAACTTGTTGTGGGACTGAATGGCATCACGTTGACTGTTTCGGGTTTTCTGGGAATGCCGGGTGTCCTTGCGCTCTATGCCTTGGAACTGTACCGGCATATTGTGTCTGTCTGAAGGCGCAAACGCCTCCGAAAGGTGCCGCAGATGTAACCTTCATAGGAAAGACGGAAAATAATAAAAAAGTACTTGATTTTTTGAACAAGCTGTTATATACTTCTCATTGTAGATCTTGTTGATCTTCTTTTACCGTTTCAGATTTTCTTTTTTCAGGCATTTCGCCAATCAATTTCTTGAAACTTTTTTCATAGTGTAAGTGAGTGGGATTATGGTCACATTATGTCTTTTGGCAGCAATGACCTGTCTGTTTGACTATCGCTTTCGCAAAATTCCCAACGAACTGATTTTGCTGATGCTGTCCTGGGGAATCGTCTATCATTTGGCGAAGGGTGGTCCGGTGGATACTTTTTGGTATGTAGTCCGGGGCTTGTGCTGTCTGCTGTTCTTTTTTCTTTTTTTCTTGATCCGTGCGCTGGGGGCAGGCGATATAAAGCTTCTGGGAGTAATGGCCGGATTCTTTCATTTCGAACAGATTCTTGTTTTTTTATTTCTGTCATTTGGATTTGCACTGTTATCGTATCTGTTTTGGCTTGGGTTGGTTTGCTGCGCCGGGAAGGAAGGGGGAACTGCCGGGGAGGCGGGCAAAAAGATGAGAAACGGTAAAACAGTTTGTATGGCCGGCCCTATTTTGGTGGCATTTGTGGCGGTCTGTTGTAGGGGAGGAATGAGATGATGCCAAAGCCAATTCTTGCGCTCTGTGATTCGGACAGGGAGTATATTCAGCAGTTGGCTCAATATCTGAGAAGACAAAGCGATTTATGGGAGGTACGTACCTATTTCGGCGTGTCTGAACTTCAGAAGGACTCCGAAGAGGTGGCGTTCGCTGCTGTATCAGAGGCGGTATACAGTGGGGAGGAACTGACGTTTCCACCCGCGAAAACAGTCATACTAAGCGAAAGTGGATTACTCCGGTGGGAGGATATGACCTATGTGGATAAGTATCAGCCGGCTGACGGAGTGTGCAGAGAATTTATGCGTTTCTATGTGGAACAGATTGCGAAAGGCTCTGTGACATCGGTGAGACGATTGGCCAATACGAAATTTATCGGGTTCTATTCGCCCATTCACCGACTGGGGCAGACCACGTTGTCCATCGGTGTGGGAAGGTACTTGTCCCAGAGATATTCCACGCTCTATCTGAATATGGAGAGCTGCGCCGGGATGGGAGAACTGCTTCCGGACTATCAGAGCCAGGACCTTGCCGATCTGATCTATTATCTGCACGCCGACCCCGGCAAACTGTCCCTGCGCATGAAGACTATGGTACATAACATGGGAGGACTGGCTTACTTTTTACCGGTGAAAGCGGGACAGGCGCTATTGGAACTGACTGCGGAGGATTGGATGCAGTTGTTTTCTCAAATCGAGCTGCTGGGTGAATATGAATATGTTGTTCTGGACATGGGGGATGCAGTCAACGGACTGACCGAAGTACTGAGATTGTGTACGAGAATCTTTACTCCCGTGTCCCGGGATACGAGAGGCAGAGAGAAGCGCAATCAGTATGAACTGATGTTGGAGAAATCAGGCTGCCGGGATATTCTCAGGAAGACTACCTGGCTGGATATCCCGAGAATGCATTTGCCCCCGACGCTGAAGGAAATGCCAAGTAAAGAGATGGTGCCCTATATTCAGAAGATTTTGGAGGAGTTAGGACCGGAAGGATGGAAGAGATAAGAAGGAAACTGGAGCGACAGATCCTGGAGCGGTTGGATTACAGAAAGGATATCTCCGACGAGGATATTGCCGAGATGATCGACAGCGCAATTGTGAATCTGGAGGAATTAGCCTGCTATCCGGTATCACGACGCATTCAGCTTAAGACTGATTTGTTCAACTCTTTGAGACGGCTGGATCTTTTGCAGATCTTTGTGGAGGATGAGGAAGTTACAGAAATCATGATCAATGGGAAAGATACCATTTTTCTGGAGAAGAGCGGAAGACTGGTGCGGTATCCCAGAGGCTTTGATTCTGCGGAGAAGCTGATGGATGTGATTCAGATGATCGTGGCAGGGTGTAACCGTGTGATCAATACCTCTACTCCGATCGTGGATGCCAGACTGGAAGGGGGAGCCAGAATTCATGTGGTTCTTCCGCCGATCTCCCTGAACGGGCCGGTGGTAACCATCAGACGATTCCCCAAGGATCCAATCACCATGGATTGGCTGATTCGAAAGAATTCTATCACAGCTTCGGCGGCGGAGCTTCTGAAAAAACTGGTTCTGAGCGGCTATAACATTTTCATCAGCGGAGGAACCGGAAGCGGCAAGACGACCTTTTTGAATGCATTGTCTCAGTTTATTCCGGAGGAAAATCGGGTGATCACCATTGAGGACAGCGCGGAGCTGCAGCTGCAGGGGCTTCCCAATCTGGTTCGTCTGGAGACCCGAAATGCCAATACTGAGGGCTGCCAGGAGATCTCTATCAGAGATCTGATCAAGGCGTCCCTTCGCATGAGACCGGACCGTATCATTGTAGGCGAGGTCAGGGGAGCAGAAGCCTTTGACATGTTACAGTGTATGAATACCGGTCACGATGGCAGCATGTCCACCGGACATGCAAATTCCGCCAGGGATATGCTGTCACGGCTGGAAAATATGGTTTTGATGGGAATCGAATTACCACTGCCTGCCATCAGACAGCAGATCGCCTCGGGAATCGATATCCTGGTGCACCTGGGGAGACTGCGGGATCACAGCCGAAGGGTATTGTCCATTGAAGAGGTCGTGGAATTTCGAGAGAATGAGATTCAGATGAATTCCTTATATCAGTTTGAGGAGATGGGAACGGATGAGAAAGGGATGGTTATCGGCTCGCTTATGGAAAAAGGGGAGCTTGTCAGAAAAGCAAAGCTTCAGGCTGCGGGACTATCATGAATACCAATGGGGGAGAGGGGAGCGGTGGAAGGTGGTAGGTATTTCGATTGGTGTGGTGTTGCTGTTGTCCTATTTTTTCTATCGGTCTGTTCTTGCAGTGCTTCCGCTTTCCTTTACGGGGATATTCGCTTTTCGGTATCTGTATGCGGGAAGGCTATCCAGACAACAGGAGGAACTGGGGCAACAGTTTCGGGAGTGTATTCTGGCGGTGTCTGTCACCCTGCAGTCCGGGTATGCCATTGAAAACGCCTTTTTAGAGAGTGAGCAGGATATGAATCTGCTGTTTGGAGAGAATTCCTTTATCTGTGAGGAATTAAGAGTCATCCGTCGGGGACTGCATATCAACATACCCCTGGAGGAACTGCTTCGAGATTTCGGTGCAAGGAGCAACTGTGAGGAAATCGTATGGTTTGTGGAAGTGTTTTCGATCGCAAAGAGAAGCGGAGGCAATCTGGTGGAGATCATCCGTGGAACCGCAGAGCTGATCGGCAGAAAGCTGGATGTAAAGAAAGAAATTGCCGTGATCCTCAGCGGAAAACGGATGGAATTGGCGATTATGGAGGGGATGCCGTTTCTGTTCTTTCTATATATAGGGCTGACCAATCCGGGGTATTTCGACAGACTATATCATAACCTTTCCGGAATCGCGATTATGACAGGGTGCCTGATTGTCTATCTGGCCGCATTTGCCCTTGGAGAGAGAATGCTCCGTTCCATCGGCAGGAAGTGAGGTGAAAATCGTGGAAAAACTGGTACATATCATCTACACGAGGGTTTTTCAAAGATGGTTTCCTGTCCCCCGAAATGTGGAGGAGGGTCTGAGCAGGCTTCACCCGGGACAGAAGAGAGAGCAGCTGATACAGAGTTTTTATGAGGAGAAGATCAGACTGGTGCTGCTTATCTGCCTGGCGGGAGTATTGTTTGGAGGTATGGCGAAGCTGGCCGCCGGAAAGCAGAGCATTCTTCGGGGGGATAACAGTATTCTGCGGGGAGGCTTCGAGGATGGTGTGAACAAAATAGCTTTGGTCGGTAAAATCCAGGACAGAGAGGATGTTTTTCAGATCAGGGTGGCACCGAGACAATTGACGACCGGGGAGGTGATAGACTATGTGGATTCCTTTCGAAGAGAGATCGGTTCCATGATCCTTGGGGAAAACGTGGATCTGGAGCATGTGATCACACCACTGAATCTGCTGGACAGTTATGAAGGATATCCCTTTGAAGTCAGTTGGGAAAGCGGTGATTCCAAGGTGCTGGACAGTGGGGGGAAGATCGGAACCCTGCTGCAGGACAGAGAACTTCTCTTGCACTATACGCTTCGCTATGGTCAGTACGAATACAAAGGGGAGATTCCTTTGGTGTTGCATCCGCCTGACAGAACGAAGGAGGAACAGAGGGCACTGGAATTAGCCCGTTATCTGGAACAGGAAGAAGAGAACAGCCGTGGACAGGATTCGTTCGTGCTGCCTGAAAAATGGCAGGGCTCAGAGATTGCGTGGTCGGTTGAAGGGAAGGACTATAGCACAGTGTTATGGTGTATGACGCCTATCCTGGCAGTGCTTCTGTTTTTCCTGAAGGATCAGGATATTCAGAAAGAGCTGGAGAATCGTACAGACAGGCTGCGGCAGGAGTATCCGGAGCTGGTTCACAAGCTGGTGCTCTACATTGGGGCGGGGATGTCTGTGCGGGGGGCATTTGCAAAAATTGCCCGGGAATACGAGAAGCGACGCGAGAAGTCCTCGGAGGAAAGCTTTTGTGGGGAGGAACTGGTGCTTCTCTGCAGACAGCTTCAGGCGGGGACAATGGAGGACATTGCAATCGATTCCTTTGGACGACGAGTAGGAGTCCGGGAATACATCAGACTCAGTACGTTGCTGGTGCAAAACCGAAAGCGGGGCAATCAGGAATTGTTATCCAGATTGTTAGAGGAGGCAGATACCTCGCTGGAAGAACAGCTGCTTTCCGTTCGGAAATCCGGCGAGGAGGCAGGGACGAAATTGTTGATACCAATGGTCTGTATGCTGGGAATCGTCATGGTGATCATAATGGTACCGGCATTTGGAACAATATAAGAAGGGAGAAAAAGGAATGAGAATGAAATTGTGGAAATGGTTCAGAGATTTTTTCGCAGAGGAGGATGGTATGGGTACGGTAGAGATCATTTTGATCATTGTGGTGCTGGTAGGCCTCGTGTTGATCTTCAGAGAGCAGATCACGGAGATCGTGAACGGTCTCTTTGAAAAGATTACCGTGCGGACGGGAAGAATGTAGATGCGGAGGATCAGCGGATACCTGACAGTGTATCTTACCCTGTGCCTTACGCTGATAGTGTCCTTATACCTGGTGCTGATCGACTCCGCAAGGTATAAAGGAGCGGCGCTGGAGGCGATCTGCGCAGCAGAAACAGGGCTTTCGAGTGTCATGGGAGAATATCACAGGGAGTTGTTTGGGCAGTTTGGCCTGTTTGGAATAGACTGCTCCTATGGAACTGCTTCCTGCAGGATCAATCACACCGAGGAGCATCTTTTGGACTATGTGGACAGAAATCTGGACTTAAGCGATGTATTCCTGGCCTCGATTTTGTACCGTGATTTCTTTGATTTAAATGTCAGGGATGTAGAAATTGATCAGATTGCACTCTTTTCCGACGGAGAGGGTGCAGTCTTTAGGGGGGCCGCCATTGATGCGGTTTGTGATGACATCGGGCTTGGGCTGTTGGAGTCGGTGATGGATTGGGCGGATACCATTACGGTGAATGGCCTGGACCGGCAGGACTCTGAGGCAGACATGGCACAGGCAAATGCTGTGCTGGATGATCTGAACGGCACAGAGGTGCAGATCAGTGAGCAGGAGACAGGGTATGTGGATGTGGCAAATCCGGTGGGCAATGTCTTTACCCTGAAGAAAAAAGGAATCTTGAACTTAGTGACCGATGTAAGTACATTGTCTGAAAAGAGAATCAATACGGCTGCCTACATACAGAGCAGGCTGCAAAAAGGAATGGTCAGCCGTGGGAATATGGCTTTTGACGAGAGAGACGGATTGACGGATCGATTCCTTTTTCAGGAGTTTCTCCTGCGCAGTCTTGGACACTTCGGTCAGACAAAGGAGCAAACGGCTCTCTCTTATCAGGTGGAATATTTGCTGGCAGGAGCGGACAGTGATGTGGAGAATCTTCGAAAGGTAGCGGGAAGGCTGTGTGCGATCCGAGAGGCGGCAAATGCGGCCTACCTGTGGTCGGATCCTCAGAAAAAGGCGGAGATCACATTGGCTGCTACCATAGCCTGTGGGATCTTTCTGCTTCCGGAGCTGATCCCTGCGGTTACCACATTGATCGTTCTGGGATGGGCATATATGGAGAGCATCTATGATGTAAAAAGTCTTCTGGAGGGAGGAAAGGTTCCGCTTTGGAAGGATGCCACAACCTGGCATTATGGTTTGTCGGCTGCCTGCGGTGGGGAACTTCCGGGTACACAGATCAGCAGAGTCGGGCTCTCCTATGAAGATTATCTTCGCGTCCTGTTGATGCTGACAGGCCTGGGAAAGCTGACTCTTCGCGCCATGGATATGGTGGAAGCAGATATTCGGCTGACACCCGGAAATCAGTTTTTCCGATTAGACGGATGTGTGGCTCAGTTTCGCGCCAGCGTCCGGATAGAGAGCGGATTTGGATATGGATTCGAAATCATCCGGCAAAAGGGGTATGAATAGAAAGGGTGAGTGATGATGACCTCTTTGCAGAACGTAACTGTAAATAATCACAAAAAGCAAGAACCTTCTCCGACAATTTGCCTATCGAAGCCAGCCCAAGATCAATGGTATTCGAACATTATTTTCTCTGTAAAGGGGTCATCATCACTCACTCTGAACCGACATCGTCTTCTCAGGGCGAGTATGACATTGGAGGCCGCCGTTGTCTTGCCGGTTTTTCTGTTTTTTTTGTTGAGTTTGAGTTCTGCCATTGAAATGATCCGACTGCACAATCAGCTGCAGGCTGCACTTTTTGACACAGGGAATCGGGTGGCACTGTTTGCCTGTGAACAAAGCGGGAAGCCCTTATCCTCTCTGATTTCTTCGCTTTACGTGCGAAACCGTATTGTGGAGTTTGCCGGAGAGGTGTATTTGGAGGAATCTCCGCTGGCAGACGGTGCCAATGGTCTCAGGCTTTGGGAGAGTGAAATGTTATCCGGGGAAGACGAGCTGGAGATCGTGCTTACCTATGAAGTGAGGCCCGTAGCCCTCTTCCCGGGGGTGAAAGATTTTCGAATGGCCAACCGTTATGTTTCCCATCTGTGGAACGGTTATGAGATCCCACAGAATCCTTCTGAGAAGGGTCTGGTGTATGTGACACAATACGGTGAGACCTATCACACAAACAGAAGCTGTACCTATCTTGTTCTTGCCGTATACCATGTGCGTTCGGAGGCCGTTGCTTATGAGAGAAACGAGAAGGGAAAAAAATACCGGGCCTGTGAATTGTGCAGTCATGGGGAAATGCCGGAGCTTGTGTATCTTGCGAAGGAAGGAGAGTGCTATCACTGGGACAGACAGTGTTCGGGTTTAAAGCGAACGGTGATCGCGATTCCGGTGGATGAGAGCGGGGGATATCGTCCCTGCAGTCGATGCAGCACAAAGTAATTGAAATATGAAAGTAATCATGATTACTGCTTGGATGCTTTTTTTAGCCGTATGGGATATCAAATGCAGGAAGCTTCCGCTGTCCTTGCTTGGGGTTGGGATGGCATATGGGGTGTTTGCATTTGCCCTGATGATAGCCGAGAAGGGGATAATAAGCTTTCCTGCATTGCTTGGGGCAGTTGGGGCAGGAGTGTTGTTGGTGGCATTGGCATTCCTGACGGGGATGGTAGGGTATGCGGATGGAGTGGTTGTCATTGTGATCGGATTGCTTGCCGGCTATCGCCATGTGATGGCTACGCTCTGCATGGCGCTTCTTTTGGCGTCTGTATATAGTGCCGGGTTACTTATTTTCCGAAAGGCAAAGCGTAACACACAGATTCCGTTTCTTCCTTTCCTGCTGACCGGGTGGATGTTTGCAATCTTTCTCTGTGGAGGCGAATTATGGTGAGAAGAAAACTGTCGGGATATTTTTGCGTGGAGGCGGCACTGGTTGTTCCCTTTGCAATTGCTGCAATTGTGACGGTAGTCTATCTGACGATCTATCAGTACGACAGGTGCATCATGGAGCAGGATCTGATCATGCTCTCCATTTATGCTGCTGCAATGGACAGAGGGGATGACGGGGAGAGCAGGCTGCAGAGAAGAGTAAGAGAAGTTGACATCACTCAGTATTTGAATTGTCGGCTGGAAAGCTTTCAGATGGAGCTTGCCGGGAATACGGTCAAATCAACTGCAAGTGGAACCTATCTGTATCCCATACCGGGATGGAACTGGTTTACGGATCAGGCAGGTTGGCAGATGGAAGCATTCTGTGAGATGAAAGGGTTTTCCCCGGAGAAGATTTTGCGGGGAATGAGAAAAATAAAGGAGGTGTTTGGAGATGAAAACTGAGTTTTTGAGGAGCCTGAACTGTAACTATAAAAGGATTCTTCTGGAGGAAAAACCTGAGGAGAGAAAGTACCAGTATTGTATTTTGAATCGGGGAGGGATAGGAGGGCTGTTGCCCTGCAGTCTGAGATATATTGATGGGGATGCATACCTGTACTATGATATTACATCGCGGCAGAATATTCGACAGATGTTTGAGCGCAAGGTAATTCATAGGGAATGGGTCTGTGCTTTTCTGAAGTCTTTTCAACAGTTAAGACAGGAATTGGATCGGTTTCTCCTGGATATGAATCATATTCTTTGGTATCCGGATGAAATATTTCAGGAACTGGATGCGAATGTCTTCTCGTTTCTCTATGTTCCTTATTTTGAAGGTGACAACGGATTCAAGGCATTGCTGGACTTCTGGGTGGAGCGGATCGATTATAACGACGACGAATTGGTGGAATGCGTCTATCATATGTTTGAGCAGTTTGACCACAATGGCGAAGTCTACTTACAGGAGCAGATCTTTCAGGATGCCTTGCGATTGGAGAAACCAATGCAGCCCGAAAGGCAAACTGTCGTCTCGGAAGAAGAACGATTGCTGCCGGACCAACCAAAGCAGGAAGAGGACGCTGAACAGAAAAAGACGATCTTCGGTTTGTTCGATACCAGAAAGCGCAAGTCAAAAGAGAAGAGAGATCTTTACCGCAGTGAGATGCGAGAACGGATGGAAGGATACTCCGTTGCCGAACAGCCATTATTTGAAGAAAAGTATGGGAGGACACTGTACATTGAAGAAACACTTCCTCCGGAAAAAGATGCTCTGAAACTGTGCACTGCGGAAGGAAAGCAGTTAAAGGTATTGGGGGAGGATGCCATTATTATTGGAAAAAAGAAAGAAGAAGCCGATATTGTTGTGGAGGATGCCTCCATCAGCAGGCTGCATGCCAAAATTTTTTATGAGAATAAGGCATATTTTCTGGAAGATCTGAACTCCACAAACGGGACGTTTAAGAATGGTTTGCGGCTGAAACCTTATGAAAAGCGGCAGCTGGAGCCGGGAGATGAAATCAAACTCGGCAGAATTCTTTTGTTGTTTCAGAAATAGAGTTCGGCGATGGACTACATCACAAAAATTCTTTCACAATAGATACGAAGTATGCTATAATGAGCGCAAATGAAAACGACCGGCTGCGAAGCAGAAAGAAGAAACGTGACAGCGCGGATCTGTAAGTTTGTGGTGTACAAGGGTTTTTGGGGTGGAAGCATTGAAAAACTGGAAAAGATTACCGATCGTCAATACGACTTTTGTTGTTATGAATGTCCTTGTCTATCTGGTCTGTATGTTTACAAGGGGATTGCCTGTTTATTACGGAAGACTGGATGTGCAAAGTGTTTTGTTTCGGGGGGAATACTGGAGAATTGTTACTGCGATGTTTCTGCATGGCAGTGTGGATCATCTCTTCAGCAATATGCTTGTTCTGTTCTTCCTGGGCGCGATGATCGAGCAGGAGATCGGCCACATATGTTACGGAATCGTATATTTGTTGTCCGGAATCGGGGGAAATCTGGTTTCTCTCTACATGAAATTGGTTAGCTTCAATACGGCTGCTTCCCTGGGGGCCAGCGGTGTTGTGTTTGGTATGGACGGCGTATTGCTGGCCCTGGTATTGTTTTCGAATCGAAAGCTTCAGAATATCTCGGTGCCGAGAGTGTTCTTAATGATTGCTTTGTCACTGTATAGCGGGTTTGTCGGAAGTCATATCGACAATGCGGCACACGTTGGCGGTCTGGTGACAGGATTTGTGTTGGGAAGTCTGGTGTGTATCGTGAGACGGAGATTTGTGAAGCGGTGACAATTCCATATCTGAAAGCTGTGAATGACGGAAAGGAGAAATTATGATGAAACAAGACTGTATTTTCTGTAAGATCGCGAACGGGGAGATCCCTGCCAAGACGCTGTATGAGGACGAAAGATTTCGGGTGATTTTGGATTTGGGTCCTGCAACGAAGGGACATGCGCTGATTTTGCCCAAAAATCATGCTGCGAATTTGTATGAATTGCCGGATGAGGATGCAATGGCGGTTCTTCCGCTTGCAAAAAAGATGGGGCTTCTCATGAAGAACAGACTGCAATGTGACGGCCTGAATCTGGTGCAAAACAATGGGGAAACGGCCGGACAGACTGTACTTCATTTTCATCTGCATCTGATACCGAGGTATGAGGGAGACGGTCAGAGAATCGGTTGGGATCCCACGGCGCCTACCCAGGAGGAATTGGAGACTGTCAGAAAGGAAATTGTTGGATAGATGAGAAGGATTGATGTAAGTCTTGTGACAGATGCTTTGAAAGAGATGTGTATAGAGGCGAACCACTTCCTGACAGAGGATATGAAATGTGCATTGGAACAGGCTGTTTCCACAGAGGAGGCACCTCTCGGAAGGCAGATCCTGGAGCAATTGCAGGATAATCTGAAAATTGCCGCTGAAGATATGATCCCGATTTGTCAGGACACAGGCATGGCTGTTGTGTTCGCGGAGATTGGTCAGGAGGTTTATTTTGAAGGCGGAAGCTTGGAGGATGCGATCCACGAAGGCGTCAGAAGAGGATATGTAGACGGATTTTTACGGAAATCGGTTGTGAAGGATCCTTTGATACGTGAGAATACGGGGGATAATACACCTGCTGTCATTCATTATGAAATCGTCCCCGGAGATCAGGTGAAGCTGACGCTGGCTCCGAAGGGATTTGGCAGCGAAAATATGAGCCGTGTCTTTATGCTAAAGCCTGCTGACGGGATAGAAGGCGTAAAGAATGCGATCCTGACCGCCGTCAGGGACGCAGGGCCAAACGCCTGTCCTCCAATGGTGGTTGGCGTAGGTATTGGGGGAACTTTTGAAAAGTGTGCTCTCATGGCAAAAAAGGCATTGACCAGACCTGTCAATGAACCATCTGCCATCCCCTATGTCAGAGAAATGGAGCAGGAACTGCTGGAGAAAATTAATCGGACAGGAATAGGCCCCGGCGGACTTGGAGGAACAACTACCGCGCTGGCTGTGAATATTAATACCTATCCAACCCATATTGCAGGACTTCCCGTGGCAGTCAATATCTGTTGTCACGTGAACCGTCATGCCGTCAGGGTGTTGTAATTTACAGGTATTAGCAATGAAAAGACAATAAGGAGATTTCAGGAGAAATGGATAAATACATAAGTGTCCCCCTCACTTCTAAGACCGCTGCTTCTCTGAGAGCGGGAGATTACGTATATCTGACGGGAACGATCTATACGGCAAGAGACGCTGCTCATAAGAGAATGCAGGAAACATTAATGCGTGGCGAAGAGCTGCCGATCGACATGGAGAACAATGTGATCTACTATATGGGGCCTTCTCCCGCCAGGAGCGGAAGACCAATCGGCTCTGCAGGCCCTACGACAGCAAGCAGAATGGACAAATATGCGCCGAGGCTTCTTGATCTGGGCTTAAAAGGAATGATTGGAAAAGGGAAGAGAAGTCAGGCTGTGAAAGAGGCTGTCATCAGAAATGGTGCGGTATACTTTGCAGCAGTTGGTGGGGCAGGTGCTCTTCTTTCCAAATCAATTCTTCAGTCTGAGGTCATCGCGTATGATGATTTGGGCACGGAGGCGATTCGAAAACTGGAAGTAAAAGATTTTCCGGTCATTGTCGTAATGGATGCCCAGGGCAACGATTTATACGCGACGGCAACTGAGCAATATTGTCGGGAATAAATCACAGATCTATCGGGTATGGTAATAAATGCAATGGCTGTAGTTCGTTGTATGCGGTCATTGCATTTTATCGTCAAAGGCAATAAAAAAGTAAAAAAAGCGATTGACAAAGACCTATTGCTTATGTATAATGATTTTTGCGTCACGAGTTAGAGACGCTAAAAAGTTTGGTAGAGACGTAGTTCGGATTAAGGAGAAATACTCAAGAGGCCGAAGAGGCGCCCCTGCTAAGGGTGTAGGTCGGGCAACCGGCGCGAGGGTTCAAATCCCTCTTTCTCCGTTTCGCTATCAGATGCATTGGTTTTCCTAATGTGCTTCTGAGAAGAAAATCTGGTAGCAAAAAAAATAAAAAAGTTGTTGACAAGCGCTGATGGCTGTGATATATTAAACAAGCTGTCGCGTG
>JBJENO010000035.1:0-66056 GCA_051880235.1 Acetatifactor sp. | reverse complement strand
AAGTGATTGAGGGCGTTCCTGTGGAAGATATGGTAGACCATTCCTTTTATGAAGTCTTCAAGAACGGTGACAGAAAGTGGATTGTGTCCTACGCAGATGTTGCCTTAAACGGCGGACAGCGTACCCTCCATGATTACAGCCCGGAGATTGACAAAAACCTGACCATACACTGTTATCAGCCGGAACCGGGGTATTGTGCCTGTGTGCTGACGGAATGGGATATGAACATAACAGAAACAGAAAGCTGACATGTCTATTTCTATTCTATAGTTATAGACTTATGCTATTATATTACTGTTATTATATACAATCGGACAAGATATCAAATCTTGTCCGACCACACTTGGTTTATACAATTTCTTCATAGTTTGCTTTCTGATTCAATGTTGTTCCACTTAGTTCTAAAGATATTTTAGAAACAAGAGTAATGTTGTTCCTATCAAACGGTGTATGCCATGGATCCCATACTAATCCTGTCGCTCCCTGTGCCTTAATATTAATATTTCGCACATTTCCCTTAAGCGGAATCATAGTTTGAAATCCTGCTGTTTTATGTGCATCATTTTCGTCCCAGTTTACTGTATTAGTTATTTCCACTCCGTCTTCGTTATAGCCAACTATTTCCTGCCACGAAATATTAAATTTTGCAACATATGCCCCTTTGTGCTTTAAGTCAATTTCACCAGAAGAAAATACTTCTGATGTTTCTTTTACGTATTCCGATGTACCGCAAAATCTCGCAGTCATATTATCCTTCAAGAATAACACTTTATAATTTAACGGATATGCCGGATTCTCCTTACTTAATGTTGTATTTGAAAATATTGCTTTATTAACGGTATCAATAAAGCTTTTATCAGAAAACAACCCTTCCACCGCCATTGGTGTTCCACCCAAAACTACCAGTGAACAAATAATCTTCAAGGATTCATTATCAATACTACCCGACTCATTTCCATTCGGTGTTATTCCTTCATATGATACTGAACCATCTAGCACCTGACTTAATGTCTGTTTCGAACATTTTGATTCGAATTTCACATAAATCTCTCGACCATATGAAACTGCATTAACATATGCAGGTGGCTGGGTTTCATTTACATTTTTTGCCTTTAAATCATCTAGTGTCACATGATTAGCGAACGGTTCCGACGGACACCTAAATGCTTCTACTGATGCCGTGTAAAATACTTGTTTATATTTTGCAACATAGACCGATACCTCATCCTTTGCAACTGCGTCAAAATTAATTCCTAGAGTATTTTCAAAAAAACCTACATCACAACCAAATTTTAATTTCATCTCGTTTTTATCGTAAACCAAACCACCTGTAAAAGACATATCTGCTGGAATAGTATTATAGTCCGGATATTTATTGTACCATGTGTCCATTATCTTGTTCATTGCTCCAGAAATGTTTGCATAATTTACGTCCTGTACAATAAGATAATTATCTTTTGTCATTCCCGGCAGATTCATTGTCACACTGATAGGTGCTCTGTCTAGCTGAATAGGAGTTGGCACACCATCTACCAACTTTTCATTCGCATAAACTAAACTTCCCGGATAAGTTATGTTTCTATTTTCATCAGTAATACATACATCATAATCTGAATCAATAGTACACTTTTCTCTTGTAACAACAACATACTTATCATTTTCAAATGTGCCTTCTTTGGGTGATATGTTACTAATCTTTGTACCTTGAAAAGCTAAAACAGTTCTCGGATCATAATTAAGGCTATATATATATTCATCTATTTGCTTATTACTCATTTTTTACTTCTCCTTCTATTTTATCAATATAAGATTGATATACATTTTGATTAATTTTATAATCAATTAACATTACCAAAGTATTCCTTATGAATTTCATATAACAATCATTTTGCTTGTTATGACAATCACATAAAGGTACAATTCCAGCATAACATGAATTATCAACACCTTGCACATATACATGTGCCCCAACTAAATTATGCCGAAATTTATGACATTCACAAAATTTATTGTTACAAATATTTTGCTTGTATATATAATTATTTATGTATGTATTGCCATCTGAGCAACAAGCCAATGTAAACATATTTGTAACACGGTCATATGCACAAATCCAACTCTCACCGGATAGTTTGTGCAATGAAGTACCTACAATATTTTTAAATCTAGTCCCAGCAGGGCGTTCTATCTTTCCTTGATATACTGAACTAAAAGGAACAGTTATCCCATCCCCATAAAATTCCATATTATCCTCATAAAGATCATATAGTATCGCACATTTACCGTCTTCACTCAGCTTATAGAGAACCTTTAATTCCTCAATACTTATTTCCTCACCATCATAATCTTGAACACTTTTATGTTTATCAGTTTCTCTTTCTTTTTTCAGTTTTTTCCATTCATCTGTTGCTGGTAAATCCAAATGATAAATACTCATATTAAGCACCTCCTTCTTTGTAATTCTATTATACAGTATCATCCGCTCAATGTTCATTGAGCGGATGATACTGTTCTGTATCATCCGCTCAATGTCAACACATTATTTCAAATTCTTTTACCTTGCCATATCATTCTTTAGTTCCACATTATTATCCCTTATTTCATGCTTATTTATTTCACGCTTATTTGTTCCCTGACTTTCTTTCATATACGCCTCAAATGCATCTGCACCATACTCATATTCCTTTTCAGATACCAAAGCTACAGGCTGAGGCTGAATGGACACAGTTGCGCTTTCCTGATGTGTCTGCTCATACAGTTGATCCCATTTCTTCTCCATTCTCTGTAACTCCACATCCTTAGCCAGATTATCAACTTTATCTATAGCTGCATCCAGATGAAGTTCCAGATTCTGATACACCTTCTTCTGCCACTCCCAAGGCTTGCGGATGACTGCTACATTTGACTGTGCATATTCTTTCTTTGAATAATCCACCTGCTCCTTTCCGGCAAGAACACGAAAACTGTTTGCCAGCTGTTCATTCGCCATTCTCATACCCTCACCAAAACCGTCAATGCGGGCAAGTGTCTGCTCTGTCTCAACAATCCCCTCACGGACATTCTCTCTGATTGACTCCAGCTTTTTCTTTACCCCAAAGAATTCTGATACCTTATTAAGAGCCTCTTTTCCCTTCTGCTTTACTGCCTTTACGATTTCAACAGCCTTGTTATGCATCTCTTCCTTGGCTTCAAAGAGTTTCTCCTTCATCTGCTGGCATCTTGCCTGTGCTCTGTCTACCATTTCCGATAAGGTCTCTTTCAGTGATTTTGATGCCTGCTGTTCCTTCATCTCCTGCAATTCCTTACGCATCTGCACCAGCTCGTTTGTCATCTGGTCAAGCTTGCTTTCAAGCATATCCACATAATCTGCACTTTCAAACACATCTGCCGCCTGCTTTGGTCTGCCATTTGCCTTTAGCAGTTCCATAAGCTCCATGATCATTTCATCTTTTGTCATTGATTTTCGTTTTTCTTCCATAAATAATGTCCTCCAATCCGGGCAGCTTTTGGCCGCCCGTTCTTACTAATCTACTGCTCATTAACGAAAGGGAAGCGGTTCGCCGGATGCTTTCATAAATCCGTCTTTATCCTGCGACTGCTCCTTTCCCTGTTTCTGTGACTGTTCCTTTGCCTGCTCCTGCTGTTTTTCCTTCGCCTCTGTGTAAGCTCTCTCAATCTCTGAATAAAGCTTTTCACGGAATTCCTTTGTCACAGGGTAGCAGATATCCTGATAGATATCCTTGCCATTCTCGTCCTTCTGCTTTGTCTTATAGGAAGGCATTGCCACAAAGACCTTTTCCTTGCCCTGAAGGATATTCACATTGTTGACGATAAAGCTGTCCTCAAAATAGATTCTGGCAAGTCCACGGATATTACTGCCTTCCCTCTCATAGGGTGTAACCGTTACGGAAAACTCCGGTGGTGTCACATCCTTTTCTGTTCCTTTCTCCGGCTGTCCCTGTGCCTGCACTCTTTCATATTCCTCAAGGATATTGCCATAAAGTTCCTCGCGGAATTCTGCGGTGATTGGATTGCATACATCCTTATAGATGGCAGAACCATCCTCACTTCTTTCATTGGACTTGTATCTTGGCATGGATACAAATAACTGTCCCTTGTCCTTGTTCTCCACGATTGCGATATTGGTTATCTTAAATGAATCGCCAAATACCACAGTGGCAAAGCCCTTCACATTTCCGTTTTCTTTTTTCACTTCATTCACTTTAATTGCATATTTCATATACATTCCCTGACAGATAATGGTGGGGAAACCATCGGTTCTGTCTTTTCCTTTCTTTATTCTGTTTTGTGTTCTTCCCCATCCTCCGGTACGATAATCTCGCACTTTAATGCTTCTATCTGGCTGATGGAAAGTCTCCCATTCAGCCAGTTGTAAAGAGTTGCCATCATGCCGTCCTGTTCAAAGTAGATATATTCCATTCTGTCCGCATCTGCCTCATACACTACCGTCACTGCCACATCCGGCATGAACATCTGCTCCTCTTCATCCCAGTTACATAAAATTCCTTCGTGAAGCTGTAAGTTAAGCTGTGGCAGAAATACCCACCAGCCACTGACAACCAGCTGCGTATCTTCCTCTGTCTCCGCTATATCATCAGCCACATCAGAAAAATCCATTTCACTTAATAACTCCTCTGCTTCACCCAATCTGCACATTCTATTCATCCACATCACCTGCTTCCTTTACCGGTATGCAGCGGCAGACAAAACGCTTAGTACCCCTATTGGCACAGGTAAGAAGGGTTAAGATTTCCTCATCCGACTGGTTTTTAACCGTATTGTCATACGGACCGATAACACTGGTGTCTGCCACCTCATACATATGGACTTCTCCCTTCTTATCTGTAATCTTTACCTTATCTCCGGCTGACAGCTGGTTCAGGTTGGTAAAGAATGTTCCATTTCTGCTGCCGTTATGCCCGCATAATACACAGTTTCCCTTTTCTCCAAGCCCCGCAGTTTCCGTCATATGACCAATGGCATACCTTATCTGCGAATTGCCTGCTCCCTCTAATACCGGGTATCTGATATCTATGGCTTCAATCTCAATAATGCCAATGACATCTTCCCCTGAAAGTAAGGCTGCATCTTCTTTACTAAGGGAGGTCTGCTCTTTGCCCTCTTCTTTCGATTTTTCTGTCTCATCTTCATTGTCCTCCAGTGTCTTTTCAAACTGTTCTATCAGCTTGTCTGTCTCATTCTGACCATGAAAATGGTAGTAAAAAGGGACTGCCAGTAAAGCAATCCCTGTAACGATACATATACTCACAAATATTCTTTTTATTTTCTTTCCCATATACTGACCACCTCCATGGTCGAAACATTGTTAACTTATTTCATTGCAATTGTCCACTACAGAATTATGCGAAAACCGCATAATTCGTACGAAAACATATCGGTAGCAAGAGCAAGCCCATCAGTGAAACTGATTTTGCATGGGCTTGCGTCTCGTAACTATGAAGGTACTGAATAGTTACGTCACCTTTTATATCCGTCAATTCCTGTGCGGTATGGACTTTTCTCCTCTGCCACATTGGCGGCAACATTCTTATCCTCGGACGCAGCAAGATCCACATCCTCCACCTTGCCATTTTCTAGGTCAAGCTGTGCATTCAGCTCATACTGTCTTGCAATCTTACTCTTTAGCTCTTCCTCATAGGCAAAAGGCTTTTCATACTCTGCTTTGGATGCTTCCATGTCAAGCTTGTAGGATTCGATCTTCTTCTCAAGGAAATCAATGTTCTCATCAATGCCGTTGAACAGATTCTCAAGCTTTACCATATTTCCAACAGGACTTGTGGAAAGCTCTGCCTTGTACTCTGTCCTGCCACGAAGCACCAGATAATTGACACCCATGAAGTTTTTCTCTACCAATAACTCAAATCCCTTGAAACTGCCTATCGGAGAAGTCTCGCCGGTCTTACATTTTGATACTGCCTCAAGCATACTTGCACCACCGTCGGTTCGCTCCGTGAATGTCACATTTCCTACCGTAATGGCAAATTCTGCACTGGTAAGAAGTGCCGCATCCCTTGCCTTCAAATCCTCCCTGACACAGACAAGTTTTTCCTCCGCCGCTTTGATAAGCTTTGGAAAACGAATCATGAAGTTATCCTGCAGCGAATATCTCTGGCTGTCATAAGATGCCTTTAACAGCTTTAATCTCTGCACATCATTATCAATCTCCATCTTCTCCCGGATCATGGGGTTTCCGGTGGCAACCGCCTTAATCTCTGCATAGGATAGTGTTGCCTCGTCTATATCCTCACAGGTTCTTGATACCGACTTGCTTGTCATGACCTGACTGATAAAACGCTGCTTATTCTCCACAAGACTCCAGCTGTATGCATCAAAGGTTCCTTTGGTGACATATCTGTAAACTGCCACCTCATCATTTTCATTTCCCTGTCTGATACCACGACCTTCTCTCTGTTCAATGCTTGAAGGCTTCCACGGGCAGTCTACATGATGCATTGCCACAAGGTGCGTCTGGACATTTACACCGGTTCCGCATTTATCCGTTGAGCCGATGAGTATCTTTTTCTTACCTGTCCTCATATCCTTAAAGAGTGTGTCCCTCTGTGCATCGGATTTTGCGTCATGAATAAATGCTATCTCCTCTGCCGGGATTCCTCTTTTCACAAGCTCTGTTTTCAGGTAATTATAGACATCAAACTCTCCGCAAAGCTTGTCTTCGGTTGCTGTCCGCTTCCAGTAACCATCTGTAAGCATATCCTCCGACCAGCTTCCCTTCGGTGTTCCAATGTCAGAAAAGATAAGCTGACAGCCAATCTTTCCTTCATTTGCTGCTTTCTCATATTCCGCAAACACATTTTCAACTACCTTATTGAGCTTTCCATCCACATTGTTGGGTGCTGATGCTTCCAGCAGTCTTGCATCCGTACCAAGTAGCCTTGCCTCATGGGTGATTTTAAGGAAGTTATCCTCTGACGGGTCTACACCGCCGCCCCTGATACGCTCTGCCCTTGCCACGAAATCTTCCATGACCTGCTTTACATACCGGTCCGGCTCACTTTCCACAATGATATACTTCCCGCCCCGGAGTGCCGGAACCGGAAGGTCTAACATATCCTTTGTCTGCACATCTGCCACTTCACGGAAGATATTCATAAGCTCCGGCAGATTGGTAAACTTATTGAATCTGCTCTTGAAACGGAATCCGCTGCCTTCCACGGTAAGCTCCAGTGCTGTTGTCACTTCGCCGAAGTTTGCCGCCCAGGAATCAAAGTGATAAATACCCATCTGCTCCAAGGCTTCCTTCTGAAGATACAGCTGCATGACATACAGCTCACACATGGTATTGCTGACCGGGGTTCCGGTAGCAAATACAATACCTCTTCCACCATTCAGTTCTGTGATATACTGGCATTTTAACTGCATATCCGTAGACTTCTTTGCCCCGGAACTGCTGATACCTGCCACATTGTTCATCTTTGAAAATATGGCAAGGTTCTTGAAACCGTGCGCCTCGTCTACCATGATGGAGTCAATGCCAAGCTCCTCAAAGGTAATCAGGTCATCCTTTCTGCTCTCCTCCGTAAGCTCCTTAATCTGTTCCTCCAGCTTTTTCTTCTGCGCCTCCATCTGCTTGATTGTCCATCGCTCTCCGTTATTTTCCTTCATTTCTGAAATCGCAAAGGAAAGCTCGTCTATCTGCTGGTCTATCATTCTGGCTTTACGCTCCGGTGATATTGGAATCTTCTCAAACTGAGAGTGCGACATGATAATGCAGTCATAATCTCCCGTTGCAATTCGTGAGATGAACTGCTTTCGTCTGCTCTTTTCAAAATCCCTTTCCGTTGCCACCAGAATATTTGCTGACGGATAAAGCCTTAAAAACTCACTTGCAGTCTGCCCGATAAGTGATTTTGGTACAACCATAACCGTTTTATTGGCAAGTCCGAGTCTTTTCTGCTCCATACAGGCAGCCATCATTTCAAATGACTTACCTGCTCCAACACAGTGTGCAAGAAGGGTATTTCCACCCATAAGAATACGGGCAACCGCATTTTTCTGGTGTGGCTTTAATTCAATCTCCGGATTCATTCCCGGAAACTGTAAGTGACTTCCATCATACTCACGAAGCCTTACATTGTTGAATGTCTCGTTGTAGTAGCTGACATATTTCTGTCTCCGCTCCGGGTCTTTAAATATCCATTCCTTGAAAGCCTCCTTCATCAGGTTCTGCTTTTCCCTAGCAAGCATGGTCTCATTTTTGTTGACCTCGTAATGATATTTGCCATCCCCGTCATCAATACGGTCCTTTACTGTTACGGTTCTTAAGTTCAGCGTACTCTCAAAAATAGAATAAGCGTCCATCCGGCTTGTACCATAAGTCTTGGTAGCTGCCACTGAACGCTTATCTAATGATTTATTTTCTATAAACCATTCCATATTCACTTTGTTAAGATTAAGCTGGATGCCGGAATTATAATACTGGCTTCTTACTGCCTGTGCTCTTCTTGGTGTGCCTAAAAGCTCATAAATGAATCTTTCATAATCCTCTTTTTCAATCCATGTCGTACCAATACGGACATCTATCTCCGAGGCATCAAGGTCTTTTGGCTGTACCTGCTCCAAGGCTGATACATTGATTGTAAACAATGCCTTTTCTTCCTCAGAAAGTTCCGGATTTTCCATCATGGCTTTTGCCACACGAAGCTTATCCCTCACATTTCCTGACAGGTACTCATCCGCAGCTTCCCATCCGGCGTTTGGATTGTTTGGATTATAGCCGGAAGGATTAAGAAAAATCAGTCCCTCAAGCTCCTTAATCATCTTCTGTCTCTCAAAGTCTGCTTTCAGCTGTCCGGATAAGTTTATCTCCTCTTCTGTTTTCTCAGTCTTTTCAGAAACCTCCTTGATCATATCGCTGATATCCGGATGATAGATACTCTGCATATAGGCAAGATTCACTGTACCAAACTCATTGATGGATACATTCAGTGCTTCCACCGCTGTCTCCACCCTCTCAATGGATACCTTTGCCTTGATGGTCTGCTTATAAAACATATCTGCCTTTTTCACATTTCCATCTTCATCAATCTCCTCTAAAGAGCAAAGAAGCGGATAATCGCTGTCATCACGGAATGCCCTGCTGTTACCCTGTGAATTGATGCTTCCATATTTGTCCACGAATTTATCATATCTTTCGTTAAGAAGCCTCTGCACATCGGCAAGCTCTTCCTCGCTGCAGCCTTCTGTCTGGATATCTATCAGATGCCTTGTCACGGTTCGGATTTCGTCAAGTGCCTTTATCCTTTCCTCCACAGTAGCTGACACCTCCCTTCTTACCATCTGGGAGTTTTCTCTGAAATAAAGTTTTCCGTCCACAAAGCAGTAGGAAAAGTTTCTTACATCCGGGTCTGCCAGGATAATATCCTCGCTCTTTTCCTCCTCTTCTGTCAGACGCTCAAAGTCAGTAAGCTGTGCCTGCATATTGCTGATTGCCTTATTCAGTGCTTCATACATATTGAAGTTCGGATCATCATTGACACAGACTGTATATCTGCTGTCCTGTCCGTATATTCTTGTGTCGTACTGCATACGACCAAGAATCATTTCCGGATGTTCCACAAAATAGGAATTAACCGCAATCCCATCCTCTGTATATCCCAGATGAACCCAGTCCGGTTCGATGTCAATTTTTTTCTCCCTTTTCTGAAGGAAAATAATATCGCTGGTTACTTCCGTTCCCGCATTGTCCTTAAATGCAGTATTTGGAAGTCTTATGGCACCGATAAGCTCTGCCCTTTCTGCCAGATACTTTCGTATCGTGGGATTGCTCTTATCAAGTGTTCCCTTTGTGGTAATAAATGCCACAATTCCGCCCGGTCTTACCTGATCAAGTGCCTTTGCCAGAAAATAGTCATGAATACGGAAGTTGTACTTGTTATACTTCGGGTCATATATCTTATAATCCCCAAAGGGTACATTTCCAACTGCCACATCAAAGAAGTTATCCGGATACTGCGTCTGTTCAAATCCACCCACTTTTATATGGGCTTTCTGATATAGCTGTCCTGCAATTCTTCCCGAAATATCATCAAGCTCCACACCATACAGATTTGCTCTCTGCATTGGTGTGGGAAGGCTTCCGAAGAAGTTACCGATACCCATACTCGGCTCTAACAGATTTCCGTCACGGAAACCGAAGTTCACAAGTGCCTGATTAATACAGCTGCATATTACAGGCGAGGTATAAAAAGCATTGTTTACTGTTGCTCTTGCAGCTACATACTCATCCTCTGTAAGCAGTTCCTTAAGCTCTGTATACTCCTTTGACCAGTCATTATTCTTATCATCAAATGCCTGTGGGATTCCGCCCCATCCGGCATACAGTGATAATATTTTCTGTTCCTCTGCTGTTGCAAGCCTTCCTTCACTTTCCAGCTGTTTTAAAAGTCTTATGGCTTCCACATTCCATTTGTATCTGGTCTTTGCCCCTCCGGTCTGTAAATCCCAGAGGTTGTAATGGAAGTTTCTTCTTTTATCTGTCGTATTCGGCTGTGTGTCAGCTGCTTCTTTATCGCTGTCCTTTGGTGTATTACTATCCGCAGTCTCCCAGCCATTCGCAAGTGCTCTCTGTCTGGTGGCTTCCCTGTTTGCCCTGATTTCTTCCTGTTTTTCAAGGAATGAAACATATACCGGGGACATTTTCGTCCTGTCTCCGGCAATCATATCTTTATACCACGCAAGATGATCTTCCCCGCAGTAATGAGGAACCTTTACCATATAGCTTAATACTTCATACAGTTCACGGTATCCGGTAGTGGCTGTTACACGCTCTCCCTTTTTGTTCTTGTAATTGATGTCAATTTCAAAAGGCTTTAGGGTGTATTCCACCAGACCATACTCATTATTGGCATAGGCTTTATGCTCCTGCCTGTCATGCAGCACCACCGCTGATAAATTGTCCAGTTTATTCGGCATAAATAAATCATCCGTTGCCACAAGGTCCATTAAAAAAGGCTTAAATGGTGTGTAACAGCTGCATTCCGATATGAGAATCTCCATAGCGGTACGCATATCCTCATCCATGCCTGCAATCACTTCGGCATAGTTAATCGGCTCGATAAACTGTAATTCCCCGGAAGTTTTTTGTTTTGGCTCAGGAGCAGGCTCATGGTCTGTCTCTGCTTCCAGCTCTGCACCATATTCCACCATGGTAACAAGTCTGTCCTCCAAAGCTGCCTCTTCCGGGGTAAGCTCCCTTTCCTCTGCATACGCTTCTTCCAATGATTTTCTTGCACTTGCATAGCTTTCAGGTTCATCAGGAATGGCAAACTCATCCAGTTCCTCTTCCTGCTCCTCATCATCCACTTCACGAAAATCTGCGTCAATAATTTCATCATCTTCACGCATACCGTCAGACTGTATCTCATCCAGTCTTGGTTTCTCCGGCTGGTATTCTCCCGTAAGGATAAGTGCTGAAATCTCTTTTTCTATATCTCTCCAAGAGACATATCCTTCTACTTCGCCTTCCTCGTCACGCCACTGAAATCTGATTCCATTTCCCTTAAAAGTATCATATCCATGCAGTCCCAAGCCATCAATAGGCCAACCGGAACCACCAATGCCAAACTCTGCCTTAATCCGCTTGGCTCTTGTTCCTGCATCAATCTCTGTCTCAAAGATTTTGCACACTCTTCCTCTGCCGCCGACAAAGCCTGTGCCTTTAAGAAGCACTGTTTTGACATATTCATGTGGAACAAAAGAAGCTTTCTTTGGATTGAGATAATTGTACTTCCCGCTTTTTGCATCTGCCATTTCCTGTTTAAACTTCTGCATATACTCATTCGGTTCTGCCTGTGATTTCTTTGAAGAATCAATCAGACCATACTCGGCATCCTCGCCAGATGCACGCATCCGGCGGTCGTCGGCAGTCGTCAAATTCGGATTGAATCCGATTTGACTCGTTGCTTCGTCGAAAAAAAAGGAAGCCTGCACATATTCGCCTGCTTCCTTACTCACTCCTAATGAATTGATTTCATCAAGTTCTCTATTTAGTTCTTCATCATACTCATTACGATTTAATGGTATTTCAACACTATCTCTGCCAGAACGATTTCCTCTGCCATCATCTTCGCCTGTTCTCTCAGCTTCCACATTTCCATCGTACTGCTTGGATTCTGTGGTTTGTTCTTTATTAGATACTGTTTCTGAAGCTGCTCCATCATCCGGTTCGCTTCTTCCTCCACTTCTAACATCTTCTCTGTCATTCTGCCCGTGCGAAGCAGATTCTTGTATCTCGCCGGTTCGTTCTCCTCCAGATACTTCATCGCCTGACGTCCGTATTTGCCCAGTCTCGCCAAGTTCTCCGTCTCGTCCGGAATCTCCAGTACCGGATAAAGAAGTCCGTCCACTTCCTTGTACTCTAGTTCTGCTACCATATGCAATTCTCCTTTCCTGCTCAACAGCCCTACAATCTTTACTAAATGCTCTAAGAACATTACAGGAGACATCGCATATGAGGGAACCAAGACGGTAAATAGTATCTTCGTCCGTTACTTTTACAATCTGACTAAAATCCTGTTCTTCAGCAGACAAGTCAAATCCGCATCTCGTACCTACAACATATAAAATCCCTTTTCTTGCAAGCTCTGCAAGGTCCGGTACTCCGTGTAAGCCCTCACGTTTTTCGCTAAATTCCTTAATCACACTGCCTGTAATCTGTGATAATTCGGTCATTCGGTTCTCGAATTCCTCTTCAATTATGACTCCGATTTCCCGCTTTGTAAAGTCCTTTAGAGCAATTAGTGAATCTTCTCTTGTCACTCCTTCATACTTTTGATACTTCCCATGTGCTACCTGATATTCCATAAACTCTGGCAGCTTATCTCCGTCAAGATTCCAGGTAAGCTCCGACTGTTTTCCACCCGTATCACTGATATCAAACACATATCTCATATATGGCTGCAATGCTCTGGAAGGATAGATTGCAATCCCTTTACTTCCACGCTTTACATACCTGCCCACCTTTTTCCATGTGTCAAAGTCAGCTACTAAAGTGGCATGTGGTTTTTGCGCATATACCATGAGAACATTATCAAATTCATAACGGTATATCTGCCCGGCAAGTCGAAGCACTGATTTCCAGCTTTCCTGTGTTTCAGTCACTTCTTTTATAACCACGTTATAAATCTGCCTGACTTTATAATCTACGCTCATATGCTACACCTCCAATATTGCTTCTCTGATGTCTTTTCCATCAATTTCATTTCCAAGGCTTACCCAGCCATCACATCTCTCCCTCGCAAAAAGCTCAATTCTTGGCAGATTACCGCATAACTCTACAATTCTCTCCCGTATCTCCTCCGGCTTTTTGCTGTGTTGCATGATTCTTGCATCACACACCTGCGAAATGGAACGGGACACCCTTGACGGATGCCCCCTTGTTCCAAGCAGACATATTTCCGAGTTGGAACGGGTCCAGTAACCAAGTCCCATAAACCAGCTGTCTGCTTTCTTATTTCTTTTTACCCAGTTAAAACCACAGGTCTTGTAGGTAAATCCCCACGCTTTCATTACTTCAAGCCCTTCTTTAAGAAGTGGGAATGTTACCCACAAAAACAGGATACTGTCATCTGCTGCAATGCTTTCCACAGGAAGAGAGAGAATGTCATCGAACTTCATACATGAATAATGGCAGTCTGCTGATTTTAGCTGGCTGCCACGCTCCGAATACGTCTGGAATTTCCAAGGCGGATCGGCATATATGATATTGAATTTTTCTCCCATAGGCATCCTCCCTTACTCTACCGCAAGCTTACGAAAACTTCTGAACTCTTCTTTGTCAAATGCAATCGTATATTCCGCTTCTCCTGACTCTTCGGCTGCATTCTGTCCTGCAATAAGCTTTCTTGCAATTCTTAAAGTGACATAATTTGCTCTGCAAAGCTTCATGCTCTCCTTAAAGCTCATATCCGACTGATTATGAAGCATCTCTCCCATATCCTCAATCTGCTGTTGCACCCTGATACGAATTCTTCTTGCGTCCTTTACAGATATTGTTACTTTGTGCTTTGTCTCCTTTGAAACATCCCATTCCTTCTGCAATTCCTTGATTAGAAATTCCATGTTCTTTTCTATATTTTCTTTTCTGCTCATTCAATATTCCTCCGTCTATCTTGTATTCTGCTGTGTGGGTGCAGCATCTATTGTTTTTCCCACAAAGTCCTCAGCATCAAGAACAATTTCGCCTCTTTTGTACTGATCCATTACCTGGTCAATGGCATCACCAAGAGTTTCTGCTTTCACAGTAACTGTTCTTGATAACTCTTCTCTGATTTCAATATCAAAATCCTTTCGTTTAGCCATACAGAATTCACCTCGCTTTCTGCTTATCCATGTGTACTTCTGCCATACTGATTACATTGGTTGCAACCTCTATTGCATCCTCCAGATCAATCCCTCTGACACTTAATACGCTCTCCATATCTTTACTAACCGTAACAGGAAACACTTTCATCTCACTGTCCTCATCATAGATTCCGGCAGAAAGATTCTGATGAAACTTATCCATTTTATCCGTACAGAATTCCGCACGCATAATCTCACTTAGAAGCTCCCTGATATCCTCACTGCAAAGTGGATTATTGGCTAACTTGTGAAGCTGTGTGAAATAATCTTCCTGCTCCAGCCGGATATCCTCCCTGTCTTTTTCCATCTTTGTTCCGCCATAATCTTCCCGTATGCCCTGAAAGTCAATGCGTGACGGCTTGGAAGAAAGATATACTCCGTGCTCCCATTCGATACCGATTTCAGGCTCCTCACTGTCTCCCTTAATCTGTCTCATAAAAAGGCTTGTACCAAGTCCCACAACAAAGTTTCCATTGCTCATATCCATAAGAAGCAGATTTCTTGGTGACAAAAGCTCCACAACCTTATAATCCTTACCATTGAAATTGTGGAGATTCTCACCCTGCTTAAACTGGTGTTCCATATGGCTGTAATGATGCTCAACCATCTTGTCTTTCTCTCCATTTTCAGTAATCCCATAAAGCCTTATCTTTTCCTTACATTCATGACTGCATCTTTCATAATCAAAACGCACATCTTCGACATTTTCATCATTAAATTTCTTATTGAGAAATGCTCTAAGATGGCTTTCATCTCTGCAATAACACATGAAAAGAGTCTTGTTACCAGCCAGATATACCTCTGCCCAGTCAGGCTCAGTCATGGTTCTTCCAAGCTCTGAAAAGATAGCTGCTGTCTCTTTCATGGAATACTCGCCGGACTGCTTAAGCATTTCTATCGTGTCATCAAGTGTCAGAAGGAAGTTGGTTTCAACCGTTCCCTTCCGGTTCTCAATGACAAAAATCATATCATTTAATTTCATTTTGCCCTCCTAACCAAAAACATCCGGCAAAACCGAAGCTCTGCCAGATGCTGCTTTTTTATAGTTCTTCCTGATTACTGTGGTCTGCCAATGAGCACAATGCTTCCCACATTCGGTACTGCATTGTAGGTTACACCATAAGCAACACCTTTTGCTTCTACCACCATTCCATTTCCAACATACACAGCCACATGGCTGATATTCTTATATCTGCCATTTCTCTCATAGCTGTAGAAAATCAAATCTCCCGGCTGCATATCTGCATAAGATACTGTGTGACCTGCACTGTCAAGACCTTCTGCCTCCGCAGCTGCCGTATTGGCTCCACCATAGCTGATATCAATACCGGCTGCTTTCCATGAATAGTAGGCAAGGGAACTGCAATCATAATAATTGCCTGTGTCTCGGTACTGCTGACTGTACGGATAGCCTACCTTTGTCAGTGCATAGGAGACAACGGTTCGCTGTGTCGGGTCTGCAATGCCCTGCAAAATGGCATCCACCTCTGCCTGTGTCAGAGCTGATTGCGGTGTGACACCACTTGTACTGCCAAACATCCGCATCATTTCTTCAACCAGTTCGATTTGATCCGAATCGAAATTGTATTCCGTTATCATGTCATAACAGTTTTTCAGCTTCACATTCACATACAATACAGTCTGTGTAGTGGTTGAACCATCCTCATTTTCTGTGGTTTCACTTCCGGAACTTGTTGTGTAGGAACACATATCGTCAAATACCTCCTTAAGCTTACTCTTGGAGGTATCATTCATAACGGTTGCAGTATCCCCAACGCCATATTTGACCATATAGATGGTGACAATATCATTGAAATTTCCTGCACTTTCCCCTTCAAAATCCACATACACAATCTGCCCGGTATCGTATCCCGTGTGTTCATTTGCCAGAGTGTTAATATCCCTGTTAAACTCCGAGACATAGGCACTTGTTACCGTAGTGACCGTATCCCCCGACTCCAGCGGCGGGAGGAAAAAAGCAAATGGCGAGTTGTAGAGAATAGCAATTACTGCTACTACCGGAAGAACTGTTACCGCAATGAGTAACACAAGTACCAGCAAAAATCCTCCCACTGCAACCATAATCTTTTTTATGGGTAGTGCCATTTTGTTGACAAACAAGTCCTTAACCAGCTTTGCAAAACTGTCCTGCTGTTCCCCTTCTGCTTTCATCTTATCAAGAAAGAACTTGATTTTTCGGTTTCTGCTGTTTCTCTGGGCATCCATCTTATCAATCTTATCTCCAACCGCCTTACCCACAGCAATACCAATCAGAGGAGCATACGGACCCGTCTCTGCTCCGGCTGCTGTTCCTGCAACAGTAGTTCCAACTTTTGCTGCTACTTTTGCACCTTCCTTTGCCGCTGCCTTGGCAGTCTCTTTGGATGCCTCCTTTGCAGCGGTCTTTGCAGTATCTTTTGCTGTTTTCTTGGCAAGCTTCTTTCCGGCTTCCACTTTTTTGATACGCTTTCTTTTCTCAGCCAGTGCCTTTCGCCTGAACAATTCAGCTCCCTTGGATGCAGTCCCCGTTACCGGTCTTGTTGCAACATAAGCAATATTTGCAGCATCCTTTACTTCCTCACCGCCTTCCATCTGACTTAACGCCGTCTGTGCCCCGGCTGCTCCTGCCACCTTAATGGAAGAGTTCTTTGTCTTAATGGACTGCTTGGATTCCTTTAACGCTGCCCGGTACTGCCTGAACATCCCCTTCTTTGATTTATCAACCGGATGAATCGTACTTCTCCGAAACTTCTTGTTTTCAGTAGTTGCAATCTTCGACCCTTTAATCTTCGGACTGCGGTCAACCGTATAAATGTTGGAAGCTTTGATGGACGCTTTCTTTGGTTCATGTGTATGAAGCTTTGCTTTCTTCTTGGTATGGATCACCATAGGCTTGTCATCGACCTTTTTGATTTTCAATTTTCTCACCTTCTTTCAAATACCAACAAAAAAGCCGCCATGAAGATGTACTCTCCATAACGGCTTAGTTAAATGTTATTTTTTCCTTTTGTTTTTCGTTCTGCTTTCTTTCTCGACTTCTCCTGCCTTTTGTCATACATATCGTGAATCCATTCTTTCACAGGAGCTTTCCATTGTTCGCTCTTATTTGGAATATTCTTAATCAGGCTCTTGGGATTAAGACCCATTTCCTTTGCCATTCTTATTTCTTCTTCCCCAAGCTTACATTTTCTTTTTGCTTCGTCCCAAAGTTGCTGGCTGTATGCCATGAAATCACATCCTTTCAAGATTTTCTTCTTGACAAACAATACATATACCTATATTATAGGTGTTAGAAAGAAACGAAGTTTACTACCGTACAGCTATTGCTCATGCGGCTTGCTCGTTTCTTTTTTTGTTCTTACCAAATCATATAGATAAAGTTTTCCATCTGCATCACATCTTACAAGCATTCTTGTTGAAAAAATGTTATAACGCTCCAGATTTCCATCTTCATCATAAACCGGTATTCCAAATCTTGTATTATAACGATACCATCCAAATTGTGCCTTTGCTCCATGTTTATTGTTATAATCAGGATACTGTGCCTTTTCAGAAGCAATCTGGATAAGTTCACCAATAGCAGGCGTAATGTTTGCCTTCGCTTTCATATTAGCACCTTTTAATCCCTTTGTATCATTTGAATGACTGAACTCATCCGGAAAATCAGAACCGATATATATTTTCTCTGAGGTTTCGGATATTTCAAAGTATTCTCCAATATATTCTTTCAGATACTGCTCTACTTCATTCCAATCTATCCCCTTCCTCGACTTAAATCTTATATCATTAATAAGGGCTATTTTTGAACCATCCAAATCCGTAATAATACTGACACTTTTGTTCATATTTCTCGTCCTTTCCTCTTCGTATCAGACATCTTTCGACATCTGATACGATTTTACCATAAGTGTCACAATTATACTATGAATTTTTCTGCTTCTCCTTCGCTTTCTGTTCTTGGATTATTTCGTGTAAATTTGTGTTGTATAGCTTATAGAGACTGGTATCTTTACTAATCTGATTATCGAACGGAATAACCACATTACCGCACTTTAACAGTCCCATACCAGACTGACTGTTTGTTACGAAGCGGAGCTGTGCATCTGATACTCCAATAACCTCTGCCATCTTGGAACTGTCTGTGTTTGCCTGCTTAAGAAGTGCCACAAACTCACTGTTTGCCAGCATTGTAGTTGCAGTGTAGTTCTGGAGAAGATCCACGACATTCTGCGTGATGCCTGTGCAAAGTCCACCTTGTTTTCTTACTTTCTTCCAAAGCTGCTGTAAATATTTAGCTGAATACTCGGAATTAAGCAAGACATGGAATTCGTCAATATAGAGCCATGTTGCCTTGCCTCTTTTTCCATTCTCCACAATTCTCTGCTGGATGGACTCCATCATAACAAGCATTGTAATTGGACTAAGCTCCGTTCCAAGGTCTCTGATACCATATACAACAAATCTGTTATCCACGTCCACATTTGTCTGATGATTAAAAATGTTAAGTGAACCATTTACAAAAAGCTCAAGGGATAAAGCAATCTCTTTTGCCTCTTCCTCCGGCTGTGCCATAAGAATATCATAAAAATCACTCATAACCGGAATATATTTCTCCCTGCTTCTTGCAATGTCGATATACATTTTTCTCACACATCTGTCAATGATGGACTTCTGACGGGAATTGAGACTATCACCGATGCACTGCTCACAAAGCCCAAGCATGAACTCACCTTTTTCCCTTACCCAGCCCTTTGTATCGTTCTGGTCAAGATTCCATACATCCATGGCAAGAGGATTCACATAGTTGTCCGTGTAAGTGGACATATTGATGACCGTGCCGCCATAGGTTGTCGCAATATCAAAGTATTCGTTCATGGGGTCTATAATTATGATTTCATCATCGGTAGAAAGAAACACTTGCCCCATCGCAGCCTTACAGAAGAAGGATTTACCGGAACCTGGCACACCGAATACAAACCCATTTCCATTGATAAGTTTCTTTCGGTTTCCGATGTTGATATTCTTGCTTACCTGATTGATGCCATAATAAACACCACCCTCATCATTCAGCTCCTGCACATTAAATGGCATAAGCACCGCAAGGGACTGTGTGAGCATGGTTCTCATGGTTTCCACCTGTCTTACACCAATCGGAAGTGCTGTATTGAGTGCTTCCCTCTGTTTCAGATAATGCACATCAATGGTACAGCTGTTTCTCTTTCCAATGGTTTCAACGGTTTCCGTGATACTCTCAAGCTCTTTCTTAGAATCCGCCATAAGAATGATAGTCACACCCACATAGAACAGGCACTGGTCATTCTCACGGACATCATCCATGATTGCTTCAATTTCCTTTTTCTCCGTTCTCTTTGCATAAGAGATTTCAGAAGAAAAGTCATTGTTCTTGTTGCGGACTCTTTGCTGTTTGATAATGTCAGATTCAATACCGAGGTATTTCTTCTGTAATGTCTTGGTTGTCAAATCCTTTGGCACAGGTACTACATCAATACTTGTAATTGAATGAACAGGTAATGAAGTAATCTCATTCAAAAACCTGTCTGATAAGCTGCTTGGATACTTCTTGATAAAAAGTGCCTTACAGAACTTGCTCTCATCCTCAAAGCTGTCCGGGAAGAACTTAATCATCCCATTGCAGAGGTCATTCTTAAAGTCAGCTCCCACCTTCTTTGCCTTCTTAATATCAAAGTCAAAATCTTCCTCATTTCCAAGATGGTAAAAATCATGAAGAATCTTAAGTCTCTGGTTACCGGTAAGAGGAACAATCTCTGTTCCAAGCTCATTAAATGCCTTGTGAATTGTGGCTTCTAAAGTGGCAAACTGTGCCTTTGCCTCTTCAAAATTCTTACGCTCAATCGTAAGAGTTAGATATCTCTCCTGTTCAATCCCTTGTCTGCCGTCCAGAATCTTCTCCTCAATGATGTCGTTGTATGCCTGACGGTACTCGTCAAAGCCATCACCTTTCTTTGGGAACATGACCTTTTCCCGAAGCTCTGTCATATTCTTATTCTTGTTATTGACCGTAATCTTGTAATTACAGTCAAGCGAATTGAGGAACTTGCAGTATCTCTCAAAGATATCTATCTGCTCATCCTCATTGGTAGTAGTGTAATTAATATCCTGAAACAGATAACATTTACTGTAACGGTTCCTCGCCACCTCGAAGATACCATTTTCCGCTACCGCCATAATCTCTATTGTTTCCTGTATGGATTTAGGGGATTTGTAAAGTGGTTCACTTGCTTTTTTCAATTCCTTAAATCCATCCGTAAATAAACCCATTTGTTTGTCCTCCTTATTTCTGAGGCATCGCCGGAGCAATCCGGCTGATGCCAAAATTACTCCGACCAAACAGGTCAGATATTATTTCTTAGTTACATTATTGATGAGTGGTGCAAGGTAACCCAGTTTATAGGCAACTGCGGCACCGATAAGCAACACAAAAAATACCATGCAGATGATAAGCATTCTCATCATTTTCTTCTTACTTGCTTCAAACTCTGCCTGATTGTTCTTCTTTTTATCCGTATCATTTACATCTGAGACTGATACATCTGCTTTGACTGAAGCACCAAACATTTTACCCTTTCCCTTTGCTTTCGCAGCGTTTGCCTGTTCCAGCTCATATGCCTTAATCGCAGGCTCGCCCTCCGTTGAGACATAGGTTAGTGCCCTGTTTCCAAACATATAATGAAATTTCTTTCCCATCACTTCATAGAAACTCATCCCGTTATAGGAATAGAACCCGCCAAGTGCAATCGGTGCTACAACCGGGATGGCTACATATGCAGCTCCCGTAAGTCCAATAAACGGATAAAGAAGATAAACAAGACCTCCGCCTATCACAACACTTGCAATCGAAAAAATCAGCTGCTTGGCTGTAAGCCCCATAGCAACTGATTCCTGATAACGGTCAATATCTTTGTTGATTTCAATTACCAATTTTCTCACCTCGTTTCATTCTTCTGCTTGTTTTCTGTTACAATTCCTTTGTTCTTCTCATACATTGCAAGTCCATCTGGACAAAGCTCTCTAAGTTTATCCGGATTAAACATATACAACGGATATTCACAGTAACCGCTTCTCTTAACAAAACCTGTAAATGTTCCAAGTTCGTTGTCTGCAATAAAGGTTTCTGCATCCGGAAGATTATTGGTGTCTACATATGCACAGTAATTTGGTGTTGTATCCCCAAGGTTTACTGTCAAATCTGCAAATGGTTCCAGATATCCTTCTTCATTACACCCAAGACCGATATACATATTTCCGTTATTCATATACTGCTGAATGTCAAATGCCACATCTGTTTCTCCGGTAAAGCGTGAAGTATAAGTCAGACACTTATACTCCACTCCCCGGTCATCCTTCATCACTTTTATTTCTTCGTTCATGCCATAACCTCCTACAGTCCAAATGCCTTGCTTGTCAGACTCTGTGCTCCTTTTACACTTCCTACCGTAAGTGCAATGGTAAAAGTCATTTCACAAAGATAGATAAGTGTTTTTGCCCAGTCTGCATAACTTGAAGTAAATGTCGGAAGCCCCGCATTGATAAAGGCATTGCAGACAATTATGGCTAGTGCCATTGTTACCGCCTCAAATGTCACAGACAGGAAGTATTTACAGTATGCAGATACTGTGTGGTTCACCGTTCTGTTACCACCCATTGTCGAAAATGCAATGGAACCCATAGGAACAATAATCAGTAATCTTAGGAATCTGAAATATACCGTGTATATCATAAAGAAACCACAGATAATAATGATGATGGAAAGAAGTGCTGCAAGTATCAGCATAATGAGACTCTCCCCAAATCCAAGATTACTGATGACATCTGCCTGTGTGCTGTCAATGGTAAGCGTTGTATAGCTCCCTGCCGATAGCAGATTAACCAGATTTCCGATGGATGTAAAAAATGCCTTCATAATCGTGACATTGTTTGCAACAAACCACTCAGCAAGTCCCAGTCGAATCAGCAAACGAAGGATTACTTCAAACCTCATCTCTTCCCTGATATCAATACTTTCACTACAAAAGCCTATGACAAAGAACAGTACTACAAGCGAAGAGCCAACAGCAACAAATATCGGTTCAATGCCGGCGATAACTGCCCATGGACCTCCACCTTTGAAGTTCACGGGCGATTGACCTAACATTGAAAATACCAGCGATATCTGATTGTTCCAAAATCCAAATACCATTTCGAGAAGAGCAAGGATCTGATCTCCAAGATTAAAAATATCCATTCTTTCTCACCTCGCTTCTTTGCTTTTCCTAGAAACCTAAGAATGTTAATACTGTTGAAATACCAGCCATCATGACTCCGGCTACAATACCCTTAAGAGCAGAGTTCATAGTTGAGGAATCCTGCTGCTGATATGCCTGTGCAAACTCCATGACATTCTTCGCCAGAATAATTACACCGACTGCACCGATTACTGCAATCACAAGTGTCTTTAAGTTATCAAGTGGCTGTGTTACTGCCGATGTGTCCGTTGCAGCAAAGCATGTGCTTGTCAAAAACATTGCTCCTGTTACAGAACCTGCCACAGCAGGTAATACCTTTTTCTTCATGTTCTTAAAAAATCCCTTCATTCCTTTTTCCTCCATATTGGTTGTATTTGTGGTTACTGCCACATCAGTTGTCATTGTTAAATTGCTTTCATTCTGTCTCATTCTTTCAATCTCCTTTTTTGATTTACCCAACCGGGATATCCGGTCAGGCACTTAGTTTGTATCTGAACGGGATATCCCCGGTTGTGAAATTCAGTCAGGCTTTCCCTGACACGGTATTGCGACAACCACCTCCTTAAAAAAAGCACCAACCTGTTTAGGCTGATGCTTTCTCATAATCTTCCCTTACCTGTCTCATCTCTTCGACTTCGACATCCGGATAGAAATATTCCAATATTTTATTTTCAGGCACTCCGACAATCATTGCCTTTTGTGCCTCCTGCTGCTGTTCGTCAGTAAACTCCCACTGAGCCATTCTTCTAAGAATCGTATCTTTGCCATCAATCTTAGGAAGTTCCTTTCTTTTATCCGTTGTCTCTGATTCTTCGGAATACTCAAGCTCCTGTCCCTGTTCTGCATTGAAACGGTCTTTCTGTTCCTGTTCATCAAGCATCTGGAATCTCCACCCAAGCTCCTTATCTCCAATCATCATGAATTCCTCATAAGTCAGCTTATCAATATAGACATTCTCACCTTTTTCTTTCAGCTGCTTATAGTGTTCCAAAGCTTTCTGGGATAAAATCTCGTAAGGCGGACCAACGACCTCATTATTACTGCTCATATGGTGTACATAAGGCTTTCCACCTCCATCTGCTGTCTGTTTGAACATCGGATGGGCGAATGGAATATACTTGTTATCCATAATCGGGTCAAAACCACGGATAAAGATAATGCATTTCTTGTTATCCAGCTTTCTCACTTCATCCGGTGTAAACAGTTCCCTGCCAAGCACATCATAATTTCTTGAAGAGCTTCCCTGTCTTCCTTTCGTTTCTCCGCTTGATTTCTTATCAATCGTGCCTTTTCCAAGCAGCTCCGAAACATACTTATGCGTTGACTGCTCATTGCCGCCAAGATAGATGAAAGTATCGCAATTGCCCGGAACGGTTTCCCAGGTATCCTTAAACAATGCCTTTAGCTGTGCAAAGTTCTGGATGATGATAATACTGGAAATCTCACGGCTTCGCATTGTCGATAACAACGAACAATAGTCATCGGGCAATGCGACATTGGCGAACTCGTCCAGCATAAAAGTCACATGAATCGGTAGTCTGCCACCGCAGTTAAAGTCTGCCTGATAATAAAGCTCCTGAAAAATCTGTGTGTATAACATACCGATAATGAAGTTGTAGGATTTATCACTATCCGGTATGACACAGAATAATGCTGTCTTTGTTTCACCGTCTCCGTTTACACCTATTCCGATATCTGCAAGGTTCAGCTCATCCTTTGACAACAGGCGAAGCACCTGCTTATTCTCCAAGAACGCAAGTCTTGAATTGGCACTGATAATAATGGAACGAACAGTATCTCCCGCACCACGCATACATTTGTTGTATTGCTTGACTGCCGGATGGTTTGGTCCAAGAGGATTATTCTCTTCAAGGAATTTCATTCTGACATCAAGATGTGATGGTTTGCCCTGCTGTGTTACCTCGGCTTCTCCCAAAAGCTGAAGAACTGTCTCAAAGTTTCTGCGGCTTGGCTTCTCCTCTAACCACACATAATAGAAAATTGCCTGTAAAAACAGTCCTTCCGCTTTCTCCCAGAACGGGTCTGAGGGAGTGCTTCCCTTTGGTGTGGTATTGGCAATCAGGTTCGTGATAAGCTTCACAATATCCGTTTCCTCACGGATATAGGAAAACGGATTATAACAGTCAGACTTATCCATTTCCAGCAGATTGATAACCTTCACATTGTAGCCATTGTCTTTTAGCATCTGCCCGCAGCTTCTTAAGATTTCTCCCTTGGGGTCGGTACAAATAAAAGAGCAGTTGTGGGGCATCTGCATCAGATTCGGCTTAACCTCATAGAACGTCTTACCTGCACCGGAACCTCCGCATATCAGGATATTTCCATTGAGCTTGAGCCTTCTGAAATCAAGGGACATCTTCACATTCTGGCTTAGGATTCTATTGAAGTTCTCATCCTTATCCATCAGAATACTGTTTACCCTCTGCGGATTCTCAAACCTTGCAGTACCATACTCCTTGCCGGGCATATAATTTCTCTGACTGGTGTAATACATTAAAACAGCCATCGCATAGATTCCTACTACGATGGCTACTGTTTTCACTGTATTCTCATTAAAATAATTTGCAAAAGGAGCTGCACAGACTGAATTGAATCTTTCCATAAAACTCATCAAATCTATTCCCGGCTCCCATGCTCCACCAACCAGATACCCAAGATATGCTGCAAGAAGTGCCCCAAATGCAAGAAATATCATAGAAGGTTTCTTCTTACTTGTCTGCATAGGCACTTACCTCTTTCTCTGTGTTGTTGCTTTTGTTGCTGTCTTAACTTTGGTTTCTGTTTCAACCTGAGATTTCTCATATCTCTTACGGACTGAAGACTCAACCTTGTCATAATGATTGCTGTAAAGTGCTTCTCCCTTCATCGTCTCAACTACCCGGTTGTCCTTATCATAAATCTTGTAGTCTTTTTCCCTGTCAATGAAAGTAAGCATGGTCTTTCCGCTGTGGATTTCCATGATGTTTTCTTTCTTAATCCAGACATACCTTGCTTTCTCTCCCCACGTTCCGGGAATTCTCGTTTTCACGGCTCTCTCATTTTCCGTCTGGATTAGTGTCTTTGATATCGTCACATCGGAAAGGTTCATATGCTTCGATGCAGCAACAGCTCTCATTCGGTCTGCCAGATCCTGATATCCCCTGATACGGTTCAAAAAAGCCTCTTTGTCCATCATAACCTTATGGTTTCCACTCTCATCTCCCTTATCAAGAAAGCCGATGGTTTCAAGCTGTTTTATTACATTTTCTGCCTGCTCGTGGTTAATGCTAAAATTCTCTTTTACGGCATCCACATTGATTGTCTTCTTCTCCATTGCGTACATACCGACTTTCTCAATCAGCCCGTCCATCAGCATATTGGCTCTTGCACTCTCCGGTGACGGGCTCATCTCGTTTCCCTTTTTCTGATTTTTCAGGAACTCCATCAGTTTGTTAAGCTGCTTTTCATCCCCGTTTTTCAGATAATCGTCAAAGGTGGCAATTCTTCCTCCGCTAAGCTTCTGCAAAAGCATATTGGCTCTTGGAACTGCCTCTGTGTGAAAGATAATCTCTGTCTTTCCATTCTTTCGGTCTGCATCCGGAAGTACCGAATAAAGAATGCCGTATTTCTTGGCATATTTTTCAACCTTCTTCATATCAGCTGTTGCAAACTCTAATACCTGAAGGTCTCCTCCTTTCATAAGCAGCTTTCTCATGGAAGTCTTTCCGAGAGACTTCTCATAATCAAGCATTCCCTTAAGAAAGTCGATTGCTTTTTGCATGGCTGAAATTCCGCCACTGCCCACCTTCATTGCAATCTCAATTCCATCATATGCGACCTCAATAATCTGGACCGCTTCTCTGATTTCTTCTGACACTGTGATTCCTCCTCTCCTATAACACCGGTGCTTTTTCCGTCTGTACTGCTTCCGGTTCCTGCTCTGTAACATCTTTTGCTTCCGCTATCATTGTCTTTAATTCTTTGACATCTGAATCCTTTACAGCAGTCTCGGAAATATCAATGCCATGTGCAGTAAGAAAATCTGTAATTCTCTTTACCGCCTTTTCTTCCTCGATACGGTACATTTCAAGAGCAATCAGAAGATTCTCAATCTGCTCTGCCCATTCCGGCTTTTTGTCTGCAAGCTGCATATACTTTGTCTTTACCTTCTCCCTGTCCGCATCTTTTTCCTGCAACTCTTCAATCAGCTTTTTCACAAGGTCTGTGTCCCCGGTACGAAATGCATACTGGGCAATAAACTCCTTTTCTTCCATAGCGAAATCCGCATCTGTTTCTTCCATAAGCTTCATCGCTTCTGTAATCATAATAAGACTCATTACACACCACCCCTTTCTGCCTTAAGGCTGTTCTGTAGTGCTGCAAAACGGATAATGCTCTGCATTTTTTCCGGTGTCAGATTCTTATTGATGATAAGCTCTAACTGTTCCTCATCAAGACCGCTTTCCAGTCCTCCACGGATGGCATTCACCTGTTCCGGTGAAAGTTCCTTGTTAATGACCAGCTGTACCAAATCCTTATGGGATTTTTTCTTAAAAGCAAACCTGCTCATAATTCCCTCAAACACGGATGGTTTGCGGTGCATATAATCAATGTCTGACCTTTGCAGTATCTGGTTATCCTGTACAAGCGTCATAGTGTAATAAACGGGGATTCCACCGGCATTAGCATATACCGGAATTGCACCAGCTGGAACGGTTGCAGCCTGTTTTGGCATTGCTCCCTGCATCTGCCCCACTGCCTGTGAATCATAATTCGGTTTCATCTCATTCTCTGGCTGTTTTTCCACTGTCTCTTCCTGCAAAACAGTTCTCTCATGATGCTGCTCATCAGTTGCTTTTTCTTCTGCTGATTTATATTTTTCAATGGTTGAGTTCTTTGCAATTATCGCCTGTCCCTGCTCCCTGATTGTCTCATCCCTCTGGGAAATCTGCTGTTCAAGGTCAGTATTTCTATCCTGCATGATTTTCATCTCCTTCTTTAAGTTCTCTAACTCTGTACGAAGCTGTGCTATGGTCTGCAATCCCTTATTGACTTCATTCTGCTTGCCTTCAAGCTGTTCCGTAAATTCCCTGTTCTCTTTTTCCAGCTTTTCATTAAGAGAAGTAAGATTCTTTGCTACAGCTTCATCAAGGCGGATTGTTTCCATCTGTTTCAGCATCTTCTGAATAGCTTCATAATTGCCGGTATTAGACTGAATGGAATCCGTCAATGCTTTGACTGCAATGAGAAGCTCTGATTCCTGTTCCTTCGTAATCGGTTCTTCTTCAACTTTTTCAGGAGTATTCGCTATCTGTTTTTGTGCATGTGTCAGGGCACTGCTAAATGCTCTTCGCATATCAAGTGCTGTCCTTGATTCTGCCATAACTTTTTTGATTTCATTTATGCTGACATTGTTTTCATAAAGTTCCATGGCAACTCTCATTTTCTCAGCATCCATATCCGATCTTCCAATTGCTCCAATCACTGCTCTCGGAAAATCCTTTCGGTACATTTCAGAGATTGCCTTCTGCTGTTCATACTTTAAGTGTCTGTCCGTGTAATCATCAATCTCCTTCGCAGAAAGTCCATGCTCAATATCTGCCTCAATAAGAGCAATTACTTTTGGGTCCGTTATCTTCATCTTTACCATAGTCAGATATCTTTCCCTGTCAGCGTCACTCATTCTTTGTCTTTCCATTTAAACCTGCCTCCTTTTTCAATAAAAAAACAGCCTATCTGACTGGCTGCTTCTCATGTTCTGCTTTTATTTGCTTTGTCTGTTCAATTTGCTCATCTCTTATCTTTGAATCATCTGCTACATAATCGTTTCGGATAGAGTCCGCAACTCTGATTTCCTTTGAAACCGCTGTCTCCAGTTCTTTACAACGCACCGTCTCCTTATGATAATGCTCCTTTAATTGAATTACCTCTTCATAGGAATAGCCCTTATCTCCAAGCAGCGACTCCAGTTTATGATACCGTTTATGCTCATCCTCAAAAAAGGTGTCCCCATTTTGGTATGAATGTTCACACTCTATAAGCTCAGTCATCTGTTCAGCAATATCATATAATTCCTTATTTTTATGATTCGCCCGGTAAACTCTGCTTTTTTCTGAGGAAGCCTCCTTTTTCTTATCCGTGAGGTTATCAATTACAAGCACCAGCTCCTCAAGTGAATGGACATCATGCCTTACCAGAAACTTATACTGTTCCTGTAATTTATGCATCTTTCTTATTTCATCCTTGTACTTCCACGCCACGGAGTATGCCTTCTTTTTCAGCTTGCCGATTCGATATAATCTTGCATAATATTTTTTCTGCAAGCCGGACATCTTTGCCCTCTTATATCTTCTGACCCGGCAATACACTATCCTGGGCTTCACATCTTCAGTTGATACACATTGGGAAAAACTTTCTTCCAGCACCCTTTGCCTGATACGCTCTTCACTGTATTCTTCCCCTAAAGTTTTCAGTCTGATCATTCGTTTCATACCCGGAAGCTTTACAGCTAAATATTTGCCTTCTCCATGGGCATTCTTGATTTCATATCCCTTATCTTCCATCATAGAAAGAAAGCTGTCAAAAGACGCTGCCTGTAATATGCATGCATCCACATCTCTTTTTACCATATCAGACCATATAAATCTGCCGTCACGGTATCTGTTCCATTCCCTGTCCGTCCTCTGACTTTTTCCCTGCTCTTCCTCCAGTTCAATCGTTGAAAGTCCATATTCCTCGCATAACCGGTTTGTTATCGGCTGTATATACCTCTCCCAGTCACCTTTCTTGTAATGGTATTTCTTTCCGTCACGAAAAGAAACACTGTTAAACACAATGTGCGAATGCGGATGATCAGTATTATCATGGACAGCATATACAGCTTCATAATCATTGCCAAGATACTCTTTTACAAACCTTTCAGTAAGCTCAAATACTGTATCCGGACTGGCTTCACCTTCCTTAAAGGAAAGAATAATATGATATGCCTGCCTTTTATCAATTTTATTGAACTGTTTCTTTGTCTCCTTCATCTGCTCAAAAGCCATATCTGCCTGACAATTTACCGCAGCAACCAGTCTTCCATTCTGAGTCTTTTCCGGGACCGTGATATATTCAAGTGCTGATTTCAGATGCTTTCCATGAAAGGAACTGCCACAGTCCTTCATATGAATTATCTTACTGATTGCCAAGACTGACCACCGCCTCTTTTAAAGTAGCATTTAACTTCTTCATATACGCAATCAGCTGTTCCCTGTCAGCCTTTGAATAAAGCTCATAGTTATGATGATGAACAATCTGGTTAATATTCACTCCGATATGATTCACTTCATTGATAAGCTCTTTGATTAGCTTTCTGATTTCCGGATAATCATTTGGTTTCTGACTAATGAGAAACCTCAAATATTCTGCCTCATTCATACCGGCATTTGTTGACTTTTCTTCCAGCTGCTTTGCTTCTTCCGGAGTAAGTCTGAGTGTCTTCCTTATACAATGAACCTTATCTGCCACCTCTGTCACCTTCCTTCAATGGCTCGTCTCTGATAGCTTCACACAACGTTCCAACTGCTTTATCCACGCCATTACGCTCCAGATTAGCTATAAAAGCTTCTGCCAGTTCTGTTGCCAGCACTTCCACCTTTGCTGCATACTTTGTCTGGTCAAAAAGTTTATCCAGTATCTGTTCCTGTTCCTTAAGAGAATTCATTTTCTCCTCAAGCTTTGAGTATTCTGCATCTGATATATCAGGCTTATTCATTTCTTCTGTGATATGCAAAATCAACTCATAGTTCCATTCACACACACTGTCAATCAGATCATCAACAGAATATTCATCTGTATCATGCCGGTCATCATTTACATCAACTCTGACAAGGTTTCCTTCCTTATCCGTACTAAGGCGGTAATCATGACCTTCCATATAATCAAGAAGCATCTGTACCTCTACCTTATTGATGATTTTGAATTCTTCATGCTCCCGCATCCAGTCAAGCAGTTCACCTGCTTCTGTTATAAAGTGCATTTTCTCATCCATCGTCCCTGCACACCTCCTTATCTGTGTTAGTAATTCTTCAATTCCCGTCCATGGATTATCTCTTACGGAATGAACATTACGAACTTAAGATAACCATGGCAAGATACGCATTAGAGACATCTCTGCCCCTAATGCATCTTGTCAGGGGAGAAAATCCCCTGAAACCCCTTAAAATCACTATGGCTATGAATATTTAATAGCCATTTTGCCTCTGGCTATTGAAAAGTAATAGCCATTTTACGGCTGGCTATGAAAAAGTAATAGCCATTTTTTCAGATATTTTTTATGGCTATGAAAAAATGCTAGCCATTTTTGCCTTGGCTATTGAAAAGTAATAGCCATTTTATGGCTGGCTATGAAAAAGTAATAGCCACCAATTCGGCACCCAAAAAGCACATTTTTCATGGCTATTAAAAAGTTATAGCCTTTTCTTTTCTGGCTATGAAAATCTAATAGCCATACTCCATTTTGATATGATTTTTTTATAGCCACTGAGTTTCATCTGATAATTTGATTCTGTTCCGGCATTCTTTCTGCTTTTGCTTTCACAAGCCACTCATTGTAGTCTTTGTATCCCTTTGGTGGTGGAGAATCTGTTACGTCAAAACCAAGCTGATAATACTTTTCCATCAACATTTCTGTCGCGTCTCTTCCAGCCCTGTCATTATCCAGACAAAACCGGAGGCTTGATATCTGCGGATGTTCTTTTAAGAATGTTTCAAGCGGAGCATCAGCCACCATACCAAGGGCAATCATGTTACTCTCAAAATCCCTGTGAATATCCATATAGCTCATCAGGTCAATGGCAGCCTCAAATACTACAAGCTCTGTGCTGGCTTGATTTACAATATTAAATCCATATCTCTTATCATTTCCCGGCACATCACACTTAAATGGTTTTCCCTTCTTGTCAAACACACCTCTCATACTGGCAAATCTGGTAACACCGTCCTTGTCATTTCCCTTAAACACAACATTATGATAAGGCATACTCTCATAAATAAGTCCCTGATTAACAAAGAAATTCACAACATCTCTGCTGATAGCTCTGTCATTTGTAAGATACTCATAAAGATAGGCATTGCTGTGTGCCGGTTGTGGTAAAACAAATGGTTTCTTTTCCACTTCCTTATATGGGACTTGGTATTTTAGTATTGGCTTTTCAGGCGTATCATTGATTCTTCGATATCCGGCAAAGTCCAGTAACCAAAATACCGCTTCTTTTACATCCATACCGGCAAATACCCGTAAGAAGTCAATCTGTGAACCACCATTTTCTCCCTTTTCATAGCGCCTTGAAAATCTGCACCAGTGACTCCGGTTATAAATTCTCATGGAATCCATTTCTTTCAGCGTGTAATAATTGCCAATCTTTTTCGGTGTGTATCCAAGGCTTGCTGCAACAGCCACAAGGTCAACCGACTTTGCGATTGCCAGCTCATCCTCTGTGAAATTCTGCATCCCATCACCTTGCCTTTCCCTGCTCTGCCACCAGTCCGGAACTTAAATCAAGAGATTTATAATTCGTTTCAAGAAATACTTTCGGTGTATCCATCAGTTTTTTCTCCTTGAAGCTGAAATACTGACGGTTATCCCCACCTACAATTACATGATCTATAAGCGGTATTCCCATAAGCTCACACATCTTAGCCATACGGTCCGTCATCATGGTGTCATGCTTGCTTGGTGTAAGATTTCCACTGGGATGATTATGCATAAGCATCATTGTTGCAGCATTGGAAAGAATACTTGCTTTGAATATTTCTCTTGGATGAGCCATTGATTCATTCAGGCTCCCCATACTTGCAAAATGACAGTTAATGGGGGTTCCGTCTGTTTTCATGTTGATTACACACAATACCTCTCTGTCCATCTCGCACAGGTACTTTCCCAAAAGCAGGACTGCATCTTCCGGCATTGTAATCGGATGTCCCGACATAATCGGGGCATCCTTTACCAGCCTTACTGAGACAACATCAAGGTTGAACGGATTCTTTTCTTTCATCAGAATCACGCTCCTCTCCAAGCTCCACATGGATAATAATCTCACCTGAACTTTCATTTACCATTTTCACAAGCTCCTCCATTGTTATCTCTTTTTCCATGGCAGCCTCCTCTATCTGGTCTTACCTGCTTCATATACCATAGGTGCTTCTGCAACGATACCGTCAAGGCGCTTATTCGGTGTGTCTGTTGCAAGTGTTACCTTACGAAGGTCTTTATCATAGTGATATACCTGATTGGAAAGTCTCTCATCAAGTGCCACCTGATCCATATTGATTTCAGCCACCATTGCAGCCAGTTCATTCGGATTGCCCAAATCTGTACTTACTGCGATAACCTCATGGATTGAACTTGGCATGATATAAAGATCTGAACCAAGCTTTTCGGCGAGTTCATTAAGCCCATCCTCATAAAGCATACTGACAGCTCCGTTGATTCCCTTGTTATTGCTGATTACATACATCTGCTGTTCCGGTGGCATCTCACCCAGCATCATATCTGCAATCTCAGGTGGCATACCATCCTTCATAAAGATGTCTCTCATCACATCATTCATTGATTTAACAACTGGTGGTAAAAGTCTCTTTGTATTCTCTGCGGCAAGCTTGAACAGCTGCTCCTCTGTGAATCCAAGAGTATCTGCAAGTCCGTTATGGACAGGTGTTGAAGCAATTCCTTCCCCGTCAATCTTTACCACCATACGATAGATAACCGACAAATCCTTGAATTCCCTGTGGGGCATATTGGCAAGCATTTCTTTGTTCTGCTCTGTATTGATAAGCTGGAACACTATCCTGTCCCTGGCACTGTCTGCCTTTGTAAGTTCACTTACATTAATGCTCTTCTTCTGTTCCATTGCCTTCATAAAACCTTCTGCAGCTCTCTCAAGCGTTGCATTCAGATTCTCTGTTGTAACATAGTCCTCATACATATGGTCGACATAGATAGTCGGACTGATATGCATACCCGGTTCATTTGTCTTTATTGACAATCCGTCAAGTGTGCGGTTTACCTTTTCCACTGGTCTGATTTCCACCTGTGCATCCTGATACTTCTCCGGTAAAAACTCTTTGAATTTTTCTCCTACTACTCCTTTAAAAATCTCGTATTCCATCATATTACGATTCCTCCGTTTCCTTAATCTCCTGTTGATTTGTTACTAAATCCGGGCAGTTCATTTTCCATTCAAAATACTCTTCCTTAGTAATACCGCCACTTGCAAGCATATGCTTTTTACCGCACCATCTGGCAAAAGCCATATCCATATCTTTGATACAGATACACATTCTTCCGTTTGCCGGAAGGATTTCAACTGCCTCCTTTTCATCAAGCCATAAGAGCTGCTTTAATATCTCTGTCTTCTCGTCTTCATCCACATTCTCAAGCATCTTGGGATTAACACCGAGTACCTCAGATATTTTGTTTCTCATTTCGCTTCTTGGCATGCGTTTCATTGCTTCATACTGTGCAACTCTCGGACTCATTCCGGTACGAAATCCAAGTAACTTTCCAAACTGTACCTGAGTTAGTTTTCTGAACTTTCTAAGATATTTGATTCTTTTTCCTATATCCAAAACGACCACCTTCTTTCAAAAAAAGGCGGGGAACATAAGTCATTAGCTTACATTCCCCGCCGGGTTACTTGTTACTATTTGGTTTTACGCTTCCTCTGCTCCATCTTCTTTCTTTTTCCAGAATGCTGCAAAAAGACCAAGTGCAAGAGCACCAAGACCTAATCCTGCGTAAAGCCAAGGATTGAAGTTATCTCCTGTCTGTGGAAGCTTTGGTTCTGTCGGTTTGTTTGTGAGTGATAAAGTATACTCTACACACTCAGGTGCATTGTCATCATACTGTAAAACAACATCGTGTACAGTCTCATCAAAAATATATCCTTCCGCTGCCTTTGTCTCTACAACATAGTAATGGATGTCTTCCTTGAAAGAGCCATCCTCATTGTAGATACAGATTGGAAGTTCTTTTGATTCTGCATGACCATCTTTGTCAGTTACAACAGTTTCAATGACCTTTCCGTCCTTATCACGGATTTCAAATTCTACTCCTGCGATAGGCTTCTTTGTCACTTCATCTGTCTTTTCAATAATGATCTTGCCCACAACATATTCATCCTTCATGGATACCTTCTGGATTTCAGCTGTCTCAGTTACTTCAAACTCTACATCTTTGGCAATCTTATATCCATAAGGAGCTGTTTCCTCACGAAGAGTATATTTTCCAACCGGAAGTCTCTCTATCATATGAGTCTTTCCAGCCTCAGAGGTCCAGCTTTCCACTACCTTTCCTTCTGAATCAATTACTGATAACTTGGCACCTGCAATTTCCTTCTCACCGGTGATATCAGTCTTTGAAAATTCTACCTTGATTGGTGCATTTTCAAATTCAGCTGTAAACTCGATGACAGTTACATCTTCGCCCTGATAAGATGCATCCACATCAAATACCTCGTCAGACTTCACATATCCCTTTGGAGCTTCGATTTCCTTCACATAGTACTGTCCAAGTGGAAGGTCTGAAACAAAGGTTACTGTTCCGTCTGCACCTGTGACTGCTTTCTCGATTCTTTCATCAGCTGCCACAATGACTGTACCCTCAGAATTTACGATGTCCTCTTTTGCAAAAAGACCAAAGACAGCACCCTCTAAAGGCTTCTTGGTCTCTGAATCAGTTTTAACAACTGTAATCTTAACCTTCTGCCTTTCATTGGTTACATCCATTCCGGCATATACCACCTCTGTGTCCTGATCCACGTAAGAAAGGTCTGCTTCGATAGGTGTACTGTCTAAAACAAATCCTTCAATGGTTTCTGTTTCCACAAGATAATACTTGCCAAGTGGCAATTCCTCTATGCTTGCAATACCATTGTCATCGGTTACGATTGTTGCTACCAGTTCATCCTTTTCAAAATATACGGTGTCAAGCCCGTCAGGACTTACAATGTCTTCTGCCGCATATACTTCAAAGGTTACTCCGGCAAGGGATTTCTTGAAGTAATTGAAAATGAAATCGTACCAGTGTCCCTTGATAAGGGTCTTGTCTGTTACAAATTCACCATCCTTGTTGATGATGATAGAACCTGTAGGCACTTCATCCTTCATTACAACGGACTGGATATTTTCTGTGTCCTCAACAGTAAACTGAATGTCTGTTGCCCTAAGATATCCGTATGGTGCAAATTCCTCACGAAGAGTATAAGTCTCACCTACTACCAGTTTCTTGATTACATGTTTCTCTCCGCTAACGGAAGTCCATGTCTCAATGACATTTCCATCCTTGTCAATAACACAAAGAGTTGCTCCTGAAAGCTCTGCACCGCTTGTGATATCCTCCTTGGAGAATTCAAAAGTAGTTGGAGTGTTAAGGAATAAGCTGCTGTACCCTGCAACCTTGATATCCTGTCCCTGATACTGTGCATCAAAGGCGATTACTTCCTCGTTTGTCACATATCCGGCAGGTGTTTCCATTTCTTTTGCATAATACTTGGCAAATGGATAATCCTTTGTGAAGCTTACGATACCATTCTCATCTGAAACTGCTGTCTCAAGTAAAGTACCTGCTTCTATGATAACTTTTCCATCAACATTCCTGATATCTTCATCTGCATAAAGACCAAATACTGCACCAGAAATAAGCTCATCTGTCTCAGAATCTTTCTTTTCTACAGATAATGATAACTTCTGTCTGTCATTGGTAAATGCTGCTGTTTCATAAATTACAGGCGTATGGTCATCCACATAAGCAAATGTTACATACTGTGCATCCTGATTCAGAACATATCCGTAAGGAGCTTCTACTTCCACAACCTTGTATTTTCCTAATGGAAGATTCTTAAGAACTGCTTTTCCATCATCTCCGGTAACAAGTGTTGCCACAAGCTCGCCCTCAGAATAATACTTTGTTCTGTTTCCGTCAGCGTCTTTCTGCATATCAGCTGTAAAGATATCCTCAGCTGCATAGACCTCATACTTGGCACCTGCAAGGCTTCCCTCACGGTACACGAATGACTTTTCATCTGAATCAGCGAAAAGACCACCCTTATAAGAGTCAAGAACTTCTCCCTTCTTCTCTACGGTAAGTTCACCCACAACAGGTGCATCTTCGTAATCCACTGTAATGATTGCTTCATAAGTCTCCGGATCAATCTCATATGCTGTATCCGTATCTACCGCTACCTTTACATAAGTCTCGTTTACCACATATCCAAATGGAGCTGCAATCTCCTCAATTCTGTAATTACCAAGCTTTAATGCCTCCGGTAAAATCAAATCCCCGTCCTCATCCGTAAAGAATGAAGTGTGTGTCACCTTGGAAGGATAAGTTGTAATCATCGTTACATACTTTCCTGTATCAAGATTGAAGATCTTAAACTCTGTGTTTGGAATAAGAACTGTCTGCTTTGTATCAGCATCTTTCTTAACAACACGAAGCTTCGCTGTAAACTCACGGTCAATGAAAACTCTCCAAATCTGAGGCTCTGTTGGATTGTTCTCCACAATCTTTACCTCAAAAGGTTTGATTGTTTCCATGTTGTGAGGTGTTTCTGTTTCAAGTACCACATACGTTCCATAAGGAATCGCAATAGATACCGCATGTCCCTTTTCGTCTGTGTAAATGGACGTTGCTCCATTCTCACCGATAACAACAGGTGTTGCACTATCATAATCATAAGTGCCGTCAGCCTTAACCTTCAATGATGATTTCAGGTAAGCTGTAAAGCCTGCTCCTGCAAGAAGAGGAGCTTCTGTATCATCCCCATTGTCTGATACTTTGATAAGCTGGAATGGCTGCTTAATTACCTGTTCCTTGGAAGTTGTGCTTCTAAGAACCTGTGGAATCAAATCTCCTTCATAATCGCATACCACATCATGCTCTTCCTCATCCAGAAGATATCCTTCGGATGGTGTGATTTCCTTCACATAGTATTTTCCAAGATAAAGGTTATCAATGGAACAGGCACCCTTTGCATCTGTTGTAAGAGTTGCAACAAGGTCTCCAGCCTTAAAGATTACTCCTGTTTTCCCGTCCGGATGAACAATGTTCTCACGGGCATACAATCCATATACTGCTCCTTCAAGCTTTGCATCGCCCTGCGGAACTGCTTTTCCGGTTTCCTTATCTACCTTGAAAATCTGGATCTTTGCAGTAGTTCTGTCATTCTTGAATGTGTGTGCAAAAGTTGCCTTTGCCTTATCCTGTGACATTACATTGAAATTGAAACTGTAAACATCATCACTGTTACGGACATAATTTACTGGTGCTTTAGTCTCTGCGATATAGAAGCTATTGCTGATTGGAAGGTCTACGGTGTAAGTTGCCTTTCCGTCAGCTCCAGTTGTTACTGTCTGAAGCGCTACTCCTTTAGTAACAATCACCCTTCCATCATAGTTTTTGATGTCATTTCCTGCATAAAGAGTGTACTGACCGCCTGTTAATGGATTATCCGTATCGGAATCCTTTTTCACAACGGATACTTCCGCCTTCTGTCTGCTGTTTTTGATTGTCGTTGATTCTGCCTGAACCGTTACATTCTGGTCCTTGTACTCAATCTTAACAGTCTGAGGAGTTGTATTAATGGTATATCCGTCAATGCTCTTTGTCTCTGTAACCACATAAGTTCCAAGATGAAGGTCTGATAACACTGCCTGACCGTCACTTCCGGATACAAGATTCTCAGCAATCACATCACCTTTGTTATAAACCTTTGTTCCGTCTGCCTTATAAATGTCTGCTCCGGCAGTTACCTTAAATGTGGCTCCCGGAAGCTTTCTTGTCTCATAAGTGAAGTTGCTGCCATTCCATCCAACAAGAACTTCTCCCTCTTTGTAGATTGTGATAGAACCAAGCTGTTCTTTATCAGTAGCCTTAATACCGGTTGTCTGTCCGGCTTTGACTGTTAAGGTATGAACCTTACCGGATAAAACATATCCCTTTGGTGCAGTTATTTCCTTTACATAGTAAGTCCCTGCAACCAAAGCTCCTGACTTGGCATAGCCATTTCCATCAGTTGTCATCTTACTTACTAAATTCTTGCATCCGCTGTCGGAATAGATTCCATACACTGCTCCTGCAAGCTTCACACCACTGGACTCATCTGTTTTTGTGATTTCACCATATCCGATATTCTCAGTCTTAACTTTGATATATGCTGATATAGGGTCAGCAGATGGCTGCTCTGAAACAAATTCCTGATCTCCGGAATTTCCTGTAAGCCAGAATACACAGCTTGAAGTAGTATCTACTGCTCCGATAGTTGACTTGAATGAGCCAAGTGTAGCTGTGGTATTTACAGACTTGGTGTAAACTGTCATGGAATTTCCACTCTTTGATACGCTGAAGCCGTCAATGGAAAAATCAAAGTTTCCAAGCACTCCGTTAGTATCGGTAAAGGTGTACTCAAATCTCTTATTGCTTTCATTCCACTTAAGCTCATAAGTTGTGGCATCACTCTTGGTCTTTGATGCAAAACTTGGTCTTGTGGCATTGTATGAAGCATTGATCTTATCTCTCAATGTCTCATAATACGAATAAGAAGATGATGAATCCGGTGCACAGGCACAAAGTTTGCTTGCTGCCGAATCCGCACTGCTCGTTCCAAATATGCCATTTACAATAATCCATACCATGGACTGTGTTGCAATATATTTATTGCACTGGTCATTTGTCGGTGCTTTTGCCTCTGTTGTGGAATAACCATAATACATACAATAGGCTAGAAGCTTCTCCTGAGCTGCTGAAAGGTTCGTATTCGGATTACTGTCACTGTTCATTAGCTGTCCACCCTTCGCCGACAATCCAAAGTTCATGCAGTATGCCGAATGACCATCAATCATTGCATACAAAATGCTGCCGGTATGCTTACTGTTAAATTCACTGATTACCCCATGGTCTTTCGATGATGCAACCCAGAATGCAATATTCGCACTTGAACTTGCCGCATAAGCAGAAGTACCATTCGTAAACAGTGTAGTAAACATGGTTAATATAGCAAGAAAACCTGCCATAAATCGTCTAAATTTCTGTTTCATTCGATATTCCTCCTAATTTCTAGACACAAAAAAAGAGCAGGCATAAGTTATTGGCTTATACCTGCTCTCATGATGCAGTCTGTATTCTTTTATCTGTAGCAACGGAACTCATAGAAAGTCTCGCCTGATGTTTTTGTAGTTCCGGTATAACGGATGTTAAATACGGAATCGGACTCCAGTAAAAGCATGTCTGCAATATACTGTGCAATCTCCTCCTCACTTCCAAGTGCTCTTCCGGATGTTGTTGCAGCTTTGTTTAAGTCAACATTGACAAATACGCTGTAATAGCTGTCTTCCAATCCGTCCAGAGGATAGTATTCATCATACTCTTCCTGCGTAATCTTTCCTGCATTCAGATTGTCCTTCAAATGCTGCTCTGTTGTCACCATTCCACCAGCCTGACACTTTGAAATTGCAAGGCTTACCACCCTGTCCGGGCTATAAGAGACGGACTGTGGCTCCGGTATCGGCTGCTGCTCAGAAGCTGGTTCGTTCTTTGTATCTGTTGGTTGATCCGCTGGTTTATGATTATCAGAACTCTCATTTCCATCCGTTTGCTTATTCTCAGCGGATTTGTTATCAGATGCTTTATTATCTGACTGATTGTCCTTATCAGTTTCCTTCTTATCATCAGAAGTATCCATCTCTTTTATAGCCTCTGTGCTTTCCGGCACAACGTTCTCCGTATCCTCGGTTTCAACAGTTACAGCTTCAGTTGTCGGTTCACTTGTTTCATTAACAACCTCTGTGCTTCCTGCATCCGTTACCTCCGTACTCAAATCTTTATTTGAGCCACATCCGACACTTCCTATCAGTACTACGGATAATAAGAAAAATAATAGTTTCTTCATATGAATCACCTATTCCCTTTCCGTAAGAGGGATAGGCTTGTGTCCTCATGACAAACTGACCTGTCCACTCTTACTATATGTGAACAATTTATTCGGTTGTCACGGGACATCTTCCATGGGACTGTCCCGTATTCTGTGCATTGTAGTCTCCTTTCATTTTGCTTTTTTCTTTACGCAGTTACAAGCTTCTTCATAGCAAAGAAATACTTTACCAGTCTGCGATTCTTAAGATAATTCTCAAATCGAAACTTCATAAGCCACACCCCCTTTCATGGTGTTCCTGCACCTACAAAAGCCATAAACACTCTGAATACCAGATTAAGCAGAAGCAGAAAGATTTTTGCCACCTCCAATACCAGTCTGAGTATTCCTAATACTATTTTTAATATCCATTTCAATATGGTAAGTAACACAGTTCCAACTCCGCTTAATACTGCCATAGACTTTACTCCTTTCCAAATTCTCCTTGTGCAAACATTAGTGACATTTCCTGCAATGTTGCATCCTCTTCCTCTGTAACATCTTTTGTCTCGTTTTCTTTGGGTGCTTCCTGCTGAGTAGTTTGTGCCATCTGCATATAGGACTGCATCATCATAGGATTTATCATCATTCCCTGATTGCTAAGCGCAGCTCTTCCCATCATTTCAGCAACTTCTTTCATAACTTTCGCAGTTATTCTCGTTTCCAGTTCAGCAATTTCTGACTGTGTAACATATCTGTCTGCCTCCTGCTTTTTCTTCGCCCCGGTAAAGGTCAAATCTTCATCTGAAATACCGTTAATATATCTTAGCAACGCTTCAATAATAAAGTTATTTCTCGACTTATGAATGTCGGTATTCAGGTCTTGGAAGGTTCGATATATCTTCAAATGATTCGGGTTATTCAGATTAAGCCGAAGATTGAATTGTTCGACATCCTTTCGTGCCATAGCCACTACCTCCCGCTGCTTAATGCAATTCTCGCCATTTTCTCAAATCCCTTGGCATTTGCCTTTACATCAAGTACATAATGAAAATTCGGCTGATGCTTTCCAAAGTTCTTCATAACGATTGCACCACCGCCTACAAAGTAGACCGGCATCATATCAAGGTTATAACCACACTCAATTTGATAACGATATACCTTATTTACAAATTCGTTAATCTCCTGGTCCATAAGCTCCTTATACTCAGCCGGCAGTGATGTTCTGCCTGTAATCATATATTCCTGAATATCTGCTTCATCTATCTTGTGATTCTTTACCTGTACTGCAAGTCGGTTTATGGACCTCATACAGCGGATTAATCCTTCATTCTGGGTATCGCATTTTGTACTGTCAGGTCTCTTGTCAAGAATCATCATACTGTCAATCGTCCATGAACCAATATCGACAACCAATGCTTTTTTACCAAAGGATGGTAACATACCGGCGATTGCTGCATAGCACTGTGGAAAGACTGACACATTCATAATGTGTGCTCGATATAGGTCATTTTCAAAGGTGAATGCTACAAATTCATTCTTTGACAGATATTCGATGAATGGTTTTCTTTCCGCTGAAAATCTTGTCAGTGGAAGTCCAACAGCAAGAGCAATATCTGCTTCCTTTATTCCTCTGCTTTTCATTTCCTTTGCCATTGCCACTAAAGTGAGCAAATAGAAGTTCTCATTTTCCACCTTACTGTCAAGCACTTCCAGTCGTTCATCTCCAACAGCAAAATGTCTATTGTCATATTGGAGAACATTATCCGTAAATGCCGGAACATTCGGCAGCTCTTTAATTGATGTGTTAAAGCAATAGTTGCTTGTCTTCATCTGCGACCAGCCATGGTCAATACCAATTATCTCAATACTATTGTTCATTCTGTGCTTCCTCCGTTTCTTAAATTCTCGCCCTAACATACTCTAAATCTCCTGTATAAGGGGTATCCACCAGATACCAGTTACGGTCAATATCCATTTCCATCCGGGTTTTTACCCATTTGTCATCAACCTTGACTTCCAAGCATTCTCCACAATGGAATCCGGTATGTTCCCATAAATCTGATACCAGCAATCCATATCTGCCATTCTCACTGTTATAGCCCAGTCTGCCTTCAATCTTCTTTTCTTTATTTGCCATAGTTATCCCTCCCGATATACTACTTTGATTAGTGATTACCGCTTCACAACTTGTTTCTCTGATCTTTATCTCCTCCATTCTGTCATCTGCCCATCCTGCTGTATTTGCCAATGACCAAAACAACAGTATTCCTACAATTCCAACTATAACTACGAACCAAATTAACACTGTGCTCATTCAATCCTTCCTCTCTGTCAATGATAATAAAAAAGAGGACCAAACCAGCCAGACAGAATACTCCATCTCAAAGTGCTAATTTAGTCCTCACTAAATGTTTCAATATAAAATTGTACCTCGATTAAGCTCACAGAATCATTTCCAGAACGGTCGTGGACTTCTGTGTAACTATCTCGGATTTCGGTTTTGATTTTAACAGCGCTGCCTTATCTTTACCGCTAAATTGGTATAAAAATAAGGACTAAATTAGTGGCAACCCCTTGATTTTACTGGGTTTCTTCTAACTTGTCCCTATTATAACGCGCTCATCATCAAATATGATTACTGATTTTCTTTCATAAAGCTCTACTCCGGCTTCCATCTGTAATCTTAAAAAGAAACGATCAAGCTTTGAAATATCCTCAAATATTTCCATCATTTCCTTACTGATATTTGAAAAATCAATCAGTATATAGGATTCATATTCTTTCCTGGCAAATTCCTCTGCAATTGTTGTCTTTCCTACACGTCTCGCGCCTTCAAGCAAACAAGCGTATTTTCCGTCCCATTCTTTCTTCCAAGCCAGTAATTCTTCGTATACTTTTCTTTTAAACATCATCTCAACCTTCCATCAATTTCTTGATATTATGACAATCATACTTGTTTATACTGATTTTATCAAAAAGTATAATTATTTCAATAGTCTGAGTGCAAAAAAGTATAATTATTTCAACGCTTGGGGCAGAGGGGACGGACCAGGGGGGACAGGTTCGCCGGTCTTTCGGACCGGGGAACCTGTCCCCCCTTGGTGATATCGTTGGTGTTACTATTTTTCCACTATCTCATCGGTCTCCCGGTCGTGAATGACGCGGAAGCTGAAATACCCTTCCTTCGGGCTCTCGGTCTCCTGCAGCAGAAGCAGGGCTCTGGGATGTCTGGCATTGAAAATGCCTTCAATAAAATCTCTGTTGCTGTGGATCTGTACCCCCTCGGGTGTCTTTGCCGTCAGATAGTATTCCGGATCGAAGTAGCTGGCAAACAGTTGATCCTCCTGGCCTTCCTGGAAACCGTTGTAGCAGATATACGCTCCTCCATCCATGAAATATACCACTCCGCCATAGAACTGATTCTTGAAATCCTTGCCGCCTACCACATTGACCATGTAGTCCGCAATATTCTGGAACAGGAACTTCTCCACCGCTTCCTTGGTCTTCTCCAAAAGCAGGTAGCCATAGGTCTTGTCCCCCTTCAGATAAGTCGGCGCAAGAATCGGCACGAAACGGTTAAAGCCGCAGTAATCATATGTATAGTACTTTTGCATAGTTGTAACTCCTTCTTCCCTTTACTCTCCTAAGTATGACACAGGCCCGCAAACCTGTGCTGCAATATCTATTGTACCACATGTTGCGGGCCTGTTACAACCTTCTTTTCTTTTTTTCGGAGGATCAGTGAACCTGTCCCCGCGGTCCCTGTTACCGGTAACCGGCAAGCAGTACTGCCTGCCCCTGCTCGCGGGTTTTCTTCACGTCGATCAGGCGTTGGTTCTCGGAGCCACGGAAGGAAAGTCGAAGGTTTTTCTTCTCCTCCACAAACTCTCCGTCCACCAGCACATCGATGAGGGACAGGATGCCGGTCACCGTCTTTTCGCCCTCAGCCTCCCAACGGAGCAGATCCTTCTCATATTCATAGCCGGTGTAGAGCCAGATGGTCTTCTCCGGATAGGTCTCCTTCACCTTCCTGAGCAGTTCCCACACGGTATCCCGGTTGGCAGGCTCCAGTGGCTCTCCGCCCAGCACCGAAAATCCCCGGATATAGGAGGGAGCGAGGGCGTTCAGTATCTCACCTGCCGTGTCCTCGGTAAAGGGCTGTCCGTAGGCAAAATCCCATGCCTCACTGTTAAAGCAGCCCTTGCAATAGTGGGTACAGCCGCTGACAAAGAGACTCACACGCACCCCGGGGCCGTTTGCCACATCGGTCTTTTTGATCGTCGCGTAGTTCATCTTGATCGTCCTTTCCCGGAGAGCAGATTACAGATGAACCACTCTGGACTTGATCTCCTTGGTCTTGCCGGTGTTCCAGAAGTTCTCTCCCAGATAACCGCAGGTTCTGCGGGTCACGTTCATCTTGGCTCTGTCTTTGTTGTGGCACTGGGGGCATTCCCACTCATTGTCATCATTGACGATGATCTCCCCGTCGAAGCCGCACACATGGCAGTAGTCGGATTTGGTATTGAATTCTCCGTACTGAATATTGTCGTAGATAAAGCGGATCAGCTCCTCGATGGCCTCCGGATTGTTGATCAGGTTGGGAATCTCCACGTAAGAGATGGCGCCGCCCAGAGATTTATTCTGGAACTCACTCTCAAAGGTAAACTTGGTGAAGGCATCGATGGGCTCCCGCACATCCACATGGTAGGAGTTGGTATAGTAGCCCTTGTCGGTGACATTGGGGATCTCGCCGTATTTTTCTCTATCGATTCTGGCGAAGCGGTAGCACAGTGTCTCTGCGGGGGTGCCGTAGAGAGAAAAACCAATGCCAGTCTCCTCCTTCCACCTTGCCGCAGTATCCCTCATATGGTCCATCACACGAAGGGCAAATTCCTTGCCCACAGGGTCCGTATGGCTGCAGCCCTTCATCAGATAGGTCAGCTCGTACAGGCCGATGTAGCCCAAGGACATGGTGGAGTAACCGCCGTACAGCAGCTTGTCGATCTTCTCCCCCTTCTTCAGTCTGGCGATGGCACCGTATTGCCAGTGGATGGGGCTGACATCAGACACGGTGCCCAGCAGTGCCTTGTGTCTGCACATCAGGGCTTCATAGCACAATCCCAGTCTTTCATCCAGCATCTTCCAGAATTTCTCCTCGTCCCCGGCGGCAAGAATACCGATCTGGGGGAGGTTCAGGCTGACAACGCCCTGGTTAAAACGTCCCTCCCACTTGTAATTGCCCTGCTCATCCTTCCAGGGTGACAGGAAGGAACGGCAGCCCATGCAGGAAAATACATTGCCCTCATAATTTTCCCGCATCTTCTTTGCGGAGATGTAATCGGGGTACATTCTCTTGGCGGAGCACTGTGCCGCCAGCTTGGTCACATAATCGTACTTTCCGCCCTTTAAGCAGTTGTTCTCATCCAGAACATACACTAACTTCGGGAAGGCAGGGGTGACATACACGCCCTTTTCATTCTTCGTGCCCTGGATGCGCTGGCGCAGGATCTCCTCAATGATCTGAACCGTCTCCTCCACATAGGGATCGGTATCGTCGATATGCAGGAACAATGTCACAAAGGGAGACTGTCCGTTGGTAGTCATCAGAGTATTGATCTGGTACTGGATGGTCTGGACGCCGCTCTTTAATTCATCACGAAGGCGAATGGCAACCATTCTCTCCTTCACGTCCGCAGAAACGGTATCGCCAAATTCCTCCTCCAGCTGGGCCGCAAACTTCTGACGGCTCTTATACAGATATTTGCCCAGGTGCTTTACGTTCACGCTCTGGCCGCCGTACTGGTTGCTTGCCACCGCAGCGATGATCTGGGTGGTGACGGTGCATGCCACCTGAAAGCTCTTGGGAGACTCGATCATCTTGCCGTTGATGGAGGTACCGTTGTCCAGCATATCCTTGATATTGATGAGACAACAGTTGAAGATGGGCTGGATAAAGTAGTCCGCATCATGGAAATGGAGCACGCCGTTGTCATGAGCCAGAGAAATGTGCTCGGGAAGCAGCATACGTCTGGTCACGTCTCTGGACACCTCCCCGGCGATGTAATCGCGCTGAGTGGAAGCCAGACGGGTATTCTTGTTGGAGTTCTCCTCCGCCAGTTCCTTATTCTCATTCCGAATCAGCTTCAGGATGGACTCGTCCGTGGTGTTGGACTTACGCAGCAGGCTTCTCTGATAACGGTACACCATGTACTTCTTGGAGAGCACATACTTATTCGCCTCTACCAGATGTCTCTCGATGATATCCTGGACATGCTCTACGGTCTGGATCTCTCTGCCCTCATCCTGTACTGCCTTCAGGATCTGGGCGATCAGTTCCTCCCCCGCTCTGTCCTTCTCGGATACCTCGTTGTTGGCCTTCTGGATCGCCGCTATGATCTTGTCCTCCTGATACGGAACCACTCGTCCGTCACGCTTCTGAATCTTCATGTTTTCTCCCCTCTGCCGCCTGGCGGCATACATTCTATTGGGAAAGTCCCCATTTTGCATCCCCAATATTTAGTGTCACTTTCTCTTATGCAAAACTATATCTTGTGTTTCTCTATTATAAGATACTTGTGGCGAAAAATCAATACGATAGAGTGTACTTTAAAATAAACATGGAAAATAAAAGAAAGAACTTGACAGGATTGAGAGGAGATTTCCCGACTGTGCGGCAGCCTTGGCCCGATATGTCTGTTGCAGACTGTCGACGAGTCGTCGGTACTTGGGGCACGTACTCTGCAGCCTTATGTACCGCTACGTACGAGCCCAAGCGGAAGCGTGTCTGCAAGCAGACATTCGGGACAAAAGGCAAAGCCGCGCTGAAAGAAAGGATTTCCCGACTGTGCGGCAGCCTTGGCCCGATGTGTCTGTTGCAGACTGTCGGCGAGCCGTCGGTACTTGGGGCACGCACTCTGTGCCCCTATGTACCGCTACGTGCGAAGCCCAAGCGGGAGCGTGTCTGCAAGCAGACATTCGGGACAAAAGGCAAAGCCGCACAGTCGGGAAATCCCCCAAAAAAACCGGAGGCAAAAATGCCTCCGGAAATCTACATTTATATATAGGTTGAATTACAGCTGCGCTACATCCTTCATGGAGAAAGCATACTTGGTGCCGGTGCGATCCTTGGGATCCTTGCCGAGACACTTTACGGTCACGATATCGCCCAGGGTCAGCACATCCTCCACATGCTCGATTCTCTCTCTGGAGATCTTGGAGATATGAACCATACCTTCCTTGCCGGGAGCAAACTCAACGAATGCGCCAAAGTCCTTGATGCTGATGACCTTACCCTTGAAGATCTGGCCCTCTTCGAATTCGGTGGTGATGATCTTGACCATATCCACAGCCTTCGCCATAGCTTCCTTGTCGGTACCGCATACGGATACGGTGCCGTCGTCGGTGATATCGATCTTCACGCCGGTGCGGGCGATGATCTCGTTGATGGTCTTGCCCTGCTTACCTACTACCTCACCGATCTTTGCAGGATCGATCTGGATGGAGATAATCTTCGGAGCGTAAGGACCAACCTCAGGTCTGGGAGCAGCGATGGCAGGCTTCATGCAAGTGTCCATGATGAACAGTCTTGCATCGCGGCATCTTGCGATAGCGCCCTCTACGATCGGTCTGGTCAGACCGTGGATCTTGATATCCATCTGGATCGCAGTGATACCCTCAGTGGTGCCGGTCACCTTGAAGTCCATATCGCCGAAGAAATCCTCCAGACCCTGGATATCGGTGAGCAGCACGAAATCGTCATCGGTGTCGCCGGTTACCAGACCACAGGAGATACCTGCAACCATCTTCTTGATGGGTACGCCTGCTGCCATCAGGGACATACAGGAAGCACAGGTGGAAGCCATGGAGGTGGAACCGTTGGACTCGAAGGTCTCGGATACGGTACGGATCGCATAAGGGAACTCCTCCTCGGAGGGAAGCACGGGAATCAGTGCTCTCTCAGCCAGTGCACCATGACCGATCTCACGTCTTCCGGGTCCTCTGGAGGGCTTGGTCTCACCTACAGAGTAGGAAGGGAAGTTGTAGTGGTGCATATATCTCTTGGATACCTCGTTCTCGTCCAGACCGTCCAGCTTCTGCTGCTCGGAAAGGGGAGCCAGAGTACATACGTTACAGATCTGAGTCTGTCCACGGGTGAACATAGCGGAGCCATGCACACGAGGGATAATGTCAACCTCTGCAGCCAGAGGACGGATCTGGGTGATCTCACGGCCGTCGGGACGCTTGTGATCCTTCAGGATCATCTTGCGGACGGTCTTCTTCTGATACTGATATACAGCCTCTCCTAAGATTGCAAGCCAGTCTTCCTTATCGGCGAAAGCCTCTGCAAGCTTGTCAGTGATCGCACGGATGTTGCCCTCACGAGTCTGCTTGTCATCGGTGAAAACTGCCACTTCCATCTCCTCGGGGGTTACAATTTTCTTCATCTCGTCAAACATTTCCTGAGGGATCGCACAGCTGGTGTAGGTGTGCTTGGGCTTGCCGCACTCAGCAACGATCTTGTCGATGAAAGCGATGATGGTCTGGTTGATCTCATGAGCCTTGTAAATAGCCTCGATCATCTTCGCCTCGGGCACCTCATTGGCGCCTGCCTCGATCATGATCACCTTCTCTCTGGTGGATGCCACGGTCAGGTTCAGATCGCCGACCTTCCACTGCTCCTGGGAAGGGTTCACGATCAGTTCGCCGTCGATCATTCCCATCTGGGTCATAGCACAGGGACCGTCAAAGGGAATATCGGAAATACAGGTTGCCACTGCTGCGCCGATCATAGCCACCAGCTCGGGACGGCACTCAGGATCCACGCTCATAACCATGTTGTTCAAGGTAACATCATTGCGGTAATCCTTGGGGAACAGGGGACGCATGGGTCTGTCGATGACACGGCTGGTGAGAATTGCGTTCTCGCTTGCCTTACCCTCGCGCTTGTTAAAGCCTCCGGGAATCTTACCTACTGCGTACATCTTCTCCTCATACTCCACGCTCAAGGGGAAGAAGTCAATGCCCTCTCTGGGCTTCTCGGATGCAGTTGCGGTACAAAGCACAACTGTATCGCCGTAGTGCATAAATGCACAGCCGTTTGCCTGCTTACCCACGCGGTCAATATCGATCTTCAGGGTACGTCCGGCAAGCTCCATTTCAAAACTCTTGTACATACTTTTTCTCTCCTATCTGCCGCCATATGCGACGATTTATCCGGATCAACCGGTGCATCGGAGACAGACCACACCGAAACCACTGAAAAATCCATGCACGACGCACACACTTTTCAGCAATCTCGGGGTGCTGCCTGCTCCGAGTACATGCAAAGCTTCCGCGGGCGGGAAGATGAAAGCGCCACACTACACACAACAAGCGGAAAGCGCCCGACAATCGGTCGCCTTCCGCCCATCTTCCTGTCAGAAATTATTTTCTCAAGCCAAGCTTCTCAATCAAAGCACGATATCTCTCGATGTCCTTCTTCTTCAGGTACTCAAGCAGACCACGTCTCTGACCGATCATCTTCAACATACCGCGACGGGAATGATGATCCTTGGGATTGTCCTTCAGGTGCTCGGTGAGCTCCTGGATTCTTGCAGTCAGAACTGCAACCTGTACCTCAGGTGAACCGGTGTCGCCGGCACATCTGGCATACTCATTCATGATAGCGGTTTTCTTTTCCTTTGAAATCATTTCTTTTTCCTCCTAAAAAATATTGGTTTCGCCTGACACTAAGCACCGGCTGGAGTATCCGCAAACTGAGTGTCGGCATAATCATACGTTTGATATCATATCATATCTTTTAGCTGTTGTAAACAGTTTTTTCGTCTTTCCCCTAAGTGTTGCCTGGTGCTGCTTCATTGATTGAAAACTATAGTTTAATCATCTTACTTCTAATATCAGTCATTGAATTTCCCTTGATAAACATCTCTTTTTCATCATCGGACAATTCAACAACAGACACGCCTTTTGAACGAGCATATTTTACAAGGCCTCGATAATCGATATTGAATTTAGGGACTTCACTAATACTATATGGGTGTGCATTAAATGATCTCATCTGTCCAATCATAATTATATACCTCCTGAATCTTCATTCCTTCCTCCTCCGGAATAAAAATCTGATATGGATGAAGCATGCATATCGCTTCCGCATGAAAGGCTGAACAGTAATGATACATTAGCTTTTTATCTGCCGCAAAGCCTGTAATGGCACCGCCAAAACCAAAATCAACTGATCTCTTTACTGCTACTGCAAATAAATGCCCTCCTACTCCATTATACCGCTTGCTCATTTTCCCAAGCATCTCCGGATTATTATGTGGGGCAGCCACCATCCATGTAACAAAAACAGCCTGCATATCCTTGTCTGGTCTGATTGCCACAAGGCCTTGAATTGCAACTGTTCCCTTTACCACAACAGCATACACTTCATTTTCATCCAGCAACTGAGCCCAATTTACATACCAGTTCGTTTTTGGATTGTATTTTGATAAGAAACTTCTTCTCTTTATTCGGATAACTTCCGTTTCTACAACTTCACCATTCTCATTATCTGTTAAGCATGGTACAAGTTCATCAATTTCAACACAAAGCATCTGTTATTTCCTTTCTTTCTCTAGCGAATAGCATATCCTACATCATTGAGAAAATACATTCTTGTACCACTTCCATAAACTTCATACTACATAAAAATGTATAAAAAAATATATATGTTACTTATAATATACCATTTTTACAGCATAGTTGCAAGAGATACAAAATTTTTAACAATTATCCTACTCTTGTCCGGGCATCATCCTCCCTCAGGAAAGAAAGACCGACACCTCAACCTGCACGCTTCCCGAAAGGAGTGCCTGCGCCAGGGCGTCCTTGGGGAGGGTGGCACCGGCACACGTCAGCTGCAGCAGAATATCCCGCACCAGTCGCATGGAGGGAATGCGTTTGGATACCTCCTCTTCCGTACACAGATCCGCAAGTTCCCGCAGGGCAGTCTTGGCGGTTTTGTCCTCTGATCGCTTTCTCCCGGAACCGGACTGCACCTTACAAAGCAGGCGTTTCAGTGTCTTTCCGAAACCGTAAATATCCGCTCCGGTAGTCAGCAGGCTTCCGATACAGAACTGCTCCGGTGCGGCGTATCCCGGGCTGCCCGCCCTGGCACGATTTACTCCTGCCTCTGTCAGAAGGCCCAGATCCACCAGCCGCACATTTCCCTGCCCACAGCAAATGATATTTTCCGGCTTCAGATCCAGGTAGAGCAATGGAACCTCTCGCTCATGGAGAAGCATGAGGCCTTCTGCCAGCTGTCGGCAGATGAAAAACACCTCCGGCAGAGAAATCGATCCCGTCCTCTGCAGGCAGTGCTCCAGGGTCTCTCCCTCCAGATACTCCATCAGCAGATACCCTGTCTCCTCCAGGATCCAAAAATCTTCATATTTCGGGAAGAGGGGAATGTTAAGTCTCTCCAGCCACTCTGCCTCCCGCCGCAGCAGCTTCAGTTCCCTGCTTTCCTTACAGGCGTATTCTCTTCCGTGCTCGTCCTCCACCAGATACACCGCGGAGAAGGCTCCTTCGCCAAGCTTTTTTCTCTTCACAATGCTATGCTTCATCCTCGTCCTCCTGCAGTATAAACACCACTCCCCCGCCATGGCCGGAGGAAAGCTCCGCCAGTCGGCGTTCCAGGTTCGTTCCCTTGCCGGCTCCGGGGAGGCGAAAGATCTGACCGATCTTCTCCTCCTGTCCCTCCGGATACGTTCTGTCGGCAAACAAAAGACAGGTGCCCGGCTCCATCTCTCCCAGAAACCGCTCCGGAAGAGGTGCGGCAGTTCCTTTTCCAAGGAAGCGTTGCACCAAAAAACAGTTCCCTGTGTTTTGTGTCAGATACACTTTTTTCTCCACGGCAAACAGCAGAGCAAACTGCGTCTCCTCTGCCGTCAGCCGCTCCCGCAGTCCCTCAAAGGACAATACGGCGATGTCAAAGAATTCCCCGGAATTCCATTTTTTTCGATTCCAGGGAAGTGCTTCCAGCCGTGCAAGCAGTTCTTCTCCCTGTTCCCTCTGCCTCGCTCCGTTGAGCAGGGAAACCATTGCGATGGGCACCTTTCCTCTGCGAAACGACTGTACCAAAATAAGAGGGGCATTCTTCTCCTGCTCCCTGTGATACGCAATCCGATATTTCATGTTGTTCTCGCTTTCTATCTGTGAAAAAGTGAATCAGAAGTTCAGATACTGTGTCCGGGGGCGAAAATGCCCCCGATCCACTACAGAAAGATATTTCTCAGATCATTAAAGAATACAAAGACCATCAGGGCCATGAAGAACATCAGCCCTACAAAGTGAACAAGTCCTTCCTTTTCCGGAGGGATCGGTTTGCCCCGGATCACCTCTACCAGAAGGAACACCAGTCGACCACCGTCCAGTGCGGGAAGGGGAAGGAGATTCAGGATGCCTAAGTTTACGGAGAGCATCAGCACAATGTTCAGCATGCTGACCAGTACATTCTTCCAGCCGTAATCCTTGGTGGCCTCATAGGTCTTGCCCACCACATTGACGGCAATTCCCACCGGTCCTGCCACATCGTTGCGGGTGACCTTGCCCCGCACCAGCATTCCTAAGCTCTCAAAGGTAGCCTTCACGGAGAACCGCATCTCGTACCAGGCGTATTTGAAGGACTGCAGTCTGGTAGGGGTGACAAACTCTGAATTGACCACTCCCAGCATATACCTGCCGGTCTCCTCATCATATTTCGGGGTCAGCGTCGTCTGATGTACCTCACCGTCCCGTCTGTACACGACCTCTACGTCGCCGCCCTGATAAGTCACCTGCATGAACAGGGTGACCTCCTGATACAGCTTCAGCTTCTTGCCGTTCAGGGACAGAATCATGTCCCCGGGCAAAAGCCCTGCCTCTGCCGCTGCACCGTCCTCCACCACTTCGGAGAGAACCGGGTCGCGGATGGCGATCACATCGGTCATGTTCACCATGATCAGGGAGACGAGAAATGCTAAGATGAAGTTGAAGAAGGGTCCCGCAAACACGGTGGCGATTCTGGACCAGACGTTGGCCTTACTGAAGGCGCCGCTGCTGAGTTCCTTGTACTCTCCCGTCGCTTCGTCCTTCTCCTGGACCCCGTCCTCGCCCTCGAACATACAGGCGCCGCCGATGGGGAACAGCTTCAGAGAGTACTTGGTACCACCTTTCGAAAAGGAAAACAGGGTGGGCCCCATTCCCACGAAGAACTCCAGCACCTTGATACCGTTGGCCTTGGCGATGATAAAGTGACCGAACTCATGGGCGATCACTACCACGCCGAATATCAAAACAAATAAAATCAGTGTCATTTACATCGATACCTTTCCGGCAATAAACTCATAGCTTTCTGCCTCAGCCGCTAAGATCTCATCCACTGTGGGATTTAAGATGACCTTATGGTGTTCCATCGTCTCCTCGATCAGTTCCGTAATGCCCGGATAGGACAGCTTTCGATCCAGGAACAGTGCCACCGCTTTTTCATTGGCGGCATTGTAGACCGTGGGCATGGAACCGCCCACAGTTGCCGCACGGTAGGCCAGAGAAAGCCCTCGGAACGTATCCGTATCCGGCTCCTCAAAGGTGATGCCTCCCAGGGCAAAGAAATCCACTCTTCTGCCCCCCATCGGTCTTCTGTCCGGATAAAACAGGGCGTACTGAATGGGCAGCTTCATGTCAGGCACCCCCAGCTGGGCGATGATAGCGCCGTCCACGTACTGTACGGCAGAGTGAATGATGCTCTGGGGATGAACCACCACCTGGATCTGAGACAGATCCACATCAAACAGCCATTTTGCCTCCATCACCTCCAGACCCTTGTTCACCAGGGTGGAAGAATCGATGGTGATCTTTCTGCCCATGGCCCAGTTCGGATGCTTTAAGGCGTCCTCCACCTGAATGTTCTTCAGTTCCTCCCTTGTTCGACCGCGGAAGGGACCGCCGGATGCGGTCAGGATGATCTTCTCGATGCGCTCTCTCGGTTCCCCGTTTAAGGACTGGAAGATGGCACTGTGCTCACTGTCTACCGGCAGGATGGACACGCCGCGCTCTTTCGCCAGAGGCATGATGATGTGTCCGGCGGTCACCAGGGTCTCTTTGTTGGCCAATGCAATATCCTTCCCCGCCTGAATGGCTGCAATGGTAGGTCTGATACCAATCATTCCCACAATTGCGGTTACCAATACGCTGCTCTCGGGCATCTGTGCAATTTCCAGCAGGCCCTCCATTCCGGACACCACTCTCACAGGCAGGTCTGCGACCCTCACCCGCAGATCTGCGGCTGCCTCCTCAGACCACATGGCGGCCACAAGGGGACGGAATTCTCTGATCTGCTGCTCCATCAGATCTACACTGGAGCCTGCTGCCAGGGCAACCACGGATAACTCTGTGGCATTGCTTTTTACTACCTCCAGTGTCTGGGTCCCGATGGACCCGGTAGATCCTAATATTGCTATGTACTTCATATACAAAATTACCTCTTCTTCCCTAGTGCAACAACAATGCGGTCAGGAAATACACCATCGGTGCTGTCACGATCACACTGTCGAAACGGTCCATGATTCCACCGTGTCCGGGAATCAGTCTGCCGTAATCCTTGATGTTCTTGTTTCTCTTGATGGCAGAGGCCGCCAGATCTCCCACCATACTGGCCACTGCCCCAAAGGCGCAGACCACTGCCAGGATCCCCACTTCCGTCAGATCCCGCTCCATCACGAACCCGGCGTACAGCGCCCCCAGCGCTGCCGCTCCCAGCACGCCGCCGATACAGCCCTCCAGAGACTTCTTCGGGCTCAGCACGGGGAAAATCTTTTTCTTTCCGATGAGGATGCCAACCGCATAGGCACAGGTATCACAGCCCCAGGAGCAGATCAGGATCATCCAGACTAAAAGTTTACCGTCCGGTCCCTGTCTGGTCAGGTCGATAAAGGACAGCATCACCGGTGCATACAGAAACGCAAACGCAGAGAAACCGGTCTGCTCCGCGCTGTATTTCGGGAAGGCGATCACATAGCAGAAAAGCTCTGCCAACAGGGTGAACACCACACAGGCCATGAGCCACACAAAAGGCTCCTCAGGAAGAGCTCCCAGATGGGAGGCAAGAAGAACTCCGTAATAGGCAAGAATCCCCGCAAAGCCGATCCACTCCTGGGGAGAGATACCGGTCTTTCCGTTTTCCTTCGCAGCACCGGAGACGCCCAACACCTTCGTCAGCTCCCGGTAGCCGATGACAGAAATAACAGCGAGAAGAACTGTCAATACCGGTGCACCCAATGTAAATGCGCCAAACGCAATGAGCAGCAGAACGATTCCGCTGATCAGTCTCGTCACAAACATCCCTACTCCTCCTTCAAACCGCCGTATCTTCTGTCCCTATGATTATATGCCTCTACGGCACGGACCAATTCTTCCTTGGAGAAATCCGGCCAGGGAACCGGGGTAAAGTAAAACTCCGTATAGGCCAGCTGCCAGAGCAGGAAATTGGAGATCCTCTGCTCATTGCAGGTACGGATCAAGAGATCCGGGTCAGGGATCCCGGCCGTATCCAGACAGTCGCTTAAATCCGCCTCGGTGAGATCAGTCGCCTGCAGTTGCCCCTCTTCCACCTTTCTGACTAATTTTTTCGCAGCACGGAGAATCTCATCTCTGCCGCCGTAATTGATGGCGATCTGAAAATGCAGGCCGTCATTGTCCTTGGTGGCTTCCTCCAGCTCTGCGATCCTGTCCCGAATATCCTGATCCAGCCTGGACTTCTCTCCCAGCACGCGCACGCACATGCGGTTCTTTTTCGCCGTCTGCAGACAGGTCTTCATATAGTTGCGCAGCAGCTTCATCAGCGCATCCACCTCGTCCTTGGGCCGATTCCAGTTCTCCGTAGAGAAAGCATACACTGTCAGGTACTGGATCCCCATCCTGTAGGCTTCTTCGCAGATGACCTCCACTGTCTTGGCGCCCTGCACATGGCCGTAGTTTCGGGGCATGCCCTTTGCTTTTGCCCATCTGCCGTTGCCGTCTAAGATAATGGCAACGTGACGGGGCATCTTCAACTCTTCACTCATTTGTCACCCTCGCTTATTTTGCACAGAAGGGGGAGCGGATACCTTCTCCACTCCCCCGGATATTCTTTTTGTAAAACGAAAGTCCCTTCGACTGTCTGTGAAAGCTTTTCACAGGCTGCAGCCTTTCACAAAAGACTAGACGGTCATGATCTCCTTGGACTTTGCCTCCATCAGAGCCTCGATCTCCTTCACATACTTGTCGGTCATCTTCTGCAGCTTCTCTTCCAGCTGTTTGATCTCATCCTCGGATACATCCTCTGTCTTTGCCAGCTTCTTGAATGCATCGTTGCCGTCTCTGCGGATATTCCGGATTGCAACCTTGCCTTCCTCCGCCTTCTTCTTCACATCCTTCACCAGATCCTTTCTTCTCTCCTCGGTAAGCTCCGGGAAGATCAGACGGATCACGCTGCCGTCGTTGTTAGGGTTAATGCCCAGGTCGGAGGTCAGGATCGCCTTCTCAATTGCCTTGAGCAAGGACTTCTCCCAAGGTGCGATCTGGATGATACGAGCCTCGGGAACGGTGATATTGCCAACCTGCTGGATGGGGGTGGGTGTGCCATAGTAATCTACACGCAGCTTGTCCAGAACGTGAGGATTGGCACGTCCTGCACGGATGGAAGCATAATCTGCCTCCAGATACTCAAACGCCTTCTTCATCTTATCTTCATATACCTGTAATCTTGCATCCATATTCTTGTCCCTCTCTTTTCTTTATACGGTAACCTTGGTTCCCTTGAACTCACCCTTCAGGGTATTCACAATGCTGTTCTCTTCATTCAGTCCGAATACCCACATGGGCATCTTGTTGTCTCTGGCTAAGATGGAAGCGGTCATATCCACCACCTGCAGATTCTGTGCCACCACCTCATCGATGGTCACTGTATCGTATTTCTTCGCTGCAGGATTCTTCGCCGGATCGGAATCATATACGCCATCGATGGCCTTCGCTAAGAGGATCACCTCCGCCTCGATCTCGATGGCACGAAGCACTACGCCGGTATCGGTGGAAAAATATGGATGACCTGTTCCACCTGCGAAGAACACGACCTCTCCCCGCTCAAAGTATTTGTTCGCCCTGTCCTTGGAGAACAGCTTTGTGAAGGAGCCGCACTCAAAGGGAGTCAGGATGTCCGTCTTCATTCCGACGGAGCGGAAGATCTCCGACACGTAGATGCAGTTCATGACAGTGGCCAGCATACCGATCTGGTCAGCCTTGGTCCTGTCGATGTTCTCACTGGTGCGTCCTCTCCAGAAATTCCCGCCGCCAATGACAATACCGACCTGCATTCCGTCCTCCACCAGTTCCTTCACCTGCATGGCAACCTTTCTGACAGTAGGTTCATCAAAACCAGTCTTCTTCTCCCCGGCAAGTGCCTCGCCGGAAAGCTTCAGCATTATTCTCTTCATAAGAAATCCATACCTTTCCTCGTGCCGGGCCATAGAGACAATCGGCACTGTATTGAATTAATCGTGATGATCCAGATACAGTATACCATACTCCTGCCCTTTGGGAAAGAGGAAAAAGAGAAAAAGTACTGTTAATCCCCCTTCTCCTGCTCCCTACAGCATTTTGTCTCACTCTGTTTTCCACATCCACGGTTGCAGCTGCTGCAGCCGCTGCAGCCTGAGCAAAACTGTTTTCGTCTGAATCTATGAAGTTCTCTGCGCACACAGAAAAATACTGCTGTTACAATGCCAACGATCAGAATGATATCGATCATACTCCACCTCCTGTACTAACATATGTATGCGGAACGATTTTGGTTCCGATAGGATCTTTCTGGAAATAAAATATTGAGAATGATTCTCATTTGCATTATATCTGATCGAATACAAGTTGTCAAGTGCCTCCACGGACATGAGAACCCCTTGAAAAAAAGCGGTATTTGTGATAGAGTATGCCAATGGGTGACCCAATTTTTCAGATTGCCCCATTCGTGAAGAGAAAGGATCGTGTAACTGACATGAGTTTCGAATTTATCAGAAAATTACCCACTCCCGCAGAGATCAAGGAAATGCTCCCTCTCTCCGAGGAGCTGGCAAAAATGAAGGCCGAGCGCGACGCGGAGATCACCGCCGTTCTCACCGGCGAAAGCAGCAAGTTTTTGGTGATCATCGGCCCCTGCTCCGCAGACAATGAGGATTCCGTCTGTGATTATGTGAATCGTCTGGCCAAGGTCAACGAGAAGGTGAAGGACAAGCTGATCCTGATCCCCAGAATCTACACCAACAAGCCCCGCACCACCGGTGAGGGCTACAAGGGAATCGTCCATCAGCCGGATCCCGAGAAGAAGCCTGACTTCCTGGCAGGATTGATGGCTATGAGAAAGATGCACATCCGTGCCATGGCCGAGACCGGTCTCACTGCCGCCGATGAGATGCTCTACCCCGAAAATTATCGGTATCTGTCCGATATCCTCTCCTATGTGGCCATCGGTGCCCGTTCCGTGGAGGATCAGCATCATCGTCTGACAGTCAGCGGTTTCGATGTGGCTGCAGGAATGAAAAACCCCACCAGCGGTGACCTTTCTGTGATGTTGAATTCCGTCTATGCGGCACAGCACCCCCACTCCTTTATCTACAGAGGCTGGGAGGTCAACACTACCGGCAACCCGCTGGCACATACCATCCTGCGGGGCGCTACCAACAAGCACGGCAACAACATTCCCAACTATCATTACGAGGACTTAAACCTACTGCTGGAGATGTACAACAGGATGGACCTGAAGAATCCCGCCTGTGTCATCGATGCGAACCACTCCAACTCCGGCAAGAAGTTCGAGCAGCAGATCCGTATCGTGAAAGAGGTCATGCACAGCAGAAAGTTCAGCCCCGATATCCACAAGCTGGTGAAGGGCGTGATGATCGAGAGTTATATCGAAGAGGGTTGTCAGAAGGTAGGCGGGGGTGTCTACGGCAAGTCCATCACAGACCCTTGTCTTGGCTGGGCTGATTCTGAGCGACTGATCTACGATATCGCAGAGCTCCAATAATACCAGGGTCAAAAGGTCATACATTATATCTATAAAACACAAAAAAGGAGGGTGTTCTCAGAACACCCTCAGATAACCTGTGAGCAATTTACTGCCCACATACCCTTCCAACATACACCCAAAGCAGGTAGCTGCCGCAAACAGAAGAAATTGAACCGCCTTCCACGCCAAAAATTTCTTTTCGTCTGTGGGCAGTTTTTTTTTGCGATAGATCGTATCGTGGAGCCCTTCACACCAGAGCAAAAAGAATACCGCCACCGGAACATAGACAAGGAAATGCGGAAACAGCCAGACGATCGCCAGCACCTGTCCCTTCAGGCCGAAACGAATGGTCAGGGCGGCAAGCATCATTCCAAATGCAAATCCAAACCAGGTCACCGCTGCTCTGCACATGATCTTCCCCAGATAAGTGGTAGACAGCACCGTCAACAGCAACAGAAAGACCCCTCTCTTCTTCAGCACATAATAAAAGACGGTGTCTCCGTCCAGAGCCATGTACTTCAGTCCCGTCAGTGTCTCTGTGTCAAACAGACCGCTCTCTCCCAGCATGATCTCCTTACTCAGGTTCAGAAAGAGAATTCCGACGAAGAATCCGATGAGAAACAGCGCTGTGTTTCTCCGGTGAGAGGGTGCCAGACTCCCCATTTTTCTTCTGATTGCTTCCCCCAATCTGCTCATTTTCTGCACTCCAACCAATCAAAAAACTCCCAACTTCAAAAGAGGTCGGGAGTTTTCTCATCCTGTCCACCTTTTCGCAACAGTATATGTGTCGGCGAAAGGTTTCTATTACTCTATTCGGAAAGATATTTTGCAGCATAGGTCAGGATACCGCAGATCGTCTTGGAGTCCTGGATCCTGCTCTCAAAGATCATCTGCTTCAGCTCCTCCACGGAGTAAGCCTCCACATTGATGAACTCATCCTCATCCAGGTGCTGTTCGCCCCGGGTCTTCAGATTTCTGGCAAGATAGATGTCGATCTTCTCGTTACAGAATGCAACCGTGGTATAGATGGAGGTCAAAAACTCCATCTCCTCGCAAAGATACCCTGTCTCCTCCTGCAGTTCCCGGATCGCAGCAAGCTTCGTGGGCTCTTCCCGTCCGTTCAGACCGCCGGCAGGCAATTCGATGGTCTCTCTGCCCAATGCATAGCGGTACTGTCTCACCATGAGAAGTTTTCCATCCTCCCGCACCGCAACCACTGCAGCAGCTCCCTTGTGGTCGATGATATCCCACTTTACCTCATTGCCGTTGGGCACCAGGACAGTGTCCTGATAATAATCAATGATGGCACCTTTTTTCACCAATTCTCTCTTGACACGTTTAAATTCTTCCATTACTTGTTCTCCAACAATTTCTCAACACTGACCAATTTCACACACAGCACAAATAAGTCTGTAGCCATAGCCATCTCTTCAGGAGTGGGGAAAGAAGGGGCAATTCTGATGTTGCTGTCCTTCGGGTCAATGCCATAAGGGTAGGTGGCTCCCGCATTGGTCAGCACCACACCGGCCTCTTTACACTTCGCTACAATTGCCTTTGCACAGCCGTCCATTGCCTGGAAGGAAATAAAATAACCTCCGTTGGGCTTTGTCCAGCTGCCGATACCAAGTCCGGACAGCTCTTTGTCCAGGACATCCTGTACCGCCTCAAACTTGGGGCGGAGCAGATCAGCATGCTTTCTCATATGCTCTCTGATTCCCTGCATATCCTTGAAATATCGCACATGGCGGAGCTGATTGATCTTGTCGTAACCGATGGTCTGAATGGTCATGGACTTCTTCACAAAATCCAGATTTGCCTTGGAAGCAGCCATTGCTGCGATACCGGCGCCGGAGAAGCTGATTTTTGAAGTAGAACAGAACTCAAAAACCATATCCGGATTGCCTGCCTTCTCACACTCAGAGAGGATCTCCAGGATCTCGTCCTGCCGGTCCTCATAGAGATGATGCACTGCATAGGCGTTATCCCAGTAGATTCGAAAGTCCTTCGCTGCGGGCTTCAAGTTGGCAAATCTTCTGACTGTCTCGTCGGAATAGGAATACCCCTGAGGGTTGGAGTACTTGGGAACACACCAGATGCCCTTGATACTCTCGTCATTTGCTACCAGTTCCTCCACCATATCCATATCCGGGCCGGTGGGAAGCATAGGCACCGTGATCATCTCGATTCCAAAATGCTGGGTAATGGCAAAATGTCTGTCATATCCGGGTGCGGGGCAGAGGAATTTCACCTTGTCCAGCTTACACCAGGGAGTAGACCCCATCACACCGTGGGTCACAGACCTGGAGACAGTATCATACATGATGCTCAGGCTGGCATTTCCATAGACGATGACCTGCGACGGATCAACACCCATAATGTCAGCCATCAGACGCTTTGCCTCGAGGATACCGTCCATCCCACCATAATTGCGCACGTCAACGCCTTCCTCGCTCTTCATATCGCTCTCAGAAGTCAGAGTATCCATCATATCCATTCCCATCACCAACTGGCTTACAGCCGGCTTACCGCGGGACATATCCAACTTCAGTCCTTTGCCTTTGGCATCCTCAAATTCCTTCTGCAGACTGCTCTGCAGTGTCAGAAGTTCTTCTTTACTCAGCTCCTGATATGCCTTCATCTCTCAATTCCCTACCTTGTTATTATTGGATAATTGTATACAATCGTACACATCGCTTGAATTATAATACTACATGTATTTCGATTAGACAAGAGGAAAATAAAAAAACCGTCGTACTTTTTTTTGTACGACGGTTTCAGCCCTATGAAATTTTCATGTACGAACTGTATGGTTTATTTCGCGTAGTCAATTACGCGGCTCTCACGAATAACGTTGACCTTGATCTGACCGGGATATTCCATTTCAGCTTCAATCTTCTTGGAAATCTCACGTGCCATAAGTACCATGTCAGCATCCGTTACCTGCTCGGGCACAACCATTACACGAACTTCACGACCTGCCTGAATAGCAAAAGATTTATCTACACCTTTGAAATTGTTTGTTATTTCTTCTAATTGTTTCAGTCTGCTAGTATAGGTTTCCAATGTTTCCCTTCTAGCTCCCGGTCTTGCAGCGGATATTGTATCAGCAGCTTGTACAATACATGCAATCAGGGAAGTAGGTTCCACGTCACCATGGTGAGATTCCACTGCGTTGATGACAACAGCGTTCTCCTTGTACTTCTTACACAATTCAGAACCAAGCTGAATGTGAGAGCCTTCCATCTCATGGTCAACGGATTTACCGATATCATGAAGAAGTCCTGCTCGCTTCGCAAGTCTAACATCCAAGCCCATCTCTGACGCCAGTAAACCTGACAGAATAGCAACCTCGATGGAATGCTTCAAAGCGTTCTGACCATAACTGGTTCTGAACTTCATCTTACCGAGTAACTTGACGAGTTCGGGATGAATGCCATGTACTCCAACCTCGAGCACTGCTGCCTCTCCCTCTTCCTTCATCATCAGTTCAACTTCCTTCTGTGCCTTCTCAACTGTCTCCTCAATGCGAGCGGGATGGATACGTCCATCTACGATCAGCTTCTCGAGGGCAATTCTGGCAACCTCACGACGGATCGGATCAAACCCGGAGAGAACAACTGCTTCCGGTGTATCATCAATAATCAGATCTACACCTGTCAGGGTCTCGAGAGTACGAATGTTACGTCCCTCACGACCAATGATTCTTCCCTTCATCTCATCGTTCGGAAGCTGTACGACGGAAATCGTGGTCTCAGAGACATGATCTGCTGCGCATCTCTGTATAGCATTCACCACATATTCCCTCGCCTTTTTGTCTGCTTCTTCCTTGGCGCGACTCTCCATTTCCTTGATCATCACAGCCGTTTCATGCTTTACTTCATCTTCAACAATTTTCAATAAGTAGTCTTTTGCTTGTTCAGAGGTTAATCCGGAAATTCGTTCCAGTTCCTGCAATCTCTGCTCATTCAGCTTGGAAACTTCCTCACGAATTCTGTTCAGTGACTCTTCCTTCGCTGTCAAGCTGGCCTCACGCTTCTCCAAAGCATCAGCCTTCTTGTCGATGTTCTCTTCCTTCTGCTGAATCCTGCGTTCAAAACGCTGAATCTCTGCTCTTCGTTCCTTGATCTCCTTGTCCAAGTCATTCTTCGTGCGAATAGACTCTTCCTTGATCTCAAGCAGTGATTCACGCTTCTTGGCTTCAGCCGTCTTGAGAGCGTCATCGATGATCTCCCTTGCCTTATCCTCAGCACTGCCGATTGTGGACGCAGCAGACTTCTCCAGATAATTCTTTACAACCAGAGCAGTCACAACAGCAGTCACAATAACGGCGGCGACCAGAATAATGGCCCAAACGTAATCAGGCATTACAGGAGCACCTCCTTATTCAATTTTCATTGTATATTCCAACAAGCAATTTACAACAGTTAAATTCTATACGCAATTCAACCGAATGTCAAGTAAAAAGGATAATTTTTTTGTGCAAAAAATATATTTTTCCTATTCCTAAAACCTTTTCCTTCAACGGAAATTGATATATTTTGCATAAATGTAAGAGGTATTCTCCGCACATTCAGCACTCTTCACAGCCACCGAAGTCCAGCACTCTTCGAACTTTTTCCCAGGGAAATCCCTTGCGTATCAAGAACTGTGCAGCACGCGCTCTCTCTTCTCTCGAGGCTGTATTCGGATCAAATTTTCTCTTTTCCAGAAGTTTTCGCATCATGGCGATCTCATCCTGTTCTCCGCCGGATTCCTGCCACTTCTCATAGGCTCTCTGAATCACCTCTCCGGATATTCCCCTGGCCGACAGATCCTGCTCCATACGCCTGCGGCTTCTTAAGTCTGCATGATCTGAAAAAAAATCGGTGGCGTAGCGTTCATCATCGATGTATCGAAAGCTTCTCACGTACTCCAGTGCCTCATCGATGATGCGATCCGGATACTCCCCCTCCCGCAGCTTCTCACGCAGCTTGTACTCTGTATATTCTCTCTTCATCAGAAGATTCATGGCCCGTTTCTTCGCTCTCACCGGCAAAATCTCTGACATGATCTTACAATAATCCTCTTCTGACAATACACTGCCTACCGCAATCCGAAACAAACGCAATTCGCCTTTGTACAAGACAAAGGCGAATTCCTGATCCAAAAAAACTTTGCTTCGGGTCTTGCCAAGAGGTTCTACAGCTGTCACCAACAATCCTGTTCCTCCCTGTGAAGACAAACTCTACTCTTCTCCGGCAGCACCGTCAAATCCATAATGTGCACGAATCTTCTCGCAGATCGCCTCGCGAACCTCCGGATTGTCCTTCAGGTACTGCTTCGCGTTCTCTCTGCCCTGTCCGATCTTATTTCCCTCGTAGGCATACCATGCACCGGACTTGTTGATCAGATTGATCTCTGCCGCAAGATCCAGAATATCTCCCTCTCTGGAAATACCCTCGCCAAACATAATATCAAACTCAGCCTCCTTAAAGGGAGGAGCGATCTTATTCTTCACGACCTTAACACGGGTACGGTTACCGATCACCTCGCCGCCCTGTTTCAGAGACTCGATCCGTCTCACATCCAGACGGACAGAGGAATAGAACTTCAACGCGCGTCCGCCGGTAGTGGTCTCGGGATTGCCGAACATCACGCCCACCTTCTCGCGAAGCTGGTTGATGAAGATCACGGTACAATTCGACTTGCTGATGACAGCGGTAAGCTTTCGCAGTGCCTGAGACATCAGTCTCGCCTGCAGACCCACATGGCTGTCTCCCATATCGCCGTCGATCTCCGCCTTGGGAACCAATGCCGCAACAGAGTCTACCACCACGATGTCGATAGCGCCGGAGCGCACCATCGTCTCGGTAATCTCCAGAGCCTGTTCTCCGTTATCCGGCTGAGAAATGTACAGGTTGTCAATATCTACGCCGATATTCTTCGCATAGACAGGATCCAGGGCATGCTCTGCATCGATAAAGCCCGCAATACCGCCTCGCTTCTGTACCTCCGCGATCATATGCAGAGTAACCGTCGTCTTACCACTGGACTCCGGTCCATAGATCTCAATAATTCTCCCCTTGGGAATTCCGCCAAGTCCCAGCGCAATATCAAGGCTTAAGGAACCTGTGGGAATGGTCTCCACATTCATCTGTGCAGCGGGATCGCCCAGCTTCATCACTGCGCCCTTACCGTACTGCTTCTCAATCTGGCTGATCGCCGCATCCAATGCTTTTAATTTGTCCTCTCTCTCCATGAGATATCTCCCTTTCTTACGGAACAAATGTTCTATCTGTTCATAGAATAAAACATCTGTTCGATTTTGTCAATTACTTTTTTGCATTTCCTGCATCTATACCTTCTCATTTTTTCAGTGCATTAAACCTTCCTCAATGGCATCACCCCAATCTTTTCAAAAAGTAAACGTTCGGAAAATCATGGCGAATGCCAAAAAGATAT
>JBJENO010000034.1:0-66912 GCA_051880235.1 Acetatifactor sp. | reverse complement strand
ATTACATTTCTTCATATGGAAGCCTATGATGCAGTTGGCATTGCACTGGCAAGTGCGATTACCCTGAATCGCGCAACAGGAGCTGTTCTTGTGATTTTGGCTGTGTGCCTTGTTATTATAAAGTATTTCAGTATAATTATTTTTGGATGAAAAGCTGGTGAATGCCAGCTTTTTCTTTGGTTTTCGCGCTATAGGCGCGCTTTAACGGGTGAAAGTCCCGAACATGCCCAGGCAACGAGAAAGTGTATAGTTGAACAGCAAAAGGAGTCTATCGCGAGGTGGAATCTGAAGGAAGCTGTAGGCAAATTCTTGGTTCAACGGACAGAAATCACATATAAGGCTTGGAAATACGAATAAAAAGTACTTTGGCAAAGTAAATCACGACGAAGCATTCTGAGATAAAATTTTGTCATGGTTATCATTAGTAAATGTATCTTTACGGATGTAAAAAGGGCGGATATAATTGAAATAATCAGACAAAAGATTAGAAAAGCAGGCAAAGAAGCCGAAAGGTTTCCTTGTCTGCTTTTTTGCCGGTATGCTTAAAATGTTCCTATGCTAGTGAGCAATGCAGGCAAGGAAAGTCTCCTATGCGGGAGATTTCAAAGGGACACAGAGTTGTTTGTCATCCGTTAGTATGGGCTGAAATTCCAAGTTTACAAATTGCCAGTTTAGCACTATAATAAGTCATAGTAGCAGTGAGCTAAAGCGAGGGCGCTTTTGGAAAACCTCGCTATTTTATTACATAGTTTTACAGAGTGGAACAGGAATGAAATATTGCTAGGAGAACTAATAGTGAAATTTAGCGAAATGCCTTATGGAAGGATCAGTTATGAGAAATTGGAGCAACAGTATCAGGAGCTGATAGAGGAATGCCGTGAAGTGTCGGATACCACGGGAATCAGGAGAATTATTCAGAAGAAAAATGCGCTGGATACCACGGATATGAATCTGTGTTATGTGCGGCATGATATGGACGTGAATGATTCTTTTTATGCGGCGGAGCAGGCGTATTATGATGAAATGGGTCCCAGATTCACAGAACTTGAGAATCAGTTTCAGGAGCTTTTGCTGGAGCCATCCCGCAGAGAGGCGGCAGAGGAAATCTTAGGTCCTCAGGTGATGGCTATGATGGAGAACTACGTACGGGGGTTTGATGAATCCATTATCGGACTTGCTCAGGAGGAAAATATACTGACCGGAAGGCATAATCAGCTGACTTCCACAGGGGTGGTCCGGTGGCAGGGAAAAGAAGTGAAACGCTCCCTGATGGCGGTCTATACGCAGTCCAAGGATCGGGAAACCAGACGAAAAGCGGCACTGGCATGCTCGGATGCCTGGGAACTGCAGCGGAGAGAACTGGAGGACATATTCGGAAGGCTCGTGCAAAACCGGACAGAGCAGGCGAAACGTCTGGGTTTTGCAAACTATGTGGAGCTGAGCTATTGTCGGATGAACCGAATCGGCTATACGCCGGAGGAGGTGACAGAATTTCGTGATGCAGTGAAAAGGGAGATTGTCCCATTATTGGTGCAGATGGAGGAAAACAGGAAAAGGCGTCTTGGACTGGAGCAGTTGTATTATTATGACGGCGGCATTTCCTTTTTGGAAGGAAATCCGATTCCCATGGGAGATACGGAGGCCTGTCTTGCTGCAACGAGGGAGATGTATCACAGACTTTCTCCGGAGACTGCAGAATTTATTGAGTTTGTCATGGACAATGGGCTTTATGATGTGGAGATCCGGGACGGAAAACGTGGCGGTGGTTATATGATGAGCCTGGAGCGTTACAGGGCCCCTTTCATTTTTGCCAATTTTGACGGAACCAGTGAGAATGCCTATATTATGACACATGAGGGCGGACATGCCTTTCAATATTATCTATTGCGAAACGATGAGGTGCGGGAGCACAGCTGGCTGAACTCGGAAGTGGCAGAGACCCACGCCATGGCAATGGAGTTTTTCACAGCGCCTTATATGGAGTTGTTTTTTGGTTCCAGAGCGGATGATTACCGTACCTTACATCTGGAAAAAGCATTGCAGTTGATTGCTTATGAGTGTGAACAGGACGAATTTCAACAGCTGGTTTATGAGAATCCGAAGATGACGGCTGAGGAACGAAACGGGCTGTGGAGACGGCTGGAAAGAGAATATATGCCTTTTCGGGATTATACAGGCAATGAGAATTTACAACAGGGCTGCGGCTGGCAGAGAATTCAGCATATCTTTCAGTGGCCGTTTTATGCGATTGATTATGCACTGGCTCAGGTCTGTGCACTTCAATATAAATGTATGATGGAGGATGCGCCGGAAGCAGCATGGCAGAGTTACCTCACGTTCTGCAAAAAGAGTGGAACCATGGATTTCAAATCACTGCTTCATGAGGCCGGTTTGCAGAATCCTTTTGCGGGAAATACACTGCAGTTTTTGGCAAGACACCTGCAATAAATACAGGAAAGAAGTTTTGAAGAGTAAAAGGAGGAAAGACAATTATGAAGAAATGGATTTCGATTCTGATGGCAGTTGCTCTGACAGCGGGTTTGCTGACCGGCTGCGGAGACAGTGCGAATGTTGAAGAGAGCAGCCAAAGTACAACAGGCAGTACAGTGGTGGAAAGTCCTACCTACACCTTAAATGTTGCAGAGAGCTACAATACGGTTACCTGGAACCAGCATGAGGTGGAGGTGACAGAGAGCATTACCCAGTATACCGAGCTGCCTTTATGGGATCTGGTCATGAATGATACGGCAGACGGTTATATGTGGGTCTGTGAAATGGCTGCATGTGAACCGGAGGATATTACGCCGGAATATGCAGGCGACGAGAAGTGGGGAATCCCTGCTGATGCTTCAGAAGGATATGCCTGGAAGGTGACGTTGAATCCGGATGCAAAATGGGAGGATGGCACACCCATCAATGCAGACAGCTATATTTATTCCATGCGACAGCTGTTGAATCCGGAGATGAAGAACTACAATGTATCCGGTTTTTATACTGAACTGCCAATTTACAATGCAGAGAATTATTGCAAGGCAGGCCAGACCACAAAGGAACTGGTGGCAGATGTCAGCACTTATGAAATGGATGATTACGGTGATGCTCCGTTATACATCAGCTTTACCCAGCCTACATCAGCATTCTGGGGTTATGCAGGAGCAGATTATTATCCGGGTTATGAGGCCTATTATGTAAATGAGGCAGGAGAGGATCTGATGGTGAAATACGGCTCCCAGGATTATGTCCCTGTGACAGATGAGGTGATTGCCGATATCAACTATATGCTGATGAATTTCTGGGGCAATACGGAGATTGCGGAGGACGATTATCTGTACATGGCATTTTATGATAAGACTCTCAAGGCAGTTTCCTTTGATGAGGTAGGTTTCTTCAAGACAGGCGATTATGAGCTGACGGTTATTCTATATTCTCCTCAGACTCCTTACTTCTTTAAGTACAACAGTTCCAATTTTGCACTGGTGAATGAGGAAAAATATGAGGCAGGCAAGACGCAGACCGGGGATATGATCAAGACCAATTACGGAACCTCCGTAGATACTTATATGTCTTATGGACCTTATAAACTGGTAAGCTTTCAGGCCGACAAAGAATATCGTCTCACCAGAAATGAAAACTGGTATGGCTGGACAGATGGAAAGCACGAAGGTCTGTATCAGACAACAGATATTGTTTGTAGCAACATTCAGGATACTACCACCAGTGAGCAGCTGTTCCTGCAGGGCAAGCTGGACATGCTTGGGCTGAACGCCGAAACACTGGATAAGTATCAGGGAAGCGACTATCTGGCTTATGCTGAGAGCGACAGTATCTGGTTTTTGAATATCAACAATGATTGGGATGCGCTGACGGCCAGAGAAGAGCCCGGAATCAACAAGACAATTTTGACTTATACAGATTTCCGAAAAGGTATTTCTCTTTCCTTTAACCGTGCGGAATTTGTAGCACAAAAGGGTTACGGCAAGGTATTGTACGGTTATATCAGCGATTACTATATTTATGACGTGGATAATGCATACCGTTACAGAGACAGTGAGCCGGCACAGGAGACCTTAAAGACCTTCTACGGTGTAAATGATGTGAAACAGATAACAGGATATGATTTGGATGTAGCCCGTGAGAGTCTGGTAGCCGGTTATGAGCAGGCACTGGCTGATGGTGTGGTAAGCGAAACAGATAAGTTTGCATTTGATTATCCGGTGTATGACACCAGTGAAAACTCCAACAGAGAAGTCATTTTCTTACAGAATGCCCTGGATGCAGCTACGAAGGGAACTGCATTGGAAGGCAGAATTACCATCAACATGGTGGTAAGTGAAGATTATTACAGCGTGCTGGACAGCGGAGAATACGATATCTGTTCCAGCGGATGGAACGGAACCGCATCCAATCCTTATGGCAGACTGGCGTGTTTTGTATCGGATGAATACTCTCCTCAGGCATTGCTTGGTTTTGATCCTTATACAGAGACGCTTCCCATTGTGTTAAACGGCACAGAGGAAACACATACTTATTATGAATGGTACGAGCTGCTCTGCAAGGGCGATTATGCAATTGCCGATGCTGAGACGAAGAATCAGATTCTGGCTTCTGTAGAGCTGGCATTGCTCTCCAAGTACCGTGATTGCCCCATCTGGTCCAGCAGTGCGGCATATCTTCTGAGTCAGAAAATTGCTTACCCTACTTATGAGAGCGTATTGGAAGTCGGCTTCGGGGGAATCCGTTGTATGACCTATAATTATACGGATGCAGAGTGGGCAGCTTATTGCGCAGAGAACAATAACCGGCTGAACTACCAATAAAATGCAGTGAAGGAAGTGCTGCGAACTAGGGAGGATAAACCAAAAAATGTGGAAATATGTGATAAAGCGCATCCTCTTGATGCTTTGTGTAGGATTCAGTATCATGACAATCTGTTTTGTCATGATACGAATGCTGCCGGATCAGCTGCCCCGTGCCAACGGGGATTATGCGGAAGCGGTGCTTGCCATGCGGAAAGCCTGGGGATACGATGAACCTATTATGGTGCAATATGGAATTTTTCTGAAAAAAGTATTCACGCAGTGGGATTGGGGGGTATGTACCAAAGTTGGTACATACCTCAATCCCGTGACCCGTCATATTGCAGAAAAGCTTCCCCCTACCATTGCGGTTAATGTATTATCCATGATAGTCAGTATCCCTCTGGGACTGTTTTTGGGAATTTATGCGGCACTTCGAAAAAACGGATGGCAGGATCATGTCATTTCGATTGTGATTATGCTGTTCATTTCCGTGCCTTCCTACATTTATGCGTTTGTTGTCCAGTATTTTCTGGGATTTAAATTGGGATGGTTTCCCATTGTGGTCGATGCCGGCACCAACTATTTCTCACCGAGTATGTGGAAATCCATGGCACTGCCGGTAATGTCCATGTCTTTTGGAACGGTTGCCAGTCTGATGCGTTCTGTGAGGGCTGAACTGACGGAGAGTCTGACCAGTGATTATATGCTTTTGGCACGAACCAAGGGACTTACGGACGGACAGGCAGTTGTCCGCCATGCGTTGCGTAACTCCATGGTGCCGATTATGCCCATGATTATCAGTCTGTTTGTTATGATTTTGTCCGGTTCTCTTATCATTGAAAAGATTTTCGGTATCCCGGGAATCGGGAGTACCTATATATCTTCCATTATGGAGCGGGATTATAGTCTGTTCTTGGTAGTAAGTATGTTCTATACCATGATCAGTCTTGTGGCAGGACTTGTCATCGACTTAAGCTACAGTCTGGTAGACCCACGCATGCGGATAGGAGGAGGAAAAACCAATGAGTAATCAGGTGGAGAAAACATATACTGACGAAGATTTTTCCTTTGTCCAGAATAATGGGCATATTCACGACCAGCGTTTTGAAACGGAGCCGGTAGGCTATTTTAAGGATGCCTGGAGACGATTCTGTAAAAACAAGGGTTCTGTGGTTGCGGGATTGATTATTATCTTTTTGATTCTGTTTGCCATATTGACACCCATGTTCTCGGACTATGAGATGTCCTTTACGGAGTCTTATTATACCTATGCATTGCCCAAGAGCAGATTATTCAGCAGATTCGGTATCTGGGACGGTTGCAGCAAGCGTACCGTGAACCAGCAGACCTATGACTACTATGATGCCATGGGAGCTGTTACCAAGGTCAAGGATTGTTACGAGAAAACGGAAAATGGAAGAACCAATACCTATTATGACATAGAAATGGATTCCTATCGCAAGGTTGGATATACCTATGTCAATTTATCTAAAACACAGTATCAGGAGGCGTTGGATTACCAGGAAGAAACGGGAATACAGCTGTTTTATCCTTTGATTGACACCAGTCAAATCAAGCAGAGCAAGAATCAGAATAATGCGAATTATTGGTATGAGCACAATGCTAAGGGAGTGGCCAACCGGGATGCGGAAGGAAATTATGTGCCGATTTATCTGACGGATGAGTCGAGCCCGGATGGACTGTGCTATTACCAGATTATGATGGGTGGAAATCAGTATCAGGTTCGTGTTTATTATTATGACTGGTTTACATATATCAATGGACAGGAGCCTGCGTTCCTGTTCGGTACGGACTATCTCGGACATGACATTTTGAGCAGACTGGCCTCAGGCGCACGTTTTTCTCTGCTGCTTTGTGTGGCGGTGTCTGTGATTAACTTTGTCATCGGAACCATTTACGGGGCCATTGAAGGATATTACGGTGGCAAAGTGGATCTGGTGATGGAGCGTATTGCAGATGTGCTGTACTCCATCCCCTACATGGTGATGTTTTCCCTGCTCCAGCTGCGCTGGGGAAAGGAAATCGGTGTGGCAGGTGCTTTGCTTCTGACCTTCGTACTGACAGGCTGGATCAGCGTGGCAAGTACGGTGCGTATGCAGTTTTATCGCTTCAAGGGGCAGGAGTATGTGTTGGCTGCCCGTACGCTGGGTGCCAAGGATGTTACCCTTGTAACAAGACATATTTTGCCAAATGCATTAGGTACCATCATTACTTCCTGTGTATTGATGGTACCCGGAGTGATTTTTACAGAGTCTTCTCTGTCCTATCTGGGTGTGTTGAACCTGGATTCCGCTACATTAACCAGTGTGGGAACGATGTTGTCCAACGGGCAGACTTCTTTGTCCACCTATCCACATGCAATCTTTTTCCCGGCACTGTTTATTTCACTGATGATGATTTCCTTCAACCTGTTTGGAAACGGTCTGCGAGACGCATTCAATCCGGTGCTCAGAGGCACGGAGGAATAAGGAGAAAATAGGATGGAGAAGAAGATAGAAGTGAGAAACCTTCGGGTTTCTTTCAGAACCAATAACGGTACGGTGAAGGCAGTCCGTGATATCAGTTTTGATGTGAAAAAGGGCGAGACCCTGGCGATCGTGGGAGAATCCGGTTCCGGAAAATCCGTTACGGCGAAGGCTATGCTGGGTATTCTGGCCGGCAACAGCATCATCGAGAGTGGTGAGATTATCTATGACGGACAGGATTTGCTGAAACTGACGAAAAAAGAAATCAGTCGTATCCGTGGTAATAAAGTGACCATGATTTTCCAGGACCCTTTGTCCTCGTTAGACCCGATTATGAAAATCGGCAAGCAGATGACAGAGGCTACCCTGTTAAACGGCAGAACCAATCGCAGGAATGCGAGAAGAGATTTTAGGAAGAAAGTGAAAGAGTTACAGCAGGCCATGCTGTCAGCAGGCTGTGATGCTTCTGAAGTGAAAGCGAGGATGCAGGAATTTGTGAAGGCTTTGGTAGTGGGAAGCAGACGCGAACACTCCTATCGACTGGCACATGAGTATGCGGAATCCTCCCTGATGAGCATAGAACAACTGCTGATTCTGATGCTTGAAAATGACGATAAGAAAGTGCAGGAGACACTCGGGGAACTTGTTGGGAAGCTGGAAAAGGTCTCTGATGAATTTCTGTTTCAGTCCCCGGATGAGAGATTTACTGCTTTGAAGAACAGTTTGCGGCAGGAATACAAAAAATATAAAGGTGGGGATGCTGTGGCAATGCGTCAGAAACTGGAGGAGCTGAAGGACGCACTGAAGAAAGGACTAGCCAAAGAGAAACCGGACTTCTTTTCTATGGACTCCCGTTTTATGGACGATTTTCTGAAAAATCTGGCAAAGGGTATTGCCTGTGCACAAGAATCTGTGGTGGATGCCAAGAAAAAAGTGGTGGCCGCCATCGAAAAAAATTATCCTGTTTTTGAGCAGCCAATTCTGGATATCAAAGCATGCAGGAAAGCCATCAAAGAGATGGAACAGCTGGTAACAGCATCCATCGACAGGGTTTCTTTGCAGAAAAACAGTAATGCCTATACGTTCTGTTCCACCATGGAGAATCATATGGAACGCTATGCTGAAGGTGTCAAGAAAAATCCCAAGGAAACGACACGTGTGGAGAAGCAGGAAAAAGAGCGGAAAAAGAAACTGGAGAAGACCGGTGACGCACCACAGGTGGTGCCTGCCGTCCTGATAGATTTGGAATTGACCAAGCAAAATATGATTCAGGCAATGAGAGCACTGGAGGATTCCTACAAAGCGGAGCTGGTATCTGAAGCAGAGAAGGGTTACGGAGTGCTTGCGGCAGATATGGTGGACTATCTGAAAGAGTTATCCTGCGCCATGGTCAATGTGATTACCAAACAGATGGCATATGATAAGGCGATCCGTATCATGGAGGATGTGGGTATCAAGGAGCCAAGAAAACGTTTTGAACAGTATCCCTTTGAATTTTCCGGCGGTATGAGACAACGTATAGTCATTGCCATTGCCATTGCCGCACATCCGGATGTTTTGATCTGCGATGAGCCAACAACTGCTTTGGATGTGACGATTCAGGCACAGATTCTGGAACTGATCAATGACTTGAAGCAGAAGAGAAATCTGACCGTTATTTTTATCACACATGATTTGGGTGTTGTTGCCAATATGGCAGACAAGGTTGCCGTGATGTATGCGGGGAAAATCGTGGAGCAGGGTACGGTAGATGACATCTTTTATCATCCGGCTCATCCGTATACCTGGGCGCTACTGGCATCTATGCCGGATCTTGATACAAAAGAGAAGCTGGAGGCAATTCCGGGCACACCACCGAACATGATATATCCGCCGGTGGGAGATGCTTTTGCGGCACGAAACAAGTATGCACTACAGATTGACTTCAAGGAACAGCCCCCACTGTTTCGGATTTCCGATACCCATTTCGCAGCCACCTGGTTGCTTGACCCGAGAGCACCGAAGATAGAACCGCCGAAGATTGTGACGGATCGCATCCGGCGAATGCAGAAACTGGAGGAACAGGAAGATGGACAGTAGCAGAGAAACAATCCTGGATGTAAGGCACTTGAAGCAGTATTTCGGGAAAGAAGACTTCAAGGCTGTTGATGATGTCAGTTTTTCCATTCAAAAAGGAGAAGTATTTGGTGTGGTGGGAGAGTCCGGTTGTGGAAAGACCACCACAGGTCGTTCCATTATTCGACTGTACAAGGCTACTTCCGGTGATGTTTATTTCAAAGGACAGCGCATTGTGGCAGGAACCCGCTCTTATGAGGATGCGGTAAAGCAGATGCGAACTGAAACAAAAGCGCGGATCAAAGAATATAAGAAGATGGGACAGAAGGAGAAAATCCGGGAAGAGAATGAGAAGCTGGCAGCATTCATCCGTGAGCAGAAGAAGCTTATGGCTCAGGCAAAGAAAGACCAGAAGGAAAACCAGGAGCTTGTCACAAAAATACAGATGATTTTTCAGGATCCCATTGCATCCCTGAATCCCCGTATGACTGTCCGTGAGATCATTGCTGAGGGACTGCGCATTCAGGGTGTGAAAGATCAGGAATATATTGATCGGAAGGTCTTCGAGATGCTGGAAAAGGTGGGGCTGGTGAAGGAGCATGCGGACCGCTATCCCCATGAATTTTCGGGAGGACAGAGGCAGCGTATCGGTATTGCCCGTGCGGTGATTATGAATCCGGATTTGATTATTGCCGATGAGCCCATTAGTGCTCTGGACGTGTCCATTCAGGCACAGGTCATTAATCTGTTGGATGAACTGCGGCATGAGATGGGGCTTACCATCATGTTTATTGCACATGATTTATCCGTTGTAAAATATTTTTCTGACCGTATTGCTGTGATGTACTTCGGAAAAATTGTGGAGATGGCTGATTCTGATGAGCTTTTTGCACATCCGCTTCATCCCTATACCAGGTCCTTACTCTCGGCAATTCCGCTTCCCGACCCCCACTATGAAAAGCGGAGGAAACGTATTGTGTATACTCCTGCTCTGGACCATGATTATTCCGTGGAGGGTGCTACCCTGCGGGAGGTGACACCGGGGCATTGGGTGAGCTGTAACAGTGCAGAGTTTGAACGGTATCAGGGAGAGGTAGCTGTTGGATGAAAGATAAGAAAAAGAGGATTCGAAATTTCGCCCTTACAGCCCTGACTGCCTGCTTGATTACCGTATTAGTGGTCATTTATGAAAGCAACAGCGGAAAAAATATGCTGTATGCTTTCTGTGATGGATTTTTTGTGGCTTCCATATGCATGCTGTGTCTGGGCATTATGGTCTGGGCGGCAGGGCTTGGGAGCTTTTATGGCATACATTATCTGTTTTACAGTGCAGTGAGTTTGTTTACACTGCGCAAAAGCCGTTTCGAGGAACGGAAAAACTATTATGACTTTCTGATGGAAAAGGAAGGCAGGGAAAAGTCCAATCCCCGTGCACTGTTTCTGGTAGGCGGTATCTGGTTCCTGCTGTCACTTATCTTCCTGTTCCTGTTTGAGCAGAGCAGATAAACAGGATGGATGATAGCAGCAGATGGCAATCTCAACAAACATAACGGTTTGTAATGTATGGATGAATAAATGTACTTTGACTTTAGAAGAAAAGCAATGGTATGTTAGGATTGTGGAAAAACAAAATCAATACGTTGAGGAGGAAAACGTTATGAAGTTGAAGGAAACAGGCTTAACAGCACAGGAAATTAAGGATAAAGTCAGTAAGTATATGATTGAAACCTATGAGCGTTTTGATTTTTTGGCAGAAACGGCAAAAGATCAGTATATGTATGATGAGAACGGGACGCCCTATCTTGATTTCTATGCAGGTATTGCGGTCAATTCCGCGGGTAACTGTAATGAGAAGGTAGTGGAAGCTGTTCAGGATCAGGCGGCAGATATCATGCATACATTTAACTATCCTTATACCATTCCCCAGGCACTTTTGGCTGAAAAAGTGTGTACTACGATAGGCATGGATAAGATTTTCTTCCAGAATTCCGGTACAGAGGCGAACGAGGCCATGATTAAAATGGCAAGAAAGTACGGAATTGAAAAGTACGGACCCAATAAATACCATATTGTGACGGCAAAGATGGGATTCCATGGCAGAACGTTCGGTGCTATGTCTGCAACTGGTCAGCCGGGAAACGGATGCCAGGTCGGTTTCGGACCCATGACATATGGTTTTTCTTATGCCCCCTACAATGACCTGCAGGCATTTAAGGATGCGTGCAACGATAATACAATTGCTATCATGGTGGAACCGGTACAGGGTGAAGGCGGTGTACATCCTGCAACACAGGAGTTTATGAAAGGTCTTCGTGAATTTTGTGATGAAAAAGGAATGCTGCTTTTGATTGATGAGGTGCAGACCGGATGGTGCAGAACCGGTAAGGTTATGTCCTTCATGCATTATGGTATCAAACCGGATATTGTATCTATGGCAAAGGCTTTGGGCGGCGGAATGCCAATCGGTGCAATCTGTGCCACGGAAGAAGTAGCAAAGGCATTTACGCCCGGTTCTCACGGTACCACGTTTGGTGGTCATCCCGTCTGCTGTGCGGCAGCACTGGCCCAGATTAGTGAATTATTGGACCGCGATCTTGCAGGCAATGCAGAAAAGATGGGCGCTTATTTCATGGAGAAGTTAAATACACTGCCTCATGTAAAAGAAGTCAGAGGTCAGGGCCTGCTAGTAGGTGTAGAATTTGATGACAGTATTTCCGGGGTGGATGTGAAGCATGAGTGTCTCCATCGTCATTTGTTAGTTACGGCTATCGGGGCTCATATGATTCGTATGATTCCGCCCCTGATCATCACAGAGGAAGATTGCGATAAGGCAATGGAGATTATCCGTGAGTCCATAGCGACATTGAGCTAAAAAGTTAACATGGAGGATGTGATGAAGGATTTTACATTTTCTGTTCCACAAAATATTATTGTCGGCGAGGGAAGTATTGCCAGATTACCCCGGGTGGCAGGAGAACTTGGGGGAAAGCATGCATTTATTATTTCGGGTCCCCATCTGGATAAAATGGGAATCGTAAAATCCTGTGCGGACGCACTGGAAAAAGCAGGGATTCAGGAGGATGCTTTTACGGAGACAGAGGGGAACCCTTCTGTGGAAACCGTAGATAAGGCGGTAGCAGCTTTTCGGGCAAGCGGAGCTGATTTCCTGATAGCATTGGGCGGAGGTTCTCCCATGGATGTGGCGAAGGCCGTGGGTGTTCTGGCAAAATACGGAGGAAGCATCACGGAATATGAGGGCGGCGGAAAGGTGCCGGGAGATATCATTCCATTGATTGCCATTCCGACTACTGCGGGTACCGGATCGGAAGTTACTGCATTTTCTGTGATTACAGATCACAGTCGTAACTACAAACTGACAGTTTTCAGTTACAAGCTGATTCCAAAATATGCGATTCTGGATCCTTCCCTGGTTGCAACTGCCCCGGCTTCCGTGGCGGCAGCCTGTGGTGTGGATGCCTTTGTGCATGCATTGGAGTCTTATATTTCCAAAGATGCATCTCCATTTTCCGATGCTATGGCAGAAAAGGCAATGGAGTTGATTGGCAGAAATATCCGTGCCTATGTGGCAGACCGTAGGAATACTGAGGCTGCGGAAGCGATGATTACGGGTTCCCTGTTTGCAGGAATCGCCTTCTCCTGGGCAAGACTGGGTGATGTACATGCCATGAGCCATCCTGTCAGCGCATATTTCAATGTGCCCCATGGTGTGGCAAACGCTATTTTGCTTCCGGTGATCGTGGAGTACAATGGGCTGGCAGACCAGGGAAAATACCGTAAAATCTATGACTATATTTCCAGAAAAACCGTTCCCGACGGGGAGTTTACACCGGATATGCTGGTGGAGGAGCTGAAAGCACTGAACAGGGAGTTGGGTATCCCGGCATCATTAAGCGAAGTGGGTGTAAGTGAAGAGAAGTTTGAGGCTATGGCAGAGGATGCCATGAAGAGTGGCAATATTGCAGTGAATCCCAGAAGCACCACAAAGCAGGATGTTCTGAAATTATACAAGAAGGCATTATAAAGAGAGAAAGAAATGCTTCCCTAGATCAACTGGGGAAGCATTTCTTTTGTAAGATTCAAAAATTTTATGGCAGCCGGGGACATGGTTTCTTTTGATTTCACGGCAATGCCGAGAGTCCTTTGATAGAAGGGTTCCAAGGGGTAAGAAGAGACCTGATTCTCAAAATTACGAATAACCAGCTTGGGAAGAATGCTGATGCCAAGCTGATTAGCGATCATGGAAATGATGGCATGGTCATCCTTGGAGGAAAAAAGAATTTTCGGTTCTACACCCGAGGTACTTAATGCATGGTGAATATCATAATCTGTACCCATGGCGGAAATGATAAAATTCTGGTCTCTAAAATCTGATATTTGGAAAGCTCCTGATTTCGGAGCGGGATAATCCTTGGGGAGCACAGCCATCAGCGGATCCTCGCAGAGCGGGATAAATTCCAGCAGATTTAACTGTCGTTTGCTCATGAAACCAAAATCAGCTAAATCATCCTCAATCCATTCCACAATGTCATCTGTTCCGCCTTCCATCAGCTTGATGTTAATGTTTGGATAAATCTCCTGAAAATGGTGAATGATTTTGGGAAGCCAGTGAATAGAAATGCTGGAAAAGGTAGCAATGGTCAGCTGACCGGTTTCCAGCCCGTTGATTTCATTGATCATTTGATCCAGATTCTCGTGAATGGCCAGAAGGGAACGGACAGTAGGCAGAAGCAGTTCTGCATTGGAAGTCAGTTTTACCCCCTGCTTTGTCCGAATGAATAGAGGAAATCCTACTTCATCTTCCAGTGATTTCAGTATATGACTGACACCGGACTGAGTATAGCCCAGACGCTCACCGCTTTTTGTAAAATTCTCTGTTTCCGCAACATCTGCGAAAAGGGAACATTTCTTAATATCCATACAGTTTCCTCTTAAAATAAAAAAGACGCTAAAGCACAAGCTTTAACGTCTTCGTTTTCATGTATTGAAAATAGTATAACCATATAAAATTTCATTGTCAACACTTTAGACATGAGAAAAATTCATGTCTAAAACAAAGATTTATCATTTTTATAAAGTCAAAAAATAAATCCGTGATGATTTTTTCTCATGATAGAGAACGAAAATGTCATTTTACAAATCAAAACACTATGGATATAATCAAATCAAATAAAGAGCAGAGGAGTGAGAACGTGGGAAAAATATTTCGTTTTCCTCTGAAGCAGCATATCGGAGCTCCGGCTGCCCCAACAATTGTCAAAGGTGACAAGATTGTTCGAGGGCAGCTTCTTGCGTTAAAAGGAGAAAATCAGCTGGGCGCCAACATTCATTCCAGCGTCTCCGGTGTTGTAACAGAGATAAATGACTCGGAAATTATCATTTTGGCAGACGAAACACAGCATGAAAAATATGAGCCATTAAAAGGGGATACTCCTCTGGCTCTCATTGAAGAGGCAGGAATCGTCGGGCTGGGAGGAGCAGGCTTCCCCACCTATGCAAAGCTTGCCGTTCCACTCCCGCCTGACGGAGTAGTGATTGTGAATGCTGCAGAATGTGAACCAATACTAGGACATAATATTGCGGCGATAATCAAAAATCCCGGACAACTCATCCGTGGACTGCAGATTGTTATGGAAGTGGTAAAAGTAAAAAAGGGCATCATTGCCATCAAAGAAGTCCATACCGAGGCCATTGAACGGCTCAGAGAGGTACTTGCAGATGAGCGGATTCAGATTGTGACGCTTCAGAACCTGTATCCCATGGGAGAAGAGAGAGCTATTGTCCGTGAGACTCTGGGGATGTTGCTGGGCGTGGAGAGTTTACCGTCACAAGCCCATGCGGTAGTGATCAATGCGGAAACTGTCTGCCGGATTCAGGAGGCAGTTGAGTTGAAAAAACCTCTGATTGATAAGAATATGACGGTCGCCGGAAAAATAAAAGGAAATGAAAAACTGATTCAGATCTTTGATGATGTTCCCATAGGTATATCGGTTGGAGAGATGTTTGAAAGAGCCGGAGGCTTGGCGGAAGGATATGGAGAACTGATTATGGGAGGACCGTTTACCGGCAGGAGAACCGGCCCGGACAAACCAGTCATCAAGACCACCGGCGGATTGATTGCAACAGAATGCTTTATGAAGGGACCCGAAAAACTGGGGCTTCTGGTCTGTGCATGTGGTGCAGACAGAGAGCGTCTGGCAGAAATTGCAGAAAGTATGGGTTCTGAGGTCGTGGGTGTTGAGTACTGCAAGCAGGCTCATCCGGTGAAGACCGGTCTGAAATGCGAGAATCCGGGAAGGTGTCCGGGACAGGTGCAAAAAGTGTTGGCTCTGAAGAAGGCCGGGGCGCAGGCTGTACTCATCAGTAATTGCACCGACTGCTCCAATACGGTAATGTCCTGTGCACCGAAGCTGGGACTGCCGGTATATCACTGTACGGACGGAGCATTGCGCGCTACAAATCAAAAGCTGGTACGCAGAATACATCAGTAAAGAATCACACCGGATACCGAAAGCCGAAAACAAAATGGAGTCATATGAGATGAGCAGAAGGTTATTCAACTGACAGATAGGAGGACAACATATGTCGATCACAAACGAAACACTGCAACAGCATTTGCAGGATCCGGCAATTTTTTGTTGCCGCAGACAAAAGGGACTTGTAATCAGTGCCGCAGATTTGGAGGATCCATCACTCTTTGAGGATATGATAGAAGCGGGACTGCTTGAACTGAGTGAAAACGGTCTGAGAATTGAGCAGGTTCTTGGTTCCACGCTGCTTCAAGACGTGGAGGCACTGACTCCGATTACAAGAGAGGTGCTGGATAAAGTAAACGAAGGAAAGGAAAGCAATGTCGAAGAGAGCAAAAAGGCAAAGAGTGGGAATGCCTCGGAGACAGCAGAAGCTTTTGCACCGGTGATTAAAACAAGTATGGGAGGAAATGGAATGATTCATATTGAAATTGGGAAAGCAGAAAAATTGGAAAATCTGACTGTGGATATTCCGATTTTTTCAGGGATGGCAGCAACTGTAGCTCCTGCAATGGAGACAGCACAGGCAGTTGCTGAAGAGGAAAAAGAGAAAAAGGTCATCCGCACACTGACCAAGAAACATATCAGAATTACCGATGCAGAAATCGGAACGGAAACCTCCATCAAGGATGGTAAGATTACCATTGACGGAAGCATCGTTGAGAAGGCAATTCTGGAGGATCCTCTCTGCAAGAGCATGGAGTTGTCCGTCATTAAACCCAATGAGCGCCACATTTACACAGAGACTATCATGGATGTGTGTCCTATCGCCACAAAGGTGGAGGGTGAACTGGGAAGCGGTGTTACCAAAGTGGCAGACGGCGTTGTGTTCATGCTGACCGGTGTGGATGAAGACGGTGTGCAGGTACATGAATTTGGTTCTTCGGAAGGATATCTGGATGAAAAGATGTATTTCGGACATCCCGGATGTGCAGATGAAAATGATATTATCATCCGCTGCAATGTTGTCATACAGAGATTATCGGGTATGACCAGACCAGGTCCCTTTGCAGCACACAAGTGTCAGGACTATGTAATTCAGGCTGTCAGAAATGAATTGAAAAAATATGAAGGTGAAATCGTAAGAGAAGAGTTATGCGAGGATATTCGCAGACCCGGCAATCCCCGCGTTGTTCTGGTAAAGGAAATCATGGGGCAGGGTGCTATGCATGATAATGTGATCTGTCCTACAGAGCCCTGTGGTATTCTGGGAGGACAGAAAAATGTAGACTGCGGTAATGTGCCTATTATTCTGACACCGAACCAGGTGCGTGACGGTTCCATTCATACGCTGACCTGCATCGGACCGGCAACGAAGGAAATGACCCGTCATTATATTCGTGAGCCACTGGTAGAGGGACTTGCAGCAGATGAAGAAATGGATCTGGTGGGTGTTGTTTTTGTAGGCTCTCCTCAGGTAAATGATGAAAAAATGTGGGTATCTGAACGACTGGGCTCTCTGTTGGAATCTCTGGATATCGATGGTTGTATCATTACAACGGAAGGCTTCGGTAATAACCACATTGACTTTATCCAGCATATCGGTCAGGCAGGCAAACGAGGCATTCCTGTAGTCGGTGTATCCTTCTGTGCATATCAGGGACAGCTGGTAGTAGGAAATGAATATGCAACTGCCATGGTAGAAGAGAACATGGATATGGGTGGTTTTGAAAACAACGTGGCAGGCTGCTCCTGTGTTACCAAGGAGGTAGCTGCCCGTGCCATTCAGATGCTGAAAAATAGAATGGCAGGAGTGGAGATCAAACCTGCACCTAAGAAGTGGAACAATGAGGTTATCAATGCAAACAATAAACTGCTTGGACTTCCTGAAACAGTATTATTAGACAATGGAACGTTACACTGATGAATAAAATGGATTATATTATTAACCCCATTCTGATGGGTGGGCTGGTTAAAGAAGTAAATAAGGAATGGGTCAAGGTGCATCTACACGGTAGACTGGGGGTCATCACTATACTTAATTCTCTTGTGTTGGAGGATATCTCGCTGGAACCGGGACATGAAATGCAGTTCTATTTCAGCTATCTTCAGGTAAACGAGACACCTTGTGATTATGACAGCAGTTCCATCTGCCGTGACAGAGTAATGGATCCTTGTCTGGTGGGTGGCATCATAACGGAAGTCAATGATACTGCGATCAAAGCAGAAATCATGGATGAGCTTGGTACAGTTGCTGTTCCGAGACGATGGGTATTTACGGATTTTCCATTGCAAATAGGTCAAACAATAGAATTTTATTTTAGCCCGATGCATGTAACAGGCAAACGAGAGATACCGGCGGAATCAATTTAAGACCACCGGAGGCAAGAAAGCATCAAGGCCCACTGGCGGCGAGAATGCAGCATAAAGGAGGAGAATCATGAAATTAACAACAGTAGAGGGCATGCAGTCCGAAATTTTTGTACCGGTGACTCCGGTTCCGGTGTTTACCGAATTGAAGAAACCATTGAGTGAATGTAAAGTTGCGTTTATTACTGCAGGCGGTATCCATAAAAAGAGCCAGACACCGTTTAATACATCAGGTGACTTTTCCTATCGCACTATTGAGTTTGATACGCCGTCTTCTGAATTGATGGTAACCCATGGCGGATTTGACAATTCTGACATCAACAAGGATGTCAATGCCATGTTTCCCATTGACCGTCTCCATGAACTGGTGGAGGAGGGCTTTATCGGTTCTCTGGCCTATGAGACATACACCTTTATGGGTGGCGGCGGAAACGTTGAGAAATTTAAGAATGAAACAGGTCCGGAGATTGCCCGCAAATTGAAGGAACAGGGCGTGGATATCGTTCTGTGCACCGGTGGCTGCGGAACCTGTCACCGTTCCGCTACTATTGTGACCAGATGCTGTGAAGAGGCCGGCATGAGTTGCGTTGTCATTGCAGCGCTTCCACCCATTGCAAGACAGCAGGGTGCGCCTCGTATTACCGCGCCTCATGTACCCATTGGTTCCAATGCTGGCGAACCTAACAACATTCCGATGCAGACAGCTATCATCAAGGAATCTCTGGAATGGGTGCGCGACTGCCCCGGCTACAACCAGACCAAAGTATTACCTTACGAGTATCGTCACAATGTATAGGAAGTAAGTTACCATGATGGATTGAGAGTATTCATTGAGGAATTGAAAAATGACACGACCGGTATTACAAAAATATGCTTATCATATCAAGACAATTGATTCTCACACCATGGGAGAGCCTACCAGAATCGTCTATGACGGTTTCCCCGAGCTGCCCGGTGAGACGATGATGGAAAAAAAGAAATATCTGATGGAGCATTATGATTTCCTTCGTTGTGCTATTATGCTGGAGCCCAGAGGACATAGAGATATGTTCGGTGCTTTGTTGACAGAGTCCGTTCATGAAGAGGCAGATTACGGAGTGATTTTCTTAGACAGCGGCGGATGCCTCAATATGTGTGGACACGGCAGCATCGGAACAGCCTCCATGCTGGTGGAAACAGGAATGGTTCCGGTTACGGAACCGTACACGGAAGTAGTGTTGGACGCTCCTTCCGGAATCATCCGCACAAAAGTGCATGTGGTGAACGGGGAAGCAGTGGAAGTCAGTATTCTGAATGTGCCGGCTTTTTTGTACAAGGAAAATCTGGAAATAGAGACACGAAAATGGGGAAAGGTTTCTTACGACATTTCATTTGGCGGTTCCTTTTTTGTTATGGTAGATGCCGAAGCGATTGGGCTTTCCCTGGAGCTGGAAAACATTGATGCTATTACAGAACTGGGCATGGAATTGTTAGAAAGAGTCAATGCATCTGTGGAGATCAGCCACCCATATCTGGACATTACCACAGTAGATTTGGTTGAGTTTTTTTCCCATACGACCAACCAGAAGGCTACTATGAAAAATTGTGTCATTTTCGGAGATGCACAGGTGGACCGTTCTCCCTGTGGAACAGGAACCAGTGCAAAGCTGGCAACGCTATATGCCAAAGGAGAGTTAGGACTTCACGAAGAATTTGTTTACGAGAGTATCACCGGTTCCCTGTTCCGCGGCGAGGCCGTCGAGGAGGTGGAAGTAGGAAGAAGAAAAGGAATTATTCCACAAATCACAGGAAGTGCTTATATCACAGGGTACAATGAGTGGATTATCGATGGGCAGGATCCTATGAAATACGGATTTTTGTTGGGTGAAAAGGCAGAGGATCCCACTGGCTGATGTCAGTGGGATTTTTATGCGTAAGGCACATTTTGAAAAGAACTGTTTTGGACCCGAAATATGTGGTATAATAAGCAAGGGTAAAAAGAATGATAAGTAGTTTATGGTTGTTGCGATGGCAAGGGGATCCGGTTTACTCAAGAGACGCAGCGAAAAGGAATTTTGCAAGCTTTCGATATTATGTATGACGATTTGTTAGATTGATTTTTGGGAAAGTGATTTGGTATAATGATCAGAGAAGTACAGAGAAGTGATTTGAAGGGATTATTGGAATTGTATATGCAGCTTCACGATAATCCTATGCCGGAGGAATCACCGGAACTGTTGGAAAAATGGAATAGAATTATGGATGATAAGGATCACCATATTATTGTTGTTGAGGAGAATCATCGAATCGTTGCCTCCTGCGTATGTGTAATCATTCCAAATTTGACACATGAGCAAAGACCGTATGCTTTTGTAGAGAATGTGATAACAGACGAAGCTTACAGAGGAAGAGGGTTTGCGACAAAGTGTCTTGAGTACGCAAAAGAGATCGCGATGCGAGAAAACTGTTATAAAATGATGCTGCTGACCGGGTCAAAAAATCCAAAAACCTTAGAGTTTTACCGAAATGCAGGATATAACAGTGAGGACAAAACAGCATTTATTCAATGGTTATGATATGGAGATACCGGGAGTGGTATCTCCTTTCTCTTTTGGGAAAGGCAATCAATCTACCACTTATATACGAAAAAATACCATCTATCGAGAAACGGTGGAAATCGGTTCTCGATATTTCTATATTGTAGATAAACGTTCAGGAGGTGAGAAAATGCAAATTGAAATCAATGTCGATGAAAGCTGCAAGGAGCCTAAAGTCATTGTTGTCACGAATAGAATGACTGATGAAATCAATGAAATTATTAAAAAGCTTTCTGATGATCAATCCAAAATGATAGCAGGCTTTAAAGATGATATTGTCGAGATATTAGAACCTGACAATATCTATCGTATTTTTGCTGCAAAAGGCAAGGTGTTTGCCGAAACAAATTCCGGTGAGTACTCTCTGCGGTTGCGATTGTATGAAATGGAGCAGCGACTTGACAGTCATGTTTTTGTACGGATATCGAACTCTGAAATCATCAATTTAAAAAAGGTTAAAGAATTTGATTTGAGTTTTTCGGGAACAATCTGCGTTATGCTTTCAAATGGAACGGCGACATATGTTTCAAGGCGTTATGTTGCTAAAATCAAACAAATGTTAGGAATGTGAGGTAGAAAAAATGAAAAAGAAACTAATCAGTCGTGGAGTTTTTGGTTTTCCGATCGGTATTGCCATTGGTTTTATGATTACTGTGATAATCTCTATTTGCATTGGGGATGGCTCTTTTTATCCTGTTACTCAGGAATTGATTGTCACAATGGGAAATGAACTCAATGCTGTTATCCTTCAGACTGTTCTTTGTGGTATAATGGGTTCAGGTTTTGCGATGGCATCCGTCATCTGGGAAATTGATTCCTGGAGCCTTGCCAAGCAAAGTGGAATCTATTTTGCGATTGCGTGTATAGTAATGTTACCGATTGCCTATGTCACAAACTGGATGGATCATACACTCAGCGGGATCCTGGTTTATGTTGGTATCTTTTTTGTGATCTTTGTTTCTGTTTGGATCATTCAATACTTTATGTGGAAAAGCAAAATCAAAAAAATGAATGATTGCGTTAAAAATAGGTAAGACTCGGAGCAGTTATGAAACACATGAGGAGTAACGGAAATAGACATCTATAAGGATTTTTCGGAAGGTATAATGCAGTATGGAACGATTATTTACCAGGAACGAGACAGAAAATAATGAAATTGTACATGCATACATCAGTGTGAAAAATCCGGATATACATTTGCGAATACCTACATAGAATATTTGGAATCAACGTATGGCTGGAGCAAAGTTTTAGAATTACTTGGGACGAAAGATTATGAGCAAGTATTTGGAAAGAGCTCAAAAGAGATATATGAGGAGTGGTTTTTGTATTTGAACAACTAGCGAATTGTTGACATGCAGAAAAGATATGACAATTTGCATCCTGTTTTTGTGAAAAATGACCTTTGAAATAGGGCGAAACAATTTGATATAATCGTTTTGAACGAGTAGCAACAATTGCGTAAATCCAGTTGTGGCTACTCGTTTTTTTGGTGGAAGCAGAAGATTCAATTTCAAAAAATGATCGGATAGCCCCAAGAGACTATAGCCAAGCGTGAGAAATGGAGAAAAAGAATGAAAGAATTGAATTTGAGAACCGGGAATATCAGGAGTTTGGTCAGAAAATTTTCTATACCGTGTGTGATCAGCATGGTTGTAGCAGCTCTTTATAATATCGTTGATCAGATATTTATAGGATGGAGTGAGGCGGGAGCATATGGTAATGCGGCTACCAACATTGTCTACCCATTCACGGTATTTTCACTTGGACTGGCTCTTCTTGTAGGAGATGGTTCAGCGGCAGGCTTTAGCATTGCTCTTGGTAAAGGAGATAAGAAGCAGGCTAATCAAAATGTTGGTAATGGATTCCTACTATTAATTTGCGCTTCTGTTGTATTGTGCTTGGTAGGAATAGTATGTAGAACTCAAATATTGGGACTGTTTGGAGGTAATCCTGATGAGGTAGAATGTTATGAGTATGCAACGGATTACTTTAAAATTATTTGTGTGGGAATTCCATTTTATATGATTGGACAAGGATTGAACGGTTCCATCAGAGCAGATGGTTCCCCTAAATATGCAATGGCCTGCACTTTGGCTGGGGCTATCACAAATTTAGTTTTGGATCCTGTTTTTATTTTTGGATTTGATATGGGAGTCAAAGGAGCAGCAATCGCAACGATCGCCGGTCAGATCATAACATTTGCTATGAGTATAGCCTATCTGACTAAATCAAAGAATTTCTCTATTGGCAAGGAAGCAGTAGAACCTGATGTACATATTCTGGGAAGAATTTTTTCTGTCGGTATGGCTTCCTTGATTGTCCAGCTATCCATTGTAGTGATTATTGCGGTGAATAATAATCTTTTAACAAAGTATGGTTATGAGACACTTGCAAGTACAGGAAAAGCCTATGGTGCAGTAATACCACTTGCCGTAGTCGGTATTGTCATGAAGGTGTTTGGAATTGTTGTATCGATTGTAATTGGAATTAGTCTTGGAGGTCAGCCTATTATCGGATTTAATATGGGCGCCGGAAATGTAGATAGAGTAAAAGAAACGATCCAACTTATCACAAAGTTGGTACTTGCGGTCGGAATTGTTTCCTTTTTGATTTTTGAGTTGATGCCTGATGCTGTGATCACTTTATTTGGCAGCCATAATAGTGTAGAATATATGGAATATGCGAGACTATGTATAAGAATTTTCCTTGGTGGCATCATATTAACCTGCTATATAAAATCATCAGCAATTATTCTTCAATCAATGGGAAACAGTATTAAGTCTACGGTAGTGGCGTTGCTCAGAGATGTTATAGTATTTGTGCCTGTATCAATTATGATTGCTATGGTTTCAAAGAGTATTGTAACAATGCTTTGGGCGGCGGTCATATCAGACGTGATTTCTGCTATTGTTGGATTTCTGTTTGTATCGGCAGAGATTCGTAAGTTTGAAAAGCTGATCAAATAAATATGAATCCCGGACTTTTTTGCAGGAAGTTCGGACCAATGATGCCTAAACGCCTTGAAAATACTGGCTTTTTCTATCATTTATGGTATACTGGAGGTGCTGGATTAACACGGATTTTCATCATAAATCTTGCACAGACCGGATGATCCGGAGCCTGAGAGCAGATGTTGCGGAAGAAGCATCTGACAACAGTAAATTGATATACGATGGAGGTAACATGAAAAACAAACTGTTTCACAAGTTTTATTTGCTTTCTTGCATTGGCGTTCTGATCGCTTCATTTTATCCTCTTTCGATGGGGGTGCGGGTCATCACTGCAATGATTGTTGATGGAACTGTTATGAAGGAAAACTACCCGAAATATATTATTCCGTATACCCCCATTTGTATTGCAGTTTTGATCAGCGTTCTTTTCATGCCCTTATGCCTGAAACTGTTCAAGCAATTCGCACTGCTTGGCGGCTCAGCTGTAGCTATGGGTGTATTCTTTCTACTTGAAATGCTGTTTGAACAAAAGGTTGTCGTAACAACAGCTGAAACGGTTACAAAGCTTGAAGACTGGCAAATGTTTATGTGCTACATGCCACCGGAAGGATGGGGTGAAACTGTAACTACATATAAAACACAGACACCGGTCGATATCTTGATGGGAAACTATAATCCTGCATTCAAGTTGCATTTTTACATCATTTCCGTTGTCCTGATTCTATCTATATTGAATTGCTTATATGGCTTTGGTCAAATGATAAAGATCGGTGGGAAAAAACGCCTTAAGCCTCTGATTCTGCAATCCGTTTGTTCGTTTGCATTTCTCGGACTCTGCATCCTTGCTTGTTTTACTGCTTTCTGGAGGGATGGAAATATTCAGGTATCTTTTCTATCTGCCGCTTTGATGACCGTGTTCTTTATCTTATTGGGTGTTACAGTGGGGGTCTTTGTAGGATCGTTTTTCGTGGGAAAACGAAAACATATTTCGGTTTTGATTCCTGCAATTGTTTCATCCGTAATGACTCTCCTGATGTATATTGGCGAAATGATTCTGTTACACGGACATCTGTACAGCTTTGGCAAAGGATTCATTTTTAACAGTATACCTAAAATTGTTCTTGCTCCTGTAGATCTGTTGATCATTGTTGTATCGGGATGTATCACTGCACTGCTGTTGAGAACAATGGACTTGGAAAGATGAAAAAACGAATGGAAGCGTACCCTTGCAAAAAGATATAGATGAAGCTTAGAAGAAACAGTGAAACAGATAGTGAAAGAGAGGAATACAGCAGAATGAAGAGACAAGGATTCGTGAAACTTGTATGTGCGTTTGTAATCAGTGGTTTGCTGGCAATTGCTTTTTCTCCGCTTCAGGTGGAGGCAGCGAGGAGAAGCAGTGAGGTCGATTTGACTTATGTCAGTCAGGTGTTTGATGCGGAGTATTACTACAATCAGTACAGTGATGTTGCCAATGCTTTTGGAAGAAACCGGGATAAATTGCTGGAGCATTATGTAACTTATGGAATCAAAGAAAGAAGGAATGCCAGTGCAACTTTTAATGCTACAACCTATAAAAATAATTACGCCGATCTGAAAAGGGCATTTGGCGCTGATACATTTGCATATTTCCGACATTTTGTAGAATATGGCATAGCAGAGGAACGGAATGCGATCGATGTTTTGGCGGAACCGGAGCAATCGGAGGCAGGCACAGTGATCGCTTCCTACACGACTTACTTTGATGCGACCATTGCGAGAGCCACCAATGTGCGTCTGGCCGCAGAACAGGTCGACGGCAGAGTGTTGCAGCCCCAGGAGACTTTTTCATTTCTGGGAAGCCTTACACCCAGAACCAAGGAGAATGGGTATGTTGTTGCTACGGTCTTTTCCGGTGGCAAGGTGTCGAAAGGAATTGGTGGCGGAATCTGTCAGGTATCCTCTACGATTTATGCGGCTGTTTTAGGAACTGGTTGCCGTGTGGATGAAAGACATGCTCATTCTCTGGGGGTTTCTTATATTCCGAAGGGAATGGATGCGACGGTATCCTCCCCCTCTCTTGATTTCCGGTTCACCAATACATATGAGCAGCCGATGATAATCGGCGCCACCGCAAGCGATGACGGTGAATTGACAGTAACGATTTCTCTGCAGTAAACTATCAATAACATGGTTTTTCTGTTTCTTTGATCCAAAGAAACAGAGAATGATAGAGCATTTTTTCACCATATCAAAAAAGGAGAAAAGAATTGATTAAGATTGAATTATTATCAACAGAAAACTTTCAGTTCACTTCATTGGACGATTATCCACGAAAGCATGATGTAAAAAAAGTATACCGGAAACTGAATGGAGAGTATGTCCTTGTTGACTGTGTTTATACAGAAGATTGGGATCTGGCCAAAAGACGTTCTGTGGCAAAGGATGTCAGCAGTGAAGATTATATTACCTATCTGGCACTTGAGCATGAGGAAGTAGTCGGATTTATTGGGCTGAAAAAGGAACTATATCAATCCTATATGATTTTAGATATGATGCATGTTTCCGCTGCATGCAGAGGGCAGGGAATTGGAAGAAAGCTGTTCAATAAAGGGAAAGAAGAAGCGCGTAAGGCCGGAGCAGAGGCTTTGTATATCTCGGCATGCTCATCTGAAGAAACGATTGCCTTCTATAGAGCTATGGGAGCTGAAATAACCAATTCTCCAATTAAAGAAATGGCAGAAAAAGAACCATATGATCTGCAAATGGTTTGTTATGTGTAAGAAGACCGTTTGCAATGGTTTTCTATGGATGAAATCGGTGATTTGATAATTTGGAGAGACACAATGAAACTAATATTGGAAAAAGGGAGTCCCGAGGATGTTTCAAGCAGACTTCCGAAGGAACAAAGATGCTATGAACTGTTGGATGAACTTGGCTTGGAGTATTATCGCTGCGACCATCCGGATGCAAACGCAGACACTATGGAGGCCTGTCTTGCAATTGATGCCATTTTGGAAGCAACGGTCTGCAAGAACCTCTTTCTGTGTAACAGACAGCAGACTTTATTTTATCTGCTGATGATGCCGGGAGACAAGGTTTTTAAGACCAAGGAATTATCCGGGCAGTTAGGTTGTGCCAGACTGAGTTTTGGTTCTCCGGAAAAGATGGAGGAGTACCTGGACATTACGCCGGGGTCCGTCAGTGTGCTGGGACTGATGAATGATAAAGAGAATAAGGTGAAACTAATCGTAGATGAGGATGTGCTAAAGGGAGAGTATCTTGGATGTCATCCATGTATCAATACCTCCAGCCTGAAGTTAAAAACTTCAGATGTATTTGACACATTTTTGAAGGCTGTGCATCACGACTACACCAAAGTGGTGCTGGTGGGGGAGGAGTGTGGAAGTTCGCCCAAGAGTTCACTCGAAAATCGTGTGGAAATGCAATGATGGCAGATGACAGTGAGGAGAAGGAAAACGGTTGATGGAAGAGAAACAGCACAAGCGCCGTGTGCGCTATTCGGGCAAATACCCTAAGAAATTCGAAGAAAAATATAAAGAGCACAATCCTGAGAAATACGGGGATACCATTGCCCGGGTGATCGAGAAAGGCTCCACTCCTGCCGGAATGCACATCTCTATTATGGTGCAGGAAATTCTGGATTTTCTCAAGATCAAGCCCGGACAGCAGGGGCTGGATTGCACCCTTGGGTATGGCGGCCATTCCCGAAAGATGTTGGAACAGCTTCATGGAGAAGGAAGACTGGTTGCGCTGGATATTGATCCCATTGAATCCGAGAAGACGGTGAATCGCCTGCGGGATGCAGGATACGGAGAGGATATTCTAAAGTTTTGCCTGACCAACTTTGCCAACATCGATGAAGTGGCGGCAGAGTGCGGAAAGTTTGACTTTGTGTTGGCAGACTTGGGTGTGTCTTCCATGCAGATCGATAATCCCCAGAGAGGATTTTCCTATAAGACAGAAGGACCGCTGGATCTGCGTCTGGATCCTTTGCACGGGGATAGTGCAGCTGTTCGTCTCCGGCAGATCACTGAAAAGGAATTCGAGGGGATGCTCATCGAAAATTCCGACGAGCCTTTTGCGAAGGAGATCGCGGCGAAGGTATTCCGGAAGATGAAAGCCGGCGCGCCTATGAATACTACTCAGGAACTTCGTCAGGCTGTAGAGGAAGCGCTGGTTACTGTACCAAAAACGGAGAGAGCAGATGCGGTGAAGAAGTCCTGCGCCAGGACATTTCAGGCGCTTAGAATCGATGTGAACAGTGAGTTTGAAGTGCTCTACAGCTTTTTGGAAAAGCTGGAAGGAATCCTGAATCCCGGCGGCAGAGTTGCGATCCTCACCTTCCATTCCGGAGAGGACCGTCTGGTGAAGAAGGCCTTTAAGGAGTTACAGAGAACCGGAAGCTTTTCAGAAGTATCCAAGGATGCAATACGCCCATCTCAGGAGGAATGCCGTGCGAATCCACGGGCTAAATCCACCAAGCTGAGATGGGCTGTAAAAAGTTGATAGAAAGGGCAGGGTGTTCGAATCGTTCGGTCAGCCGGCCCTTTTTTGCACAGTCATTCAGTTCGGCTACTGCTTGGGGTGAAAATGTTCCAGCAAGCAGTGAAGTCTTGCAACCTCTTTTTCATCATAAGGCACCTGGGGTGCATCTGACCAGAGGCAGAACATACTGCCAATGGGAGAGGATTTTTTCATGGCAGAGGCAACGGGGCTGACGGGATCAGCCATAGATTTCAGGGCGGACTGGTAGGTAAAGTCCTGATTACCGCCGTCTCCCGCGGTTCGTCCCAGCACATAGTACCACGCTGCAGCGGTATCCAGAATTTTGTGTTCCTGTGCTTCTATAAACTCTACAGGCGCAGGGTCATAGGAGGGCCAGCCAAAGCTCCAGTAGGATACGACGATATCCTTGTCCAAAATGCCACCGGTCAAGTCTTTGTTATAGTAGACACCATCATTGAACATCACAGGAGTCATTCCGTTTTCCTTGATGATCTCTGCAAGCAGGTTGACGTAGGAGATGAACTTGTGGTATTCATACTGCTCCTTGTTTTGAAGAGATGCAAAGCCGGAGGCAAGGACATCGTTGGCATATTCGTCACTTCCCAGATTAAAGTACCTGCAGCCCTTCCCGGCGAACCATTGGATATATTTCTTCAGTAATGCCAGGGTGAAGGCAACCGCTTCCCGGTTGTTCAGGTCTACGGTGGTAGCGGAGTTTTTGTATGCAGGGTCAGAGATACCCAGTACTTTCATTGCTGTCAGGATAGCGTCCATATGTCCCGGGGAATTGATCAAAGGCATCACGCCGATTCCTCTCTCGTTCGAATAGCTGATGAGGAAATCAACCTCGTCTTCTGTCAGCTCGTTGGTACCATTGTCACAGTAGGCAAGGTTTCCTTCGTGCAGGGCCCGGCAGACGGAATCTCCGGCAAAACTTCCGTAAGGAGTCGTCAAGTCCATATCATTCAGCAACATTCTAAATCCATCATTTCCGATGGCCAGTTCCAGCAGATTGAATCCATTTTCCGAACAGACATTAATCAGATCCATTAACTGCTCTTTGGAATAATATTTCCTTCCGGCATCAATGTGAAAGGCTTTCAAGTTTTTCATAGCTTAAGTCTCCCTTCGTTGGTACTGGTTTTAGTGTAGCATGGAGACTGTGTCAGGGCAATCCTTTTCTCCGAATCTCCCAGAATCTGGCGTGTAGAAAAAGGGGAAATGGCTGATATTACTAAAAAAATATTTAAGTTTATAGAAAATTCATAGAATAGTCACAAATTATTTGACACAAACCAGTGCTTTTACGGTATAATGAAGACGTAGCGTTATCTTGTAGCAGATAACAGAAGCTTTGCCGAACACATAAGAATAGGAGGAACATATTATGGCAAACAGAATTGTACTTAACACAGTTTCTTATCATGGCAAGGGGGCAATTGCCGAGATCCCGGGAATTGCGAAGACTAAGGGATTCCGGCATGTATTTGTATGTTCAGACCCCGATCTTGTCAGATTCGGAGTGACTGCGAAGGTGACGGATCTTCTGGAGAAGGAAGGAATTCCTTACACATTGTATTCAGAGATCAAACCTAACCCTACCATTAAAAACGTACAGGATGGTGTCGCTGCATTCAAGGCCTGTGCCGCAGATTCTATTATCACTATCGGCGGCGGTTCTTCCATGGATACTGCCAAGGCCATCGGTATCATTATCAATAACCCTGAGTTTGAGGATGTACGTTCTCTGGAAGGAGTAGCACCTACTAAGAATCACGCAGTTCCCACCATTGCAGTTCCCACAACAGCCGGAACCGCTGCTGAGGTTACCATTAACTATGTGATCACCGATGTGGAGAAGGAGCGTAAGTTTGTCTGCGTAGATGAGAATGATATTCCTGAAGTGGCAGTCATCGACCCTGATATGATGTCTTCTATGCCCAAGGGACTGACCGCTTCCACCGGTATGGATGCATTGACTCATGCAATTGAGGGATATACCACCAAGGCTGCGTGGGAGATTCCCGATATGTTCCATTTGGAGGCAATCAGGCTGATCTCCCAGAATCTTCGTGGTGCTGTGGAGAATACTCCCGAAGGTCGAGAGGGAATGGCTATGGCCCAGTACATCGCTGGGATGGGCTTCTCCAATGTAGGTCTTGGTATTGCACACTCTATCGCTCATACCCTGGGCGCTCACTATGATACCCCTCACGGCGTAGCTTGTGCGATGATGCTTCCCATTGTCATGGAGTACAATCAGGAGTACACCGGCGAAAGACTCCGTGAAGTTGCAAGGGCTATGGGAGTAGAGGGTGTTGATAATATGACTCCCGCAGAGTACAGAAAGGCTGCCATCGATGCAGTGAAGAAGTTGTCTGCTGATGTAGGAATCCCCGCTAAGAATGACAAGATTCGTGAGGAGGATCTGGATGTTCTGGCAGCAGACGCATATGCAGATGCCTGCCGTCCCGGTAACCCCAGAGATACCAGTGTAGAGGATCTGAAGGAACTCTACAGAAAAATCATGTAAGACAAACGGAACCCATAGTTTCTGTAGATTTACAGGGCTGCTGCCCGGCTTTTTCTATCACCGGGCAGCAGCCCGTTTGCTGTCCTGCGATTCGCAGTATCCCGTTCTCACTTTTCTGAAAGGAGACAAATTCCGAAAAACTATAAAATTGTTGATTTTTAGAATCTAAAAATGTTATAATGATAAGAACACTATGCAAAAGAAGAAAAATGCTTTTCCGGTCATGATTCCGGCCGGGGCGTTTCATATTATTTTCCGATAGGAAATGCTGATCCAAATAATGAGGTTACAAAGGAGAATTCGAGAGGATTCAAGGGTGAGAAACGAATGTCGAGTAAGAAAAAGGTTTTGGTTGTAGAGGATAATGATATCAACAGAGAAATGCTGGCTGATATTTTGGCAGAGAATTACAGAGTGTTACTGGCTGAGAACGGACAGGTGGCTTTAGACGTTCTGAAAGAACAGAAGAACAATATTTCTCTGATTCTTCTGGATGTTCAGATGCCGGTTATGGATGGGTACACTCTTCTCGATCGGCTAAAAGCAGATGCGGAGCTTTCTCTGATTCCGGTGATCGTGATGACGCAGAGCAACAGTGAAGAGGATGAATTGGCTGCTCTGGATCATGGAGCCACTGATTTTCTTCCAAAACCCTATCGCCCACAAATCATTCTGCATCGTGTTGCCTCACTGATTAAACTCAGGGAAACTGCTGCCATAGCCAATCTGCTTCAATACGACCGCCTCACCGGACTGTACAGTAAGGATTTCTTTTACCAAAAGGTTCGGGAATATCTTTCGGAAGAGTCTGAAGATAAATATTACATAATCGGTTCCAATTTTGTGAATTTTAAATTGGTGAATGATACCTCCGGAACCCTGATGGGAGATCGTTTGTTGAAAGAGTTTGCAAATCTGGCAAAGGGAAGGCTTGGAAATATCGGATTTTGCTGCCGTTATGGTGCGGATCGTTTCCTTTTCTTTCTAAAGCAGGAGAAGGATCAGCTGATCTGGAAGGATTTTGTTGAGTTTGATTTGCAGGAGATCGCCCCTGTGTTCAAAAATATTGCAGTGCGGTGGGGAATCTATGAGGTCATAGACCGTACCATTCCGGTTGAGAAGATGTGCGACAGGGCTTTCCTGGCGGCGGACCGAATCAAGCACCAGTACAACCAATCTTTCTCTGTCTATGACGAGTCACTGCGAAATGAATTACTGCGGGAGCAGGCCATTATATCCTCTATGGACACTGCTCTGAGAGAGAAGCAATTTGATGTTTATCTTCAGCCAAAATTCAGCCTGAGCGGGAACTGTATGGCAGGCGCGGAGGCTTTAGTCCGTTGGAATCATCCGGAATGGGGTTTTATGTCTCCGGGAGAGTTTATTCCACTGTTTGAGAAAAATGGATTTATACCCAAACTGGATCAGTATGTCTGGGAGTGGGTGTGCGTAAAACTCAGTGAGTGGAAGAAAAAGGGATACCCTATTGTGCCGGTATCCGTGAATATTTCCCGCGCCGATGTGTTCCATGGAGATCTGGTGGACACGATTACTTCATTGACGAAGAAATATGACATCGAACCGGCTTACCTGCATTTGGAGATTACTGAGAGCGCCTATACGGCGAACACGAACCAGATCATCAAGGCGATCGATCGTCTGCATGATTTAGGGTATGTAATTGAGATGGATGACTTTGGAAGCGGTTATTCCTCCTTCAATATGCTCAGCCAGATGTCCACGGATGTCCTGAAGCTGGATATGAAATTCATACAGAATGAATTGGCTAAGCCTGCGGATCGAAGCTTTTTACATGACGTGATCAGTATGGCACACAGGGCAGAACTTAGCGTAGTAGCGGAAGGGGTGGAGACCCCGGAGCAGGTGGATCGTTTGTTGGTTGCAGGCTGTGATTATGCACAAGGGTACTATTTTGCGAAACCTCTGCCGCACGCAGAGTTTGAAAAAATGCTGACGAAATAAAAGAATCAACGACAAAATGGCATGGGAAAGAGGAATGACACCCCGCTTATCGTGTGTATATTGTCATGGGAAGGAGCGACTTTAAATGTCTGATATGAGAGAAAAAAAATTTGCCGCATTACAGGAGATTGCAGCAGCAGAGGAAATCTTTTTTACCTGCTCTTCGCTGACAAGACTGCCATATTTTACTTTAGATGGGGCAACACAGAAGAATATGATCGATGTATATCTCTCCAAGGAGGCTTGTGAGAATCAGGCCAAAGAACTGACGGATGAGAAAAAACCTGCTTTTGCAATGAGAGTGGTCAAGAATGCATGCCTGATTTTCTTCTCTGATCTGTACAGTTATGGAGTGGATGTGATTCGCTATCACGGTGCAGAAGAGGATTGTGAGCTGGCACCCAATGAGGTCGTGACCAGAACCATACCCGAGGGTAAAATGACACCCCTTGAGAATGCTTCTCTGGAGGCTGCACTGATCTATTATATGCAGGAGGCCAGACGTCCCATGAAGTTCCAGAATACGATGATGCGGGATAAGTATGCGGCCAGAGCAGTGCAGGAGATCGTTCGGGCGAAGTTCCTGCTTCCTATTGCGCAGAAGGAAGAAGGCGGCGAGGTTAGTCGTTCCGCAATCACTGTCAAGGTAGTGAACGGCAAACTGGATGTAAAGGCGATCCCTATCTTCAGTGATGCAGTGGAATATCAACGTGCGTTAGGGGACAAAGGGTTCCAGCCCGGAACAACAGATATGCTAAGTTTGATGCATATGCCGCTTCCGGAGGGCTGTGCCGGATATGTCATCAATCCCACGAGTACTTCTATGGTCGTTCCGGAGGAGTTACTGTCGCATTGGAGGGAACTGGCTCAAAAGGGCAAACTGTTCAAGTAAAATACGAAGGCTGATGCTTAGCAAGAAATTGCTAACGCATCAGCCCTTTTGTTTGTGTGTTTTAGAAACCGGCTTTCTCTTTGATCTGCATGACACCGTAGTACGCATACTTTGCTTTGTTGGTGATGCCATAGAGGAGAGGACTGTATTCTCTTCTCCAGGATGCGGCATCGGAAACACCCCAGAGCGTCAGGGCGTCCATCTTCAGCGTGCCGGCATCCACTCTCTCAAACAAACCCTTCATCAGATTATAGTAAAACTGCCCCTGAATTTTCAGGTTGTCATCGGTCGCAATCTGAGGGTGCTGGTAGGAACCCAGACACACATCTAACTCGGTGAGCTGTAGCTTCAGTCCGGTCTCGGACAGCTTATCTACTGTCTTAAAATACAGATCTAAGTCATCCTGTGTATAAAGGTGCGCCTGCAGACCGATTCCATCGATCAGGTATTCGCCATTCTCATCCACCAGAGTCCTCACAAACTTCACCAGGGTGTCTCCCTTGTACTGCTCGTTGTAATCGTTGTAGTACAGGTCAATGGAATCAGGGGCATATTTGTCTGCATAGTAGAAGGCGTACCAGAGATAATCGTCTCCGATTGTCTTGCTCCAGTTATTTTCACGCATGGTACCGTCTTCCATCCAGGCTTCGTTGACTACATCGTATGCATAGAACAGATTCGAATACCCACTGGTCTCTAAGTATTCAAATACCTGTCTGATGTAGCTTTCCATGCGGGCAAGCATGACATCGCGGCTGACCAACCCTTTGCCGGTATCAAAATCTTCATAGAAGATCCAGGCGGGAGTCTGGCTGTACCATACAAGGGTATGGCCACGGACTGCCATATCGTTTTTCCTGGCCCAGTCCAGCATTTTGATCACATCGTTTCCAAACTTTACAACTAAATTGCCGGCAGCAATACTTTCTTTTTTATCGAAAATATAGTCGGGCTTCATTGCATTTTCCATGGTGATACTGTTGAATTGGGAGGTAAGGATGTTCTGGACGGTAAAGTTATCGGTCATCTGAGGTGTCAGACAGGTGCCTATCTTCATACCATGTTCTGCGAAAAGTTCCTTGAGAGAGAGTTCCTCTTCCGGCTCTTCTGAGGGAGCTTGGGAGGATTCTTCCCCGGAGGAGACTTCCTCTGACTGAATGTTTTCCTCTGAACTTTCAGATACGTTTGTAATTTCAAAAGTAGATTCGATTTCCGGAGTAGAACTGCCGCAAGCGGAAAGCGAGAGCACTGTCAATCCGATGAGCAGAAGAGACCATTTCTTTTTCATGTTAACCATCCTTTCTATGTTTTGCATTATGAAGGCATCACATAGGTCCACTCTACTATATGGTATTTTTTGTGTCAATGATTCCCGGGTGATTGCGCAAGAATCGGGGAGAAGATAGCAAGAATGCTTTTGGATTCAACATATGAGGAAGCTAATCAGCTGTATCAGATAAGGAAGGTTTTGAGTGGTATCATAAAGATCCTATGATGGTTGTCCTGGCCAAGTCAGCTTTTGTTTTTTTGCTCGTCCTGTAATATATTTAAATATAACGTATATAGAAAAATATTTAATGAAAAACATTAAAAAGTTGTTGACAATAGTTAAAATAAGTGATATATTGCATTTAACGATAAACATTAAATATTTAACGGAGGAAACAAAAACATGAAAAGACAAGCAATTATCAAAATCAACAAGATGGGTAAGACCGGAGTGATCATCCTGAATATCCTCAAGGTAATCCTGATTCTCGGTATCGTAGGATGTGTGATCGGCACCATCGTCTGTGCAGCACTTCCGAAGGATCTGCTGACAATGCAGTTCTCAGGCGATGCTACTGTGACTGTCAACATGGATGCGGTGGAACAGATGACCGGCAAAACCATCAGTGACGCAGAACTTCGCAAACAGCTGACATCCGGCAATATAACCGTGGATGGCAAGGATTACGTGATGAATCAGATCTCCCTGGAGGGCAGAAACATGGTAGTCGATACCCAGGCTGAAATGCCCAGGACAATTCAGCTCAGAAACCTGACACTTGTCTGCATCAGTGGACTGGTGCTCTGTGTTGCTTCCCTGGTCAGTATGATCTTTGCAGGTAAGGTATGCAAAGCTTTCCGTGACTGTCAGTCTCCTTTCGAGGAGAACGTCATTAAGAGAATGCAATACTTTGCATACTCTTTGATTCCCACAGTCCTTCTGGAGTCTGTTGTGGCCGGATCCATCGGATACTTCCTGGGCAACTCTGACGGAATCAGCATCAATCTTAATGTCAGCACGATTCTTGTGGTATTAGTCGTGTTCGCTCTTGTATATGTGTTCAAGTATGGCGCACTGCTCCAGCAGGAATCCGATGAGACACTGTAAGGAGGTAGCCTATGTCAAGAATTGTATTGAGACTGGATCGAGTGATGGCAGACCGGAAGATGAGTCTGAATGAGTTATCTGAGAAGGTGGGCGTGTCCAACGTCAACTTGTCGAAGATCAAAACCGGCAAGATCAGCGCCATCAGGTTTTCCACTTTAGAGGCGATCTGTGAGGTGCTGAACTGTCAGCCCGGTGATATCCTTGAGTATGATCCAAACTTGCCGAAAGGTAGCACTGAGGAATAATTGAATTTTCAGAGAACTCCCCGACCATTCCCACAGGTCGGGGAGTTTGCTTGTTGAAAAGTTCTTTTCGGATTTCCTAGGCTTTTGGAGATGATTGTGTTATGATTTTCTTATATTCTCGCCGGAGAGTATTGGAGGAGCGTTGGAAAGTTATGAGGATTGTGAACGGAAAGATTTTCATTGGACATGAATTCGTTGAAGGTGGACTTGAATTTGATCGGGTGATCCGCAGGGTGGGTGACGAGGTTCCCGGGAACGGTGACTTTGATGTTCAGGGAGATTATGTCATCCCGGGACTGGTTGATATTCATACGCATGGGGCCGAAGGGGAGGATGCCGGAGATGGCAACACGGAGGGACTGAGGAGATTGTCTAAGTTTTATGCTGTGAACGGTGTAACCGGCTGGGTGCCCACATTGATGACCCTTGGAGAGCAGGAACTGACGAAAGCATTGGAGACGATCCGTGACTTTACATGCCCGGGACAGGGGGCAAGATTGTTGGGGGTGAATCTGGAGGGACCATTTATCAGCAGGGAGAAGTGTGGGGCGCAGAACCCGGAAGCTGTTCAACTCCCGGATATCGGTCTGCTGTTGCGATTCATCCGGGCATCCGGCAATCTGATCAGACTGATGACGGTGGCACCGGAGACCACCGACTGCATGGAGTTGATTCGGGAGGCTTCCAAGAGGTGTACGGTATCCATCGGCCATACCACTGCCGCTTACGAGACGGCGATGGAGGCTTTTCGGGCGGGAGCAACCCACACCGCTCACCTCTACAATGCCATGCCGCCCTTGCATCATCGGGACCCCGGAGTCATCAGCGCTGCTTTTGATGCAGGTGCCACGGTGGAATTGATTGCAGACGGCAACCATGTAGCGCCGGCAGTCGTGCGTATGACGGCGAGACTCTTTGGGGAGAAGCTTGTCCTGGTCTCGGATTCCGGGCGATGTACCGGTATGCCGGATGGGGAGTATGATCTTGGAGGACAGAGGATTACGTTGAAAGATGGTGAGGCAAGGCTCACAGGAACGGATACGCTGGCCTGCTCAGCAGTCAGTCTGATGGAATGCGTGAGAAGAGCAGTCTCCTTCGGAGTCCGGTTGGAAGATGCGGTCTATGCGGCAACCACTGCCCCTTCTCGGGTGATCGGAGCAGAGCACGTGGGAAGTCTGGAAGTGGGGAAGTGTGCGGATATCGTAATCTTGGACAGTAAACTGCAGGTGAAAGCAGTCTTTTTGGATGGGCAGGTCATTTTGAGAGCCACAGAGAAAGAAAAATAGAGCCAATGGGGACAGGAAATGAGCCGGAAAACTCCGTCCCGGGTGGCTCATGGAGGAGCATATGCTGGATCAAAGGAATATCGAGAGGAAGCTTTCTGTGATCATGCCTGTACTGGCAGCAATGATGATTCTTGTTCTGCTTGTGTTGTTGGGAACAAGAGAAAATGTGGAGATAACGGAAAGCAGAAAGAATGAAAATATAGTTCAGGTGACGGAATATACCTGTGAAGAAGTGGTAGATCCTGATGCACCCATAGGCATACATAAACGCTATTGTTTTAACCTGGATTTGATGGAAAGAAAGGATGTTACGCTCGCTTTTTATACAGTACATCAGTACGCGCGCGTTTTCCTTGGTGAAGAGGAGGTCTATAGTGCCCAACCATCTGAGGAGAATTGGATCTGCAAAACGATCGGGAGCAATTGGACGATGGTTCCCATCTATCGGGAGGATTATGGGAAACAGGTGTGTGTTGAGGTTACTCCGGTATATGAGAGCTTTCGAGACAGACAGGTGGATTTCCTGATTGGCTCAGACTATCTGGTTTTTCGAGAACGGTTACGGAAGGATGCTGTTCAGCTCATCTTGAGTATTCTTACAATTTTCGTTGGAACCGTGTTTCTCAGTGTGTTTGCACATAACCTTATCAGAAAACGGAAGGAAAACAGTTTGGCTGCATTGGGATTATTCTCCATTATTTTGGGAGTGTGGAGAATGATGGACACCAGATTCACCCCATTTCTTTTCCCGGATAGACCGGTTCTTGTGTTTTACTTATCCGTAGGAGCTCTCATGATTGGGATCATACCTTTTGTGAAATGGATAAAGCATAGTGTTCATCAGGCGATTCATCCCCTGTTGGATTGGTATGGTACTTTGACTGCGGGACTGTGCATTGTGCTGATGCTTATGGAATTGATAGGGGGAGACCTTCGAGACTACTTGATTTACATACATATTGATCTGGGAATAGGAGCCGTTTTGATCGTGTGTTCCATCTTGTATGAACGCATCAAATATCCTGACCATGAGAAGAAGGGATCCAGAAATAACCTGTTTATCATTTGTGTGATAGGCTTTCTGGCAGATATGGTGTCTTTTTTTACGAATGGCAATTCAGCGGGATTAGTATTTACTTTGGCTGCATTTCTCGTCTACATTATCTGTGTGGGAATTGTGACGATGTATCGTTATTCAGATCAGGAGCAGCTGCTGGCGGTGCAGGAGAGACAGCTGGCGGAACAGGAACGCTGTCTCACGGAGCAGCGCATCGCAGCACTGAAAAGTCAGATCCAACCACATTTTATCTACAATACCCTTGGGTCTATTCAACAATTGTGTCTGGAGCAGCCGGAGAAGGCAGCAGAGCTTACCTGCAATTTTTCAAAGTATTTGCGAGGCAACTTCAGTGAATTGGATAACGACGAACCGGTTCCCTTTTCCAGAGAACTGCAGCATATCAAACACTATATCAGTATCGAACAGGTGCGGTTTCCGGATGTCACCTTTACCTTCGATATACAGGCGGAAAACTTTTTTCTCCCTGCCTTATCTGTACAGCCCTTGGTAGAAAATGCAATCAAACATGGAATTATGGGGCTGGAAAGCGGCGGAATTGTAAGACTCATAACATATGAGACGGACAGCCATACTGTGATTCGGGTGGAAGATAACGGAGTTGGGTTTCAGACGGAGAGCCTCGACGATGGAAAAGTACATGTGGGGTTGAAAAATATACGCGAACGTCTTGCAGTGATGTGTGGTGGGACTCTGATGGTGGAAAGCTCTGTCGGTAAGGGTACGGTCGCAGAAATCAGCATACCCAAGGAGGAAAATTTATGATAGCATTAGCGGTTGATGATGAACGTTTGATGTTGAATGCTTTGGTTGCTGCTGTCAAGGCATCCCCGGATATTGATCATGTTGAAGAGTTTTCAAGCTGTAATGCCGTTCTTCAGTGGGCGGAGGAAAACGTGGCGGATCTGGCGTTTCTGGACATCAGTATGCGTGGTATGGGAGGAATCGCTTTGGCGGAAAAGCTGTTACAGCTTCAACCTAAGCTGAAAATCATTTTTTGTACCGGCCATTCGGAATACGCGGTGGATGCATTTCGAATTCATGTTTCAGGCTATTTACTGAAACCGATTACGGCAGAGGCGATTCAAAGAGAGATTGACCATATTTTGCGGTTGAACAAAGAGAGTGCACTTTTATCCATACAGTGCTTTGGTTCATTTGAGGCGTTTTACGATGGAAAACCGCTCCCATTTAAGCGTTCCATTGCCAAAGAAATACTTGCGGTACTTACGGATCGACAGGGAGCAGGCATTACTACGAAGCAGATCTGTGCCCTGATACGCCCGGAAGATATCGATGACGATAAAAACATGAATTATGTCAGACAGGGTTTCAGTGATCTGAGAAAAACCCTGGAGCTGGTGGGAGCCGACAAAGTGCTGCTGCGAAGGGGAATTCATAGTTATTCCCTGGATACTTCTTTGGTCGAGTGTGATTATTACCGGTATTTGCAGAATGGCAAGCCCGCTTTTCAGGGTGTGTATATGGAACAGTACAGCTGGGCCGAGGAAACTTGTGCACGCCTATGGGAGGCAACAACTGAATAAGAAGCAGAGTGGAGTATAGAGAAGTCAGAACAGACAGTATCCTTTCTCAAGGGTATTGTCTGTTTTTGCACTTTTTGGTCGAAATTTGTAACGTTTTTGTCACGTTTTGTGTAGTACAATGAATCAAAAAGGGAATGAATGATGGGGGAGTGCCGATGAGCATGAATTTGCCGGAAGATACCGAGGAAATTGATCTGCTGGAGCTGTTTCTGTTTCTTGTGAGAAGATGGAAACTGATACTCCTTGTATTTGCGTTGGGAGGTTGTATCGGAGCAGGGGCACATTTTTACTTTGTCACCCCTTCCTACAAAGCAAGCGCTGAGATATATATCACCAATACGGAAAACGTAATCAATTATCAGGACGTTCAGTTAAGTGCCGCATTGATGTCTGACTACAAGGAGATCCTGCTCAGCAGGATCGTTTTAAACCAGGTGATCAGAGATCAAAATCTGACCGTTTCTTACAAGAACCTGAAAGAACGAATCTCTATTGTAAATCCAAAGGATTCTCACTGTCTGGTAATCTCTGTGACAGCAAAGAAACCGGAGGAAGCCATCGAAATTACGAATAGTTTTGTGAAGTATGGCGTTGATCAGATCTATCGTACCGTTGGAAAGAATGAGCCTTCTGTCATTGACTACGCTGAGATGGACGCAATAGAGGTGATAGAACCCAGTTTGTTTAAATATGGTGCTGTCGGTGCGGCGGTGGGAACGCTGTTGCTTTGCGGTCTCTTTACGGTACAGTTTTTGATGGATACCACAATAAAGTCCGAGGAGGATATTGAGAAATACATTGGACTGGATGTGTTGGCTGTTGTACCGGAGGGAGAGAATCGAAAATCTACGAAGAAACGGGGAGGAAAAAGGAAAAAATGAGTCAGGTTTTGATTGATCCTCAGATACAGCAATTGGATTTTCAATCCGCAGAGGCAATCAATATGCTTCGCGGGAACATACAGCTGGCCGGTTACCAAATGAAGGTCGTGGCGCTGACAAGTGCAGCTCCCAATGAGGGAAAAAGCTATGTTTCTTTTCATCTGGCAAGAAGCCTGGCCGGGCTGAGTAAGCGAACTGTTTTTGTGGACTGTGATATCCGAAACTCTTCTGTGAAGAGAACGTATAAGATCACAGAGCAGACAGTTGGATTAAGCGAGTATCTCTGCGGGTTATATAGTGCAGAGGATATCGTCTATCCGACCACATCAGAGCATTTGGATATCATCTTTGCTGGGAGGAGGGCACCGAATCCCAGTGAAATATTGTCCGGAGAGATGTTCGGAAAATTACTGCAATATCTGAAGGAAAGATATGATTATGTGATTCTGGACACCCCCCCGGTCAATCTGGTCGTGGATGCCACCATTATTTCCAAGCAGGCGGACACTACCGTTTTGGTCGTGAAGAGTTTTTCCACAGACCGTGCGGCTGTGATGCGAATGAAGAAACAATTGGAGTCTGCCGGCGTAAAGATTCTCGGAGTTGTGATGAATTTGTGTGATGCCGGCTCCAGCCATTATGGAAAATATGGTTACGGGAAATACGGGCAGGGGAAATATGCTTATGGAGCAAAGGAGTATGGATATGGGACAGCGATCCCTGCTTCAATCGACCTCAAATCCAGGTAGTGAAAGGGCCGATAAAGATGAAAAAAATATTGGATATCGCGAAGAGCATATTGTTGTATGCAGGTATGTATCCGGAAGAGTATGAGCAGATCGTTCCGGATATGCAGAGGGAGAACAGAAAGAGTCTAATGGCTTTTTCCCTGATTGCTTTTTGCAGACATTTATTGCTTTGTCAGTATTCTGTTTCTCTTCGGAATCATTTTGGGCACTGTGACGAGACCGGGTGAAGGAGCTTGTGGAAGAGAGGGCATATCATATTTCTGTTGGGTTCGCACAGGGAAACCTCGAGGAAAAGGAGATCAATCTGTTGGTAAATGAGGCTGAGCGACGGATGTATGAGGAGAAAGCACAATTTTACCAGAAAAAAGGGATTGACAGACGTTCCAGAAGATAGAGCAAAAGGGGACAGGAAAGCAGCTTTTTCCTGCCCCCTTTGATTATGAACCATTCAGGACAGGAAGTGAGCCGGAAAACTCCGTCCCCGGGGGCTCTTTGCTAAATATTTCTAAAATCAAAGTAAATTTTTTGTGAAAATTTGCACTGGATATTCTTATAGAGAGTGGTAAAATAAGTGCGTCGATTGTGCATACGTTTTTACGTTGATGAGATTGACAAAAAATGAGGTACCACGAAAGGGAGGAATAAGAGATGAGTGGTATATTAATGATGGCAATCGCCATAGTTGTATTGGGCGGAGCATATTTGCTGTATGGCCGTTATCTGGCTAACAAATGGGGTATCGACCCCAACGCGAAGACTCCTGCCTATGAGTTGGAGGATGGTGTGGACTATGTGCCCGCTGACACCAACGTAGTATTTGGACATCAGTTTGCTTCTATCGCTGGTGCCGGTCCTATCAACGGACCGATTCAGGCTGCCATGTTCGGATGGCTTCCGGTTCTGCTGTGGATCCTGATCGGTGGTGTGTTCTTCGGAGCAGTTCAGGACTTCGCTTCCATGTACGCATCTGTAAAGAACAAGGGACGTACCATTGGCTACATTATTGAGGAGTACATCGGCAAGCTGGGTAAGAAGCTGTTCCTGGCATTCTGCTGGCTGTTCTGTATCCTGGTAATCGCTGCATTTGCAGACGTTGTAGCAGGTACCTTTAACGGTTTTACTCTGAACGATGCCGGTGAGGTGGCAGGAAAGATTCAGGCCAACGGTGCAGTTGCCATGACCTCCATGCTCTTTATCTTAGAGGCAGTCGGTCTTGGATTTATCATTAAGTATTGCAAGCTGAACAAGTGGGCAAATACCGGAATCGCGATTGTGATGTTGGTTGCAGCAGTAGCAATCGGTCTGAACGTGCCTGTTTTCCTTTCCAGAGGAGCTTGGCATCTGATTATCTTTGCGTATATCTGCATTGCCTGCGTAGTTCCCGTTTGGGCATTGCTGCAGCCCAGAGACTACCTGAACAGCTACCTGTTGATCTTTATGATCGTGGCAGCAGTCATCGGTATCTTTGTTGCAAATCCTCAGTGTAACCTGAACGCTTTCAACGGTTTCACTGTCAACGGACAGTATTTGTTCCCGATTCTGTTCGTCACCATCGCCTGCGGTGCGGTATCCGGATTCCATTCACTGGTTTCCTCCGGTACAGCCTCCAAGCAGATCAAGAACGAGAAGAATATGCTGCCGGTATCCTTCGGTGCAATGCTGATGGAGAGTATGCTTGCTGTCATCGCGTTGATCGCAGTTGCATCCTTTGCTTCCGGCGAGGCTGCAGCACAGGGCTTGAAGACGCAGCCCCAGATCTTTGCAGGTGCTATCGCAAACTTTCTGACTGCAGCCGGTCTTCCCTACAGTTTAGTGTTCACGCTGATCAACCTGGCTGTCTCTGCATTTGCACTGACATCCCTTGACTCTGTAGCACGTATCGGAAGACTGTCCTTCCAGGAGTTTTTCCAGGAGGATGACCCTGCAAAGGCTTCTCCCATTTCCAAGGTAATGACCAACAAGTATTTCGCAACCGTGATCACGTTGGTTCTGGCTTACCTCCTTGCAAAGGTCGGCTATGCTGAGATCTGGCCTCTGTTCGGTTCTGCGAACCAGCTGCTGTCTGCTTTGGCATTGATCGCTTGTGCAGTATTCCTGAAGAAGACCAACCGACAGGGCGTGATGCTCTGGGTTCCCATGTTCTTCATGCTGGTAGTCACCTTCAGTGCGCTGGGTATGACTATCGTGAAGCTTGTGAATGCTTTTGCAGCAGGCGGACTCACTGTCGGAACCTTCCTGCAGCTTGTGTTTGCGGTTCTGCTCCTGATCCTCGGTGTGATCGTAGCAGGCGCCGGTATCAGAAAGCTGTTTGCTAAGAAGAACGAGCAGTAAACTACATAGATTTGGACGCTTGCGGCGACCCGGGTGCACCCGGGTCGCTTTTTTACATTCGTTATATGAAAGTTTTACCGTTTCATGGTAGTAACCTTTACATAGCGTACCTATACTCAATTTTGTACAAAACAATCGAGGAGGTACAGTATGAAAAGGAAAATCGCAGTAAGTCTGCTTGCCATGTGTATGTTGACAGGTATGTTCACGGGATGTGGATCGCAGCAACAGGAAGCACAGGAGAGCACGAAGACAGTCGAACAGCAGCAAACAAATGTTGAAACAGAAAACGTGATCCCGGCGGCGGTCGAGGTGAAGGAGGCTGCAGCACCAAAGTATGTTTTTTTGTTTATCGGAGACGGAATGAGTTATCCTCAGTTCCAGGCCGCATCCGATTATCTGGGAGCCATCGCAGATGATGATTATGAGAAAGCATTGCCCAGTACAAAATATGACACGCGTGAAGGCGCAGTATTGGACGGTCCTGTAAAATTGAACTTTATGAATTTTGAGGTTGCAGGGTCTGCTGTAACTTATGATTCCTGTAGCTTTGCCCCTGATTCTGCGTCTACAGCAACTTCCATTGCTACCGGCAAGAAGACCTATTCCGGTATGATCAATGTGGACGAGAGCGGTGCAGTTGAATACGAGACCATTGCAGAGAAGCTTCATGCACAGAAGGGCTGGAAGGTTGGTGTGATCAGCTCCGTAAACATAAATCACGCCACTCCTGCTGCATTCTATGCGCATCAGGCAAGCCGAAACAATTATTATGAGATCGGTTTGGAACTGGTGGAATCCGGATTTGAGTATTTTGCAGGCGGTGGCTTGAAGAAGATCACCGGTAATGACAAGGATAAGACAAGCCTCTATGAACTGGCCGAGGCTGCAGGATACAAGGTGGCTTTCACCCAGAAGGATGCACAGGAAGTGACTGCAAAAGACGGTAAGGTACTTTTGATCGATGAGCATCTGGCCGATTCCGATGCGATGGCTTATGATATGGACCGCAAGGACGGAGAGTGGGCGCTGGCTGACTATGTGGCAAAGGGCATTGAAGTACTGGAAAATGAGAATGGTTTCTTTCTGATGTGTGAGGGTGGAAAGATCGACTGGGCCTGTCACGCGAATGATGCAGGCGCAACTGTGACGGATACCCTGGCAATGGCAGATGCCGTGCAGGTAGCAGTGGATTTCGCTGACAAGCATCCGGAGGAGACGCTGATTCTGGTAACCGGTGACCATGAGACCGGTGGTCTGACCATCGGATATGCAGGGACGGATTATGATACTTATTTGGACACGCTGGCAAATCAGACCATCTCCTATGCACAGTTTGATGCACAGTATGTGGCTAAATATAAGGAGAACGGCACTGCATTTGAGGACGCGATGAAGGATGTGGAGGCTTTGTTCGGACTAAAGCTTAGCGGAGAAGAGGGAGACCGTCTGGTGCTCACTGCCTATGAAATGGAACGACTTCGCACCGCATATGATCTGAGTATCTCCGGATACGATACGAAAGAGTATAACCAGGAGCAGTATGTGCTCTATGGAACTTACAATCCCTTCTCCGTAACCGTCACCCACATTCTGAACAATAAATCCGGCGTGGATTTCACCAGCTATTCCCATACCGGATTGCCTGTGGCAGTGTTTGCAGAGGGAAAGGGCGCCGATCAATTCGGGGGATATTATGACAACACAGATATTTATCATAGGCTGGCAAAGCTGTTGGACGTAAAGTAGAAGAATTCTTTGGATAGAACGGGGAGCGTGCAAGCGCTCTTCGTTTGTTTATGGGAGAGAAGATTGATGCAGAGAATCAGAAAGTATAAGACGATAGGCCCGGTGATACTCTGGCTATGCCTGTTTGTTATTTTATTGCTGTTACCCACCGGATTTGAAGGTGCCTTGTCCTATCGAAATGCCGATCGGGTAAGGGCGGTAGTGCTTTCCACAGATGAGAGTGACATTGTGGATACCGGATTGGTGCGAAGTGGAGAACAGCGCTGCAAGGTGCGTCTTTTGTCCGGAAAGTTTCGGGATGAAGAGTGTGTGGCAGTGAATCGTTTGAATGGATCTCTTGCTCAGGACAAATTGTTCGCCCCGGGAGATAAGGCCTATGTTGTGGTCAGTTATGCAGATGGACAGATCACAACCGTATATATGACAGATCATTTTCGATTGGATAAGGAAGCAATTCTGGTGGGAGCCTTTCTTTTGCTGTTGCTGCTTTTTGCGGGAGGTACGGGCGTGAGAGCGATACTATCTTTTGCCGATACGGTGCTGCTTCTATGGAAAGTTTTGATTCCCGGTCTGTTAAAGGGATGGAACCCAATCTATGTGTCACTTGTGATCGTATTGGTGTTGACATGCTTGGTGTTGAGTCTGATCTATGGCCTGGATCGAAGGTGCCTTGCTGCCGTATCCGGAGCCACGCTGGCAATACTGGTTACTGCAGTGCTGGGATATTTCTTCACCGATTTATTTCAGATACATGGAGCAGTGATGGAATCTAGTGAGAGCCTGCTCTATGCAGGTTACCAACATCTGAATCTGACGAAAATATTTGTGGCTTCCATTTTCCTGGGTTCCTCGGGTGCTGTCATGGATCTGGCAGTAGATATCTGTTCTGCCGTATATGAAGTGGTGGAGAAAAAGCCTGATATTCGTGCAAAGGAGGCGATCCTGTCCGGTTTCGCGGTGGGAAGGGCAGCCTGCGGCTCCACTACCACGACACTTTTGCTGGCTTATTCCGGAAGCTTTATTGCACTTTTGATGGTATTTATGGCTCAGGGAACACCGGTAGCACTCATGCTGAACTATAAATATGTGGCAGCTGAGATCGTGCATACCATTGTGGGATCCTTCGGATTAGTAACGGTAGCCCCTCTCACCGCTATAACCAGTGGGATCCTTCTGACAAACACAAGAATGAAGAAAAACGAAAGAAAATAACGGAAAAATAAAGATTCTAAACATACAATGAAATCAACTTCCTGTCTATTGACACTTTTCTGCATGCGTGTTATAACACAGATAGAACAAAGGAAAGGAAACCAAACAAGAGATTCTGAGACGAGTTGTTTGTCTGAGTTCCCTGAAACATCCTGGTTCCAAAAGACAAGGAGTCAACAAGATATAGAAAGAAAAGGAGTGATTTGTATGTTGAGACCTAGTATTTTTGGAGAAAGTTTGTTTGATGAGTTTTTTGATTTTCCTGCATTTCCGGATTTTTCCGAGTTTGAAAAGATGGAGAATCAGATGAACAAGAAGCTGTACGGACGTCATGCAAAGAACATGATGAAGGTGGACATCAGGGATCGGGAGGATTCCTACGAGATGGATATGGATCTGCCCGGCTTCAAGAAGGAGGAGATCAGTGTTTCGTTGGAGAATGGCTATCTGACCATCACCGCTGCCAAAGGACTGGATCAGGACGAGCAGGAGAAGGAAACCGGCAGATACATTCGCAGAGAACGTTATGCCGGCGCCTGTCAGAGAAGCTTTTATGTAGGCGAGGACGTCAAACAGGAGGACATCAAGGCTGAGTTTAAGCATGGTGTACTGAAGCTTTTGATTCCGAAGGAGACTCCTAAGCTGGAACAGAAGAATAATAGATTCATCGCCATCGAAGGATGATGCAGCGGATGGGGCAGACCCCACCAAACAAGGACGACCCGGTGTGACAACCGGGTCGTTTTTATATAACGGTTCACAGAAAAATGTCCTATGGTCCCTCAACGGTCCGAAACGGTTATATTATGGAAATTATTAATTAAAACGGTTAAAATTATAATGTTTTTCGGTTGACAAATGGGTTCAATGAATCTATACTTATCTTAGGATCTGGAAGTTATCAGACCATCCTGTCAGGGATAGTCTATTTCGTTCGAGGAGGTATCAGTATGACAATTCAGGAGATGAGAGAGAAGAAGCGCGAGAAGGGATATACGTATGCGCAGATGGCAGAGCTGTCCGGTGTACCCTTGGGTACGATCCAGAAGATTTTTTCGGGGGAGACGGAGAGTCCCCGTTATGACACGCTTCAGTCCTTGGAACAGTTGTTTTTGGAGGTCCCTTACGTGCAGGAGGAGGCGTTCTATCAGGCTGATCGGAATGGTCATTTCACGGTGGATGACTATCGGGCTTTGCCGGACGAGCGGAGGGTGGAACTGATCGACGGGTATTTTTATGATATGGCGTCCCCCACTTTCAGACATCAGCTGATTGGCGGAGAAGTGTATCGACAGATCGCAAATTATATCATGGAAAAGGGGGGCAGCTGTCGCCCCTTCATTGCCCCTGTGGATGTGCAGCTGGATTGCGACGAGAGGACGATGCTGCAGCCGGATGTAGGGATCATATGCGATACAAGTAAGATCAAGGAGTGGGGCATATACGGAGCGCCGGATTTTCTGCTGGAGGTGATCTCTCCTTCCACTAAGAAGAAGGATTACACGAAGAAGCTGGTCAAATATATGGAGGCCGGTGTGCGGGAATATTGGATCTTGGATCCTATCCAGAAGAGGCTGATGGTGTATTTCTTTGAGAGTGAGGTCTACCCTGTTATCTACGGATTGGATCAGCCGGTTCCGGTAGGTATTTACAATGGGGAGCTTTCGATAGATTTTACGAATATTGCAAAGTGGATCGAGACGGATCTGGGATAATGGGGGAGTAAGTATATGACGAGAGTGTTTTTTGTACGCCACGTGCAGCCGCTGTTTTCCTGACTGGCAGGAGCACTGCTATGCGGAGAAGGAATTCATGAGTAATCACTGAGGAATATATAGGTATTGATATATAATAATACCGATTTTCATATATCATTGAAGGGCTTTGAGTGCTATGATGATTTTATATGATGCAGGATGATATACAGAACGATATAGCGGGAGATACAAAACGATATGAATACTACCTACTTAAACTATGCATTGGAGATCGAGCGGGTAGGCTCGATCTCTCAGGCAGCCCAGAATCTTTACATGGCCCAACCCAACTTAAGTAAGGCTATTCGCGAGTTAGAGAAGGAGTTGGGGTTCACCATTTTCAAACGCACAGCAAAAGGTGTGAGGCCCACCGAGGAGGGAACCGAATTCCTGTATCATGCCCGGCAGATTATGGAACAGGTGGGTGCTGTAGAGCGTATCAGTCAGCGTATCGGTACCGATAAGTTGAAGTATAAAATCTCGATTCCAAGAGGCAGTTACATTGTGGATGGATTTACATCCTTCCTCTCGGAACTGGAGTTGGAGAAGGGAATGGAGGTCACCATCAATGAGACCAATGCTTTGGGAACGATCAGCAATGTAGCGGACCGAGGGTATAATCTGGGTATCATTCGATACCAGATGGTGGACGAAGCTCATTATCTGACTATGCTGAAAAACAATCACCTGACCTATGAGACCATCTGGGAGTTTGAGTATGTGCTGGTGATGTCCAAAAATCATCCGCTTGCCAACAAGGAGACAATCAAGCCGGAGGACTTGTCGGAATATACCAAGATCACCCATGGAGATATTGAACTGCCCCATGTCAGACGTATCAATCACGAAACGGAGATGGCTCCTCGAAATGTGATCTATGTCTATGAGAGAGGAAGTCAGTTTGACTTGCTGACCAATGTCCCTACCACCTATATGTGGGTCTCACCTATTCCACAGAAGCTGCTGGATAAACTCCAACTTGTTCAGAGAATCTGCAGGGCGGAAGACAATCTTTACAAGGATGTGATGATCTTCAGAGAGGACTATCACATCACGGAACATGACAGACTGTTTCAGAAAAAAATATATGAATCCAAGGTGGATGTTTCCATGACCGGGTTGTAACTAGGTCTGCTGCTATATACAAAAGTATATGGCAGCTTTTTTTCTTTTATATTTCCCAAATGAATCGATATGTGATATCTTTGTCACTGGTTAAGAAAAGAAGTGAAAAAATCATCGTAAAAATGTATGAGGGAAGAGAAGATGCATTTAACAATCAAAGAAGCTTTGGGAGTATATCGTAACGGTTGTAAAGCCAAGTGTGAGATGTCGAACGGACGCACCATCGGCAAGAGCATTTTAGCAGGCATGATGATCGCTATGGGTGCAGCGGCAAGCAGCGTAGCAGCACACAGCATTACCAATGTGGGCTTGTCCAGACTGGCGGCCTCAGTGGTATTCCCGGTGGGTTTGATGATGGTTATCCTGTTGGGCGCTGAGCTCTTCACAGGTGATTGTCTGTTGGCCATCGGTCTTCCTGAGAGAGATATCACTCCCTTCCAGTTCGTCAGAATGCTTGTCTTGGTGTTTTTCGGCAATTTGCTTGGCGGCGTGCTGCTTTCCGTTCTGGTCTCCATGAGCGGTCAGTTGGATTACTCCGGCGGTCTGCTGGGGGCATACACGATTAAGGTGGCACTGGGGAAGGCAATGCTTACCCCCGCGAAGGCCGTGACCTCCGGCATTCTCTGTAACATTCTGGTGTGTGCCGCTGTGCTGATGGCATTGTGCGCGAAGGATGTGGCAGGAAAGCTTCTTGTTTCCTTTTTCGTCATTATGCTTTTTGTTACCGCAGGCTTTGAGCACTGTGTTGCGAATATGTACTACATCACAGCAGGAATTCTTGCAAAGTACAATCCTGTTTATGCAGCACAGGCTCTGGAGAACTATGGTATCGGCGCTGATCAGTTGGCACTTTTGAATGTAAAAAATATGATCGTTAACAATCTGATTCCGGTAACCGTCGGAAACATCATCGGAGGAGTTTGCTTCGTCGGACTTCCCCTGTACTACTTAAATTCCGATAAGGTTGCTGCGAAGAATGTTGAAGCAGAAGAGAAGGAGGAAATCAAAAATGGCAGCTATTTTGGCAAATATGTGCGTGGTCTTGTTCGCTGAGTTGGCAGGTGTTGGAGTACTTACCGTTTCTCTGTATGCTTTCTGGAACAAAATGACCGCTTAATTGATTGAGACGTTACTAAACTCGCTTACACCGACAATTTCTTTTTTTCAATCCTTTTATAGAGGGTCTGCCCGACTTTCGCGGGCAGGCCCTTTCCCCCTTTGTGGGTTTGTCCCATCCACTGAAAAATAAGTCTACGATCAATTTGAATACCGATGCTGCGGAGTATTATAAGCAACAGACGGAATACTCCGGAATACCGTATCAGACATTGAATTAATTTGTAATATGTCGATTGCGTCGTGAAAAGTGAGAAGTTTGTTGACGTGTTGCGTTACAAACCATATAATCAATGAAGTGATTTCCATAAATACTCGTTCACAAAGAGGTAGACAGAGATGAAAGACAAAATCGTAAAGATAATCAAAGGATTTATTACTCCGGATCAACTGGCAAAGCGTATTGTGCTGGTAGTGGTGGCCTGCTCCTTTATGGCCTTTTCCGCATCGCTCCTTTTGCTGGCGGACCTGGGTACGGATTCCTACACCAATATGAACCAGGCAATTGCAAATTACATCGGGTGGACCTTCGGCAACTGGCAGACGCTGATCAATGTGATCCTTTTCATTTTGGTAGTGATCTTTGGTACCAACAACAATCTGGGCTTTGGCACGCTGGCGAATATGTTCCTGATTGGATATGAGGTGGATTTCTTCAGCTGGGTATGGTCCAAGGTGTTTCCTGCGGGGCTGTTTGATACCATGGGAAACCGTGTGGCGTTGATGATTCCTGCTCTGATCGTATTCATCATCTCAGCGGCAGTGTACATGAACGCAGGCTTGGGAACCTCACCCTGTGACGCTATCTCCTTTATCGTGAAGGACAGATGGCTGAAGAAAGTGCCCTTTACTGTGATCAGAATGACCTATGATTTTCTGTTGATCGCCATTGCCTTTGCTTTCTCCGGCAAGCTGTACCCTGTGACGATATTGATGGCACTGTTCTTGGGCGCAGCGGTGGAGTATACCGCTAAGCTGATGTTTCGGAGGAAGTAACCATGACTACCAGAGAAGAGGCCTTAGCCTATGCCCTTTCTTTTCCGAAAACTTATCAGGAAGCCCCCTTCCACGATTTCAACTGGCAGCTGGTGAGAGTGGAGGGCTCCAAGAAGGCATTCCTGTGGACCTATGAGAGGGATGGATATATCAATCTGAATGTAAAGGTGAGCCCCGAGTGGCGGGATCTGTGGCGCAGTACCTACCCTTCGGTGCTCCCGGGGTATCACCAGAACAAGGAGCACTGGAATACCATTATCCTGGACGGCACCATTCCGACGGAGGAAATCAAGCGGATGATCGCGGAGAGCTACGATCTGGTGGCGGGTAGTACCACAGAGCGCATCTATGAGGCGGTGAAGAAGATTCCGAAGGGCTTTGTGGCTACCTACGGACAGGTTGCGGAGCTGGCTGGCAATCCAAAGATGGCCCGTGCTGTTGGCAACGCCCTGCACAAAAATCCGGACCCGGACAACATCCCTTGCTACCGGGTGGTGAATTCCAAGGGAGAACTGGCGGGAGCCTTCGCTTTTGGCGGGGCAGATGTGCAGGCGGATCTTCTTAGAGCTGACGGCATTGAAGTGAGAGATGGAAAAGTAGATTTGAACCGATACGGTTTTCGGTTTGGCGAGACGGAAGGCTGAGGGCCAATCTATCGCCTGACTTATGCATTAGAAAGACAAAAAAGGACCCCCTTAGGAGTCCTTTCTGTTCTGTACATAGATCTGTTCCTGTTCTAACATGGGATAACAGACGGGCACGTCTGCATCCAGATCCTCCAGGTGCATATCCACTGCGGTGATCTGGCGATTGGTATAGGTGGTGTAATAATAGACACCGGTTCTTGCATTGCAGCAGGAGGAGTAGATGGTGATCTCATACTCGCCGGGTGCAACCTCACAGCTGCCCCGTTGCTGCTCCACGGAAGTTAACAGGTGGAAAAATTGTCCTACGGCAGACTCTTCTGCGTCCTCTGTCTTCGCGTTCATACAGTGGAAGGCTGCGCGAACGAATCTGGAACCGGAGGAGAGATCGCCTGGAAGGCCCAGCGCACCCATGCCTCTGCTGAAGCAGGTCAGATCCAGTTTGTCGCTAAACCTGTTCACAGGCTGCTTGGGTGACAGGTGCATATATTGATTCAGGGAAAACATCTGCTGCGGGAAGGGCGGATTGTTGGTCAGAACCCCAACCGGGTTGTCATAGATCGCCATACCTTCCTTCGTGCACTCAAGTGTGATGCAGTCTGTCTCATCCGCAATCAGCCAGTGTAACGGTGAAGGGGGCAGTTCTTTCGAAAAAGCGGTGTCTACGATCCGGATCTTGTCAAGCAACTTGCGTGCTTCTTTACAGGTAGCACACTGCCCCAAGATCCAGGGGATCAGTTCAAAGGAAGCTATGTTGTCCCTTCCTTCAGTCGGTCTCTCATAGTGGGCATTCCCGGAGAAGAGCAGCCCGGCCATACCTAAGCCCTTCTCGTTGACTGCTTCATAATATAAGGGGTAGCCTCCTGCCAAATGTGCCATACCGATTAAGGCATAGTGCCCAGACAGTGTCTGATCCGTATGACGAAAGGTAAAGGGGTAGTTTCTGGGGGTGACAACGATCTGCTCTCCATAGGAGTGCTCAAAATCCAGGTTGCGTCCAAAGTAGAAATCTTTGGCTTTCAATGTAATTGCAGTACACATAGGCTTATGTCCTTTCTTGTGTGATAAGTGGTCGAATTTACCCTTATTATAGCATGAGTGGGGACAGGGATATACAGGCGAAACCATAAAATTTTTAGAAACTTTGAATCAGGAGGGTTAGAATGCGTATCTTCATATCTCATTCCTCAAAGGATGCAGAGACTGCCACGACAGTGTGCGACTTGTTGGAACAGCAGTCGTACGCCTGCTTCCTTGCGCCCAGAAATATTCGTTCCGGGTATGAGTATGCGGAGGAGATCGTTAACGGGATTGATTCCAGCGATATCATGCTTTTACTGTTATCCCGGGCATCCAATGCCTCTCCCCACGTTCTGCGGGAGGTAGAGCGGGCGGTCAGCAAGAAGATTCCGATCATCGTGTATCGGCTGGAGGAAGTGGAACTGACCAAGTCCATGGAGTATTTCCTGATGACACATCAGTGGATCCTGCCGGATGCGAAGAAGGGACACGCTGTGATCTTAGAAAGTATCAGCGAGTTTGCAAGAAAGGCTACCCTTGGCGCAGATTCGGGAAATTCACAGGATACCCCGGAATCGAACGGGAAGAAGAGAAGGGTTCCGGCGGGCATATGTCTGGGGATGATCGTATTGGCAGCAGTGCTGCTCATCGGAGCTATTGTGTATCTGGGGAAGAGTCGACCTTCAGACCCGGACAGCCTGGAAAACCAAAGCACAGAGGCTGCGAATGAAGTCACAGTGGCCATCCAGCCCGGGGACAGGATTACTTTCGGTACTTACCTGGGACAGCCGATCACCTGGCGGGTGCTTACCTTATATGAGAATGGTCAGCAGGCACTGGTGGTGGCAGCGGACATTCTCACCTTCAAGGCCTATGATGCGGCAGAGAGCGGGCAGTTCAATTACTACGAGGGTGAATTCTATGGCATGGCGCAGAGGGATACTCTGTCAACCAAGCTGCAGAGGCAGATCCGCGGGGATAACTGCTGGCGGGATTCCAACATTCGAACCTGGCTGAATTCCGAAAATGAAAATGTGAAATACTCCGATCAGGCTCCAAACAGCAAGGCCATGGCAGATCTGACCAACGGTTACGATACGGAACCCGGTTTCCTGAATGGTTTTTCGGAGGCGGAGAGAAATGCCATTCTCACCACCAAAGTCGAGACCAATGGCGTGACTACCGAGGATAAAGTGTTCCTGCTGTCAAAAGAGGAGTTATCTCTTCTGGAGTTTGCGGATGTGACGAAATATCCGGTTCCCACTGCGGAGGCGATCGCTGCAGACAGGTCCGGCTGGTATCAGGTCTATTCGCTGGATTTAGGCGTTCAGGACTACTACTGGTGGCTGCGGGACGGAGAGGCGTCCGAAGCAAACGCCTGCGAAGGGTATGTGGTCGGGAATAGCTATGCGGAGGGTGAGATCTTTTCCAAGAGTGTTGGACTGGAGGGCTTCGGCATCCGCCCTGCTATGATGATCGATTTGTCCTGTGAGGAAATTCAAAAACAATAATGTGTGGAGAGAGATCCACAGTAGACTGCAAGGGTCTATTGTGGATCTTTTGTTTTGCACAATTGCTCTTTTTGCCGAGAATGATTTAAACTGAAAAAAATTCTTAAATAACGGTTGACAATAAACTGATTATACTGTATATATAACATATAAACAGTTAAGAAGGAGGCCACTTTGAAACTTTTACAAAATTCAGGAGTACCAATTTATCAGCAAATTGCTGACCAGCTGCGGGCCCAAATTCTTGAGGGAAAGATGAAGGAGGGAGAGTATCTCCCCTCCATTCGAGGACTTGCCAAGGATCTGAAGATCAGTGTCATCACTACGATGAAGGCATATGAACAGCTGGAGGCGGAAGGACTGGTTACCGCAGCACCGGGAAAGGGCTTTTATGTCAATGCCCAGGATACTGAGATGCTGAAGGAACAGCACCTGCGCAAGGTGGAGGAAGCCCTGTTGGAGGCGATTCACGCGGCAGAGGTCGCAGGAATGTCGGCAGGGCAGCTGCAGGAGACATTGGCGGTATTGCTTGGTATGGACAAATAGTGTTTGCTGCAGGAGATTGTGCAGCATGAGGAGGAGTATATGGAGACAAATAGTGTAGTGAAGATTTCCAACGTTTCGAAGAAGTTCAGGGGATTTGAACTTTCTGTGCCGAAGCTTCAGATTCCCAAGGGATATGCCACAGCCCTGGTTGGGGAAAACGGTGCCGGCAAGACGACCCTGCTCAATCTGATGGCAGGGATCCGCTTGGATTACAAAGGGGAAATCAGGTATTTTGACCAAGAGAGTAAACTGGATGAGACCGTGCAGGAACGTTTGGGGTATGTGGGACCGGGCTGCTATTTTCTTCCCCACTGGACGGCGAAACAGGTGGAGGAACTGAGCGGGATGCTGTTTGATCATTTCCACGGGGAGCGCTTTCGGAAGCTGTGCGAGGAGATGAACATACCCACCGGTTTTTCCAAGGAGGTGAAGACGCTCTCTGACGGCAACAAGGTGAAGCTGATGCTGGCTGCCGTTTTAGCACGTGATACGGAGCTTCTTTTGATGGATGAGCCTGCCTCCCCGCTGGATCCTTTGATGCGGGATAAGCTTTGTGAATTGATCCGTGACTATCTGGAGCAGGGAAACGGGGAGAAGAGCGTACTGTTCTCCACCCACAATGTGGCGGATATGGAGAATGTGACGGATTATCTGCTCATCATGGAGCATGGAAAGATCGTGGAGCAGGGCTTTGTGGAAGACCTGAAGGAGAAATATATCGCGGTAAAGGGTGAGAGCGCGGATGCGGAGAGGGCAAAGGATGTTTTGCTTTCCATGTCCAGGAGTTCCTTTGGCTTCGATGGCATCTGCCTGGCAGAGCATCTGGACCGGCTGGCCGGTATGGACATTGCGCTGGAGACGCCCACGTTATCCCAGATCTGCGTGGCTGTGCTGAAGGCCAACACGAAGCTGAAATTTGTAAAGTGAGGTGACGGAGATGGTGAATCCTTTCAAAAGCTATCAGGCGTTTGCTCCTTTTTTGTATCGCCTGTTCATCTGTTTCCTGTTTCCTCTGTCACTTTTGGTGATCGGAGCGAAGACTTTTTTAGTGATCCCGCTGATCCTCCTGCCCACCGTCGACGTGATGGCTGACTATTGGTTCCTGGGCGGAATCCAGAGCAAGCGAAATTCCGGCAGTACGTTTCTGATGACCTCCGCCAGGGGAAGGAGGGTGACGCAGAGTGCGGTAATAGTGGATCTGATACGGCGGTTTCTCACCATTCTGATCGTCTTTGCAGGATGGCTCGTGCTGCGCCTGCTGTGGGCGGAAAAGGAGGCTGTACCGGTGGAAGAACTGATGCTTGTCATTCTGTTGTGTTATACGGCTTCGACAGCGGGCACTGTCTGCAGCAGATTTTTCGGAAATATGTGGGTGAATGTGTTGGTTGCTCAGTGCGTGTCGAATGGATGTATTTTCGGTTACATGTTATTGCTGAGGATTCCTGTTATGCTTGCTGTTGATATTGCGTTGGGGCTATTATCCGTGCTGGTCAGTGTGTGGTCCGTAAAGCTTGCCACGAAGCGTGTGAAGGAGGAGTATTATGATACAAGAATTTAAGCTTTCTATGCGACTGTTGAAATACGGTCATACTTACCGCGGCAGTCTGGTGTTTGGCGGGATCTTTTGCGCTCTGGGTATTGTGTTATCTTTCCTGACGATCTGGGGTGACGGAGTCCCTATGAGCGGCTATATGTTTGCCATGCCCGCCATTTTGCTGCTGCAGGCTCTCTGGTCCTTGAGCGCGGCCAGGTTTGGATTGGTCTCCCCCAAGAGCAAACGCCTTCAGACCACCATGCCTGCGGTACTGTGCCTGTTTCTCCTGACACCTCAGTATCTGCTGGTAGTGCTGCTGCAGGGATTAATCGCCGGTTTCAGACCGGAAAATTTCTCTGCCTGCTGTACGGTCGTCATTTTCACCGCTATCTTTGTAGGAGTGGTGACGATCTATGCCGGCTTCTGCTACAAGTTTTTCTTCCTTGCATCTCTTACAGTGATTACAATGGTGTGTATCACCATTCCTTACCAGAAAACGCTTCAGTTTTTCCTGATGAATAACCTGCCTGCAAATTGGGGCACTTACCTGCTGGTGGCAGTGAGCGGACTGCTTTTCATCTGGGGTTCTATCGCGGTGCAGTTGGGGTTGTCCCGGCTGATCTACAGGAAACCCTTGTCCAGGAGAGCACAGTACAGAGATTTATGGCAGATTTAACGCTCCTATTGACAAACAGAACTCTTTTGGATTAAAATGCTTTTGGAAAAAGCAAAGGCGCTTTGAGGTAACCCTCGAAGTGCCTTTTTTGGAGCTTTTTTTGGAATTGTGTTCCTACGCCTAAGACCTGTATGTCTGGTTGCAGACACGCTTTCTCTTGGGCTCGCACGCAGCGGTACATAAGTGTACAAAGGATGTACACTAAGTACCGGCGGCTCACCGACAGTCTGCAACAGACACACAGGCCTTGTCGGGAACACAATTTCAAAAAGAGGTGGACGTATAAGGAGGTTTCCCAGGATGGATGATAAGCTTCACGAGGAGTGCGGTGTCTTTGGTATCTGGAGCTCTGATGCGGTGAGAGCATCTCAGCTGATCTATTACGGCCTGATTGCGCTGCAGCACAGAGGACAGGAGTCGGCAGGAATTGTGGTGTGTGACAGCAAAGGGCCTATCGGGAATATTGCATCGCACAAGGGCATGGGACTGGTCGGCGAGGTATTTCCACCCGAACAGCTGGAGCGGCTCCGCGGCAATATCGGTATCGGTCACGTGCGTTATTCTACTGCCGGTGCCAGCTGTGTGGAGAATGCCCAGCCGGTATTTTTAAGCTATTCCAAGGGAACGCTGGCGTTGGCGCACAACGGCAATATTACCAATGCGGAGAGTATCCGTCAGAAACTGATCGATGAGGGTGCTGTCTTCAGCGGAACCACTGATTCCGAGGTGATCGCCTATCGCATCGCGGAGGAGCGTATGACCTCTGATTCCATTGAGGAGGCTGCCTGCAGGGTGGCGAGGGAACTGAAGGGAGGCTATGCGCTTCTTCTGATGAGCCCCCGAAAGCTGGTGGGAGTCAGAGACCCTTGGGGTCTGAAACCCTTGTGTCTGGGCAAGAAGGACAACACCTATGTATTGGCGTCTGAGAGCGCTGCCCTGACTGCGGTGGATGCCGAGTTCATCCGGGACATCTGCCCCGGTGAGATCGTGACCATCACAGAGATGGGTGTCACCTCCAACCTTTGCTTACAGGCGGAAAAAAGAGCTCACTGTGTGTTTGAATATATCTATTTTGCCAGACTGGATTCCAAGATGGACGGCATCAGTGTGTATGATGCCAGACTGCGGGGAGGCATGGCTTTGGCTGACCGGTACCCTGTGGAAGCGGACGTGGTGACCGGCGTGCCGGAGTCCGGACTCACGGCAGCCGTAGGGTATGCGGAGCAATCCGGTATTCCCTTCAAACTGGCCTTCTCGAAAAACAGTTATGTGGGGCGAACCTTTATCAAGCCTACCCAGGAGGAACGTGTGTCTGCAGTACACATGAAGCTGAGTGTGATCGAGAGTGTGGTGAAGGGAAAACGTGTGGTGCTCATTGATGACTCGATCGTGCGCGGTACCACCATTGCGAATCTGATCCAGATGATGCGGAAAGCCGGGGCCTTGGAGGTACACGTGAGGATCAGTTCTCCGCCTTTTCTGCATCCTTGCTTCTACGGTACGGATGTCCCTGACAATTCACAGCTGATCGCCAATTCTTACTCTGTGCAGGAGATCTGTGAGAGCATTGGCGCAGATTCTCTGGGATATATGCAGCTGGAAGACCTATCGCGGATGACAGGAGATCTGCCTTTGTGTAAAGCTTGCTTTGACAATTGCTATCCGGTGTAATATACTTCCATAGAGAAATATTATCAGAGTGAATGAAAAGGTAATTGGACCTAGATTCAGAAAGGACAAAGAAAGATGAATACACTGCAGGTGAAACGAAAAATCATCCTGGAGGATGGCTCAGAGTATGTGGGCTACGCCTTTGGATCCTTGGAACCCAAAAAAGTGGAGATCGTTTTCAATACCTCCATGGTGGGGTATCAGGAGATTATTTCAGACCCCTCCTACACCTATCAGGCGGTGGTAATGACTTATCCGCTGATCGGTAATTATGGCATGTGCGATGAGGATTACGAGACGAAGATCCCCACCATTTCCGGATTGATCGTTCGGGAGTATTGCGACAGACCTTCTAATTTCAGAAGCACCGCTTCTCTTGGGGAGATCATGGAGAAGTATGGAATCGTAGGTGTGTCGGGAATCGATACCAGAAAACTGGCCAGACATATCAGAGACGTGGGAAGCTGTAAGGCATATATTCTTCCTGCGGAAGCTGATTCCAAGACTGCATTGCAGGAACTCCTCGATTGGAAGCCTGCAACGGATGCAGTGGCTAAGGTCAGCACTGTGGAGAAATATGAGGAAAAGCCTGCGGGAGAAACAAAGTATCATGTGGTTGCCATTGACTGTGGCATGAAGCGCAATATTGTGCGGGAACTGGTGAAAAAGGGCTGCGCGGTGACGGTTGTGCCCTGGAATACCGGCGCAGAGGAGATCCTGGCGCAAAAACCGGATGGCGTTTTTATCTCCAATGGTCCCGGAGATCCCACGGATGTGGGAGCTACCATCCGAACCATCAGAAGTCTGCTCGGCAAGGTGCCCATCTTCGGCATCTGTCTGGGCCATCAGATCATCTCTCTGGCTTATGGCGCAAAAACTTATAAATTGAAGTTCGGACACAGAGGCGGCAATCATCCTGTGAAAAATCTGCAGACCGGAAAAATCGAGATCACCTCTCAAAATCACTCCTACGCGGTAGATACGGAGAGCCTTGCAGGCACCGGACTGGAGATCACCCATAGTAATCTGTTAGACAATACAGTAGAAGGTGTTGCCTGCGGAAAGGATCTGGTGTTCTCGGTACAGTATCATCCCGAGAGTGCTCCCGGTCCTCAGGACAGCAATTATCTGTTTGATATCTTTTTGAAAAATATGACCGCATGGAAGGAGGAAAAGCAGGATGCCTAAGCGTACAGATCTGAAAAAAATACTGGTGATCGGTTCCGGTCCCATTGTCATCGGTCAGGCTGCAGAGTTTGACTATGCAGGTACCCAGGCCTGCCTGTCCCTGCGTGAGGAGGGCTATGAGGTCATCCTGTGCAATTCCAATCCGGCCACCATTATGACTGACGAGACTATCGCGGACAAGGTATATATGGAACCCCTGACCCTGGAATTCATCGCGAAGATCATCCGTATGGAGCGTCCCGATGCGATCCTGCCCGGTATCGGCGGACAGACCGGACTGAATCTTGCCATGCAGCTGGAGCGGAAGGGAATTCTGCGGGAGTGCGGCGTGGAGCTTCTTGGCACGAAGATCGAAAGTATCGAGCGTGCAGAGGACAGGGAACTGTTCAAGGAATTGTGCATGGAACTGGGAGAGCCTGTTCTTCCCTCTATCATCGCCGAGAGCATGGAGGAAGGCATGAAGGCAGCGGAGGAGATCGGTTACCCTATTGTACTGCGGCCTGCTTTCACCTTGGGCGGAACCGGCGGAGGCTTCGCGGAGAACGAGGAAGAGTGCCGTGAGATCATGAAGAATGCTTTGGCCCTGTCTCCGGTACATCAGGTGCTTGTAGAGAAGAGCGTGAAGGGCTATAAGGAGATCGAGTACGAGGTGATGCGGGATGCCAACGATACTGCAATTACCATCTGTAACATGGAGAATATCGACCCGGTGGGCATCCACACAGGAGACTCCATCGTGGTCTGTCCTTCCCAGACGCTGACCAACAAGGAATATCACATGCTGCGTGACAGTGCCCTGAAGATCATCCGTGCGCTGAAGATCGAAGGCGGCTGTAATGTACAGTTCGCCTTAGACCCCAAGTCCTTCCAGTATTATCTGATCGAGGTAAACCCCAGAGTGTCCAGATCCTCAGCCCTTGCCTCTAAGGCCAGCGGCTACCCGATCGCCAGAGTTTCCGCCAAGATCAGCGTAGGCCTGCGACTGGATGAGATCCCTCTTGCCAATACACTGGCTTCCTTTGAGCCGGCACTGGACTATGTGGTCACCAAGATGCCCAGATTTCCCTTTGATAAATTCAATGATGCCAATAACTCCCTGGGCACACAGATGAAGGCGACCGGTGAGGTCATGAGCGTGGGTCGAAACGTGGAGGAAAGTCTGCTGAAGGCCATTCGTTCCCTGGAGGTAGGTGTATTCCATCTTCATCATGCCAAATTTGACGGAGAGGATACGGAGAGCCTGAAGCAATACATTCGCATCGGTACCGACGATCGGATCTATGCCATTGCTGAGCTGCTGCGCCGAGAAACTTGCGTGGAGGAGATTGCCGCACTGACCGGTATCGACCGATTCTTTATCGAGAAATTCCGGAACATTGTGGAGATGGAGAAAACGCTTGCTGCGCATCCTTTCGACATTCCTATGTTGTTGGAAGCCAAGCGCATGGGCTTTTCTGACAGAGAACTGGGGATTCTCTGGAACTGCACTGCCAGAGAGATCTTCGAACTGAGAAAGAAGGAGCACATCGCTCCTGTCTACAAGATGATCGACACCTGTGCCTCCGAGTTTGAGAGTTATATTCCTTACTTTTACTCCACCTATGAGGAGGAGAACGAGTCCATCATTCTGGATAAAAAGAAGATCATCGTATTGGGTTCCGGTCCCATCCGTATCGGACAGGGCGTGGAATTTGATTACTCTACCGTCCATGCAGTGAAGACTATCAAGGAGTCCGGCTACGAGGCCATTATTATCAACAATAACCCGGAGACGGTATCCACTGACTATACCACAGCAGATAAGCTGTACTTTGAACCTCTGTGCGTAGAGGATGTCATGAACGTCATCGAACTGGAGAAACCGGAGGGCGTCATCGCGATTCTGGGCGGTCAGACCGCCATCAATCTGGCAGAGCCTTTGATGGAGTACGGGGTGAAGATCATCGGTACAGACTGTGCTGCCATCGAGCGTGCCGAGAACAGAGAAGCTTTTGAAAAATTACTTCTGGAGTTACAGATCCCTCAGCCCAAGGGTGTGGCCGTGACGAATATTGAGGATGGCGTGAAGGTGGCCGAGCAGATCGGTTATCCTGTGCTGGTGCGCCCCAGCTTTGTATTGGGCGGACGTGCCATGCAGATCGTTTCCAAGGAAAAGGATATGCGCCACTATCTGCGTACTGCCGTTGAGGTGGATGTGGATAAGCCGGTATTGGTGGACAAATATATCCGCGGCAAAGAGGTGGAGATCGACGCCATCTGCGACGGAATGGATGTGTTCGTCCCCGGCATCATGGAACTGGTAGAGAGGACCGGCGTCCATTCCGGAGACTCCATCAGTGTCTACCCTACCTTCAGTATTTCCGATAAGGTGAAGGGAACCATCCTTACCTACGCCAAGAAGCTGGGCTTAGGCATCGGAATCGTAGGACTGTATAATATCCAGTTTATCGTCGATGACAATGAAGACGTTTACATCATCGAGGTGAACCCCAGGTCCTCCCGTACCGTACCTTTTCTCTCCAAGGCAACCGGCTATCCTTTGGCTGATATCGCTACCAGAGTCATGCTGGGCGTTACTCTGAAGGAACAGGGCATTTTCCAGCTGTATCCTGAGGAGAGAGACAGATGGTGCGTGAAGGCACCGGCCTTCTCCTTTGCAAAATTAAAGGGCATGGATGCTTACCTCTCCCCTGAGATGAAGTCCACCGGTGAGGCGATCGGCTATGATACCACCCTCCACAGAGCAATGTACAAGGCCCTCATCGCTTCCGGAATCAAACTGCAGAACTACGGAACCGTCATGGTGACCCTGGCAGACGAGGACAAGGAGGAGGCATTGCCACTGATCAAACGGTTCTACGACATGGGCTTCAATATCGAGGCTACCATCGGTACTGCAGACTACCTGAAGGAGCACGGCGTCCGCACCAGGATCCGCAGAAAACTCAGTGAGGGCAGCGAAGAGATCTTAGACTCCATCCGCGCCGGCTATGTTAGCTATGTGATCAACACCAGAGCGATCCTGTCCGGTGTCCACTATGAGGACGGTGTGGCAATCAGACGCTGCGCTATCGAGAACAATGTGACCATGTTTACCTCTCTGGATACGGTGAAAGTGCTGCTGGATGTTCTGGAGGAACAGACCATCAAGGTCAGCACCATCTTCTAAGCAGGGAATTAGATGGGAGACCTTGGAAATAAGATTTGAAAGCATGAATCAAATATCTTCAGAAATACCGGCAGTGTCAGCTGCCGGTATTTTATTGCGAGCGTCAGCTGCTTCGGAGAAGGCAGTGCAGTTCTTTGATTTTTGGCACTTTTAACAATTTTTATCCCGACAATCTTGTATGAAATACAGTTGAGAAACCGTCCGTTCAATGATAAAATAGAGTATCAGAAGGATAGTAACAGGCATATCGCCTGAAAACGGGAGGTTATCATGAACAAGAGACAGAGAACAGGCAGGATCATGGGCCGCATGGTCACAATGCTGCTGTTGGCATTCCTGGTGATGACAGGGATGAAGCTGCAGGTGAAGGCTCAGGATGGAACAGCAGTGATTCAGGGAGATCCCAAGGTTGGCTCTACTCTGAAGGCAGTGCTGCAGAATTCCAGTTATTCCGGGACCCTGTCCTACCAGTGGGTAGTTGACGGTGGAGTACTTGGTATCGGACTGGGGAACTACAAGGTCCAGAGCTACACGCTGAAGACCACGGATATCGGACACTCTTTTTATTGCCAGATCAAGGGAACCGGAGGAGAAGTATGGCAGACTAATACCATATGGCTGGAGCCGGATGTTCCTACGCTTACGGCGACTGCAGGCACAAACAGCGTGAGTCTGTCCTGGAGTGCAGTGACCTGCTCTCAATATAATGTATACCGCAAGACTGCAAACGGTTCTTACAGCAGACTTACCTCGCTGTCCGGCACCAGCTATGTGGATAGTTCTGTTGCAAGCGGAACCACTTATACCTACACCGTCCGGGCCTTTGCAGGCATGAAGGAGGGCCAGGGACAGGAGGTAACCGTGACCACCGGTGGAGCAGTTACCGTTCCGGTACCCGGCACACCCACCAACCTCACTGCTTCTGCAGGAGATACCACGGTGACGCTCTCCTGGAACAGTGTGAGCGGAGCCACCAATTACCAGATCTGCCGTTATGAGAATGGCAATTACACCCAGGTGGCAACCACTACCCAGACCTCATATACCGTAAGCAATCTGGCCAACGGTACCCAGGTTGGCTTTGCCGTGAAAGCCGGAAACACCTCAGGCTGGTCCGGCGCTTCCAACGTAGTATATGCAACTCCCAAGGAGACGGAGATCACAGGTCAGCCTGCATCCGTTACCGTAGATGCCGGCCAGACAGTTGTCTTCACTGTAACAGTAAGCGGCGAAGGCCTCAGCTATCAGTGGCAGACCAGCACAGACGGTCAGAACTGGACGGAAGCTACCGGTCAGGGGTCACGACTTGCAACCTACGTGGTCACCCCGACCCTGGCAGATTCCTACAAGACGAACTACTATCGCTGCGTGATCACCGACGGAAAGCAACATACCTTTACCAGCAATGCAGCAACCATGACTGTCAATAAGCAGGCACTCGCCGGTGCCCTGACTGCAACAGCGACTACTGCTGACCCCGGTGACCTGATCACCTTCACCGCGACAGCTTCAGGCGGCGACGGCAACTATCAGTACAAGTTCATTATCAACGATACTGCCAACGACAAATGGTATAAGTTGCAGGACTACAGCTCCAACAATACCATCCAGTGGACTGCAACCACCGCCGGTACCAAGCGCATCATGGTAGACATCCGGGATGGCCAGGGCAACCAGGTTGGTAAGAATATTTCCGTTACCGTAAGCGGTACTCCGGAGCTTTCCGCAAAGTTTACTGCCTCTTCCTATGAGGTAAACTCCGGCGACATCGTGACCCTGACTGCAACGGCTATGGGCGGCAGCGGCAAATATAATTACAAGTTCATCATTAATGACAAGACCAACGATCAGTGGTATCGTCTGCAGGATTACGGAACAAATAACGTAATTAAATGGACGGCAACCACCCCCGGCACAAAGCGACTGATGGTGGATGTGATGGATTCCCAGGGCCGAAAGTTCGGAACGAATGTGACGATTATTGTGAAATAGCAGAATAGAATCAGGATGAGTAACAAAACTCCGGCTGCCGATGAAGCAGCCGGAGTTTTTTATTTGTTACATATAGTTCTCACGTATTTCTTTTTCAATCAGGCGTTGTTGGTCAAGGAGAATATCTATGATTTTGTTGACGGTAATCAGTGTGGTTGAATTGCAGCGATTGAGTTTATTGGCGAGTTCCAGATTGATAATGCTTGTTGTGTCGGCAAAGGGGGTATCCAGCAGAAAATAATCAAGATTTTTCTCAAGTGCATAGGATATTTTCATCAACATGGAGAGTGATACCTTCGTCTGTCCCACCTCAATATGACTCATATGATTGTTGGAACAACCCACCAACTCACCCAGGTATGCTTGACTGTACCCCTTGGCGGTTCGTGCGGATTTGATCCTCTTGCCGATCTGAATGTAATCGATTTCCGGCGTCATATATACGGCCTCCTTTCTAAAATATAGGTTGGCTTGAAACAGTTAGTTTGATTTTATTGGTTCAAAAATATCGCCACAACCAACTGGTAATATATACTGCATTTATAGATGCAATATACAGGAATTTGAGTTGACATTAATTATGATGGAAATTGTGTTGTCATGATGCAGGAGTACACTTTGGGGAGGCGCAATTCGGAGGGCAAATTGATGAGAACTGCCGGAGAAACCTGCCGGTGGTTTTGTTTCTGATAAATAAACGAAAAAACGACTAATCAAATGCAATAAGCAAAAGTTTTCTTTCTGAAAGCATTGATTTTATGGGACTTTTGTGGTATGCTCATCTCAAAGCAAATATTCTTTCCATGGTGTCCCCTTCTTGGGATGCCGCACATCTAACATTCTATCTTCTCATAGAACTTCGGAAAT
>JBJENO010000033.1:0-67044 GCA_051880235.1 Acetatifactor sp. | reverse complement strand
TGCCGGGGCTAATGTTTGAATTATTTTGGGACATTTTCAAAAATGCTTGACAGAGTAAGTTTCCGAAAACGCAAAACCTCCTACTCTTTGATCACCGCATTCTCGCAGAGATAATCCTTCCAGATCGTCAGGTACTGCGCCTTCAGATGAACTCCGTCGTGAGTGTAATCATCAAACAGATTGCCGTCCTCATCACAGACCGCTTCATTCACGTTCAGGTAGAAGACCTGTTTCTCGTCGGCAAGAGACTTTATGATCTCATTTCGCTCCTCAATGGCAGTGTTTGTGACCATATCTCCCTTCGCCGCCCGCTTGGCAGTCACCTTCAGTCCCGACTGGATGTAGATGATCGCATTCGGCTGCAGTTCCTTTAACTTGTCCAGGAAGGTACTATAGTCCAGCAGATATCGATCCGCGTCGCCTCTTCCCAGCTCATTGATGCCGAACATGATATAGATCTTGCCATACTGCTTTGCTGACAAGGCCTCCTCAATGGTAACCTGATTCTTGGAACCCGGCAGGGTCACCTTTGTCCTCATTGCCTTGTGCACCATCAGTCCGGTGGACGCCATGAAGGTCACCTGATCAGACCAATTTCCATAGTTTTGCAGTCCTACCGTTCTGGAATCTCCGATAAAGACTGCATCGTCAAAATAAGATTCATCCACAGATCCCCACACATAAGGCGGTACAGAAATCTCCTCCTCTGTGGAAGGAGGAATCTGGCTCTCCGGAGGGATCTCCTCACTGCTTTCAACAGTCTCTCCTTCCTCTACCGGATCCTCCACATCCCAGTAGTACACGGCCTCCTCTTCATAACGTGACAATTCATTTATAATCTCCTGGGGTACCTCCTCCTGCTCCTGCTGCCCCTCATCATATTTCTTCAGCTTCTCCACCATTGCCGTGCCCTTGTCCCTGACCGACAGATAGATGCTCCAATGGTCGTAAACGCTCAGATATATGATTCCGCAAAAGGCCAGCGTTAACAGGAATGCCCATCGCTTCAATCGTTCCAAATCAATCACCTCTGGGGTGTCACCGGCACCCTCACCAACAATCTAGAATCTAAAATACAGAAAAGGATTCTGTCCCTGCTTTTGCAGCTGCCAGATCGAAAACCAAAACAGAACTGCCAGCAGGATAGAGCCGACCACCGTGTCCTTCCACTTATGATACAGCTTCCGGACGAGCGGAGTACAGCACACCAATCCAATCAACAACAGATACCAATAATTCTGCAACGCCATCCGCCAATCCAAAGGATTCATGGCGATACCGGGGATGCGTCCAAACATTCTGCCCAGGTAAACCTTTAGGTCTGTCACATTGGTCACTGCGAAACAGATCCAGGTAATCGGCATCACAAACCAGACATACATTCTGGGGATGATGGAAAGCCACCCCTGTTTCAACCGGCTCATAAACGGGATCCGCTCCACCTGTCGTTCCAGGATGATCAGCCCGCAGAGTGTCATGCCCCAGATCAAAAAGTTGGGTTCCGTTCCATGCCACAGGCTGGTCAGCGCCCACACCACCAGTAGATTTCGAATGGCGCAGAGTTCTCCTTCCCTGCTGCCTCCCATAGGAATATACACATATCTGCAGAAGAAATTGCCCAACGTCATATGCCATCGTCTGTAGAATTCCCGGACGGACAGAGACATATAGGGCGTTCTGAAATTCTCCGGCAGTTTGAATCCCAGCATCTGTCCCACACCGATCGCCATCAGGGAATATCCATAGAAGTCAAAATACAGCTGCAGGGAGAAGGCAATGGCTCCCAGCCAGGCGTAAGGGGTTGTGATACTCTCAAAGCCAACTACCTGCACATCATGCCAGAGAATCCCCAGACGATCCGCAAGCAGTACCTTTGCTGCCAATCCCATGCACAGCCTTTTGCAGCCGGATTGGATGTCAGAAAGCGTCACCCTTGGGCGGATCAGTGCCTCTCGCACCTGACCGATCAGGGTGATGGGACCGGCGGTCATACAGGGAAACATGATCAGGTAGGCTCCAAAACGGAAGAAGGACCACTCCCTCTCCTCCCGCTCCCAGTATACATCCAGCAGATAGGTGAGCACCCGGAAAGTATAAAAGCTCATACCCATGGGAATTTCTTCCACTCCGATGCCGAACTTACACAAAATCAGGGCGCCTACATTTCCCACCACTGCCGTTATCAGCCAGAACCGTTTCCGACGGAAAAGCTTTCGCTGACTGCTCTTCCATCTGGGCTTCTCCTTGCCCAGATACAGTCCGATCAGATAATTGACTGTCATGGACAACGCCAGAAAAGGAAGATACCTGTAGTCCCCGAGGGTATAAAAAACCAGGCTCCCGGCCAAGAGAACAAACGCTCTGGTTCTCCGGGGCGCGAGCCAATAGATTATAATAAAAATTGGCAGAAACACCAACAAAAATTCTACGCTACATAAAGTCAAGACAGTTCCCATCTTTCGTAAACAATACTGTGTATCCTATTATGACGCATTGTCAAAAAAATAACAAGTTAAGTTTTATTAAACTTTATATGAACTCCTGTAACAAATGAAATACAACTGGAATTTTTTCGAAAAATATTGTAAAATAGGAACTATAATTATGAATGTAAGTCAGGTCCTGTGAGGCCATGGACAGATCGGAGCACCTATGAAAGAACAACTTTACATGATCCCCCTTAACGACGCTGTCAACGCCAATGATGAATGCCCTTTTTGCTTCATCGAGCGCAATATTGAGCAGGACCTGATCGATCTGGTATTGGGCAGCAGTGCCTCCTATATGGAGTCCGATATCCGCGAGGCAACCGACAAGGCCGGATTCTGCCGCACCCACTTCAAGAAGATGTTTGACTACGGCAACAAGCTGGGCAACGGTTGGATCTTAAAGACCCACTACATCCGCACGATTCGGGAGATGCAGAAGGAATTTGCCTCCTTCAAGCCGGGCAAGCCTGCCCACAAGGGTCTCTTCAAAAAACCCGGTGAGAGCAGCAACTCCATCGTCAATTGGATTCGTGCCAAGGAAGACTCCTGCTACGTGTGCAATTATTTCAAAGATACCTATGCCCGCTATCTGGACACCTTCTTCTATCTGTGGAAGCAGGACGAGGCTTTTCGCTCCAAAGTGACAAACGGCAAAGGCTTCTGTCTCAGCCACTTCGGAGATCTGTGCGAGGCCGCAGACAGTCAGCTGTCCGAAAGCGACCGGGAAACCTTCTACTCTGTTCTTCTCCCTCTGATGGAGAAAAATATGGAGCGCGTGTCCGAGGATGTCTCCTGGCTGGTTGACAAGTTCGACTACCGCTATAAGGATGCGGACTGGAAAAACTCCCGCGACGCCGTTCAACGCGGAATGCAGAAATTAAAAGGAGGCTACCCTGCGGATGCCCCCTTCGTATCAAGCAAATAACTGTTTGTACAGATCCAAGAATTCGCAGATTTCCCGGTGGACCTCCTCCACCCGGAAATCATCCCTGCTCACTGCTTCACTCATCAGACCCTTGATGGTAAAATCGATCATCTTGGTCACCTTCCGGGCAGGAATCCCTTCCGGCAGACAGCTGTAATCAATCCGCCCGTAGATGGTCCTGTAGGTATCCTCCAGGGCCGTTTTCTTTTCTGCAATAAAGTCCACAACATCCGCTGCATCTTCCTTGGCGCTGGCATTCAGAAACTGCTGCATGTAAGGGTATTCCTTCATGACATGGAGCTTGGCTCTCTCGATCTGCTTCACCACCTCAAAGAGGTTGGTCTCCCTTGCATCCACATACATGCGAAGATCCAGATTGATATATCGAACACTGTAATCATACACGAAGCGATAGACACCCTGCTTACTTCCGAAATAGTGGAATAACAATCCTTTGCTGATTGCTGCCTCCTTCACCATCTCATCGGTGCTGGCATGCTTATATCCACACAATGCAAAGCACTTCAGTGCCGCATTGATCATTCGGTCCTGTTTTTCCTTTTTCAAATCAAAAAACTTCGCATTCATCTTTCATACCCCTTTGGATCTCTCTTTTGTCCATCGCAGTCAATTCGTCAACCAATCGTCGTTGACAAATTATAGCACAGTAAGTGCTTTTTTTCAATTCTATTTTCCGATCTCCGGAAATAAGAATTTGTTCACAAAAGTTTTACTTTTCATTTCAGCTGATTCGTATTACAATGATAGCAGTAGTTATTATTATGAAACGAGAATGGGGGAAAACTTATGGCTAAGAAATTGGGGAAAGCATTACTGTTTACTGCTGTTGCCAGCGCCGCTGCCGGTGCTGCATTCTACCTCTTAAAGAAGAAAGAAACACCTGTACCTTCTGAGGAAGCGGAAGATGAAGATTTAGATGACTATGATTTCTGGGAGGATGAAGAGAGCGCTCCCGGCGAATCTGAAAGTGCAAAGACTCCCGAAGAGGAGACTCCTGCGGAGGATGCTCCTGCGGAAGAGGCTCCTGCGGAGGATGCTCCTGTGGAAGTAGCTCCCGCTGAGGATGCTCCTTCGGAAGAGACTCCTGCGGAAGAGGCTCCTGCGGAAGAAGTTCCCGCGGAGGATGCTCCTGCGGAAGAGGCTCCCGCTGACGATGCTCCTGTGGAAGAGGCTCCTGCGGAGGATACTCCTGCGGAACCTGTCACTGAGACAGAAGAGTTTTTCGGCGACGAGGAAGATGAGGACTTCTCCTTCGCAGAGGACTTGAAGAAAGCCAGCGAATTCCAGGAGAGTTTTCCCGAAAAGGGTTCTCTCAACGAGGTATTTCTGGATGAAACTTCCGGCGAGGGATCGGATGCTCCTACCGAATAATCATAAATCACTTGCACTGCAAGGCGCACAACACAAAAGTGGTCACCAAAGTGGCCACTTTTTTATTCCCTTTTCGAGATTGTGTTCCTTCGGTAATCCGGTATTCCCAATTCCAGTGCGGTTCTTTGAAAAAACTCTTCTCCGATATCCGGCCAGGACAGTTTCCCCTCCGGGTCAGCCTCCCGCTGCAATTCGGAAGCGCCGGACACAAGCTGCGCGGTGACATTGATGCCGGTGATCAGATTGTGCAGAATGCTGTTTACAAACCAAGGGGCACGATCCGTCAGACCGGATTCGTACATCTGCCTGATCACACTTTCCTTGTCATAGGGCAGAGACAGAAACTCCGCATTCCAACTCTTTCGTCCGTTCTGCTCTGTTCCGTTCAGAATCAGACACTGCGCTCTGTCCACTTCATTCATGGCAATTCCGCAGCAGCCGGCGTTAAAATACCATTTCTGCTTCCACTCAAGCTTCCCCGGCGTATGGGTGTGTGCGGCAATCAGATACTCTGTCTCCACACGTTCCATCCACTGTCTCGTGTTCTCTCCGTTTAACTCCATCAGTTCCCTGGTATTATCCGGTGAACCGTGACAGCAGGTGATGGCAGGATAATCCTCAATGGAAAACACGAAAGCCTTGGGTAAGCTCTCAAAAAAGGCAAAGTCCTCCTCCGTCAGTTTTTCGAAGGTATAGAGCAGGCTTCCGCTGCAGGAATTGTTCTTCCAGAGGGCCCCCTCCTTCTGTCCCAGACGAACGCTCCTCTGTTCCAGCATGTAATCCTCCCGATTTCCCCTGAGAAGATGCACCTGATAGCGACTCTGCAATTCATATACGTAATCCAATGTCTCCCGCACAAAGGGAGTGTCGGAAATAAAATCACCCAACAGGAGAAAGATGTTGATTCCCTGCTGTTCCATATACTTCACACAGGTTTGAAAGGCGTAGAAATTACTGTGAATATCCGAAATGACGCCGATACGCGGTCTCCTGTCACCCATTCTTCTCCTCCCTCCAGGCAGTTTTCAGCCGTTCCATACCCTGCATGATTTGTTCTGCAGTCAGTCCACCGAATCCCAGAAGCACCGTCCCCGGCGTTTCATCTGCTGCAGTCTCTTCCATTTTGTGCTCCGAAAGACCATACACTCTGACGCCGGATTCCCTCGCCTGCTGTACCAGTTCCTCCTCCGTGCGCCCATTCAGGGAGGACAAAAGCAGATGCAGTCCTGCGTTCTCTCCAAAGACTTGAAATTGTCTCCGCATCGGCTCCAGCAATCGCAGCATCAGTTCATGCTTCGTCCGATAGACCTTCCGCATCTTATTCAGATGGCGTTCAAAATACCCTTCTCGGATAAACTCCTCCAAGATTCCCTGATCGATCCTGGACACCGTACAGGAATAGAAAAAGCAATGTTTCCGATAGGTTTCCAGTAATTCCTCGGGCAGCACCATAAAGCTCACACGGATCGCCGGTGCGATCGCCTTGGAAAAGCTTCCCAGGTAGATCACTCGTCCCTTCTCATCCGATGCCTGCAGCGCCGGAATCGGTTTTCCCTGGTAGCGGAATTCACTGTCGTAATCGTCTTCGATCAGATATCGACCCTTTTTCCGGCCTGCCCATTTTAACAGCTCCATTCTGCGTCCGATGGGCATCACGGTACCGGAAGGAAATTGATGGGAGGGCATCACATAGACTGTGTCCGCTCCGGACTGTTCCAGATCAGACACAATGATCCCGTTTCCATCGGTCTTCACTGCAGTCACCTGATAGGAAAAGGATCTGAAGATATGATAGGATCTAAGGTAAGTGGGGTTCTCCATGGCGATGGTCCGCCTGTCTCCGAGGATCTTTTCCAGAAGGAGCAGCAGATAATCATTTCCCGCCCCCACAATGATCTGATCCGGGGAACAATTCACCCCTCTGGAGGAATGCAGATATCTGCTGATGGTATGGCGCAGGGACAGATCCCCCTGGGCATCTCCTCTGGCAAACAATTCACTGTTGGCATCATCCAATACTTTCTTCGACAGTTTCCGCCAGGTTGCAAAGGGAAACCCATCCATATCAATATCGTAGGGGGAAAAGTCGATCACGTCCTCTCTTTTGTCCGGTTTGTGCGTGAAATCCTGAAACAGTTCCCGCTCCGCCTCCGTGTAAGTCTCTCCCGGTACATCGTCCGAAGCTTCTCCCACAGGCACAGCGGTCATCTCCTCTACCTCACAGACATAATATCCCCTGCAGGCTTTTGACTCAATATATCCTTCGGCCTGAAGCTGACCATAGGCGTAGTCCACCGTACACCTGGAGACCTGCAGATATTCTGCCAGAGAACGCGCAGAGGGAAGCCTCTCACCGGTGAGAAGCTTCCCTTCTGTAATTTCTTTTTTGATGTGTGCATAGATCTGCTGATACAGACAGCCTCCGTCTGCACGCAGTTCGATGGTCATATCGTACATGAAACTCAATCCTTCTTGGGCAATACAAAGGAACTCTTCAGAGAAACGATGCGGTTGAACACAAGTGCCTCCTCTGTAGAATCCTTGGGGTCTACTGCAAAGAAGCCCTGTCTGACGAACTGGAATCTGTCATAAGCCTTGGCCCCTGCAAAAGCGGGCTCCAGGTAACACTTCTTTACCGTAAGTGAGTTGGGATTCAGATACAGTTCGCCCGCCTCATTGTAGATAGAGCCCTTCTCATTGGCGATCTCCTCGTCGATCAGATTCTCGTACAGACGAACCTCTGCGGGGATCGCGGTCTGCGCAGCCACCCAATGGATGGTGCCCTTCACCTTTCTGCCGTCGGGGCTGTTGCCGCCTCTGGAGGCAGGATCATAGGTACAGTGAATCACTGTCACATTGCCTGCTTCATCCTTCTCACAGCCGGTACAGGTCACAAAGTAAGCGTTCATCAGACGCACCTCGTTGCCGGGGAACATCCGGAAATACTTCTTGGGGGGAACCTCCATGAAGTCCTCTCGCTCAATATACAACTCTCTGCCGAAAGGAACCTCTCTGGTACCCAGTTCCTCATTCTCAGGATTGTTCACGGCAGTAAGCATCTCTGTCTGATTCTCGGGATAGTTGTCGATCACAAGCTTCACAGGATCAATGATCGCCATATATCTGGGTGCCTTCGCCTTCAGATCCTCGCGGATACAGTACTCCAGTGCAGCGTAGTCTGCGATAGAGTTAGCCTTGGACACACCGCACATCTCCACGAACATCCGGATGGATTCCGGTGTGAAACCGCGGCGGCGAAGGGCTGCGATGGATACCAGTCTGGGGTCATCCCAACCGTCTACGATGCCGTCCAATACAAGCTTCTTGATATATCTCTTTCCGGTTACCACATTTTTCAGATACAGCTTTGCAAACTCGATCTGCTTGGGAGGATGAGGATACTCCAGTTCTCTTACCACCCAATCGTAGAGCGGTCTGTGGTCCTCAAACTCCAGGGTACAGATGGAATGAGTGATTCCCTCGATGGCATCCTCGATGGGGTGTGCGAAATCGTACATGGGATAGATGCACCACTGATCCCCGGTATTGTGATGGGTCATATGCGCTACGCGATAGATCACCGGGTCTCTCATATTGATATTGGGGGAAGCCATATCGATTCTGGCGCGAAGCACCTTCTCGCCGTCCGCGTACTTTCCGGCTTTCATCTCCTCGAACAGCTTCAGATTCTCCTCCACGGAACGGGTGCTGTAGGGATCCTCCTTGCCGGGCTCCACCAGGGAACCTCTGTACTCACGGATCTGCTCTGCAGTCAGATCGGACACATAAGCCTTGCCCTTCTTTATCAGCTTCACTGCTGCCTCGTACATCTGTCCGAAATAGTTGGAAGCAAAGAACAGTCTGTCCTCCCAGTCCGCCCCCAGCCAGGCGATATCAGCCTTAATGGACTCAACGAACTCGATGTCCTCCTTGGTGGGATTGGTGTCGTCGAAACGCATGTTGAACTTTCCGCCGTATTTCTGTGCCAATCCATAATTCAAAATAATACTCTTCGCATGACCGATGTGCAGATACCCGTTGGGTTCCGGCGGGAAACGGGTGTGTACCGTGTCATATACGCCCTCTGCCAGGTCGTTATCAATGATCATCTCGATAAAGTTTCTGGATTCTGTTTCACTCATAGCTTCGTGCCTCTCTATACTTCAAACTTTGTCTCATCAGACAATCCGTCGAATTCCCCTCACGCAACAGCCTTCGGGGATTTCGGTATCGGATTATTTTAGCACAACTTTGCTGCCTTGTGCAAGCAAATCTTCTACTGTCAGAATGGGAAGTGTGTAAAGCTTCTGGTCTCTGAGCGTGATGATCACTTGATTTTCCTCCGGCAGCAATCCCCGGAAGGCTTCCACGCAGGCAATTTTTTCATAGGAGCTGTTAAAAATATAGCCCAGACCATAGCCGCCGACATAGAGATTGCCCGCCTGATCCCTTCCAAAAAACCGGTTCACCGTACTGCTCTCCAGAAGAGTGGTGCTTAAGACGGTGCCATCGCTCTCCCGGTAAATCAAAAATCTGTTGTCCCTGTATCTGGCAAACCCAAGGTCCTCTTCTTCCCCGAAAAAGATCTCATCGATCAGGGCGGCATCGGGAAGCCCCTTCTCCTGCCCATGGGCTGCGGCAAATTGATAGAGCAGATTCTCCTCATGCGAAGACGGTTCCTCCACACTGCCATCGTAGGGCTGAAGTCCTTCCCCGGGGCACTGTTTGTAGCAGGTCAGTCTCTTGGTGCTGTGCGCCATGTCGACGAATCCTCCGGCAACGGCATCCGCGGTCTTCAGATTGTCAGAGCAGCTGGTAAAGATCGTATTCATCACATAGCATTGGTTCTTGGAAGGCTGAATCGAGATCATATCGCCGTTTCGGCTGATGAGAGTGAACAGATCACTGGATCTGTAGGCAAAGGCCTGAACCGGCTCTGAGCTCAGTACATGGCGCTGCTCCACCTGCCCCGAATAGCGGTTCAAAATAATTGCCTCCGCCCCGGTACAAAACAGCAGCTTGTCGGAAACCTCTTCCCCTGTCAGGCGTAAGAATCTGCCCAGTGCTCTCTCTTCGGAGATGTGCCATTGTTCAGACCAGTCCTCCTCACGGAAGCAATACACATGAGCCTGGTACCAGTTGCTTTCCAGTTCCATTTCGTCGAGATTCACATACAGACTTCCCTCCATGAATCTGGCTTCACCGGGATAGCTGTCCCCCAGCTCTATTCTTTTCATCGTTCCGGTCTCCCAATTGACCAGATAGAGGAATTCTCCCTCACCGCTCATCGTATTCATGACACAGGCGGTATCCGTTTCGTTGACCGCTCTGATCTTGATCACCATCTCGCCCTCAGGTTTGTCGATCTGTCCCACCTGGGTGAAGGTGTCCGTCTCATAGATCAGGATTCCCCCGATGGTCTTTGCCCAGAGCTTTCTTCCCGCTCCTTTGCAAAGCAGGGAATAGATTCCCTCTTCCAGGTTCAACGCCGTCTTCTTCTCAGTTTCCAGGTCATACAGCGTCACCCCACCCTCCGCATTCAGATACAACAGACGTTTTTCGTCCAGAAAACAGTAATTGTCTGTGCTGGAGGACAGAGCCTTTCCGTCATAAAACCTCTGCAGGGTCTCTCCGGTCTGAAGGTCAAACAGGTAAAACGTATTCGTGTTGTCGCCGCATATCAGTTTCGTTCCCTCCGGGGAAACCAGGTATTCATCGATGAGTCCTGCGGTCTCCAGCTGGAAAACCGGCTGATACTTATCCCCGGTAGAGTAGGCATACAGTGCCTCTGTCAGGGCATACTGAGCGGAAGCGGTATAGGGCAGCTTCGTACCACCCGTGCCGGTCAGGGCCTCGCAGGCAGCCTCCACCGCACCCACTCTGTCTCCGTCCTCCAGTTTGCGGGCGGACTCCTCTGCCAGAGCCAGCGCCTGACTCAGAGCCAGACTGTCGTTCTGCTTCTGGATCTCCTCATTCTTGGCACTGATCTCTTCATTCTTGGCGGTGATCTCTTCATTTTTTGCCGTGATCTCCTGATTCTGAGCCACGATCTCTTCATTCTGTGCTTCGATCTGGGTCTTCTGCTTCTGGATGCGCAAAGCCATTGTGGTACTGACGGTACCAAAAATCAGGCCCACCGCGGCAACGCCGGTGACGGCAGCCAGGATCCGCTTCATTCTCCGCTCTCTGTGTCTTTGCTTCAGATCGTCATAGTTCAAGCCAAACATGGGAGCCATCAGGCGCAGGACTTCCTGTTTGATGGCCTTCTTCATCTCTCTTAGGTTGGCTCCGCGGACGTCTGCCGCCAAGGGTTCCATGGGAATCTTGATGGTTCTCTCGACTCCATCATCTCCCACAAACTTCTGCTCCCTGTAGAGCAGCTGTTCCGGGAAGGAATCCGCAGGTTCCCCTTCCACCAGAACGGCAAAGACCCTCTCCCGTCCGTTCAGTTCAATAAAGGTCTCGATCTCCTTGCGGCACCACATGGACTCCTTCAGTCTGGGAGAGCAGATCACGATCAAATACTCGGAATTCTCCAACGCCTCCCGGATGGGGTCCTCCAGGTTGGCAGCCAGGGGCAGTTCATCTCTGTCCCGGAACACTCTCTGGATCCGCTGCCTGCCATTGGTCTTATTCCTGACAGATCGGGGAAGCTTATAGGCCTCCAGTTCCCGATGGAGGGTCTCAGCCACGAATTTGTCCGGTTCTGTATGTCTGTAACTGATAAAAGCATCATACGTGTACGATTTCTTCATAGGTTTTACCAAACACATCCCTTTCTACAACATAGACATCCTGTAAGTCATCACTGCGAACTGCCAGATAGTCTCCGGCTTTTCCTAACATGTATCTCTCCTGATCCCAGGTCGTAAACACCTTGACGCCCCGTTCCAATTGCTTCACATAAATGAAAACTTCGCCTTTGGGAATGCAGATCTTCGCATACTTCGTCAAAAGCAACGTACTTCCGTCCTGTCGATTTTTAATCGTGGGAATATAATCGTTGGACACCACACAGATGCCGGGATCGTATGCTCGCTCCGTAGCCTCATAGGCTCTTTCGAATTTCTCGATTCTGGAGGAGTAAACCTCTCCCTTGATACCGATCATCAGGATCAGCCCCTCATCCACGATCATCTCGAAATCGCCTTCCATGGTTCGAACCAGGATCGGTGTGCCGATGGGAAGAACATCCTCAGCTCTTACGTAGCCGACGGGCAATTTCTTCTTGCGGTACTGCTTCAACTCATCCAGATTCGCTTTGTACTCCGCAGCATGAATGATATCAAAGCTCTCATAATACTCCATCATACGACTGTTCAGATAGGCCTCCACATGCAGCTGGGGGTGCTTCTGATGGAGAAGCTTCATGCTGATAAATCCGCCTGCCTTCTCATAATGACCGCCGCCTGATCCCACGCCCTCTGTCAGGTAAGTCGCCAGTTCACTGGCGTTGACCTCCTTCACACAGCTGCGAATGGAGATCTTGAAACCGTCTCCTGTTTCATTGAAAACAACGCAGGTCTTGATGACATCCACCTGCAGCAGGAAATCACTGATCAGACCCAGGATATTCGGATCACAGGGCTGCGCCTTGATCACTGCAAACCCATAATCCGCGTTGAAGCTGCATCGGATCATTGCAATGCCCGCGATCTCCAACTCCTTCAGAGAGAGGTTGCAGTTGCGGAACATGGTCAGCAGACTGTTATCGTACTTCAGTTCATCCCGCATATCCATATCCAGAGGATTTCGAATCTCGGACAACTGGTTTGTGTCAGAATACAGTCCGTAATACAATGCCGTAGCCAGATCCATATTGGAATTGACGTCTACCCCTTCCTCCTTCAGCATCTTCCACACTAACGTAGAACAGCTGCCCAGAGTAGGCACGATGGCAGTCAGCGGCACCGTATCGATCTCTACCTGATGATGATCAATGATCGCCACGGTATCCGCACAGATACCGGATACATTGCCGGCACCATACTGGCAATCTACGGTGATCAGCAGACCGGACACCTCAAAGGCCTCCCCTCCCTGGGGACAGATATAGGTGATGGGGATATGTAGTTTCTCCATCATCAGCTGGAGGTTGGACTTAGTGATGGTATTGCGGCCGCTGTAGACTAAGCGTACCTCGCATCCTTCCTTCTTGAAATAGCTGTACAGTCCGAAACCGGAGGCGATGGCGTCCGGGTCCGGATTATCGTGGCACTGTATGGTAATTGGATTAAACTGCTTCAAATCTGAAAGTCTCATCAATAATCTCCTTGTATAAAACAGAGAAACCAGACCCCGTCTTCTGACAGGGTCTGGCGGAAACCAATTTTAGTGGTGGAACAGTCTGATACCGGTAAAGGCCATGACCATATTGTACTTGTCACAGCACTCGATCACCGCATCATCACGCACGGATCCACCGGGCTGAGCGATATAAGCGACACCACTCTTGTGCGCTCTCTCGATATTGTCGGAGAAGGGGAAGAAGGCATCGGAGCCCAGAGTGACCTCTTTCATCTGATCCAGCCATGCGCGCTTCTCTTCTCTCGTGAATACGGGAGGCTTAACTTTGAATATCTGTTCCCATGCGCCGTCTGCCAGCACATCCATGTATTCCTCACCGATGTATACGTCGATGGCATTGTCTCTGTTGGCTCTGCCGAGACCGTCCACAAACTGCAGATTCATGACCTGAGGAGCCTGACGAAGGAACCAGTTGTCCGCCTTCTGGCCTGCCAGTCTGGTACAGTGGATACGGGACTGCTGTCCTGCACCGATACCGATGGCCTGTCCGCCCTTTACGTAGCAGACTGAGTTGGACTGGGTATACTTCAGGGTGATCAGTGCGATCTTCATATCGATCAGTGCCTTCTCGGGGATCTCTTTGTTTACTGTCACGATGTTGGAGAGCAGATCACCATTAATATCCAGTTCATTTCTGCCCTGCTCAAAGGTGATACCGTATACCTGCTTTCTCTCGATGGGTGCAGGAACATAATCGGGATCGATCCGGATGATGTTGTAGTTGCCATTCTTCTTGGACTTCAACAGTGCCAATGCCTCCTCAGTATAGCCGGGAGCGATGACACCGTCAGATACCTCTCTCTTGATCAGTCTTGCGGTATCTGCATCACACACATCGGAGAGTGCGATGAAATCACCGAAGGAAGACATTCTGTCGGCACCGCGGGCTCTGGCGTAAGCGCTTGCCAGGGGAGAAAGCTCTCCTAAGTCATCAACCCAGTAGATCTTCGCAAGTGTCTCGTCCAGAGGAAGACCCACCGCTGCTCCGGCAGGAGATACATGCTTGAAGGAAGTAGCAGCAGGAAGACCCGTTGCCTCCTTCAGCTCTTTTACAAGCTGCCAGCCGTTGAAAGCATCCAGAAAATTGATATATCCGGGTCTGCCGCAGAGAACAGTTACCGGCAGTTCACTGCCATCTTCCATAAAGATTCTGGAAGGCTTCTGGTTGGGGTTACATCCGTATTTCAACTGAATTTCATTCATTCTTACTTTTCCTCACTTTTCTTCGTTTGCTATCTCGCTTTAAGTTCCCGTCCCCGGAACCTCACGGGGCGAAGAATAATACACACAAAAACTATACGTTCTTATTTACGATTCTTGTCTCGTAGGAGCCAGTCTCGATGTCTATGAAACGAACGAACAGAGACACCTTGTTGTCCTCGTTCAGGGACTCCCAAACAGACTGCGTAAAGCTCTCGATATCTCCGTCGATCTCCACTACCTTGGGCTCTCCGGTAAAGCTGGGGAGCGGATTGCCGTCATGCATATAGGTATGGATGAAACGTCCCTCGCCTGCCTTGGGATTGTCGTAGGTATAGGTGTAACGGTTACAGCAATCGGGATCGCCGTTGTTGCTCTTCAAGATAGACATTGCAAAATTGTACGTACCATCCTCGATGTGCATCACACCGGAGATTCTGGGGGTGTAGTTGGGGCCATCGGGTTCGAACTCTCTGCTTCTCAAGGACTGCTCAAAGGTCAGCCCTTCCTTCAGTCCGTCGTAGATCGTATCGGTCTGGTCGCCGTTGGTGACGATGGTATCCTTGCCCAGTACTCTCACCGGAGCATAGATGATCAGGCTGGGATCCTCCAGTTTGGAAGGGTCAAAAGCCTGGGTGCGAATTCCTTCGCCCTCAGTCACGAATACACGGTTGCGGCTGTTGGAGCTTCTGCCCATGATAAAGTATGCAGTCACTGCCTTCTTGCCATCCCGTGAGCGACCGATGACGATTCCCCGTCCGGGATACGCATTGCTCTGAAGTTCCTCATTCAACTGTAACATATCTGTTTCCTCCGTAAAAAAATAACCACCCGAGCATCACAAAAAAGGTGGTGCCCAGGCGGTCGGCTTCTAATCGATACTGCACTCCCCGTGAGTTCTTCTCACTTCCGCCAGTTATGCAGCCCATACAGTCATAATACCTTGCCTGACTCTAAAAATCAAGTACTTTCTGGCGAAACCGGGGGATTTCGTCCCACGTTACAAACAGCGCATGTTTATTGCGGACACGCTCTCGCTCGGGAAAAACGTAGCGGTACATAAGGCCCAAAAGGACTGGGCCTAAGTACCGACGCTTTTCCGACGGTCCGCAACAAATCATGCGCTGTTCAACGGGGACGAAACACCCCGGTCTCTTATCATCATCTCCTGCAGTTCTTTCGGTACAAAATCAGCAGCCCCTTCATCAGGAGAGAACTGTCTATCACAAATTTGTGCTTACAGCAGGGGATAACTACTTTGGAGAAGCCTCCGGTGCAGACCACATTGGTCTCGTAACCAAGTTCTTCCCAGATGCGCTCTACCATGCCGTCGATGCTGGCTGCCTGTCCGTAGATGCTGCCGCTCTGCATTGCTCCCACGGTGGTGCCGTTGATCAGCTTCTTAGGCAGTTCGATGGCAATCTGGGGAAGGTGTGCCGCGTGGGCTGTCAATCCGTTCAGGGATACCTTCACACCGGGCATGATCATTCCGCCTAAAAATCTGCGGTCCTTGTCGATGACGGAGATGGTGGTTGCGGTGCCCATGTCCACCAAAATCAGCGGCGCGCCGTACTCAGCCAGGCCGGCAACAGCCCCTACCAAAAGGTCCGGTCCCAAGGATGCGGGGTCATCGATCTTGATGTCCACGCCGGTCTTACAGCCGGGACCTACCTCGATGATCTCCTTGCCGAGCAGAATCTCCGCAGCATTTTTGATCTGTCTGGTCACAGGAGGCACAGAGGAGGAAAGGATTCCGCCCTTAAACTGTGCCGGAGTGACTCCGTGAATATCCATAATGGTTTTGATGGAGACAGCGTACTCTGTGGAAGTCAGCTGAACATCCGTATGAATTCTGCGCTCGAAGATGGATTGTCCGGTGGACTCATCCATACAGCCAACCACAACATTGGTATTCCCTACATCCATAACAAGTATCATATGTCTGCTCCTTTCAGAAAGCCTGCGAAAGATGTTCCTTAGTTCTTCTTACCGATACTTCTGGCACCGATGCGAATGATGCTCACGATTGCAGAGCTTAAGACAAGATTGACTGCCAGCTCTACCAGGAAGTTCACACCTACCAGACCAAAGATCATAAATGCACCCGCGGAAGCAAAACCTGCGCCCTCTGCCCATGCCTTGATGGTGTCATAGAAGAACAGTCTGCATCCGATCAGGAAAATACCTGTATTGACTACAGGAGTCACAACGCCCGCTACGATGACAGCCAGCAATCTGCCCTTGGATTCCAGCAGCTTGTACACCAGACCTGCCAGGAAGCCTGCTGCAGCACCCTTCAAAATACAGGTCACGATCGTTCCGGGGATGCTCACTGCCAGGAATGCACCTGCATCGGTGAAGAGTACTACCACACCGAATACAAAGCCCAGCCATGCGCCGGCCCATCTGCCGAACAGAGCTGCTCCCACTACGATCGGAACCAGTACCAGGGTGATGTTGAATACACCGAATCTGATTCCCACTGCCAATGCCTGCAGTACTACCACAAGCGCTGTCAGCATGCCTACGCCTACCATTGTTTTTGTTTTGTTGTTCATAGTTTGAACCCTTTCTGCTACTGTCTCAGTCCTCTGAGTATAGTGCGATATTAATATAGCACTATAAACTTAAAATTACAACAATGCATTGAATTTTGTACAATTACAGGCAACAGCATTCCCAAAGACGCAACAAAGGCCGGGTGATCTCTCATCCGGCCCTTGCAATTTTTCGTTGGAATTTATTCGTCTACGCTGTAGTTGGGAGCTTCCTTGGTGATATGGATATCATGAGGATGGCTCTCCTTCAGGGATGCGGCAGAGATCTTCACGAACTCGCCCTTCTCCTGCAGCTCGGGAATGTTATGGGCTCCGCAGTAGCCCATACCGGAACGAAGTCCGCCGAGAAGCTGGAATACGGTATCCTCCAGATTACCCTTGTATGCCACACGTCCCTCAACTCCTTCGGGAACAAGCTTCTTGGCATTCTCCTGGAAGTAACGGTCCTTACTGCCGTTCTCCATAGCGGCGATGGATCCCATGCCGCGATATACCTTGTATTTTCTGCCCTGGAACAGTTCGTAGCTTCCGGGGCTCTCCTCACAGCCTGCAAACATGCTGCCCATCATGCAGACATTACCGCCTGCTGCGATGGCCTTGGTGATCTCTCCTGAGTACTTGATACCGCCGTCAGCGATAATGGGAATACCGTACTCCTTCGCTACTCTGTAGCAATCCATAATTGCGGAGATCTGAGGCACACCGATACCTGCAACCACACGGGTCGTACAGATGGAACCGGGTCCGATACCAACCTTCACCGCATCAGCGCCTGCTTCGATCAGGGCCTTTGTTGCCTCGCCGGTTGCCACGTTACCTGCGATCACCTGAAGATCGGGATATGCTTCCTTGATCATCTTCAGACAGGTCAGAACGTTCTGGGAATGACCGTGGGCACAGTCCAGAACTACCACGTCAACCTTCGCTGCAACCAGTGCAGAAACTCTCTCCAACACGTTTGCCGTGATGCCTACCGCAGCACCGCAGAGGAGACGTCCCTGAGAATCCTTGGCAGCCAGAGGATACTTGACCGTCTTCTCGATATCCTTGATGGTGATCAGGCCCTTGAGATTAAAGTCCTTGTCAACAATGGGGAGCTTCTCCTTACGCGCCTTGGCAAGGATCCGCTTTGCCTCCTCCAGAGTGGTTCCCTCGGGAGCGGTGATCAGGCCCTCGCTGGTCATGGATTCCTTGATCTTCTTCGTGAAATCAGTCTCGAACTTCAGGTCGCGATTGGTGATGATACCAACCAGCTTTCTTCCCTCAGTGATCGGCACACCGGAGATACGAAACTTCCCCATCAGTGCATCAGCGTCTGCCAGCGTATGCTCGGGTGTCAATGAGAAAGGATCTGTGATGACGCCGTTCTCGGAACGCTTCACCTTGTCGACCTCTTCTGCCTGAGCTTCAATAGACATATTCTTGTGGATGATACCGATACCACCCTGTCTCGCCATTGCAATCGCCATGCGATGCTCTGTGACGGTGTCCATTCCTGCACTCATCATAGGAATGTTCAGTCTGATTTTCTTTGTGAGCCAGGTAGAGATATCCACCTGATTGGGCACTACATCTGAATATGCGGGCTTTAAGAGCACGTCATCAAACGTAATACCTTCACCGACGATCTGTCCCATCTTTCGTCCTCCTTGACTAATGAATAATATGAATCAGCAACTGCCTCCCCGGATTTCCTCCGAGAAGGTTCGATTTTCATAAGAGTTTAACAAATAAAGCCTGAGAAGTCAATTGCAAAAAGTGTCAAAAAAACTAATTGTCAAACACCTTTCTGGGTGCAACATTTTTCATGATCTTGATCAGCTCCGGGGAGGGACTTAAGATGATTTTCTCACCGCCTTCGTAATACATGGCATATCGAAGGTCAGGCTTGTCCTCGTAACCCACACTGAAATCCCTCACCTTCACGTCACGATTTTTGAAATCATCCAGATGATAACTCTTGATCGGTGCCAATGCCTCTATTCTGGACAGCTGATACACTGCCACACGCTTTCTCTTCGTCTTTGCAAGCACCTTATCCACAGTAAGTTCCTTGTCCAGATACAGGTACTCATACTCCACATCTGAATACAGGTTCACAAAGTAGGCCAGCACACCGATCGCCACTGCAAGGATCAACAGCAAAATATATCCGGACAGAATCGCCAGGACAAATGTTGCTCCTGTCAACATAAACAGCAGATACTTTACAAAAATTTTCATTCCTGATGTTCTCGCTTTCACGAGACATTCCACATATGCTTCGCTCATAACTCATCCTTTCTGTACATACATACTATGCACCTAGCATACCGCAAAATAAGGGAAGATGCAAGCAGTCTTTCCCTATGGAAACTTTTTTTCGATATTGTTTAGCATTATTTTAGAAATTGATAAGACCTCTTACATTGACATCACTTCTCCAAAACTGTACAATGAATTACACTGTAGGAAATTCAGTTATGATTTTTAGAAAAGGACGGTAAGACAAATGCCTGTAATGGATGAATTTAAGGAAGAGCGTGCGGCATTAAAAAAGGGAACCTTCAAGCAGAAGGCTCTCTATGTGTGGGACTACTACCGATGGTACTTCATCGGAGGAGCCATCGCCGCGATCTGTATTTTCACTTTGGTGAGAGATATCGTGAATCATAAGGATCCCGGATTTTATGCCTGCCTGTTAAATGGCGCTCAGATCGACGTCTTCGCGGAAGAGACCGAGAACATGAAAAACTTCGCGGAATATGCCGCTATCGATACGGAGGAATATCAGGTCCTGTTCGATACCTCCATTCAGATCGGTACCCCGGGCGCGGATGACTACACTTCCGTTCAGAAGCTGATGGTCTACATCGCCTCCCAGGAGATCGATGTCATCGCAACAGATGTGAACAGTATGCTGAAATATGCTTACCAGGGCAACTTTGCAGACCTGACCACCATGCTCAGTCCGGAGCAGATAGAAAAATACAAGGACTCCTTCTACTATCTGGATAAGGTAACCCAGAAGGAATATTCCGAGCTGGACTCTGCGGAGGTCATGGATACCCCGTTGACCTATCCGGATCCCACCAAGCCAGAGGAGATGGAGGAACCCATCCCCATTGGTGTGAAGCCCGGTGCAACCTGTCCTCTCCTTACGGAATATGCCTTCAACGGAGATCTGTTTGTGGGCATCGTTCTGAACACGACAAGACCGGAGGAAGCCTTGAAATTTATTGATTATGTAATGCAATAGAGATGCCGTCACGAAAGCGCCCCGGGCTTATAGCCCGAGGCGCTTTCGTCCACGAAGGAGTCACTATTCACGTTGCATAAAGCTTCCCAAAATCGTCCTTGATACCTACCATCTCCTTTGCTTTCCCCTACTGCACCATCACGTCAAAGGCACCCTCTTCCATGCTATGAAAAAGCGAATTAATCCCCTATTTCAGTGCTTTACCAGAGAAACTTACTTCACAAAAATAGTTACATTGATTCCAAACTTCTTTCCAGCGGAATCCATCACATCTACCATTAATCTTTTGGTACCGGGAGTGGTTGCCTTCCACTGGATCACATTATTCGTACCGAAGTCCTGAAGCTTGTACCACTTGTCATCGGTCTTGTCGTTGATGATAAACTTGTAATTGTACTTGCCGCTTCCACCCATACCCTGAGCAGTTAGTGTAACCATATCTCCGGATTGAACTTCGTAGGAAGAAGCATTCAAAGTCGCCTTCAACTCAGTGGGAGCAATTGTTCCATTGACTACTACGGAGACATTCTTTCCAACGATCGTGCCTGTACCGTCTTTAATGTCTACCATAATACGCTTGGTACCTGCGGTTGTTGCCTTCCACTGGATAGTATTGTTTGCGGAATAATCCTGAAGTTTGTACCAATTGTCATTGGCGGTATCGTTGATGATAAACTTGTACTGATAGTCGCCATCGCCACCATTACCCTGTGCGGTGAAAGTAACAATTTCTCCAGAATTTGCCTCATAAGTGGAAGCAGCTAAGTTTGCCGTCAGTTCCACTGGCACAACCTCATCACCAACCACAATGATGATCTCCTTGCTAGCCGTTTTGCCGGAACCATCCCACACATCCACCCTGATTCGTATTGATAGTTCTTTCGTTACCTTCATCTGAATGGAATTATTATTACGGGCAGGCTGTAATACGTGCCACGTATCGTTTTCAACATAATTTAAACTGAATTTGTAGACATAATCTCCATCTCCGCCACTGCATTGAGCAGTAAATCGTACAATGTCACCCACCTCTGCTTTGGTCTTTGAAGCAGTTAGGCTAACGTCAAGTGCTTCCTCCGTCTCCACCGTCAGCTTTGCGATATCGGAAATGACACTCTGCCCATTCTCATCAGTGATAATGCAACGAAAGCTGTAACCGTTTCTTGCCTTGATTGCATCTACGGTCAACGTGTCGGTATCTGCACCTGTGAATGTGCAGTTTCTGAATGTGCTGTCACCAGCATAGGAGAGTTCCCACTGATAAGTCAATCCGTCACCGGTTGCTGCAACGGTGAATGTAGCTTGGGTGCCATCATTTACTTTGACGGAGACTGGCTGGGTGGAAATGATAGGCTTTCCGGAGAGATATCCCTCTCTATACAGAGTCATTCCTGCATACTCTTCACTTACTATATTTGTAGTTCTTCCATCCTCCGTTACAAAGGTTCCGGGCAAGTCAACAGTGTTCTCTCCCATCATCTTAGGAGTCTTCAAACATACTAATTCAGAACAGTTATTGAGCATACTGCGCAGCGATTGCGGACTAGTAGTTTGAAAATTTGAAATATCCAGTTTCTTAAGGCTTTTGCATCCCGAAAACATGCCCGCCATATTTTCGACCTTGGCAGTTTCAAAACTGCTTAAATCCAGATTCTCCAATGCACTACATTCCGAAAACATATAATACATATTTGTGGTATTTTTGGTTCCGAAATTTGTCAAATTCAGGTTTTTAAGACTACAGCAATATCCGAACATCTCACTCATGTCTTCAACATTTGTATTCGTCCATCCCTCCAGATTCAAGGTTTCAAGCATCCCGCACTCATAAAACATGTCGCTCATATCAGTAACCTTGCCTGTATCAAACGTTTTGAGATCCAGACTCTTCAAGCTATGGCACCCAGTAAACATGCTGTTCATATCCTCCACACTCGAAGTGTCCAACGTACTGAGGTCCACAATCTCAAGATTATCACAACAAAACATGGTGGACATACTGGTTACCTTACTGGAGTCGATATTCTTGAGTACAAGCGATTTTATACTATCGCACCCATTAAAGGTACAATCCATGTTTGTCAGATTCTCTGTCACTAATCCGGAAAAATCAATCTCTTCCAATTCCGTAAGAAAAGCAAAAAGATTGGTCATATTGTCGACAATCGTACAATCGCTAAATTGTATTTTTTTTGTAGCTGCAGGAAAAACAGAATTTGCCAGTGTATTCCCATTCTGCATCAGCCTAACATAAGGCATATCCTTACCGCTAATCGTTACAGTCCCCGTTTCCGGATCCATCACCCAATGCAAACCATTGAACACACCAAAGTTTCCACTGGTGACCGTTACTGCATCATACTGTTCTGCCTCGACAATGTTCTCTTGAACACACTCTCCTGCTGCTTGTACAGACATTTTCGGCATCTGTGCCGATAAAAGCAGGGCAACACCAAAAACAAAAGATTTGATCACTTTCCTTTTCATTTTTTCCTCCTCATATACTGTCCTTTTTTCGATTTACACTCCACATTTCTTTGCCCCAAAAAACATTTTAAAAACTATAAAAATGCATTTTAGGAAACAATAAAATGATTATAACATTTTGTAATAGTTTTTGCAATAAAAATATCATATTAAAAACGGCTATCAGGTATGCTGAATCCTCTACAATAAGAACTGTTTCATGAACAAATGAAAAGGAATCGCTTATTATAGTTTTTCTTATAAATACCGTTTTTGTTACCGGAGATTATGGGAAGAATATAGAAGAAGAGGTGAATGATTATGGAAGAATTCGTTCGCAATCGAATCACGCAGCTACGCTTGAACAAGGGTATATCTGAATATCAATTGAGTTATGACTTAGGACATAGTCGAGGGTATATAAATAATATTTCATCCGGGAAATCGTTGCCATCGATGAGTGAATTCTTCGCCATCTGCGAATACTTTCATATTACACCGATTGAGTTCTTCGATGAAAATCACTCTGATCCAGAGCTGGTTACAAAGACTTGGGAGGAATTTCAGTCATTAAACGATGAGGATATGTTGTTGATTTTATCTCTCATCAAGAGAATTAAGAATGGGGAATGAGGCAATTGCTCAGAAATACCGAGCTTTATTGTCTTGTTCATTTCTTCTCATTCCCCTGTTTTCAATTAGAAAAGTTTGAATAATATCTGCGGGTTCTATGGCTGAAAATCCTCCATTCTCTGCAATTCCTTCAGCAAAAGTTCCCTTACTCTGTTGGGATCGGCCTTGCCGCCCAATGCTTTCATTGTCTGGCCCACCAGAAATCCCAGTGCTTTCTCCTTCCCGGAGAGATAGTCCATCACAGACTTTTCATTCTCCGTCAGCACTCGCTGCACCGTCTCGGTCAGCAGTCCCTCATCTCGCTCCACCAGCAGATTGTGTTCTGCGGCAAATTCCTCCGGGTCCACGCCATGCCGGAACATCGCCCCGAAGATCTCCTTGGCTGTGGTCTGGGTGATCTTTCCATCCTCCAGCATACACAGCAGCCGGAAAAAATGGTCCGCCGACAGCTTCAGGGAACGTGGTGGGACATTGTTCTCCTTCATCAGTCTCAGAAGTTCCCCCATGATCCAATTTGACACCTTCTTGGGTTGTCCACCCAGAGCAACCGTCTTCTCAAACAGATCTGCCAGTTCTCGTTCTTCCGTAAGGATCGTGACATCCAGTTCAGGAAGAGCATACATTTTCTGAATCCTTTTCGCCCGTTCTCTGCGAAATTCCGGCAGACTTCTTCGGATGTCTTCGATCCACTCCCGGGACATTTCGATACGGGGAATGTCCGGCTCCGGATAATACCGATAGTCTCGCTGCTCCTCCTTGGAGCGCATGGAAAAAGAGCAATTCTTCCCCTCATCCCATCTTCTGGTCTCCATCCGAATGGTTTCGCCCTGGGTAAGCAGTTCGGTCTGTCGTCTGCTCTCCTCTTGAATCGCCGCACAGATGGCATGAAAGGAGGCAAGATTCTTCATCTCGGTTCTGGTGCCCAGCTCTCTCCCGCCCACCGGACGCACAGACAGGTTCACATCCACTCGCATGGACCCCTCCTGGATCCTGCAGTCACTGGCGCCGATATACCCGATGATTCCCTTCAGTTCCTCCAGAAAAGCTACCACCTCCCGGCCACTCCCAAACACCGGCCTGGTCACGATCTCGATCAAAGGCACGCCTGCCCGGTTGTAGTCGATCAGCGTTCTCCCACTGCTCTCATCATGGATCAGCTTCCCTGCATCCTCCTCCAGATGGATCTCCTGCAGGGAAAAGCGTTTCACCTCCCCGTCCAGGGGCACATCCAGATATCCCTCCTGACAGATCGGGTGATAAAGCTGAGAGATCTGGTAATTCTGCGGATTGTCCGGATAGAAATAGTTCTTTCGGTCAAACACCGACACCTCCGCGATGTTGCAGTGCAAAGCCAGTCCCACCGCCACAGCCAGCTCCAGGGCACGCCGATTTAACACCGGCAGGGTTCCCGGCATTCCGGTGCACACCGGACAGGTGTGAGAATTGGGTCTGCCCCCGAAGGCAGTGGGACAGGAGCAAAACAGTTTTGACTCCGTGGAAAGCTCCACATGAATCTCCAGACCGATCACTGTTTCATAGGTTGTCATACGCTTCTGCCTCCCTTCCACTCCGTTTCCAAAAGAGCTGCCCCCTGAAAGAGGAGCGATTCCTCAAACGCTCTGCCCATCAGCTGGAGGCCGATAGGGAGTCCGTCTGCATCCTCTCCAAAGGGAACACTGATAGCCGGGCAGCCCGTCAGATTGGCGGGAACTGTAAATAGATCGCTTTGATACATAGCCAGCGCATCGCCTGAGTAGGCGCCAAGCTTCGGGGCTGTGGCAGGCGCGGCAGGACACAGAATGAGATCATACTGCGTATAGAGACTGTCATAGGCCTCCTTGATCTTTCGCCTTACCTTCAAAGCCTTCAGATAATATTGATCATAAAAGCCGGCACTGAGCACATAAGTGCCCAACAGGATCCGCCGCTTGACCTCCGGTCCAAAAGCCTCTGTCCTGCTTCGCTCATACAAATCGGACAGGTTCTCTGCCGTTTTGTCCCGGTATCCATACTTCACTCCATCGAATCGCTCCAGATTGGAGCTTGCTTCCGCACAGGCAAGGGTATAGTATGTAGGCACCATATATTCCAGATATGACAATTGCACTCTCTCCACCTCGGCTCCTGCCTCCCGAAGACAGTCTCCTGCCCTCTCCAGGGCCCCAGCCACCTCGGGCTGAAGCTTTGTATAGGGGGCCCCATCTGCCAGTCCGATTCGAAGCCCCCTCACGTCTCCGGCACAGGCCTTCAGGTAATCTTTTGGTTCTGTTGCCACAGAAGTGGAATCCAAACCGTCCTTCTTCGCAATCACCTGAAGGACTGCCGCACAGTCTCTCACATCTCTGGTCAGCGGACCTGCCTGATCCATGGAGGATGCGTAGGCAATCAATCCGTATCTGGATACCAGGCCGTAGGTGGGCTTGAGTCCCACTACACCACAATAGGCCGCCGGCTGTCGGATGGAGCCTCCGGTATCTGTCCCAATGGCAAATCCGCATTCCCCCGCCGCCACCGCTGCAGCACTTCCTCCGGAAGAGCCTCCCGGCACACGTTCCGGATCTATGGGATTGCGGGTGGGGCCAAAATAGGAGGTCTCAGTGGTAGAGCCGAAGGCAAACTCGTCCATGTTTGTCTTGCCCACCAGCACCGCACCTGCTCTCTCCAACAGATTCACCACTCCGGCAGTGTAGGTGGGGACAAAGTGCTCCAGCATGGCGGAGCCGCAGGTAGTGCGCAGTCCTTTGGTACAAAGATTATCCTTGACCGCAAAAGGTACTCCGACCAAGAGCCCTTCTTCCGGTTCCTCAAAAGGATTCTCTCTCTCGATTCTCGCCTGTAACCTGACCGCTCGTTGCCTCGCGGACTGCTCCGCCAGGGTCAGGAAGCAATGGAGACTTTCCTCTCTGTTATGGATCCGGGTAAATGCCGCACTTACCGCCTCCGGAATCGTCAGTCGTCCTCCGGCAATTGCCTCTCCCAGTTCCAATGCGCTCATCTGTTCTAACTGCATCTGATCTCCCCACTCTCTACGAAACGATTTTCGGAACCACCGGAAAATCGCCCTTCTTCTCCGGTGCATTGGACAGCACTTCTTCTGTCCGTCCCGCATATTCCTGTGCCTCATCCACGCGAAACACATTGCTCTGATCCTGAACGGAGAAAAGGGGCAGCGTGTCTGAAGTGTCCAATTCATCTATCTTGGCAAAATAAGCTATCACCCGGTCTATATCCTTCCGAATGCTCTCTCTTTCCTCCGGGGAGAGCGTAAGCTTTGCCTGTCCGCATAATCTCTGTATCGTATCCTGATCTATTCGTCCTTCCATGATCCTGCCCTCCTCCTGCCAGTCTCGTACCGTGAGACAAAAAAACACTGCGGCACCCGGAAAGAATCCTTCCCGGGTGTCGCTTGCTAAATCTGCACTTCTCCTTCAAATACGGTCACGGCAGGGCCGGTCATGTAGACAAGGTTTTCCTCCCGATTCCACTCGATCTCCAATTCGCCTCCCAGCAATTTAACCGTCACATGATTGCCGGTGAGACCGTTTAAGATGCAGGCCACTGCGGTAGCACAGCAACCGGTTCCACAAGCCAGCGTCTCCCCGGTCCCCCGCTCCCATACACGCATGAACACATTGCTCTCGTCCAGGACCTCCACAAACTCTGTATTGACCCGTTCCGGAAATCTCTCATGGTTTTCAAAGGAGGGGCCGATCTGCGTTAGATCCAGGTCCTTTACTCCGGAAGTAAAGATCACAGCGTGAGGATTTCCCATAGAGACACAGGTCATACGATATTCCCTGCCATCCACGACAATTGGCTCGTCGACTGCCAGATCTCCGGAAGCCTTTACCGGAATCAGGGCGGGCGTCAGCACAGGAGCCCCCATGTTGACCCGCACCTTTGTCACATGCCCTCTGTCCCCGGGGTCCGTTTCATCCTTCTCCACAGTCAGATCCAGATATTTTACACTTCCGCCGCTGATGATGGATATATGCCTGGAATCGGTAAGCCCCTTGTCATATACAAACTTAGCCACACACCGTATCCCGTTGCCGCACATCTGGGAACGACTGCCGTCTGCGTTATACATTTCCATCTCAAACTCTGCCTCAGTGGAGGGATTGATGAAAATCACGCCGTCTCCGCCGATCCCGAAATGTCTGTCGCTTAAATTTCTTACGATCCCCGGCTTTTTCTCCTGTGGGATTTGCTCCGTAAAGCCATTGACGTAAATATAGTCATTGCCGCAGCCATGCATCTTCGTAAACTTCATGTTAAATCCTCCTCTATCCATTTCCCGACGGTATAATTTTCTCTCCGCACTCATATCTATTACAAAGAAAAGCCAATTGTCAGGAATTCCCCGACAAACAGCCTGCACGCAGGCAGTTAGGAGTATCCATGAGTGCAAAGACTAAAATCGTCGTACTTCACATGAAAGAACTAATCTATACCGGAATTATCGCCCTGCTCGGTATCTTTCTGATCGTCATGCTGATTCTGATGTTTCTCCCCGATGACTCCGAAGGTGAGGAGCCGGCTCCCCCCAATCCCGGAACAGAATCCGAACAATCAACTTACCGACCTGGAATCTATACCACCGAGCTGGTACTGGGCAACTCCTCCATCGACGTAGAAGTCATCGTAGACAGCGAAGCGATCACTTCTCTGCGGCTGATTCCCCGCAGTGATGCGATTGCCACCATGTATCCCCTGTTGGAGCCTACCTTTGACTCCCTCTGTGAACAGATCTATGAAAACCAGTCCTTGGAAGGTATCGTATACTCTACCTCCAGTAAGTACACTTCTCTGGTTCTCCTGGAAGCCTTGCGTACCTCTTTGGACAAAGCACGCACTTCTCCGGAGACAGAGACAGAGTAAGTCTTGGTACCGACCGCCTTCCAAAACGGTACTGCTAAGATAATGCTTCCAATTCCTTCAGCCAGATCGTAGCGCAAGCGTCGGAAGGCATACGCAAATCTCCTCTGGGAGATACCGCCACGCTTCCCACCTTCGGTCCATCCGGCAGACAGGAACGCTTAAACTGCTGGGCAAAAAATCTCCTGTAGAAGTTTTTCAGCCATTTCAAAATGGCAGCATCATCATATTTTCCCGCAAAGGTCCTCCTTGCCACACGATAGATCTTTGAGGGAGAAAAGCCTGCGCGAAGCATGTAGTAGAGGAAGAAGTCATGAAGTTCATAGGGGCCGACCAGATCCTCTGTCTTCTGCGCGATCACGCCATCCTCGGGTGGAAGCAATTCCGGACTGACCGGGGTATCCAACACATCCAGAAGCACTGCGGACAGTTCCTCATCTTTGCAGGTATCTGCGTAATATTTTACCAGATGTCGCACCAGTGTCTTGGGAACCCCACTGTTCACACCGTACATAGACATATGATCTCCGTTATAGGTAGCCCAGCCCAATGCCAATTCTGACAGATCGCCGGTTCCGATCACCAGCGCATTGTGTTTGTTTGCAATGTCCATCAATACCTGTGTGCGTTCTCTTGCCTGAGCATTCTCATAGGTGACATCATGGACACTGCTGTCCTGCCCGATATCCCGGAAATGAATGTTCACCGCTTCCCTGATATCTACCTCCAGCAAAGTTACTCCAAGGGTATGCGCCATTCTGCAGGCATTGTCGTAGGTGCGGTCCGTGGTGCCAAAGGCGGGCATCGTCACGGCCAGAATACCCTTTCTGTCCAACCCCAGGCTGTCAAAGCAGCGAACCGTCACAAGCAGTGCCAGAGTAGAATCCAGTCCGCCGGAGATACCGATCACTGCAGTCTTTAAGCCGATGTGTTCATACCGCTTTTTCAAGCCAAAGGCCTGAATGGACAGGATCTCCTCACAGCGTTTCTCCCGCAGTGCCGTGTCGGAAGGGACAAAGGGCATCGGATCAAAGGTCCGGGTCAGCTCGGTCTCCACTGCTTCCAGAGAGAAAGGAATGGTCTGGTAAGTTGCCTTCGGTGCGTCCCCAAAGGTGCCCATCCTTCGTCTCTCTGCGCTGATACGCTGCAGATCCAGATCGGCATAGATCGTCTCGCAGGTAAACCTGGGGGTCTGGGCCAAAATGTTCCCGTTCTCAGCGATCAGATCATGCCCGCCAAACACCAGATCCTGGGTGGATTCCCCCTCACCGGCGGAGACATACAGATAACCGCATATCAGTCTGGCACTGGCAGACTGCACCAGCATCCGGCGATATTCTGCCTTGCCCACTGTCTCATTGGAGGCCGAAAGATTGACGATCACTGTCGCCCCCTTCAGACAATGATTGGTAGCGGGGGGATTTGCCACCCAGAGATCCTCGCAGATCTCGCATCCCACCACCAGACCGGGAACATCGGTGCATCGGAACAAAAGGTTCGTTCCGAAAGGATAAGCCTTCTGATCCAGGTAGAACGTGACAGGCTCCTCATTTCCCTTCTCGAAATGTCTTCCCTCATAAAACTCTGCATAGCTGGGCACATTTCTCTTTGGCACAAACCCTAAGATCTCTCCATGCCAAAGCACAGCCGCCACATTGTAGAGTTTTCCTTCTCTCATAACCGGAAGTCCTACAAAAACCAGACTGTCCATGTCCCCGGTAGCTTTCGCGATCTCCAGAAGCTGAGCAAGTGCAGACTGCAATAGCGTATCCTGCAGAAACAGGTCTGCACAAGTATAGCCAGTCAGGCACAATTCCGGAAAGGCAATCACCTTTGCGCCTGCCTCGTATGCCTCCCGCATCTTCTCACGGATGATCCTGCCATTGTAGATGGTATCAGCAACCCTGATCTTTGGTGTAACCGTTGCAACCTTTACGAAACCATGCTTCATAGTCTGTGTCCTCCTGCTTATTTGCTTTTTGCGGCAAGGGTCTTCAGTTCATCCACTGTGAATGAATACTTCTTATTACAAAACTGACAGTTCACTTCTATCGGCTCTCCCTCTCGTATCATGTCTGAAAGTTCCTCTTTTCCGAGGCTGATGAGTACTCTCTCGATTCGTTCCTTACTGCAGTTACACCGGAAAAATACCTCGCTTGTATCCGTGATCTCCGGGTCCATTCCATCCAAAAGAATCTGAAGCATCCCAGCCGGAGAGTATCCCTCCTCCAGCAAAGCGGTGACAGAGGCAACCTTAGCCAGATTCTCTTCCAGCCTTGCAATCACACTTTCCTCGACGAAGGGCATCAGCTGAACGATAAAGCCACCTGCCTGCCTCACGGTATTGTCCTTGTTCATCAATACCCCAAGTCCCACAGCGGAGGGCACCTGTTCAGAGGTTGCGAAATAATAAGTCAGATCCTCGGCGATCTCACCGGTCTGAAGCTGGGTCTGCCCCACATACGGCTCCTTCAGTCCCATATCCTTGATCACAGACAGAGTACCCTTTCCGATGGCACCTCCTACGTCCAGCTTGCCCAGTGCATTGGCCGGAAGAATCACATCCGGCACGATGGGATATCCTTTGACACAGCCTTTTGCATCGGCAGTCACAGTCAGTCCTCTCATCGGACCGTCCCCTTTCACCTGCAGGGTCAGAAGATCCTTTTCCCCTTTCAACATGCTTCCCATCATCGCACCGGCACTCAACAGTCTGCCCAGTGCAGCAGTCACCACCGGACTGGTATTGTGGGCCCGTCTTGCAGCCTCTGCCATATCTCTTGTATTACATGCAAAAGCACGAATCTGTGCATTTGCGGCGATTGCTCTTACCAATTCATTGCTCATCTGCGCACACCTCTGTTTCGTCTCAACCTACTCTATCTGCTTATTGCCCCCGGCAACGATCAACACCCGCTCGCTGACATCCCGAAGGGGGCCGCCTGTCTCTGCATCCTGCATAAGCAGGATCTGCATCCCCGCCTGTTTCAGCAGAGCACTCATCTGATCAGGGGTATACCCTCTCTGATAGTGCACCTCAGAAAACCGCCGGAAGCAATCTCCATCGGTCTGAACAAACACTGTCAGATCATACTCATTCAGTCCGCTCTCCGGATCATAGTAATTCTCCCAGATAAAGCTGCAATCCTCCCTGTTTTCAGCGATGGTAGTATCTCCGATCACTTCCCGATACTTATACTCTGTATTGAAGTCAAAGAGAAAGATTCCCCCGGGGAACAGATAATTATTCACCAGGGAAAAAACCTGCAAAAGCTCCTCTTCCTCCAGAATATAGTTCAATGAATCGCAGACGCTGACTACCGTTCCCACAGTGGAATATAATTCCAGCTCCCGCATATCCTGACACAGATACAGAATCTCGCTGCCGCTTTTCTGCCGTTTGTCCATAGCCACCGCCAGCATGGATTCGGAATTGTCCACGCCGATCATATCATAGCCTTTATCATACAGCAGTTCTGTCAGCGTTCCGGTTCCACAGCCCAGATCCACCACCAGATTCCGCTCAGAGAGAAGAACATCCTTCTCAGACCGGTTGGGCTTGGACACACCGTATCTTTCGATCAGATCCACAATCAAACTACACCACTCCCCATAGGGAGTGGCGTCCATCAATTCATCATACACATAAGAGAAGTCACCGTAGGCCATACCGCCTGACCACATCTCGCTCATCCTTTCGTCTCCTCCGGATCACATCACAAGCCCAAGCGCACCAAACACACCCATGCTGGCTACTCCCATAATAATTCCTGCCAGAATCACACCCAGAAGCACAGCCGTTACGCTGGACTTAAAGTCCATATCCAAAAGACTGGCAGCCAGTGTGCCGGTCCAGGCACCGGTACCGGGCAGGGGGATCCCCACAAAGAGAAGCAATGCAACAAACAGTCCTCTGCCTGCCTTCTCGTGAAGCTTCTGCCCACCCTTATGTCCCTTTTCCAGGAAAAAGGTGAATAGTTTGCCGATATAAGGCTTATCGGCTCCCCACTCCAACACCCTTCTGGCAAAGAAGAAAATAATGGGTACAGGAACCATATTTCCCAAAATACACACCAGATAGGAGGGCAGGACAGGAAGTCCCATTCCCTGCAGGCTGCCAAAAAAGGTCATATCCGCAGGAGACAACGCAACCGGAACCGCGCCTCGCAGTTCGATCATCGGTATCATCGAGATAAAAAAGATAATCAAATATTTCTTCAACATAGTTCTACTCCATTCTGCCTTTCAGATATTCTTTGAGAAACGCAAGCATCTGATCCATCTGCTCATCCGTTCCGATGGTGATACGCAGACAGTTCTCGATTCTGGGCTTGTTCCAGTGACGCACATAGATATCCCGCTCACGAAGGGCCCGGAAAATATCCTCTGCGGGAACCGTCCTGTGAGAGGCAAAAAGGAAATTCGCCTTGGAATCCGGAAAGGTAAAACCAAGTTCCGTCATTTCCTTCTTGACCCGCTCTCTCGTGGCAATGATCTTGCCTGTCACACTCTGAAAATATGCATCATCCTTCACCGCCTCTACGCCCAAAACCTGAGAAGGCAGATTCATCGTATAGGAATTGAAGGAGAACTTGACATCATTCAGATATTTGATCAGCTTCTCGCTTCCGATACAGAAACCGATCCGCAGTCCTGCCATGGCCCGGGACTTGGAAAAGGTCTGCACCACAAGAAGATTCTCATACTTCGAGAGCAGCGGCAGCGCACTCTGTCCGCCAAAATCAATATATGCCTCATCCACCATCACAATGACATCCGGATTGGACTTTATGATCTCCTCTACCACAGACAGATCCTCATAAAGTCCGGTAGGTGCATTGGGATTGGGGAAGATGATTCCACCATTCTCCTGTTTGTAATCCGCAGGATCGATGTGCCAATTCTCATCCAACGGACAGGTCTTGTAAGGAATGCGATACAGGTCGGCCCACACATCATAGAAGGAATAGGTGACATCCGGAAACAAAATCGGCTTATCGCTGTTGAAAAAGGTCATGAATGCCATGGAGAGGACATCGTCGGATCCCACTCCCACAAACACCTGCTCCGGCTTTACGTGATAATACTCTGCCAATGCATGCACTAAGGGTGTGGTATTCTGATCCGGATACAGGCGTAAGCTGTCCACATCCAGTTCCTTGGCAAGGGCCTCTACACCGGGTGCAGGGGGATATGGACATTCATTCGTATTCAGCTTGATCATATTGGGCTTATTGGGCTGTTCACCGGCCACATATGGAACCACTTTTCTAATATTCTCTTCGAATTTCATCGCGGTATACTTCTCCCAGTCTTTTTTCTTTTTTTCACGATTCAGAACCCAAACGCAAAATCACTGCCTATCAAGTTCTAAACAGTACCATGATACCAAAGTAGAAAAAATAAAGCAAGGGTTATATATGGCAAGAATGGCACAGGCTCCTTCAAATTACCATTTCGTGCAATATTTTTTCTGGCTCCCTGCACCACACCCAACATAAGATACGCGATCAGCATATGCAGCAGATCTTCCTTTAATCCCCCTCCCACAGATGCAATGCAGATCCCACAGGTCAAAAAAGCATTGCGATCCGCCTTGCCATAGGTTCTCCCAAAGAAGATGACCTGAAGAAGTGCAAAAATACCATACTCATACAAACTTCCCATCTGCTCCCATTGCAAAAGGGATAACCCCACTGCTGCCAGGGCGGCAACCCACCAGGTCACATTGTAGACCCGGCGGGTTTTCAGATCCTGACAGCATGCCCAGCCCAGACAGCAGACAAATATTGCCCACAACAGACTCCTCATCGCAGTCTGGTCCTCAGTTCGGACAAAAGACTTCCTCCCTCGTCAGTCACTTGGAAATACAGCTGTTTCGTCACCTGCTTCTCTCCTTTCCTGGCAGTCACCACCACTGCATACCCTCCGTCAGGAGGCGTAGGCAGCGGGATCATAAACTCCGATTCCTCCGTTTTTATTGCTTCCCTGACCGCGGAATAGTCAAACGTTCTCGTCAGATCCGGCCGGAATGCGGTCAAGGCATCCGGGAAGGCAACCGTCACCGAATCCGCATACCCGAATGTTTGAATCGTCAGCCTTCCGCTCTCTCCTGCTTTAAACACCGGGTCGTGAGGCTCCAGAATGCGGAGAAGCGTTGCTTCCACAGCCAGCACATTGGAGCGATATTCCAGACTGGTCTCATTGCCCACCCTGTCAACGGCATACACAGTGATCACCACATCAAAGTCCCATAAAGGATGGGAAGAATCGGCGCGAAGACGAATCTTTCCGTCCGCCTCGGGATAAAAATATGCCAGGCAGCCATTATTCGGATTATAGACCGACACCTTCCATTCTCTCACGCCGCTTAATCCATCCTCCGCCCACAAAGTGGCGGTTTCCGTCCCTGACAAAAAGCTGTCAATCGCAGTTTCCTCCAGACTTTCGGTTCCGAAGATCATTGGTCCTTCTCCGTCCCCCACAAGAAGGATCCCGTTCCTCTTATCCTGCTCCCTGTCAGACCAAATGGTTTCCTCCCGGGCATCTGCTCCTGCCACCGGAATCAGAAAGATCTGCTCTCCGTGCAGGGATTCCGGCACAAAGAAGCCTTGGGTATACACGATCCCCCGACAGCCGGAGGTTCGTTTTGCCTGAACATACCCCGATTTTTCCAGTGGAAAATTTCCCGAAGAAACCCTCTGAAGCCCTGCACCTTTCAGTTCTATGGGTTGGGGACTGATCTCAGTATTCCCGGCAAAAATACCGATCTGAGGTCCTATACCGTCACCGTTCTTATGTTCCAACAAAAGATGATTGGGCTGGTACTGCTCGCTGGGCACGCCTAACAAACGGCCACCGGCTGTTAATAACAGCTGTGTCTGACCATCTGCCCTGACGAACCAACGATCATCCTCTGTATGATACACATGGCTGCCCTCAGCCACCAGTACTTTCTCAGTCTCCATCATCCAATGAATCGTCTCTTTCTCATCATCCGTTCCACAATAGTCGAGTGTGATGGGGGTGCTGTCTCCAATATTACCGGCCACATCGATTGCCGCAACATGCAGATATCTGGTTTTTCCGCAATTTTCCTGAGAAAAGGCGTCCACATATTCTGCAGAGGCTAGAAAGCTTCCATTCTGTTTCGTCACCTTTGTAAAAGGCTCCTCATTCACCACATACAGATACCCGGCAATTCCTGATACCAGTGTATTTTCGGTCACATTGGAGGTGCACAGAGGCTGTTCTCCCATGGGCAGCCAGGACTCTGCCTTGTGATAATAGGTCGTCCCACGGTCCATCGGCTGCTGCCAGGTGATCTTCACGCTCTGATCCCGCAGAGCCTTCCTTGCTACACTGTCCGGATCAATACTATCGGGTTTTTCCAGATCAGGAGCCTCCACATCGGTCAGGGAGAAGTCATTCCGATATCCGATGCGTTTTGCCAGGACAGAAGCAATTCCATCCCCCGGCTGCACTCCTGCCTCATTGGTCCATACCATCAATGCAGCGCTGCTGACATAATTACTGCCGCCGTATCCCGGCTTGGCGGAATCGATACTGACGCCCTCCACCTTTCCGCAGGGATATCCCTCTGAAAGAGGACAGGTCAAAAAAGGGTCCTCTGACAGATCACAGACCAAAACATGTGCGTGACAATCTCTTACCCCTATATTCCGACACTGATTGCCAAAATGATTCTGTACACAGGGTATGGAGTTGTAGACAGTAGTGGTCCATCTGCTCTTACAATAGTTGCAGGACAAATAAAAGTGTTGGACGGAGCAGCCGCAATCCTGAAAATTTATCTGGCTGGCCCCGGTCAGTTCAATATATTTCTTGTAACAATTCTCATTGTGCTCATGCTTCTCAAAGCAGCTTTCCGTGTGGGCGTGATACGGACACTTTTCCCCATGTTCGTGGTACACCACCTCCCCTGCAGTGCCGCCTTCGTAACCTGCGCCGCCTCCTGCCATACCGCTCTCACCGACACCGGTCCGATCCGACCGAAGGCCTGCATCGCTGCCTCCCGGTCTGCCATCCTCCAAAAGTCCTGCGCCGCCGCCTCCGCCGCCAACCAACAGGATTCCCTGCAGATTGCTCTCCACTACTGTTCTGCCGCCGCCATTGCTGAATCCCCCATCAGACTTGGCTCCTCCCAGTCCGGTTCCGTCCTGAGCACCCACCGAAACGGTGATCACTTCCCCTTCCGTCAGCCAAAAGTCGGCTGAGATAAATCCTCCTTTTCCTCCGCTCTTTTCTTCATAATCACCGCCCTGTGCTCCGCAGGCCTCAAAATGATAGACACCGGTGCTGGGAATCTCCAGACTCTGTGTCTTATCGGAAGGCTTCCACTCCTCTTGTAACACCTCCACGTTGTTCGGATCCCCGGTCTGTGTCAGCAGGGTAAAATCAAAGGTTGTTTTTCCCTGATAGAGTCGGAAAAATTTATTGGCACTGTCCTCCTGGGTCCAACAAAGATCCACCGCACCCTTGCCCTCATTTGCCTGATAATTGTCTGTGGCGGTCAAAACCAATTCCACCCACTGGGCGTACAGCGTGATATTCTTCATGGGGGTGATCTGATCTCCGGCGGTTCCGGCTGGCTGCCGAAACTCTTTGTCATAATACCAACCCCCGAAGGAATAACCCGGTCGTACTGTGGCGGGCAGCTCAATGGGTTCTCTTCGATAGACCGCCTCCAACGTGTCAACATTACCTGCCGGTGCCCGGAAAAAGTAACAATCACTCCGAAACAGTCCCCGAAAAGGCTGCTTCATTTTCCATTCATAAAACCTCTGGGTTCCGACGATGGGATCCACCCGACTGCCCCCATTGGTCACAAAGCTTACCTGACTTCCCGCAGGGGGTACCACCGCTGTTGTGTCGATCTTCTCCTTCTGCCCGAAATTTCCCTCCACTGTATAGGAATTCTTCTGCCCCCGGTAGGAGCCTCCTTCCAACTGTAAAACAAGGGTGCTGGAGGTCGCCCTCCACTGAGCATACAGCGTCACGACTCCGGTATCCCCTCCGCCCTTTCGCCAATTCTCTGTGGTCAGATTGAGAACTTCCGCTCCATCCGGAAAGCTTTGCCCGGTTCCGTCCGGCTTCGTATTCCAGGAATCAAAGACAAAGCCCTCCAATGAATATTGGTTCAGGGACAAGCTGGTTGCCGGCTGCATCTCTTCTCCCTCATACATTGTGGCATTGTCGTACAGAAACAAGTCATCCGTCATATGCCCCAACACCCCCGGTCTGCCCGGATTGTATCTGACACGGTATCGATTCTTGGAGATCCGTGTACAATTATGGTTGATGGGTCTCCCCTGCTCCAGGTTGCTGCAAAAAGGGCATAGATAATAATACTCCGAACCACCGGGTAAATAATCTATGCTCTCTGCCGCCTGTCGACTCATATAGAAGAAAATGGGGATGACCTCTCCGCAGTCCGCACAGGTTGGAAACCATCCGGAAAAGTAATTTCTTTTGCACATCTGCCGTCCGAAGATAATCTCGTGATAGCTTACCCCGGAAGGGGGATATGCGGCATGAATACAGGTACCCGGTGCATGACTTACCTTCCAGTTTCCCACAGGAATCTGCTCCACACAGGCCTTTTCATAGTAGTGTTCCCCCGGCTGCAGTTTGCGCAGGGAAGAGGTGATTCCGGTTGAGACAATGGTTCCGTATTCTGTAAATTCGCAATCCGTCACTCCGGCATTGGTGGTCCAGGCCAGTCTGTCCGGTGAAAAAGAGACATAGGGACTTTGGTAGATCGTTTTCCCGGCATCTGCAGACAAGGATATCCCTTGAAAGATTCCAAGCATCAGGAACAGTGAAATCCAATATTTCATTCTTCGCATACCATCACCTCTATCTCTGAACAAAGCATTTTGCACAATACTCAATGGTAGGAGTCACAAAATCCTGCACTTCCTCATTCCAAACGGTAGTTCCCTCTCCCGTTACCCATTGATGCTGTTCGCCGATACATTCTGCCTCGCGTCCCAGACTCGCCCCACACTTCTCGCAGGTCACCTCCACGATTTTATACACAATGCATCCCTCGTAACTGACCGATTCCTTCCTGATGGGAGTGTGATCGATGACATCCTCCCCATCCCCGCCATAGGCTCCGCACTCTCTGCAGACGAGATTGTAGTAGTTTGTCTGCACCCCGCAGGAGGGTTCGCCATACCAATAGACCTTCTCAAAGTAATGAAGATGCTCTGCTTCCGGGCTCTCAGACTCCTGTGTCCGGATGGGCTGTGTCTCTTCGTTGACATCAGGCGTTTTCGTCTGCTCATCATCCCGGTCTCCGGAGGAAGGCTGCGGCTGCCCTGATTCCTCCTGCCACGGTTTTCTTTCCAAGCTCTCTCCATGGGTTTCGCCCCCGTCGGAACCGGGTTCCGGGGTACTTTGTTCTTCCGAACCCTGCACCTTCACACCGGGGTCCTTCCTGTCGGGTTCCCGGTCACTCTGCTCTCTCGAGCCCGGCTCTTCTGCCCCCGGTTCCTTTGTGCCGGAAGCTTCTATCCTCAGCTCCTCATAGCTTTCCTGCTCCCGGTTCTGCTCCCTTGTATTCTTTTCATCTCGTCCCAACTCTCTCTCATCTTCCGGCTCTCTCTCCGGAATCTCGTCCGCGGAGGCAGCAAGCAGTTCCAAATGATTCTCTTTGCTCTCCACAGGGTCTCGTTCCCGCCTGCCAAAACCTACGAATACGGCCGCTGTAAGCGCCCCCGCAAGCAGCCCGATGATCAGCAATTGTCTCCCATATTTCTTCATCTGTTCCTCCTCATACTGCGAACCTACCTACAGACCTTTACAACACGAAGCGCACCGGCTGCCAGATTGGAATAGAATTGTTCCACATCCTTTTTATCCAGATAGACATTGATTCTCGCCGCACAGGAGGTAACATCCCCGGCTTCGATCTTTAATCCATTCTGGTCATACACGCTCTCCACAAAAATGTTTTCCCAGGTCAGCAGCGCTTCCTTCTCCTCCGAAACACTGTAGATATGTATCCGGTCTCCTCCGCGCAGCACACCGCCCACCACCTGATACAGATCATCAGATCTGAAGGCTGCGATCACCGGCTCCTCCAATTCCTTCAACACATCCGCCTTGCAAAGAAACATGTCTCTGCACAGGAACACTCCCTCCTCGATACCAACCTCCGCAATCAATCCTTCTATCTGCCGGGGATCGGTCAATGCAGCTGCCGAGATCAGGGTCTGATCGATCTCTTTCCTTTCCAGAAACTGCTCTGCATTCTCCGATGTGATCTGCTGCCCCTTTGGAATCTTTGCTGCCGACACGTAGATCACTCCTTTTTCATAATCGGCCAATGCCGTTCTCTCCAACTGCAGCATCACTGCAAACACCGCCAGTGCTGCCACAAGTGCGGCAACTGCCCCCTTCGTCCTGCCCTTTCCGGGCGTATCTGTCCTCATTTTTCCCATCCATCTTCCTCTTTCTGCGACTCATTCGCACATACATCCACCAGTTTTCCCTTATGTGCCTGCACTGTCAGCCCCAAAAAACCTTTTATCTCATAGGAGATCTCACTATAGATCCCGGTTGCTTCCACTATGACACCATTAGGCGCCACAACGCTTCCCGGAGCATAGGTTCCGACCTGCAGATTTCCCGCCCCGTCAAACCGGCAGCTGACGATCTTCTCTTCATCCACGTTGTAAACGATAAAGGTCTCTACCCTGACCGGTCCTGAGATCATCGCTTTGTTCTCACACTCCCAGTCACCGTTCAATCCCAGATTTATTTTCATCGCCTTTTCAAAACGTTCCCTGGCCTGAAATGCATTTCCGATCAACACATTGTGCGTTTTCCCGTACTCTTCCACATCGATTACCGCCGCAGCCAGATTGGAAGAAGCCAGGGCATCCTCCAGATAGCTTGAGGATGCCCTGTACAGTTCTATCTGGAGACTGGCCATCAGAAGAATACTGAAAAACAACAGATACCATAGACCAATGGTCCATCCAACCTGCCCGCTCTCAGTACTTTGCAGTAGAGACTGATTTGACTTCAAACGCATATTCACCTCTCAGTTTTCCCTGTACGTGCAGAACGATCATCTCTCCATACCCAACGTTGTCAAACGTGGTACCCTCCAGATTGATCTCACTGACTCCCAACTGCTGCAGCGAAGAAAGCAGACCGGCCCGGTCTTCGGACGTAAGACGCCCTACCGTCTCCATCCTGAGAATATACTGACGGACTAACTGATTCACCTGTTCCTTCTCGTTGATCAGCCCCACACTGTCCATATATCTGACCATCAGGAGACTGAAAAAGATCATACAGATTCCGACCGCCAGAAAGTCCCCGATGCTGCCCTTCTCCCTACTCAAGAGGGAGTCACTCCGTTTAAGATTCCCTGTGCCTTCGTCGTCATACTGGTCACCAGTGTGGTGATAAAGGAAGTCAGACTGTCCTTCATCACAACACAGAGCAGCAGAGCGATAATACAGAGGCCTACCGTCACGAGAATTCCATCGATTCCCTCCTCCTTCTTCAATGCATGCTCCTTCAACTGATATGCAAGGTTCATCGTTCTCATCTTCCAAATAATCATTCTTTTTTTCATTTTGTTCTTCCTTTCTATTCATCTTTTTTCTAAAACATAACTGCTGCCCCAAACATGTACGTCACGCAGGCATAAAGTGCCAACCCCAGCACCACAGTCAGAACGCCCAACTGACAGAAGGTCAATTTTCTGTCCAGAGCACCCTTTTTGCGTGCCAGTACACTCTCCTCCATATCCTTGATCTGTTCACTGATGTCACGCAGCAGTTCCACTGCCTGCCCTGATTCCAGTGCCTGCAGTATGATAATACATAGAGAATCCACATACTTATTCTCAAATTTGCTCTGGAACCTGTCCAGAGATTCATAGACATCTGCCTTCAGCACAATGTCGCCGGCCAGATCCAGCAACGCCTGTCTGAGCCGTTTTTCCCGAACGCTTCCGTAGCACTCCGCCAGAGCATCTGTCACATAGACGCCGGCCTTGATCTGAATTTCCAGGGCATGATATACCAGCTTCAGTTCACTCAGCTGTCTTTCGTTGTCCTGCTTATTGAAATACAACAGCAGTATGGCCGGCAGGCTCCCCAAAACCAGAAATGCAGTCCCACCATAGATCAAAGAGACCGTCGACAGCGTCCCCAGTCCCGCAAGTCCCAACAGCAGACTTAAGGTGACGAACCGCACCGGATTCACCCACTCCCCGTAATGAAAAGCGGCTCCGTTTCGCTTCAGCCAACCGTCTATTCGGCGGTACAGATTCGAATTCAGACCTCTGGTTTTCACCAGGCCGGACAGCTCCCTGTAGGTGCGAAGCATCCGTTTCACACTTTCTTCATCCCTGCGCAGGCTGTTTACGAGGAACAGTGTCAGTATCCCGCAGAGGAAAGCCATCGCTTTCACTCCCCCGGAAAGATAAGTTAAGTTCATGCGCGCCTCCTAGATTTTGGTAACCGATCTTCGAAACACAAGGAAAATCACTCCCAAAAGCCCCAGTCCGATTCTCCCCGGCCAGGTCATAAGCAACATCTGCTGCATGTCGATTCCCGTCAGCTTTCCGACGGACAATAAGACCACCACCGACATTCCCATCAGGATCACCAAATTGACGATGGCCTCCCGGGTCATGCTGCGGCGCTCCTGTACCGTTCTCAAATATTCTCTCAGGCTCCTTCGACTGCTCTGTACCAATGCCGTAAAATCAGCGCAGTACCTGCTGGTGATCTCCATATTTCGCGCCAGTTCCTTGAATTTTGGATGCTCTATCCTCTCTGCCATAGCCAACAGTGCCGTCTGGGCATCTCCTGTGGTAGAAGCCTCATAGAAGCATGCAGATAGCGCTGACCGGACCGGTTCTTCCATATACCTGCTGATCTGATCAAAAATACCAGTAATCTCTCCCGACGTCACACTGTAGTTTCCCAGGAAATCCAAAAGCTTCGTCAGGTCTTCCTCGGTACGCTGAAAATTTTTCCGACAGCACATTCTAAGCACCGTAAGTTCCAACCATAGAAGGGCACAGACCATGCCTGCTCCGGCGAAGACATCAAACAGAAGGCACCCCACGCAAAACACCAGGGTTCCCGCCACCAATTGCAGCAGCATCCACCACTCTGCAGACAGCTGTGGAAATCGATCTCTGATTCCGCTGTACTGCAGCATCTGCTCCACCCGATACCAAAGGCTATGACTCTCCTGCATCTTAAGCAGATTCTGCCTGTCGGCCAGATTTCGCTGACGGGAGGCTGCATTCATTTCGCTTCTGGTCTTTCTAAGCGTCTTCGCCAGCTCGTTCACCAGCTCCATTTCGGAAAAGATCATCCGGAAACCCACAAAGAGAAACAATAGAATCCCTATCTTCAAATGTAATCTCCTTCCTCTCTCCGATAGATCAATTCATAGCGCAGATCCTGTCGTTCTTCGTCCCACCCCGTACAGGCAAAGATCTCTTTTACCTTGTAGTGCTCCATGAACACCAGCGTTTGGAAGCAATCCATCATTTTCAACAGTTCTTTTCGCGTATACCTGCTGCCGGTTAAACAGTAATCCACCAGTTTATTGATGGCCCGATCTGCGGATGGCGCATGAATCGTTGCTGCACATTGCTGCCCTGTATAAGCGGCATTCAGCAGATAGATCGCCTCCGCCCCCTTCACTTCACCGATAATGAAAAAGTCCACATCCATCGTCAGGCCTGCAATACTGATTTTCTCCAGATCGTAATTGACAGAGGTTTCTCCCTGCGCGGGCAGGGAATGTAAAAACATCATATCGGGATGGAATCTGGTCGTCAGTTCGTCCGCCTGCTGAGCCACCAAGACAGCACAATCATTTGGCAGCGTCTCCTTTAACGCATTCAGGATGGTAGTTTTGCCGGAGGAATTTCCCCCGCAGATCAACGTAGACCCCTCCCGAAACCGCCTGATCAGAAGCTCCGCAATGGTCACATCCATCATTCCCGCCCGGATCAGATCCTTGATCTGCGGGAAAAATCTGGGAACCTTACGAATACACAGATATGGCTCTGTACTGGTGTTCACAAGCGGCATGGACAGTGTGAACCGCAGAATAAATCTTGGGTCCGAATCATCATCGGTAAAACGTTGAATGGCGTTCAGGTTCGAAATATTCACCTGATTTCGCGTGGCAATATAATCGATGAACTGTCGATACTCTTTCGCCGAAGCAAAGGCCACCCCTGCTGCCTGTCTGCGCCCCTTCCTCTTGACCCGGATGTTGTCGAAGCTTACGACGCGGATATCAGATATCTCTTCGTCGTTGATCAGCTCCGACAGTCTGGAATACCCGAAAACATACTGTTCAAAACCTTTCAACAGTTGTTCGTCCTGCTCCGGTGTCTGGTGGTAGAACTCCTTGATGTGTTGTCTGGCATCCTCCAGAAATTCCTCTCTGGAGAGCATTCCCTTTTTCATCTGAACCAGCGTCTGCTGCTTCCTGGTGGTATATTCCTCCACCAACTGCGAAAGACAGTTTTTGGATGACTCCAGTTCACTGCTGATAATACATCCCCCCTTTGATCGAGAACTCATGGTGCACTCATGAGAAACTCCTACTGTAAAAAAGTGATTTTGACTCGAATCGGTCAAGAAATAAGAATCCGTCAGATTTGACGTAATTGAACTTTACTACAAAAGAAACGCATTGTCAATAGTTTTTATACATTTTTGCGTGCTGTTTTTTTCTCGGAATGGATTGTGATTTTCGGCGACTGGTGATATACTATCTTGTATCTACAGAAAAGAGGTGTCACACATGAATGCTTTGTTTTTAATATTGGCAATGGGTCTTTTGTTAGTGATCGTTGTGGCTGTTGTGATCGCGATTGTTTCTGCGCTGTCCGCTGCCATCGCCACAGAAGGCGGCTCTGATCCCGAATAAGTATTTTCACCGTGTTGCTTTTCGTGTTCTGCGGGAAGCATCCGCTTTTCCTTGTCGAAAAAAGAAGAGACTGTTGACTTATTTGCCAACGGTCTCTTCTTTTCGCTTTTCTATACGGTGTAAGTCTCACCCTGTTCAATTCTGGCCGCCAGATCCTCCAGATACATCCAGCGATCCATCTTTTCCTCCAGCAGCAGTTCCGTCCGCTCCTTCTCGGCTGTCAGTTCATTCAGCTTGCCGAAATCTCTGGCATTGCGCAGGATATCGGCCTCCAGGCTTTCGATTCTGGCCTCCAGCCCGGCGATCTGGGCCTCAATGGTATCGTATTCCTTCTGCTCCTGATAGGTAAACTTCAGTTTCCTGGTATGTCCGCTTTTCCAGTTTTTCTGGGAGGCAGACGGATCTCTGGCAGGGCTCTCAGCGGAAGCCGATTCAAAGGCCCCCTTCTGTTCAGCCTTCTGCCGATAGTCGGTATATCCGCCCTCATACTGGGTTACATGACCGCCCTCCTCCAGGGCAAAGATCCTGCGCACCGTTCTGTCCAGGAAATACCTGTCATGGGACACCACAATGACAATTCCCCGGAAGGAATCCAGATAGTCCTCCAGCGTCTGCAGCGTGGCAATGTCCAGATCATTGGTGGGCTCGTCTAAGATCAGTACATTTGGTGAACTCATCAGCACCTTGCACAGATACAGTCTTCTCCGCTCTCCCCCGGAAAGCTTCCGAAGCAGGCCGTACTGGTCTTCTCCAGCAAACAAAAATCGCTCCAGCATCCTGGCGGCACTCACCTTTCCGTCTGCAGTATCCACAAACTCGGCCACATCTCTGATGTAATCGATGACTCTCTTGTCTGCAGGCATTTCCTCCTCGTCGATCTCCTGTGAATAATACCCGATCTTCACTGTCTGGCCCAGGGTAACGGTACCGCTGTCAGGTTCCACCTCCCCGGTGATCATCCGCATCAGCGTGGTCTTACCGCTGCCGTTTCTGCCCACAAAACCTACCCTGTCATCCTTCCTAAAGTAGTAGGTGAAGTCACGGACAAGGCACTTTTCTCCAAAGGATTTCGTCACTCCCTCCAGCTCCACAGTGGTTCTGCCCAGTCTGGACACTGCCGAGGACAGCTCCACACGGCCGTCCATCACCGGTGCATCCGCATTTTTAAGTTCTTCAAATCGTTCCAGCCTGGCCTTCTGCTTGGTGGTTCGTGCCTGGGCGCCACGCTGTACCCATTTCAATTCATTGCGCAGGATATTCTGTCTCTTCTTCTCGGAAGAAAGGGCCATCTCCTCCCGCTGAAGCTTTTGTTCCAGAAAGCCTGCGTAATTGGTGTTATAGGAGTAGACCGCGCCCTTGTCGATCTCAATGATGCGTCTCGTCACGCTGTCCAGGAAATACCTGTCGTGGGTCACCATCAACACGGCGCCCTTCCGATTTCGAAGATTCTCCTCCAGCCATCCGCTCATCTCACTGTCCAGATGGTTGGTGGGCTCGTCCAGAATCAGTAGGTCCGCTTCTGACAGAAGGGTTGCCACCAGCGCCAGTCGTTTCCGCTGTCCTCCGGATAGTCTGTCGCAGATCTCCTCAAATTCTGTCACACCCAGCCTGGTCAGCATGGATTTGGCTTCTGTCTCTATGAATTCTTTGTTTGTCTCTGTCTCGGCCACACGAAGCACAGCCTCCAGCACGGTTTCTCCGGGGATAAATTCCGGGTTTTGAGAAAGAAAGCCAACCTTTAACCGGTTGGCTTTGATGATCTTTCCTTCATCCGGCTCCTCCAGTCCCGCAAGAATGCGAAGAAGGGTAGATTTTCCGGTACCGTTGATACCGATCACACCCACCTTCTCCCCCTCCTGCAGAGAGAAGTTCACCCCAGCCAAAACCTTTCGCAGTCCAAAGGACTTGGTCAGATTCTCAGCTGTCAATATGTTCATTCGTTTCAGATCTCCACTTCCAGATGCATTACGCTGCAGGCAGGAGCGGTAAATACCACCTTGCCGTCAGAAATCTTTACTGCAGTATAGTCAGCACTTCCAACCGTATCCGGAGCGTCGAAGGTATTGTGTGCCTTCATGTCTCCTGTCAATACAGAAGCCTTCACACTCTTTGCAGCAGTTTCAGCGAGAACCATCTCGATGTCGGCGCTGTCAGTGAGAGAAGCGTTGGTAATGGTCACATGAAGCTTGCCATCCTTACCCAGAGATACAGACTCCGTAAGATTCGGAATCATAAAGCCTTCCTCCAGACCGACTTCCTTTGTCTCCAGAGAGGACTGTACCAGTTCAGCATCCTGATGGAACTTATACAGGTTGAAAGCGTGCCAGGTGGGAGTCTTGACCATCTTCTCGCCATCCGTCAGGATGACAGCCTGGAGGACATTCACCATCTGCGCGATATTTGCCATCTTTACTCTGTCACAGTTCTTGTTGAACAGGTTCAGATTGATACCTGCCACCAGTGCATCTCTCATGGTATTCTGCTGATAGAGGAAGCCGGGGTTGGTGCCGGGCTCCACATCATACCAGGTACCCCACTCATCGATCACCATACCGATCTTCTTCTCAGGGTCATACTGATCCATGATGGCGCCATGCTTCTCGATCAGTTCCTTCATCTTCAAGGTGGCCTTCAGGGTGCGATACCAGCTCTTCTCATCAAAGTCGGTAGCAGATCCCTTCTTGGACCAATTGCCGGTAGGCAGAGTATAGTAGTGGAGAGATACGCCATCCATACGAACCACACTATGATCGAATACAGTCTCCAGCATCTTGTCTGTCCAGTGATAATCTTCTGCGTTGGCACCGCAGGCAATCTTCGCGATGGGAGCCGCATTGTTGTAATTTCGAATATAGGTCTGATATCTGCGGTACAGGTCCCCGTAATACTCCGGTCTCATATTGCCGCCGCAGCCCCAGTTCTCGTTGCCCACACCAAAGTAGTCCACTCTCCAGGGTGCTTCATGACCGTTTGCCTTGCGCAGGTCAGCCATAGGGGACACACCTTCAAAGGTCATGTACTCAACCCACTCGCTCATCTCCTGTACGGTACCGCTGCCCAGGTTGCCGTTGATGTAGGTCTTGCAGCCCAGCTGTCTGCACAGCTCCATAAACTCGTGCGTACCGAAGCTGTTGTCTTCTACCACGCCGCCCCAGTGGGTGTTGATCATCTTCTTACGGGTTTCCTTAGGGCCGATGCCATCCTTCCAGTGGTATTCATCTGCAAAGCATCCGCCGGGCCAGCGAAGCACAGGAACCTGAATCTCCTTCAGTGCCTCCACCACATCCTTACGCATACCGTTCTCGTTGGGAATGTCGGAGTTCTCTCCCACAAAGATTCCCTCATAGATACATCTTCCCAGATGCTCGGAAAAATGTCCCTGCAATTCCGGGTTGATGTGACCGCACTTCACATTGGGATTCACATACAATTTTGCCATCTCTTTACGTCCTTCCTGATTTCATTTTTCCCTTTTCGGAATTGTGTTCCACGCCTTACCGGGAACGCAATCCCGAAAAGGGATTTTCATTTTCACCTGAATTCATCCTCCGGTGATATGCTTTCAGTTTATTCTATCTGAGAATAATTGTCAAACAGAAAGCAAGAAACAATCGTTTTTTTCAGGTATTCTGTACCACCAAAGCTGTCCTTTGTCGCTTCACCCATTCAGGGAAAAGACAGAGGTTGCCACCTTCTCCCCAAACACCTTATCATGTTCTACCAACAGCATGGTTGGCTGATAGTGTAAAATCAGATTCTCCAACTGAATTCTGGAAAAGATATCGATATAATTCAAGGGTTCGTCCCAGATATAAAGGTGGGCGGGAGTCAGAAGACTGGCTGCCAGAAGAACTTTTTTCTTCTGTCCCTCAGAAAATTCTTCCAGATTCTTGCCAAACTGTACTCGTTCAAAATCCAATTGCCGAAGCAGTGCCTTCAACAGGCTTTCATCCAGGCCGCGTTTTTCCGCAAACTCTGTGAGACTTCCCCGGAGGAAGGAGGTGTCCTGGTTGACGTAAGAGATGATCAACCCCTTCGGGATCTCCAGCAGGCCATCCGTCAGCAATTGAGCGCTCTCCCCTGCTGCTGCGCGCTCCGGAGCATACGCCTGCTCCCCGGCCGGTGTCGATTTCACAGCACTCTCCCGGTCATACCCTGCCTTCTGCAGCAGCGCCTGTATCAGACTGGACTTGCCGCAGCCATTGTCACCCTTCAGCCAGATCCGATCTCCTCTGTGCAGTTCGAATCTTAAGTTCCGGATGACCGGAGAAGATAAACTGCCATAGCCAAGACAGAAATCTCTGGCCGACACGTAGAGCTCCTTGTGAAAGGATAACGGCATCAGCTTCAGTTCCACAGGATTCTCAAGGTCCTTCAACAGACCTTCCTTCTCCGCGATCTCGTCCTCGATCCGCCGCTCGGTATTTTTCACACGACTCTGCAGCTTCTTCGTCTTGGCTCCGATATAGGCTCTGGTGTCCAGAAACCTGTCGTGCTCCTTGATCGGATCAAACCCGATCTTGGTACGCTCATTTTTGTCTGCCCAGCGGGCTGTTCTTTCCGCCGCCTCCGAAAGCTTCCCGATCTCTCGAAGATGCTTTTCATTTTCCGCCCGATCAAAATGATCCTGCCGTTCCTTATTCTCCCACCAGCTTGTAAAATTCCCCTTCTCCACGCGAATCGTGCTGCGATTCAATACCAACACATGGTCGATGCAGGCATCCAGCAGTTCTCTGTCATGGGAGACCAGAATAAACCCTTTCTTCCGCCGCAAATATTCTTTGACCACCTGTCTGGCCTCCCCATCCAGATGATTGGTAGGCTCATCGATCAGCAGGAAGAAGTTCTCCTCCGAGAACAGCAGGGCCAGCATGGTCTTCGTTCGCTCCCCGTGACTCAGCGTGAAAAAGGGTCGGAACAGACACTCCGGATCCAGATCCAGCTGGTCCAATTCACGCAGCACTCTCCACAATTCAAAATCAGGACGAAGCTCTCCAAAAAATTCTGCCGCAGGAAGCCTCTCCTGTTCCTTCGTGATCTGATACGGAAAGTAATCAAAGGCTGCGGAGGTACTGATGCTGCCCTGATATTCCAGCTGCCCCTGCAGCAGTCTCAGAAAGGTAGTTTTTCCCTTTCCGTTTCTGCCGATAAATCCAAGCTTCCAGTCGGTATCGATCACAAAAGATACCTTTTCAAAAATATTGTCATAGCTGCCTTCATAACAGAAGGTCAGATCCTGAACGGTTATCTGTGCCATACACATTCCTCCTTTGCTCTGCACAACAAGACGGTATCCCTCTGCAGCACAAAAGGATACCGTCTCTTTAAACCGTTCATTTTTTGACATAACAAAGGAGCGGATACGAGAAAGTAATCCACTTTTGGCAACATGAAGAACAGTGCAGCAAAGACTACACTGCAAGGCATACACCTTCCACCGTACATACGATTCATGTTCTCAAAAGTAGGTTATTTTCTCATCTTTCCGCCCCTCTCTGTTCTAAACTGACTATTATTTTATCACAGACCTCTACACTTTGGCAACCACATTTTGATCGCTGTTTAGACTGCGTCGTTTGACAAGGATGCCCTTCACATAGAAATATGCCGGAATGAGGAAGGCATCCGCCAGGATCCAGGCTAGCGGCCCTCCCAGGCAAACGCCTGTATAGCCCAGGATCGGCACTAACACAATGCCTGCTGCTGATCTGGCGATCATCTCGAAGACACCCGCAAGAATCGCAAAGTTGGCAAAGCCCATCCCCTGAATCAGGAATCGGATAATGTTGACCAACGCCAAAGGGAAATAGCAAATGGTGTAGCAAAGCAAGTGGAAACGTACATTTCCGATAATCGCCGCCTCGCTCTCCCTGACAAACAGCATTGCCAGCGAGTTCCCTGCGAAGTAAATGATCAGGAAAGCAATCACGGAGTAGATCGCTCCCAAAATCGTACAGGCCTTCAAGCCTTCTCCAAGGCGCTCCAGCCTGCCGGCGCCCACATTCTGCCCGCCATAGGTGGCCATCGTAGAGCCAAAGGCATCAAAGGGTGTGGCCAAAAAGCAACTGATTTTTGAAGCTGCGGTAAAGGTAGCAACCGCATCGGAGCCCAAAGAGTTGGTTGCGCTCTGAAGGATCACGCTTCCGATAGCCGTAATAGAATACTGAAAACCCATAGGAAGTCCCATACCAAGCAGGCTTCCGGCCAGGTGTCTCTCAAAGCACCACTCTTCCTTCCGGATGTGCAGAAGCTCAAATTTCCTGATCAGGTACAACAGGCAGCTGACACCGGCGATGGTCTGAGAGATCACTGTGGCAAAGGCAGCTCCTCTCACTCCCAGGTTGAAATGGACAATAAACACCAGATCCAGACCAATATTGATGATGGAGGAAAGAACCAGGAAGTACACCGGTGACTTACTATCCCCCAATGCCCGGATCACCCCGGCTGTGATGTTATACAGGAAAGTCGCCGGAATACCGAGAAAAATGATCCAAATATAGTTGTAGGAGCCCTCGATGATGTTTTCCGGCGTCTGCATCAACTCCAGAATCTGCCGGCAAAGAGAGGTCGTGAGCAGTGCCAAGCCGGCAGACAGTGCAATGCCTAACCATACACAGTTCGCCACTACCTTTCGAAGTCCGACAAAATCTCCTGCTCCAAACTTATGGGACACAGGAATGGAGAAACCGCTGCATACTCCCGTGCAGAAGCCGATTACCATAAAGTTGACAGAACCGGTTGCACCTACTGCAGCCAGATTTTCCGTTCCCAGGAATCTGCCTACGATAATCGTATCCACCACATTATAAAACTGCTGGAACAGAAATCCAAACAACAATGGTATGGAAAACCCCAGTATCAGCTTCATGGGCGAGCCCTGTGTCATATCCTTTGTCATAACCGATTACCTTACAATCACTACTTTCCCGTCTTCCGAAGCAAGACAGACCTCATCGATGATTTTCTTCCTTTCCTTACAATAGACCGTCAGATTCCATCCGTCATTTTTGTGGGAAGTCTCCCAACTGTCCAACTGAATGGAGCTGGTGCCCCCTTGCGAAGCTCCCATTGCAGTGACCCGGAAGCTGACGATTCCGTCTCGAATCGTGCCGCATCGGATCATCGTCTCGAATCCGCTCTCTTCTGCCAATACCTTGCCGCAATCGATCACTGCCAGGTATCCGTCTCCGCTCTCTTCCACTCTCTCAGGATGCAGCCCCAAAGCCTGTAATCCTTCCGTCACCTCGGGACTTATCCGGCCCAACCCATTGCCCTGGGACGCAATCAAAACAGAATAGTTTTCATCCTGAATCTTGCTCAGATAGGAAACCGCATCGGTCTCTCTCTGCAGACAGGTATCCTTGCGGTAATGGTGATAAAAGGATACCGCTTTCTCCCACTGCTCATCCTGCTGCTCCACAGGGACCAGGTCCCCAAGCCACCTCCCGATATAGTCGGTGACTTTGATCGCCCCGGAGACATTGACATGATCCGTGTCGCAGCTATCCTGTGCGAAGACAAGTCCTGCCTGATGATATACCTCCTCCTCATTAAAGTCAAGGTATTCAATATCATTTTCATAGGCATAGGCGCTGACAGCGTTATAGGCTTCCTTCGAAGTAAACATGCTGGGCGTTTTCACCAGCACCGGCCGGATTCCTTCTTCCCGGCACAACGCAATCAGTCTGTCCAGATACTCCCGCATGACCGGGACCATCTGCGCATACTCCGTGGCACCATCCTCCGCAAAGGGCTGATACTCTTCGCTGTTGCAAACAAAATCAATGGGAAAGAACCCAAACATGGACGCGTGTTCGCTCATCTTCCCGACCCGGAAATCATTCTCTGATAACCCCTTCCATCTGGTGTGGAACCGTTCATTGGGAAACAGATAGGAGGAAAGCGTCTGATGCTCATCGATCCTGCAGATATCCTTAATCGCCTGAAATTTTACTCCCGACCACTTCATAAAGTCCACAGCCTTTCGGGTGGTAGGCTCTGAGGTGTTCAACACAGAGTTTTCATCATAGGGGAACAGCATAAAGGTATCCAGAAAGACTACTTTGGGTTTTTGGAACCGCAATGCCTCCTGCAGCCAAAAGTAGGACAGCAGGACATTCTGCTGTTCACAGCCCAGATTATAGCTTCGGATCCCGAAGGTCTCATACAATTCCACCGGAGAAAAGGCGGCCACCGCATGGCTGCTGCCCAAGAAGAGAACATCCACCGTATCCTTCTCCAGATTGTAGAAATCCAGATAGGTAGAAGTGGTAGGCCAGTCACCGGTCACATAATATTTGGGAAGCAGGACGCGGTTCACCCCGGACAGGCAGACCGCCAGAAGCAACAGAAAAATAACCGCCCTGCATGCATATTTCCAATGTCGCAGCATTGTCAAAATCCTCCATAGATAAAGTCGAAGGCATCAAAACCATAACCATAGGTACCAAACACTACGATCAACAGCACAGCCCCCAGATAGACTGTCCATCTGGTCAGAAGGTGCTGACCAAGCAGCCACTCTCCCACAGTTCCCGTCATTCTCTCCTGCCTGCAGCTGACTGCAAACAGGAACAAAATTGTCAGGAAAAGCAGCATGCATTCCTTGATGTCCAACCCCAGTGTATAGATCGAATCATTCCAAAAGATCCAGGGATTGTAGACGGTAAAAAGATTCCGCAGCATCTGCAGACCTGCCCGCAGGGACTCTGCGCGGAAAATGATCCAGGCCAGCATTACCCAGAAGAAGGTCATCACCTTTTTCACTACACCGGCCAGCAAATCGTTCTCCTCTATCCGAAGGACACGATAAATGCACCTTCTGACCGGTGCAGTCAATTCTCCCGCTATCTGATAGGCGGCGTGCAACAAGCCCCAGAAGATGTACTTCAATCCGGCTCCGTGCCACATGCCGCTGACAGCGAAAACGATGCACAGATTCAGCCACTTCCTCAGCTTTCCCTTTCGGTTTCCTCCCAATGGAATGTATATGTAATCCTTCAGCCAGCTGCTGAGAGTGATGTGCCATCTCCCCCAGAATTCCTTCACGCTTCGGGAAAAATAGGGCTGACGGAAATTATCCTCCAGCTGAATACCAAACAGCCCCGCCACTCCCTTTGCCAGATAGACACAGGCGCTGAAGTCTGCGTAAAGCTGCAGGCTGTACAGCACACCGGCCAGCAGCACATAACCGCCGGTATAGATCTCCCAGTTGTCAAAGACTCTGTTGACGATCACCCCTGCTCTGTCGGCGATCATCATCTTTAAGAAAAAGCCCCACAGAAGCCACTGCAATCCTTGGGAAAACTTCTTCTCATCAAACCGTACCTCTCCAAAAAACTGCGGGGAGAGTCGACCGTATCTGGCGATGGGTCCCTGCACGATCTGGGGGAAAAAGGAGACAAACAGCGCGTATTTGGCAAGGTTTTTCTCGGGAAGGATCTCTCCCCGGTATACATCCACCATGTAGCCTATCGCCTGCAGCGTAAAGTAAGCCAGTCCCAGAGTAGACCAAAAAGAGATACCGTCTCTATGCAGGAGACGTTCCCACAGATAGGCCCCCTCTTTCGCAAGAAACAGGGGCATGGCTGCGACAAAGATCCCCAGTCCCAGACAAAGCCTTCGGATGCCTCTGCCGCTGTGCCTGTCCTGCAGTCTTTTCAAGAGCAGTCCCGCCGAAAAGCTTACCAGAATACTCATTCCCAGCAGAATGCTTCCTTCTCCTGCAAGATAGATGTACCCTCCTAAACTTCCGGTTAACAATACGGTCCACCTTAACTTAGGCGGAAAACAATAGTAGACGACCAACAGCGTAATGACCGCCAGATAAAACTCAAACGATAAAAAAATCATAGGATGATTCCTTTCCAAACACGAGTAACCTCTCCTGTTGAGTATATCTTTTCCGCTCAGAAAGTGCAAGAGACGTTTTTCCTGCGGCCGGTTTTCACCAAAAAAGAGCAAAGGCACAAGACCTTTGCTCTCTAAAATCATTTTGGTATTTGCCCTCAGGCTTCCATATTAGCAGAAAGGATTCTCTGTAGGATAAGGAAGAGACTTAGGCTGGTTGTAGTTCAGATCCTCTACGGGAACGCCGATGTACTTGAATACCTCGTACAGAGCCTTGCCGAAGTGACCGAATGCTACTGCACCGTGATGAGGATAGTTCTTCTCGATCAGCACATGACGATAGAAACGTCCCATCTCAGGAATAGCAAACACACCGATAGAACCGAAGGACTTGGTTCTTACGTCAAGAACTTCACCCTCTGCGATGTAAGCACGAAGCTTGCAGTCAGCAGTAGACTGCAGACGGTAGAAGGTGATCTGTCCGGGAGCGATATCTCCTTCGAGAGTACCGTTGGTAACCTCTACAGGAAGACTTCTGGCCATAATCAGCTGATTACGCATCTCGCAGAATGCCAGCTTCTTGGAGCAGGTATTTCCGCAGTGGAAGCCCATGAAGGTATCCTTGTGGGTATAAGGGAACTTGCCCTCGATAGACTCCTTGTACATATCAGCAGGTACGGAGTTGTTGATGTCAAGCAGAGTCACTGCATCCTGAGAAATGCAGGTACCGATGAACTCGGAGAGACATCCGTAGATATCAACCTCACAGGATACGGGGATGCCCATACCGGTGAGACGGCTGTTTACGTAGCAGGGAACGAAACCAAACTGGGTCTGGAATGCAGGCCAGCACTTACCGGCAATTGCAACATACTTTCTGTATCCTCTATGTGCCTCAACCCAGTCAAGAAGCGTCAGCTCATACTGAGCAAGCTTTGCAAGAACCTCAGGCTTCTTGTTGCCTGCGCCAAGCTCAGCTTCCATCTCTGCAACCTTAGCAGGGATTCTCTCATCGTTTGCATGCTTGTTGAATGCCTCGAACAGATCCAGCTCGGAGTTCTCCTCGATCTCAACGCCAAGATTGTAAAGCTGCTTGATAGGAGCGTTACAAGCAAGGAAGTTAAGAGGACGAGGACCGAAGGAAATGATCTTCAGATCGGAAAGACCGACGATTGCTCTTGCAATGGGAACAAACTCATTGATCATATCAGCGCACTCCTCAGCAGTACCTACAGGGTACTCAGGGATGTATGCCTTTACGTTGCGGAGCTTTAAGTTATAGCTTGCGTTCAGCATACCGCAATATGCATCACCACGTCCGCCAACAAGATCGTTCTGGCTCTCCTCTGCTGCTGCAATGTACATTGCAGGGCCATCGAAGTGCTTTGCAAGCAGGGTCTCGGAGATCTCGGGGCCGAAGTTTCCGAGGTATACGCAAAGTGCATTACAGCCTGCCTTCTTGATGTCCTCCAGTGCATTTACCATATCGATCTCGCTCTCGATGATGGTAACAGGGCACTCATAGATATCAGCAGCGCCGTACTTCTTGGTGTAAGCATCAACCAATGCTTTTCTTCTGTTGATTGTCAGGGAAGCAGGGAAACAGTCACGGCTCACACCGACAATACCAATTTTTACCTGGGGTAAATTGTTCATGTCAAAATCCTCCTAAAAAAATTTACTTTTGATTTTGTATGTATCATTAGGACGCCTTGCGGCATCTTAACTTCGAAGAGTACTGCTCCGGCTGATACGGTAATCAGTCGTTCAGATCCAGATTCTTGCCCACAAGGCCAAGGAAGCTGCCCTCATCCAAGCCGCCCTCTGCATGACCGATGAGCCACTTGTTGGTAGCGGTGATCAGGCAATCCTCGTTGTCGGTGGTGGTTCCGGTTGCGCGGGGACGTGCATTCTTCAAAGGATAGTTGGTTCCCTTGGGAAGAACGATTGTCACCTGGAAGCCGTTGCCGTCTACGCCGCAGGGCGCATAGTGCAGAGTGGTCGCAAATACTTCCACTGCAGTACCCGCAGGTACCAGGAACGCCTTCACATTGGAGGTATCATAGGTGAAGTCAGGCTGTACGTCCTTCATCAGACCAAGCATCAGAATTGCATCGGTTGCAGCCACGTTGATCTCGGAATCTCTGTGGTACTCCAGAGCGTTCAGCTTGGAGTTGTGTCCGTTGCAGTAGCCGATCTGGATGGGCATCTCGCCATAGGTCGTGGTGGAAAGAGCCTCGTATACGGGTAATGCTTCCAACTCAGCTACGCTGGGCTCATACACGACACCCTCAGGAAGAGGGGTTTTCTTCATCGCTTCTACAAGCTCGGTAAAATCAACATTGTTGATCACACGGCCATACTCGCGAAATTCGGGATCATTGATAGAATAGATCTTCATAGTAGTTTTTCCTTTCTTTGTCACTGTATCTTTTCAAACAGTTCCTTGCAGGCAGGATAGATCTCCTTGAACTGCTGGTAACGGGCTTCATACTTTGCTACCAACTCGGGATCGGGCTCTACGGTGTCGATGATCTTCACTACCTTAGATGCGATCTCTTCCACAGAAGCGTACTCGCCGTTGGCAACTGCTGCCAGCATTGCGCCGCCCATTGCAGGGCCTTCCTCAGACTCGATCACGTCCACCTTCAGGTTCAATACGTTGGCAACGATCTTCTTCCACAGAGGGCTCTTTGCACCGCCGCCGCAGATCTTGGTTCTCTTCAGGTCGATGCCGAGAGACTTTGCAACCTCCAGAGAATCACGGAGTGCAAAAGCAACACCCTCCAGAACAGCCTGCGTCATATCCTCTCTGGTGGTATCCATGGTCATACCGATGAAGGTAGCTCTTGCATTCGGATTGTTATGGGGAGAACGCTCACCCATCAGATAGGGAAGGAAGTATACATGGTTCTCGCCCAGCTTGGTGATATTCTTCTGCTCAGCGGGATAATCCTTGGTGCGGATGATCTCATCCATCCACCACTTGTTGCAGCTTGCAGCACTCAGCATGCATCCCATCAGATGGTAGCTTCCGTCTGCATGTGCAAAGGAGTGCAGGGCGTTAAACTTGTCTACGCCGAAGTTCTTGGAAGAGATAAAGATGGTTCCGCTTGTTCCCAGGGAAATATTACACATATTGTCGCCTACGGTACCGGTTCCGACTGCTGCCGCAGCGTTGTCGCCGGCGCCGGCTGCCACCTTACAGGTAGCGGGAATACCCAGCTCTGCCGCGATCTCGGGAAGAACGGTTCCAACTGCCTCATAGGACTCGTAGCAGGTAGCCAGCTGATCCTCGGTAATGCCGCAGATCTCGCACATCTCCTTAGACCACTTACGATTCTTCACATCAAATACCAGCATACCGGACGCATCGGATACGTCGGTGCAGTGTACGCCGGTGAGCTTGTAAGCGATATAATCCTTGGGGAGCATGATCTTTGCGATCTTCGCAAAGTTCTCCGGCTCGTTGTTCTTCACCCACAGGATCTTGGGAGCGGTAAAGCCTGCGAATGCGATGTTCGCTGTGTACTCGGAAAGCTTCTCCTTGCCGATCACATTGTTCAGATAATCAGTCTCCTCTGTGGTACGTCCGTCGTTCCAGAGAATCGCGGGACGAATCACATTATCATCCTTATCCAGAATCACAAGACCGTGCATCTGACCGCCGAAGCTGATGCCTGCCACCTGACTCTTGTCAACGCCTGCGATCAGTTCCTTGATTCCATCCATGGTCTGCGCATACCAATCCTCAGGCTTCTGCTCTGACCAGCCGGGATGAGGGAAATACAAGGGGTACTCCCTGGACACAATATTCACGATCTTACCTTCGCTGTCCATCAGCAGCAGCTTTACTGCGGATGTACCCAAATCAATACCTATGTACAGCATTTTCAACCTCCATATGGATATATTCATGTGCTTTGTGCGGTACGCAATCGTTTACGTGATTTTGACATCGTGCACGAGCACACCTTGATTTTATAATACCTATTTTTTCAAAAAAAATCAAGTAGAATTATTTACATTTTGCGTGAACTTATGATACTGTGAAGGAGAAGGATTCCCGACATCGGAGGAAGAAGGAGGAGGACCAAATGGCTACCATCAAAGAAATTGCAGCACTGGCCGGCGTGTCCCGCGGAACAGTAGATCGTGTCTTAAATCACAGAGGGAGCGTGAATCCAGAGACGGCAAAGCGGATCGAAGAAATCGCGAAGGAACTGGATTACAAGCCCAATGTGGCCGGTCTTGTTCTGGCCGCCCAGAAGAAACGATTAAAGCTGGGTGTCATCTTATTCTCTCCGGAGAACCCCTTCTATCAGGATGTTCTCACCGGAGTGACCGAGAAGGCAGAGGAGCTGGCGGGCTACAACTGTTCCGTCCTGATCAAGGAGATCTCTCCCAGTGTGGAGGAACAGCTTTCCGCAATCGAAGAGCTGGTTCAGGAAGAAGTAAACGGCATTGCCATGGCCCCCTTCAATGATGATCGCATCCGACAGCGCATCAACGAACTCTATCACAGGGATATCCCTGTGGTCACCCTGAACACCGATATTGAGAACTCCGCCCGCATTGCCTACGTGGGCAGCAACTATACGAAGAGCGGAGCCACCGCCGCAGGACTTTTGCATCTGATGACCCACGGGCAGGTCCATGTGGGAATTATCACCGGTTCCTCCAAGATTCTCTGTCACACAGAGCGTATCGTGGGCTTTACCCAGACCCTGAAGCCCTACAGCGATTCCATACACATCACTGAGATCATAGAGGTCCATGACGATGAGTTTGAGAGCTATGAGAAGACTACCCGGCTGCTCACCGAGCACCCCGAGATTAATGCCCTCTTCTTTACCGCAGGCGGCGTATACGGGGGCTGCAGAAGTGTCAAGGCATTGGGACTGCAGGATAAAATGCGCATCGTCGCCTATGACATGGTACCTACCACCAGAGACCTGATGAAGAAGAATATCATTGCCGCCGTCATCTGTCAGCAGCCCAAGGTACAGGGCAGCAAGCCGCTCTCCATCCTGTTCACTTACCTGACCACCGGTCAGCTTCCGGAAAAAGAACACAATTATGTGGCGGTGGACATCCGCATCAAGGAGAACCTCTAGAGGGAAGAAAAAAAGCCTCAAAAATCTTCCGACACCCTTGTCATTTACTATATCTTGTGGTATAATATTTCTGTTGTCTACGAAATGTTGTTGTGTCTTGCCGCAGCAATGGATGAGTGAAAAGGAAGTACGTTAAGAGAATGAATGTGTCAGATCGCTCCAGAAATGCATCGATGTTAACCGGTTCCCTTGCCAAAAAGGGATACATGCGGTTCTTCCATTCCTTCCATGGAATCCAGGAAGAAACCTGTGCTGTACGAAGCTTTTTTATCGAGTTTCTCATCGTCAATCCTGCTTATTCTTATGACAGACCGGTACTGGCACATTATCCCTTCAATCGCAAGCTTGGTCTCCAGCCTTCCTACGTCTGCGTCAAGGCAGGCATCTATCCGGATGCAAATGGGGAAGGGGGACTGGAGCTCTCCCGGTACTATCCCATCTCCTCCCTTCGCACCACACCCAGTCCTCTGGTCATGCAGGTGGGGGAATGTTTTTACAGCGAAGAACGGTTGTCCGGGCATCTGACGGTGACAGAGGACACTGCCCGTCACAAATACAACCTGACGGACGCCGGCGAGATGACCTGGAATCTGGATCTTCAAAAGACTGTGTCCTGCCATACCGGAATTCTGGCTTCCCCCTTGTTTCAATGGCTTCGCGCACTGGACAGCTACTGGCATGGAGAAGGCATCAAGACCTTCTTCCGGGGACAAGTCACCGTAAACGGTATCTCCTACCGCATTCAGGCGGATACCAGCTTCGGCTATGCCGACAAGCACTGGGGACGCAGCATCAATGAGCCCCTGTTTCGTTTGTCCTGTTCCAGACTGACCAGCGAAAAGACAGGTCAGGTACTCAGGCACAGCGCTTTGGCAGTGGACGGGTGCTGTCCCAGATTTTTCTTCCTGCCCTTGAATAAGAAACTGCTCCTGCAGCTGACCTACACCGGAGAAGATTTCAACTTCGGTTTCTCCCCCTTCGCGCTCTCCCGTTGTCTCTGGGAGACCAAATCGACCAAAAAGCGATCCATCTGGCACCTGAAAGCACAGAACAAAAACACGATCATCAAAATTCAAGCTGCCTGCCCCAAGGCGCAGCAGCTTCGCTTTCGCTATGAGTCGCCGGACGGCGTGATCGACAAAGATCCCATCCTGAGCGGGGCCGGCGTGATCGGTACCATCCGACTGTACCGCAGACTGCCGGGAGGCGGCAGGGAATTGATTGACACACTCCGCATGGAGCAGGGTTTCTGCGAATATCAGAATAAGTAAGGGGGCTGACAGGCAGCCCCCTTTTCAAACGTCCAATGATTTTATTTCGTCACAGTCAGACCGCCGGGTCCTACAATGATAAAGCCAAGATCCTTCAGTGTGCCGCCTGCATCCAGCTTCTCGTTGTAGCTTTCAGACACCACATGAAGCGTGTTTCCGTTTGCGGAAAATTTTCCTCCCCAGCTGCTGTCCAGTTCAACGTTATCGCTGAAATGGATATCGATGGCCCAGCCCTTCAGGTTCTGGTCTCCGGGGTTGGTTAACGTCAGATCGTACTGATAACAGGTCTTTCCGCCATTCTCCCACTTACTCTTCAGGGTAACCGTCCCCTCCAGCCCTGCGCTGGTGAAAGCCTCTCCCTTGTTTTCGGAGGAAGAATTGTTATTCTGGGTATTGCCTGAATTTCCGGTGCCTGCATTGCTGCCCTTTACGGGAGTCTTGCCGGTGAGCAGATTGTACAGCCACTTTCCGGACTCATTCAGGTCGCTCTCCTCGAAGTTACAGTTCTTGCTGCAGGAACTCTTAAACAATGCGGAGCTCTCATTTTTGTTGGCCATAGACCAGCAGACGTAGCTCACATTGTTCTCGTCCATCACTTCCACCCATTTTGCGGCAGAATCCATGTCCAAAGCACCGTTACCGCTGGCATCGCAGATACCATACTCGCTGACGAAGATGGGAAGTCCCTTCTCGATTGCCTTCACCATTCTGTTGCGCAGGTCATCCTTGTGAGTTCCTGCGTAGAAGTGCAGGGTATACATAATATTGTCATAGCCTGTGATGGGATCCTCAGCCGCCTGATCCACACGCTGAGACCACTCGGGGGTGCCTACCAGAATAATGGCATCCTTGTCATTCTCGCGGATGATCGGGATGATCTCCTCTGCGTAGCTCTTCACATCCTTCCAGGTGGTGCCGCCGTTGGGCTCGTTACAGATCTCGTAGATCACATTGTTGTTGTCCTTATATTTCTCGCTCATCAGCTTGAAGAAATCTTTGGCCTGTGAAATGTACTTGTTGGGATTCTGATCCTGCAGCACATGCCAGTCGATGATCACATACAGATCATTATCGGTGGCATACTGCACACCACGATAGATGATGTTCTTCAGATTCTCCTGGTTGCCGTCGGTACAATACCCCTGATTCTCGTGGGTGTACATCGCCAGACGAACCACATTCACGTTCCAGTTATTTCGAAGTTCTCTGAAGGTATTCTGATCCACATAGGAAGGGAACCACCCGATGCCGTGGGTGCTGACACCTCTAAGCTGTACCGGCCTGCCCTGTTCATCTACCAGATCCGTTCCCTTGACGGACAGCTTTCCGCAGACAGAAGGTGCGGCGAGCTGGGTCAGAGCCTCTTCACCGGTCTCACTGCCTTCAGAAAAATTCTGTTCCTCGGACTGACTGCTCTCCGAATGTTCCTCCGACTCTCCGGATTCCACGACTTCCTTCGATGGCTCGGAAGATTCCGTCTGCCATGCCGGATCTGTGGTCTCGGATGCATTGGAGATGTCCCCGGAGGAATCCCCCCTGCCCTCTGAACTGCTCTGAATCTGAGAAGTATTCACGCTGTCGGAACCGACTGCCATCCTCTGCCCCATGGCAAAGGCGATCATCACCAATCCCACAACGACAAGAATTCCCCCCGCAATACACAAAATAATTCCCGTCTTCTTCATTTGTTTCTCTCCATTCCGTATCATTGGGAGTCCGACCCACAGTCATGTGCAACCGGCTGCATGAAGCATTCCGTTCGCCGCTCTTCAAGAGAGTTCAAGCACTCCTGCACGCTACACACCCGTATTTATTATAACACAGAAACAAATGCCTGTATAGTCCAATGTCACGATATCAGGGTCACTTCACCGATCTTAAAGTTTCCCCCAAAGCGGTCGGATGCCTCATCTGTGTGTTCCCGGGTAAGGAGCCCTGTCTCCTCCGTCCAGTGCAGCTTGGTCAGACAGTACTGCCCCTGTTCATAGCCGTAGCCGTCACCCGCATCCTCATAAAGCGTGAAGGTGGCGTCTTTTCCCGTGTACACGGTGATATGTAGTGCTGTTCCGATCTCTTCCGTGGACTGTGCAAACTCCACACGGGGCAAAATACTTCCTTCCCTGACAAACATGGGAATTTTCTGAAGAGAGGCATCTGCGTCTATCCACTGTCCCCCCTCATAACGGACATTGGTCCAATAATCATACCATCCGCATCCCGCAGGGAGATACACTCTCCTCGTCTTACCCGTCCCCTCAAGGGGTACGGAATTCCTCTCATAATACATGGGCTTCAGCACAGGACACACCATGATCTCATTGCCAAACAGGTACTGATCCGTAATGTTCCATACCTCCCTATCCTCCGGCCAGGCAAAGGCAAGCAGTCTGATCATGGACTGATCTTTCAGCCAACAAAGGCCCGCATAGGAATAGATATAGGGTATCAGTTCGTAGCGAAGGCGGTTTGCGGCAAGCAGAGCATCATAGAACGGTTGATCTGCGTTCTCATAATGCCACAGTTCTCTCCTGCAATCTGTCCCGTGACCACGGAACACCGGTAAAAATGCCCCCCACTGAAACCATCTGACAAACAGTTCACGGTAACCCAGATCCTGACAGCCTTCCGGATACTCTCCCTTCCAGTACCACATATTGCCGCGTTTGACAAAGAAGGCACCGATATCCACCGTCCAGAAGGGCAGACCGCTGGCACAGAAATGAAGTCCGGCTGCCACCTGTCTGCGCAGGGTATCCCAGGAAGCTTCCGTGTCTCCCGACCAGAGAATGGTTCCGTAACGCTGCTGTCCGGTATAGGCACTTCTCGTCAGATTGACCACACGCTTCTCATTTTCCGCTCTCTGTCCCTCGTAGATACCACGAGCATGATACAGTCCAAAGGCATTCATTTTTTCCACAGGCAGATGATTGCTCACTGCATTGCAGTATTCTGCGTACATCACCGCAGGCTCCACCCGCTCCGGATGGTTCCACTCAGGCGTAAACGGTTCGCTGCTGTCGCACCACCAGGCATCCACACCGTGTACCAGCAGGCCCTTTTTAAGCTGCTGCCAGTAAAGCTCCCGTCCTTCCCCGGAAAGCGCGTTGTAAACAGTACAGCCCGGCAAAAGCAATCCCTGCTCCCGGAACTCTTGATAGTTCTCCGTGTTTTCCGCCATGTTCGGCCAGATGGAGAGCATAAAATGTACCTGCCTGTCATGCAATTCTTCCACCATACGTCCCGGCTCAGGGAAACGGCCGGAATCGAAGGTTTTCTGCCCCCATTGATTGTCCTCCCAGGAACACCAGTCCAACACGATACCGTCCAGGCCGATGCCCCTCTTTCGGTACTCGTCCGCCACTTCCAGAATCTCCTCCTGGGTCTCATAGCGTTCCTGGCTCTGCAGATAACCGAACGCCCACCGGGGCAGCAGCGAAGCCTTTCCTGTCAGTCTTCTATATTCCCCGACAACACCGTCCATGGTGCCGCCATTCATGAAATAATAATCCATCTCCCGGTCTGCTTCCGTGTACAGATAGGAGCCCTGCATCGTGTCGCTGAAAATCATGGGACTGTAGGTATCCATCAGAATGCCGTAACCCAGAGTGGAAACGAGCATGGGAATGGCAATCTTTCTGTTCGCCTGGTGCAGATAGACCACCTGCCCTCGTAACGAGCCAAAGCCCTCCTCCTGCTGCCCCAGTCCGTAAAGAGCTTCCTCCTCGGCCCACTCCAGATGAAGTCTGGTGTGAAAGCTCTTCCCCGCCGGGATTTTCGCCGCCTCCCGTACCACCTCCTTGACACCGTCCGGCGTGACAACCTTTTCTGTCCGGATACTGTCTTCCTGAAGCTGATAAACTGTGAATTCCTCCAACGTTTTGCTGTCCTGCCCGCGCTCCTTGAGCAGGCACTTCCCCTCTCCGTCAAGATAACGGAAGGAAGCAGTCTCCCTGTTGATCACAATTTTTACGTGCTCTGTGTAAAAACACAGTTCCGTCTCATTCTCCGTATAGTCCCAGTCCCTGAAAACCTCATGACAGATCACACCGGGTTTTACCTCCTCTGAGAACGCCTCATTCTGTGTATATGTAATTCGTATCGTCCTGTCATTTTTCGGCTCCAGCCTGTGCATTCCTGCTTCGGAATACAGATACAGCCTGTCCTCCCGGCGCTCTGCGCGCTCAATTTTCCTGCTCTTTGCTTCGGTTACACACAGCATCCTTTTTCCTCTTTCCATATACGTTTCTCCCGGCATCTCCCACGCATTCTCGGATATTCGCAGGGAACATTCTGCGGACAGTCGCCTCTGTTCGTTCCGTACATAAAGCCCGGGAGAAAAAATGCCGGGGTTCTTTTTTCCGTCAACAGTTCTGTCAGAATCACACCTTCCCAAGGCTGATCTGCCTGATTCCGAATAGTAATTTTTACCCGACAGGGTGACTGCGGATTCCCATCTCCGCCCGTTTTTTCCCAGACTGCTCGTAAATTCTGTTGCTCCACCGGCAGATAATCCTCACCGTCTTGTTCTTTTCTCCTGGCAGAGAACAAAAATTTCATGTTTCATTCCTTTCATCATCGCTGGAAGATTTTACTTCATTTCTTTTTCAAATCTAAAAAAGTAATTGTTTTCCAATGGAATATTTCCAGCAGTATCACTCGTTTGATGTGGGTCTTTATGCTTTGGATTAAAGAATTCTACAATCTTGAAACCACAACGATTTATGTAGAAATGAATATTTCGTTTGTCGTAATATGGTGTATGTGTTTCCCAAATCTTTGTTTCAGGATGTAACTCTTCAATAGATTTCCATATCTTAAACCCATTCCCAGCATTTTGTGAGTCTGATTTCACATATAAAAGATGAAGTGAATTGTATCCAGTATTATCATCTATTACTATTATTGTACCACCAACTCTTTCTCCGTCAATTTCTGCAATATAGGCTTCAGAGCCTTTGGTTTCAAAAGACTCTTCAATATCTTTTGTGGGAAGAATTATCTTTTCATATTCTCCAAATTCTTCTACATAAGCTTTTTGAAAAGCTTCTTGAATTTCACTTATAAATGTGTTTTTATCCTCATCAGAAATAATAGGTCTTAAAATCATTTTGTTCATACTTCATTGTTCTCCTTATATTTTCATAATCTATTTCATCAAAGAAGTATGTCTTTATTCTCTTCCACCCCAATTCGAGATGGTCAAAATATTCGCATCATATGTTTTGCTCATATATCTTATTCCTATAAAAAGTAATCGAGTAGGAGGGAGTGATTAACTCCCGTCCTCTCACACCACCGTGCGTACCGTTCGGTACACGGCGGTTTCAATAGTTGACGTGCACAGACTGATAGGCGATGGCTAAATCATAAAAGCCACTGTTTATCAGTCTTTCTTTTGTCATTGCCATATTTATGGCAACTGTATGTGTCGTGAACCAGTATCCTCGGCGACTGTTTCCTGCCTGCCACGCCAAATCTTCTGGTACTCCCAACTTTATTAGGTTGCGCACCTTTGTTTTCGGCTTCTTCCATTGTTTCCATATACACATACGTATTCTGTGATAGAGCCATCCGTTGATGTCATCTATGTTATTCTTCATGCTCGCTATTCCATAGTAGTTAAGCCATCCTCTTGCATAGACCTTGATTTTCTCAAGGCTTGGCTTGATTGACTGTACAGACCTACGGGAAGATAGTTCTTTCAGTCTCGACTTAAACTTCTTCCATGACTTTGGATGAACTCGAACATAAATGCCGTTTCCGTTCCTTCCCAATGCAAAGCCAAGGAACTTAAAATTTCGGATTGCAAACACGCTGACAGTACGGCTTTTCTCTCTGTTGACTGTAAGTTTCAGCTTTTCTTCAAGAAATCTTGTACTGCTTTCCAAAAGTCTCTCCGAGGCCCGCTTGCTCTTTGCAAGGAGCACGATGTCGTCCGCATATCTAATGCATGGAACTCCTCTCTTCAAGAACTCTTGGTCGAACTCATTGAGGTAGATATTTGCAAGGAGTGGCGATAGATTGCCCCCTTGTGGTGAACCTTCCTCTGTGTCGATGACCACTCCGTTTTCCATTACTCCACTTTTCAGATAGCGTTTAATGAGCTGTACTACACGTTCATCCTTCACGTTCTTCCGCAGAAGATTGATGAGGATTTCGTGATTAAGAGTGTCAAAGTATTTCGATAAGTCCAACACTACTGCAAATGTGTAACCTTGCTCTGCATACTCTTTCACTTTTAGTACTGCGTCCTTTGCGCTTCTGTTTGGACGATAACCAAAGCTACCATCCGCAAACAGTGGTTCATAGATTGGCACTAACTGTTGGGTTATTGCCTGTTGAAGTGTACGGTCTATCACTGTTGGTATGCCAAGCTTTCGCACACCACCATCTGGTTTTGGAATCTCAACACGTCTTACCGGAGACGGAGTGTATTTCCCTCGATAGATGCGGTCAATTAACTCTTGTTGATGTTCCTTAAGATACAGAAGAGCCTCTTCAATGGTCATTCCATCAATTCCCGGCGCTCCTTTGTTTGCCTTCACTCTTTTATACGCTCTGTTTAGGTTATCCTTATTCAGTATCATTTCCAAGAGTCTCGGCTGTGCACTGTCTCTTTCTTTCCATATCCGATTAAATGACCTTGACGCTCTCGCATACCCTTTGTGTTCCGCACTATCTCTCTGCGAGCAGCCATTGTTTTCCATGTTTTCTGTCATAAATGGTCATTCCTCCTTTCTCGGTCATACTCAAGACTCCTA
>JBJENO010000032.1:0-19772 GCA_051880235.1 Acetatifactor sp. | reverse complement strand
ATCACAGGAACAGCAGCTACCGGTTATACCGTAACCAACAGCCACACTCCTGAGACGGTGGATATTCCTTTCACCAAGATCTGGAATGACAGCAGCGATGCGGCAGGTGAGCGACCGGCCAACATTATCGTGGAACTCTTGAAGAATGGTGCTGTTGCGGACAGCAGGACCCTGACAGGCACCGGCGACAGCTGGAGCGGAAGCTTTACGGGACTGCCGAAGTACGAGGGCGGTATGCTGATCTCCTACAGTGTGAAGGAGCAGACTGTTCCCGAAAACTACACCATGAGCATCAGCGGTACGACCATTACCAACACCTATGCACCCGGCAAGACCAGCGTCAGCGTGAGCAAGGTATGGGATGACAACAGCAATCAGGACGGTATCAGACCTGCCAGCGTTACCGTGAAGTTATACGCCGACGGCACTTACACCGGGCAATACAAGACCCTGAACGCCGGCAACAGTTGGGCAGCAACCTTTGCGAATCTGGATAAGAAGAGCGGCGGTGTGGACATCGTCTACACTGTAGTAGAGGACACCGTACCGGATTACACGACGAACATCACAGGAACAGCGGCTACCGGTTATACCGTGACCAACAGCCATACTCCTGAAGTTCGTGACATTCATGTGACGAAGATATGGAATGATAACGGAAACAGTGATGGTATTCGTCCTTCCGATGTAACGATTGTGCTGTATGCGGATGGTGTGATCACAGGTCATACTTTGACATTGAATGCCGGAAACGCTTGGAATGACAGCTTTATCGGTCTGCCGAAGTACAATGCGGGTGCGGAGATCGTTTATACCGTAGGTGAGACTGCAGTATCGGGCTATACGGTTGCTTTTGCAGGATCTGCAGCAGCCGGCTTCAGCGTGGTGAACACGCATATTCCGCCTACACCACCTGTTCCGCCTACTTCTGATGAACCTCATTCTCCAAAGACAGGCAGTCCTGAAGAGGTAGTGAGCTGGATGACTCTTTTCAGCGGATTGGCAGCGGCGTACCTGATGCTTAAGGGCAGACGGAAGCGAGAAGAATAGCTGAGTGAAGTATTCGCAAAACTGTACTGAAAAAATTTTAAAAAACATTTCGAACCCCCTTGCAAAAAGGGGGTTCTTGTGTTATACTACGACAGTTGTAACTATAAAACACGCTTTCCGATTCGTTCAGGGTGCATTCAAACGGTCTTGGGACCGGAAGAACGTTCTGATCGGAGCTAACCGCAGTATTAACGCCACTGTGGCAGAAATGGAACAGCGGAAGATATTAACCAAACGGAGGTACAAAACATGAGCGTTATTTCTATGAAGCAGTTGCTTGAAGCAGGTGTTCATTTCGGACACCAGACCAGAAGATGGAACCCTAAGATGGCTCCTTACATCTTCACCGAGAGAAACGGTATCCACATCATCGATCTGCAGAAGTCTGTAGGTAAGGTAGATGAGGCATACAGAGCAATCTCCGAGATCGCTGCACAGGGCGGCACCATCCTTTTCGTTGGTACTAAGAAGCAGGCACAGGACGCAGTGAAGACTGAGGCTGAGCGTTGCGGTATGTACTATGTAAACGAGAGATGGCTTGGCGGTATGCTGACCAACTTTAAGACCATTCAGTCTCGTATCGCAAGACTGCACAAGATCGAGCAGATGGCTGAGGACGGAACCTTTGATGTTCTGCCCAAGAAAGAAGTTATCGAGCTGAAGAAGGAGTGGGAGAAGCTGGAGAAGAATCTTGGCGGTATCAAGAACATGACCAGAATTCCCGACGCCATCTTTGTAGTAGATCCCAAGAAGGAGAGAATCTGCGTACAGGAGGCACACAGCCTTGGAATTACTCTGATCGGTATCGGTGATACAAACTGTGATCCTGAGGAGCTTGACTACATCATCCCCGGTAACGATGATGCAATCAGAGCCGTTAAGCTGATCGTTGCTAAGATGGCAGACGCTGTAATCGAGGCTAATCAGGGTGAGGCTGTTTACACCGCTGAGGATGTAGCAGTAGAAGAGGCAACTGATATCGAAGAAGTTGTTGAGGCTTAATTCATTTTGAATTAGAGGCTTTACATTCTTCCACTATTTAATGAAAAGTGAGGATAATAATATGGCTATTACCGCATCTATGGTAAAAGAGCTGCGTGAGATGACCGGCGCAGGTATGATGGATTGTAAGAAGGCTCTGGCTGAGACCGATGGCAATATGGAAGCAGCTGTTGAGGTACTGAAGAAGTCTGGTGCTGTGAAGATGGAGAAGAAGGCTAGCCGTATCGCAGCAGAGGGTATTGCTAAGGTTGCAGTTTCCGGCAACACCGCAGTTGTAGTAGAGGTGAACTCTGAGACAGACTTCGTTGCGAAGAATGCTACTTTCCAGGAGTTCGTTCAGGAAGTTGCTGATAAGGCGCTGACTGTTCCCGCTGAGAAGGCCGGAGACGGTGAGGATCTTGTTTCCATTTTGGATATGAAGTCTCAGATCGAGGAGAAGACTCTCACCATCGGTGAGAAGCTTTCCATCAGAAGATTCCAGAAGGTTTCCGGTGACTGTGTTGCTTCTTATATTCACGGCGGCGGAAGAATTGGTGTTCTGGTTGCTGCTGACGGCGCATCCGATGATGCAGCTAAGGAAGCACTTACCAATGTTGCTATGCAGATCGCTGCTATGAATCCCCAGTACATCAGCAGAGCAGATATCTCCGCTGATGAGCTTGCTAAGATCAGGGAGATCACTCTGGAGAGCGCTTTGAACGATCCTTTCTCTCTTCCCAAGCCTATCCTTCAGAAGCTGATCGACAAGGCTGTTGCAGGAGTATGGAGCGCAGAGGATGTTGCAATCTACGAAGAGAAGAAGAGCAACATGAACTATCTGCCTAACTTCCTTTCCGATGAAGCTAAGCCTCAGTTGGCTCAGCTTGCTCTGGCTGACAAGGACGCTATCGCAAGCGATAAGATCTTTACCGGTCTTGTTGAGGGCCGTGTATCTAAGCAGATGAAGGAGATCTGCCTGCTTGATCAGGTTTACGTGAAGGCTGAGGATGGAAAGCAGTCCGTTGGACAGTATCTTGCTTCCGTGAACAAGGCAATCGTCATCACCAAGATGGTTCGTTTCGAGGTTGGTGAAGGTATGGAGAAGAAGCAGGAGAACTTCGCTGCTGAGGTTGCTGCTCAGATGGCAGGTAACTAATCCTTCGATTACCGATAAATGTGATTTTTGACGCCGCAGTGTGTTTGCACTGCGGCGTTTTTGCTTTTTGTAAGAAAACCTTTATCAATTCTTAAGGTTCATTTTGCACAAAATATGCTATAATCTTCCTTGTCGGGGAGAAAACGACGCAAAAAATAAGTAGGTCTGAGAGATAAGACCCTAAAAGCGAGGAGAGTTTATGAAAAAAGGATGGAAAAAATGGATGGCGATGTCCCTTGCTGCTGTCATGGCAGTGTCCATGGCAGGATGCGGCGGAGCGGACGGAGACCAGACGACGAACCAGAGTCAGGTTCAGGCAACCAAGGATGAGACTCTGGAAGCGCTGAAGAATCCGGAGTATGTTTATGTGCCGGAGTACAAGGAGATGCCGGAGGAGTTCAGAGGATACAATGCGGTTATGAAAGATGGGTTCCTCTATTCATTGTCCTATAACTGGGATGAGGAGACGAACAGACAGGACGTTTCGCTGGTAAAGTATTCTCTGTCAGACGGACAATGCGAGCAGTATCCCATTGAGCAGTCTCAGGAAGAAGAGGGGGATGGTTTTAATCTGGATTCTTTTCAGATTACCTCTGATGGGGGAGTGCTCGGGGTACAGAGGAAGTGGAACCAGAGTACCTATGGGGACGATTGGACGGCTACCTCTTTGCTGGTAAAGATTGATCAGAACGGCAAGAAAGTGATGGAGAATGATATCACAGCAGTGATGGAAGAACAGGGCATCTCTTACTTTGACGGAATTGCTTTGGATACAAAGGATAATATCTATGTGGCTGCGGACAGTTCCGTACTGTTATTCGGAAGCGATCTGAAGTATCAGGGCAAGATTTCCGTGGGCGGTGGCGGCATCTATTCCTATATAAACGGTCTGTGCCTGGGTAAGGACGATAAGATGTATGCAGTTGTGATGGTTGGAACGGAGACCGGCAGCAGCAATTCCCTGATTGAATTGGATTTTGACAACAAGGCACAGGGAGCTTCTTACAGCAATTTCCCTACAGGGAACGGAAACCGCAACATCAGTGTAGGTACAGATGATGATTTCATCATCAGCGATGGCAGCTCCCTCTATGGCTACAGCATGGAAAAACAGGAATCCCGTACGATTCTGCAGTGGATCGACAGTGATATCAACGGGCAATACATCTCCGGTCTCGGAGCAGCAGAGGACGGAAGGATTTTCGTTCTGGTAGAGGATTGGGAGACGGATGAAAGAAGCGTAGCATTTCTGAAAAAGACTCCTGCCTCAGAGGTCGTTCAGAAACAGGTGATTACGTTGGGCTGTTTTTATCCTGACCAGGAGCTGCTGTCCGTAGCGATCAAATTCAACAGACAGAGTGATAAATATCGAATTACCTTCCGAAACTATTATGACAATACCAATGGCTGGAGTCAGGAGCTCTATAACGATGCCATAACCAATATGCAGAATGCGGTGATCAGCGGTGCCACCCCGGACCTGATTGAACTGAGTCAGCTGAATGCAGAGCAGCTTGCAAATAAGGGGGCACTGGAGGATCTGAAGGTATTTATGGACAAGAGTTCTAAACTCAATGTGTCCGATTACTTCAGCAATCTGGTAGATTGCTATACCTTCAACAATGCCCTGGTTGCTCTTCCCCGTCGCTTCTATGTGGAGACGCTGGCTGGAAGCTCGAAGCTTCTCGGCAATATTCAGGGCTGGACCATGAAGGATATGGTGGAGTTTGCCGATCGGAATAAGGGAAAAGAACTGTTCCACTATGTCACCAAGGAGGCAATGCTTTCTGTGATGATGCATTTCAATGAGGGTGCATTCATCGACTGGAACACCGGAAAGTGCAGCTTTAACACACAGGAATTCATGGATCTGCTGGAGTTTGCAAACCGCTGTCCTGAGGAGTGGGATTATGATCCTACCGCACCCTCTGAGATGACGATGCTGGAGAAGGGGGATCTCCTTCTCGCAGCGGTGTATATCAGTCAATATCAGGATCTGCAGCCCTACATGAAGGCATTGAACAATGAGGTCACCTTCGTGGGCTTCCCGACGGTAGACGGAAAGCGGGGAAATCTGCTGTCCGCCGGTGAACTGTTCGGTATCTCTTCCAGGTCCGAAATGAAGGAAGGCGCCTGGGAGTTCCTGGAGTATTATCTGGCAGGCGATTCTGACACTGACAGATATAATTTCGGTTTCTCTGCCAACAAGAAACAGTTTGAAAAAGAGGCGGCAGAGGCTGTGAAGATTCAGTATTATACCGATGACAATGGTGAGTATATTCTGGACGAGGAGGGGAACCCCATTCAGATGAACACCGGCGGCGGTATGTCCTATGAGGATGGCTGGTCCATCGAGTATACGGTACCTACCCAGCAGGAGGTGGATACCATCATCTCCATCATTGAGAACGCCAGACCGATCTCTGCTCAAAATGAGGAGATTATGAAGATCATCAACGAGGAAGTAGAAGGCTTCTTCTCCGGTCAGAAGCCGGTTAAGGATGTGGCAGACATTATCCAGAGAAGAGTTCAGATGTATGTAGACGAAAATATGTAATTCTTCAGAGCAAAAGGAAAGCCTCGAAGAGGTGCTTTTGCGAATGTGCTCTGAATAATTATGATGGAACGATTTATGGTTTTCAGAGGACATCCTGTCTTTTTGCACAGTGCACAAGACAGGGTGTTCTTCTTTGTGCCCCGGGCGTATCGGCAAGAGAATTCAGTGGTTGAAGCGAGAAAAGCAGGAGGTGGAGGCTGAGGCACACACTGCTTATGGAGATTTGTGAAGAATTCATCCGCGAAAAGATAAAATCGTGACAAAAATGTAACAATCTTAATAATTTTGAGGTTGCAATTCATAAATTCTTAAGGTGAAATCGATTAAGGATATGGTATAATATGTATATGTCAAAAAAGTGGCTGCGGAACAAAAAGGAAAAGCGAGACGGCGTTGGTTCGCGAACTGCTTATTTGAAAGATCAAGATTTGAGGAAAGTGAAGTGAGTAAGTTGCAGATTACAAAGCAGAGTTCGTCGGGTGCTCTGTCGAAGAAAGCAAATAAAGCGACAAAAAAACTCTCCAGAAAGGTGTCTAAGCAGACCAGAAAACGAAAATTTTTGTCGGGCCTGTTTATCACACCGGGGTTTCTGGGAGTGCTGCTGTTTTTTATCCTGCCGTTTATGGTAGTGATCTTTTATTCCTTTGTGGATAACCCTATCAGCAAGGAATTCGTAATGTTCGACAATTTCAAGAGGATCGTGAGCAACATGGCGTTTCGGAGAGCAGTGCGGAATACGGCGCTATTCTCTGCCATATCGGTTCCGCTGGCGGTGATCCTTTCCCTTATGCTGGCGATCGTGCTGGATACGAAGCTGCCATTTCGGAGCCAGTTCAGAACCTTTTTCTTAAGCCCGCTGATGGTTCCGGTGGCCTCCATCGTACTGATCTGGCAGGTTCTGTTCCATTATAACGGAGCTGTGAATGATCTGCTCAGCGTGTTTGGAGTCGACAAGATCGACTGGTTGAAATCGGACTACGCGCTGGTCGTTACGGTGATTCTGTTCCTATGGAAGAATCTGGGATACAACATGATTCTGTTCATGGCGGCGCTGGGAAGCATTCCGAAGGATATTCTGGAGGTGGCGAGGCTGGAGAGTGCAACCTCTCTGCAGACCTTCTTCTACATAAAGATCAGATATTTGTCCTCCTCACTGATGTTTGTGACGATCATGTCCTTAATCAGCTCCTTCAAGATCTTCCGCGAGGTTTATCTGCTGACGGGAGATTATCCGGTGGATACGATCTACACCCTGCAGCACTTCATGAACAATAAGTTCCGGTCTCTGGATTATCAGACCCTGAGTGCTGCGGCGATTTTGATGTCTCTTGTCATGATTGTGATCATTGGAATCCTTTTCCTTGTGGAGAACAGGTTCGGAAAGGATGTGGAAGGATGATGAAACAAAAAGACTACGGCCGAGAGCAGAAGCAGCTGAAAAATCGGAAACGAAAGATTCAGCGCAAGAAGGCCTGGTATATTACGAAGATCACGTTGGCTACGCTGGTGGCAGCCTTTTTTGCGGTATTGTTCCTGACACCGATTATTCTGACCATCTCCAACTCCTTCATGGCATCTTCGGAAATATCCGCCAACTATGGTTCCGTGTTTGCAACGAACAGTTCCGGAGGTAAGGTATATATTTCAGAGAAGGTGAACCTGAAGTTCATTCCGGATATGGTATCCTTAAGTCAGTACATCACAGTACTGTTCAAGAGCCCGGAGTATCTGCTGAAATTTTGGAACTCCGTCATATTGGTGGGGCCAATCGTGGTGTTCCAGTTGGCGTTGGCATCGCTGGCCGCCTATGGATTCTTTCGATATTCGGGCAGAATACGAGAAATCATCTTTTTCTCCTATATCATTCTGATGCTGATGCCGTATCAGGTGACACTGGTTCCCAACTATTTAGTCAGTGAGAAGTTAAAGATACTGGATACCAACTGGGCGATCTGGCTGCCGGGTATCTTTTCACCCTTTGCAGTATATCTGCTGACGAAGTTTATGAGGAGAATTCCCGTCTCGTTGATAGAGGCGGCACAGATCGACGGTGCAGGAGAGTGGCAGATCTTCCGTAAGGTATGTTTTCCGCTTTGCAAAGGTGCTGTCTGCTCAGCGGCCATTCTGGTGTTTATCGATTACTGGAATATGGTAGAGCAGCCGTTGATTCTTCTGTCAGATCCGGAGAAGCATCCGCTTTCCGTGTTCTTAAGTAAGATCAATTCCGGGGAGATCGGTCTGGCGTTTGCAGTGGCGACCATCTACATGGTGCCCTGTCTGCTGATTTTCTTATACGGCGAAGAATATCTGGTAGAAGGTATTACCTACCAGGGTGGAGTTAAGGGCTAACAAATTGAAGTAGAAAGGCAGTGGAATACAATCATGAATGAAACAAAGAAAAATAAAAGAGAATGGATCAAGACGGCAGCAATCGTGTTTCTGTCCATCATGTTGGTGTTGACCTTTTTCTCCAACACGATTATGAACTACTCCCTTCCGGAGGTTGCCACCAGATATGTGCAGCCCGGAACGATTACCGCAAAGATCCGGGGAACCGGAACCATAGAAAGCGGTGATCCCTATGCGGTACAGACTGCGGAGTCCAGAAAGGTGGAGAGCGTTGTTGTCAGAGTGGGTGATAAGGTGCAGAAGGGTGACGTTTTGATGTATCTGGAGTCCGGAGACAGCAAACCCTTACAGGATGCCAAGGCAGAACTGAAGGCAGCGCAGGATGCTTATGACCAGAGATTGCTGGAGGGTGACCTGACCCAGGAGGATGTGTCTGCCGCAGGTCAGAACGTTTCAGCAAATACCAATTACAAGAAGATATCCTCTTTGCAGGCAGAGATCTCTGCACTTGACGACAGCATTGCAGCCTACGACAAACAGCTGAAGGAGTATGACGATAGAATATTTGAGTTGGATCAGACGCTTAGTGCATACAGTGTTCAGACCAGCTATGATACCGGAAGACTTCCGGATGCGCAGGATAAGGCGGCTGCGGCCAACGATGCATTGGCTCAGGCAGAGACCGCGTATCAGGCGGCGCAGGAGAATGTGACAACCTGCCAGAACGCCTACAATACCATTGCAGGACAGCTGTCTGATGCACAGGCTGCAGATCCTGTGGATGACGCACTGGTTGCAGATCTGACCGCCCGGCTTGCTGCGGCGCAGACGGATCTGGACAATGCCAACACGGCACTTGCAGCGGCAGATACCACGAAGCAGGATGCTCAGACGAAGGCGACAGCGGCAAATAAGCTGGTGAGTGACATTACCAATTGTATTGCCAATATTTCCGCTTCCGAGAAGGTCTATGTGTACAACAAGGGTGTGCTGACCAATGAGAAGAATGCGATCGAGAAGCAGAAAAACGATGCAGTTGAGCAGCAGACCGCAAAGCAGACTCAGCTGACCGAATTGATCGGTAAATTTAAGAATATCGAGGGGCTGCAGCAGCTCATGGATGCGTTGAAGTCCGCAAAGGAAAAGGTAAGAGAACTGGAGGAAAAGCTTGGCGAGACCACTGTGACTGCAGACAAAGCCGGTACCGTCACCGATATTCTGTATAAAGCAGGGGAGACCATTATCCTGGACAGTGTATCCGGCAAGGCGACTGTAGTGATGCTTCAGCCGGAGGGCAAAGGAGCGACCTTAAGCTTTTCTGTTACCAATGAGCAGGCGAGAAGACTTTCTGTGGGTGCAAAGGCTGATCTTGTCAATGCCTGGAGATATGATGATGTTGATGTTGTTTTGACAAGCATTAAGCCTGACAAGAGTGACCCCGGCAGAATGAAGCAGCTGACCTTTGAAGTCAACGGAGATGTGATTGCAGGGCAGACCTTAAGCGTTTCCGTGGGAGACAAGAGCTCTAACTATGATTACATCGTTCCCAACAGTGCGATCCGTGAGGATAACAACGGTAAGTTTATCCTCATCGTCGAATCCAAATCAAGTCCTCTGGGGAACCGCTATGTGGCAACCCGTGCGGACGTAGAGGTGATCGCAAGCGACGATACACAGTCTGCCATCAGCGGCGGCGTGATGGGATACGAATATGTCATCACCACGGCAAATAAGCCGGTGAATGCAGGCGACCTTGTAAGATTGACCGAAAACTAAGCAAACATGTATGAGGTCCAAGTTCATTTGGACCGGGAGTGGAATATGAAAAGAAAGGTACTTGGAATTAGTGCAGGTATTTCCTTCCTCCTGTTTCTTCTGTTGTTTGCGATAAGCAATCGTATGGTCAATTCGTTGGATACGCAAACGATCGTGAAGAGATGGAGCGAGGATGGCGGAAATGCCCATGTCAGTTGCTTTTTCTCGGTGAACAGCGGAGTGAGTCAGGACAGGATCGAGGAACTTGAGCATTCCTACGACAGTCTTCTTGCGGACGCGGGAGTACTCCCTGATCCCGAAAAGCCGGGCGCCAGACTATGGGTGGATGCCTATAGCGCAGACGGGAAGATCACAATATCCTCTGATCGGGCAACACTCACGATGGACGCCATTGGAATCGGAGGCGATTTCTTCCTGTTTCACCCGCTGAAGCTGTTGAGCGGTTCTTATTTTTCCGGTAATGATGTGATGCAGGATTACTGTGTGATCGATCAGGATGCAGCATGGCAGCTGTTTGGCTCCAATGATGTTGCCGGACAGATGGTATCGATCAGCGGAGTGCCACATATGATTACAGGGGTGGTACAGAGAGAAGATGGGCGACTGGACAAAGCCGCAGGGCTGGATGCAACTTTGGTGTATGTGTCCATGGACAGCCTGACAAAATATGGCAGAAGCAACGGAATCAACCATTATGAAGTCCTGATGAGGGAACCGGTGGATGATTTTACAGTGAACTGCATCAAAGAGAAACTGGCCTATGATGAGAAGGAAACGGAGCTTGTGGTGAATTCAAAACGCTTTTCCTTCTTATCCAGATTAAAGCTGATTCCGAAATTCGGAACCAGATCCATGAACGGGAAGGCGATCATCTATCCTTACTGGGAGAATGTTGCCAGAGGATATGAGGATATCCTGCTGGTGATCACATTGTTTGAAGTGATCTTCCTTGTCTTTCCCCTCGGTGTAGTGATCGGGCTGTTTGCCTTCTATTGGAAACATAAGGGATGGACATTGGGCGAGAAGCTTCGCAGACTGAAGGATATCGCGGAGCGTCGGATAGAGAAGTTTACAATGAGAGTTCGAAGAAAAAAGAAAGCACAGAGATAGTGCGAGGAGGAGAGATTATGAAAAAAAATCTTTTGAAGCGTGTTTTGGCCATTGGGCTGACAGTAGCCATGACACTCAGCCTTGCCGCTTGCGGCGGGGACAAAGACGGGGAGGATGGAAAACCCGGTTCAAGCTCGGGCAAGGGCGACGCAGCGAATGCTGCACTTGCGAAAGAGAATGTTTACCGTCTGGATCCGTTGACGATTCCGAATCTGGTGAAGGAAAAGAACAACAATATCTATGTGATGGATCTGATGCAGACAGATACCGATGTGTATGCGATCATCCAGAACAGCAAATACGATGAGATAACCTATCAGGATACAACAGAATATTATCTGTTTGATATGAAGAAGGACACAAAGACTGTCACCAATACCAAGCTGACATTGCCCGATGCAGCAGGACAGGTCAATGGAGGAGAGGCTCCTGTAGAGGCAGATACTTCTGCTGAAGAGGAAGCACCTGCAGAGGAAGAGACCGGATATTCCTATGAGTATATCGGCTACTCCAATTTCTTCCTGAACAAGGATGGCAGTCTTGTGGCATTGAAGATGCATAACAGGGACGCCGAGGTGAATGGCGAATATATCTCAGAGCGCAAAAATTACCTGTGCCGGTGGAATACAGACGGAAGCTTCGTAGGGGAGGCAGAACTTACAGAGCTTCGTGCCGATCAGGAGAACTGGACTTATGTGAACAATATGGCCCCGGCTCAGGATGGAACCATCAATATGGTTGTCAATACCTCTGAGAAGCAGATGCTTTATATATACGGAGTTGACGGACAACTGAAGAGTACAAAGGAAATGCCGGAGGAGCTGCAGCAGGCATTTAACTATATGGACACTTCCATTAAGCTTCCCGACGGCAGGCTTCGTCTGCTGTATCGCGAAGAAAGCAATTGGGAGAAGCTTCACATGGGGGATGTCAACTTTGCCACCGGACAGATTGAGAACGTGTCCGACATACCTGACACCATCTCCCGCACCTGGGATTACAACTTTATGGGCTGCGGTGAAAATGTGGATCTGATCTACTCTACTAATACCGGTTTGAACTCCTATAAGATTGGAGATACGGATGTAAAGCCTATGGCGAACTTCATCAACTCCGATCTGTACATCAATAATTTCAGCCGCATGGTTGAACTGACGCCCGATTCCTTCCTGGCATTCTATTCAGAGGACTGGGAGAGCGGTTTGAAGGCAGGTATCTTTACCTATGTTAAGCCGGAAGATATTGTGGATAAAACGGTCATCGTGTTGGCTACAGCCAGTGGCTTTGACTACAGAACCAAGAAGCGTGTGGTAGATTTTAACACGAATAATTCCGATTACCGCATTGTTATGAAGGATTACAATCAGTACGCTACCTATGACGACTGGACTGCCGGCGTTACCAAGCTGAACAACGATATTATTGCCGGTAATATGCCTGACATTCTGTACAATACAGATTACAATTCTCTGCCGGTAGACAATTATATTGCAAAGGGATTGCTGGCAGATATCGGCAAGTTTATCGCGGAAGATCCTGAGCTGTCTCAGGTTGAATTCATGCAGAATGCATTTGATGCTTACTCCGTGGATGGAGTTCTCTATCAGGTGGTTCCTTCCTTCCAGGTAGTTACCATGATGGCTAAGAAATCTCTGGTTGGAAACCTTTCTACCTGGAATATGAAGGAGATGCAGAAAGTTGTGGAAAGCATGGGCCCCGAGGTAAAGGCATTCAATAATATGACCCGGGCTAATTTCATGGACAACGTCATGAGATTCTGTGGTAACCAGTTCGTAGATCCCAAGACCGGTAAGTGCAACTTTAATACCGGCGACTTTATCTCCATGCTGGAGTATGCAAAGACGCTGCCGGAGGAGATCAACTATGATGATGAGTACTGGCAGAATTATGACTGGGAGAAGGAACAGTGCCAGTACAGAGAGAATCGTACTCTGCTGAGTTACTTTTATATGTACAGCTTTGCGGATCTTGCAAGAGAAATCAACGGTACCTTTGGCGAGCCGGTATCCTTCATCGGTTTCCCCACAGAGAGCGGCAAGGGCTCCTATCTGATGTGCGATGGAACCTATATGATCTCTTCCAAGTCCAAGTGCCCGGAGGGTGCATGGAAGTATGTTCGTTACTATCTGACCGATGAATATCAGAAGGATGTATGGAACATGCCGGTAAACAAGAAGATGTTTATGGAGAAATCCAAGGATGCTCTGGAGAGACCCTACTGGACCGACGAGAACGGTGAGAAGCAGTACTACGATATGACGATGACTATCAACGGGGAGGAAGTGATCATCGATCCTTTGAACCAGCAGCAGCTGGATGAGGTGGTGAACTTCATTACTTCCGTGACCAACCGTTACTTCATGGATTCCAATGTATCCAACATTATCACAGAGGAGATGGGTGCATATTTCTCCGGACAGAAGACTGCACAGGATGTGGCAGATGTGATCCAGAGACGTGTACAGGTATACGTAGAGGAGAACCGATAAATAATTAGGAAGATGGTTTTGCGGAGATAAATCTCCCAAAATGTTTTCATAGTTTCAGAGGGCAGGCGAAAAGGCTTGCCCTCTTTTCTGGTTGTGGTAAAATGATATAAGAAGCTTTTTTTGCAGCGTTGATAGGAGGAACCATATGTTACTGAGTATTGCACTGATTTTGATCGTAGGAATGTCTATGGGATGGATCTGTCAGAAGATCAAGCTTCCAAGCCTGGTTGGGATGCTGACAACCGGTATTCTGCTGGGACCGTATGTGTTAAACCTCCTGGATCCAAGCATCTTAGGAATATCTGCAGAACTTCGAAAGATCGCACTGATCATTATACTGACAAGAGCCGGACTGGGGTTGGATGTATCCGGATTGAAGAAAATAGGCCGGCCTGCGCTGTTGATGTGTTTTGTTCCGGCAACCTTTGAACTGTTGGGAATGCTTCTCCTTGCACCCCGGTTAATGGGACTTAACTTTCTGGAGGCTGCTATCCTGGGAGCCGTGCTGGCTGCGGTTTCCCCGGCGGTAGTGGTCCCTCGAATGGTGAAGCTGATGGAGGAAGGATATGGCGTGAAGGAGGGAATCCCGCAGCTGATCCTGGCCGGTGCATCGGTGGATGATGTGTACGTCATCGTACTGTTTTCTACCTTTGTCGGCATGATGCAGGGGGAAGGGGCATCGCTTCTTCGTTTTGTCAATATCCCGGTGTCCATCCTTTTCGGCGTGGGGATCGGCTTGCTGGTTGGGATTCTCCTGGGGATCTATTTTGAAAAGGTACATATCAGAGATACCGCGAAGGTACTGATCATCTTAAGCATTTCTTTCCTGTTGGTGGTATTGGAGGATTCCCTGACGACACCCATCACCTTTTCAGCTTTGATCGCCATCATGTTTATCGGAATTGGTTTACAGAAGAAACGAGACGTGGTAGCAAAGAGAATTTCCGTGAAATATGGTAAGCTGTGGGTTGCTGCGGAAGTGTTCCTGTTTGTGTTGGTCGGTGCCACGGTGAATATCGGATATCTTGGAAAGGTCGGCATCCGGGCAATTGTTTTGATCGTGGGAGCATTGATTTTCCGGATGTTTGGAGTGTTCCTCTGTCTCCTCGGAACCAACTTAAGAAAACAGGAGAGATTCTTTGCAATGCTGGCCTATACGCCCAAGGCAACGGTACAGGCGGCCATCGGGGGCATTCCGTTATCCCTTGGGTTTGCCTGTGGGGACACCGTGCTCACGGTTGCAGTGCTGGCCATCGTGTTGACCGCACCCTTGGGGGCCTTTGCCATCGATTTGACGTATCAGAAGTGGTTGAGGAAGAAGGAATAGAGGTATTTTCCCAAATCATAGTGATCGACAATAAGGTATGATAAACTGAAATATCGATATGAGTGATTTACAGATCAGGATTGACTTAAGCTCTTTAGAACGAGGGATGACAATTGACCAAAGGTCAATTGTATGGGAGCATAGAGAAAGAAATATTAGAATTTGTAGGGAAAGGAATACGAATTTGTAATCACGGGAGGCTATAAGAATGAATTTTTTTGAAACAGAACGATTGCGTTTGCGAAATGTAATACCTGAAGATGTAGATGTGATGTTTGATTATAGAAATAATGAAATATGTTCTCGTTATCAAAGAGGACAAACCAAAACATACGAGGAAATTGAAGATTTAGTTCAACGCAGAAAAGGTGACACAATCTCGTTGGAAACCCCTTTTATGATTGCGGTTGCTTTAAAAGAAACAAATGAAATGATTGGTGAAATAGTGGTAATTCCAAGTGAAAATACATTTTCTTTAGGATATACATTTTCATACAAATATCATAGACAAGGATACGCTTTTGAAGCTCTTTCGGTTTTGATTGATTCTCTTCATGAGAAATTTATTGATTGGGAATTTATTTCCTTTACCGACCCAAAGAATCAAGCGAGTAAGGGATTATTAGTGAAGCTGGGATACAGAAATTTGGGCTATATTTCATCAAAGGAATCACAGGCATTTGGTAAATGGGTTACGGACGCAACAGTAGAGGAATTTTTACAGGTAAGCAGATAAAATGTGAAAAGTATCACAAATTCTAGTTTTGGAAGGGAGCGGTATGACAAAAGATACATTAGAAAAGTTCTTTCAGCGGTACGAACGCTTTTTTATGCAGTCACTTAGTGGAGAAATTGATGGTGATGAGATGTCAGAGCTATATGCCCCGGAATTCATCGCAGCTTCACCTATTGGAGTGCTGGCAGGAAAAAATGATATTGATTTTGATGTGCATTATCTGATGCAGGAGCTAAACGGGAAACTACGTATATTTGGGTGGATCTCTGGAAATGAGCAAGAACTGCTTAAACAATATGGTGTAATATAAACGTAATAGATTTCATTTTGAGTCTTGACCCTCATTTTCGCAGGATATTTGTAAATACAAATAATATGGGGCAACTTTTATTGTGAGATTTGGATTCCGGTAAAGAGAAAATAAGTCGTCATATAACTTAGAACTTGGAGAGATGAAAAAATGGTTGAGATTATATTTTACGATACAATTGATGATTCACTCTTGGATTTTGCAGTTATTATATCCAAGACAAATGGGAAATGGGTATTTTGTAAGCATAAGGAAAGAGATACTTTGGAAGTGCCAGGTGGGCATAGAGAAGTTGGTGAAACAATTGAAGATACAGCGAGAAGGGAATTGACGGAAGAAACAGGTGCCGTTGATTTTGATATTAAACCTGTTTGTGTATATTCAGTAAAAGGTAAAACCAGGGTAAATGAAAGAACTGATAAGGAATCATTTGGTATGCTTTACATAGCTGAAATTTTTTCTTTTGAAGAAATACATAGTGAAATTGAAAAAATCATTATATGTGATGAGTTGGTAGATAATTGGACATATCCTTTAATTCAGCCTAAATTGATTGAAGAAGCTACAAAAAGAGGATATTTATAAACTCAATTTGTGGAACGGAAAAAGTAAGAATTCGAGGAGGTTGATTATGGATATAGAATTCGAAGAATTGACACATCAGAATTATTCAGATGCGTGCCAAATCGATAGAGACGACATACCTGAGGATTTTGTTGATACAGCTTCAACGATTATGAACATTACCGATTATGGTCTGATTCATCATTGTATCGGACATAGCTTCGTTGTAAAGTATCATGAGAGGCCGATAGGGCTCATTCTTTTGGGAGAGGCAATTCCTTGGGAGACAGACCCGCCAGAAATGCGCAAGGAACCATTTTATCGTTTGATGGGATTCGTGGTTGACAAACAACATCGTGGTCGTGGAATTGGCGGAGAGATATTAGAGAAGACGGTACAAATTGTGTATCGTGATTTTGGCAGACGTCCCATTGCTTTGGGGTGCCATAAGGACAATACTCGAGCGGAACGTTTCTATTTACGACATGGTTTCAAAAAAACAAATGCTATGGAAGGAAATGACTTCTACTATCTACGTTCTGCAAATTAACTACTCTCTATTGTGAGATACTAGAGTCGGAAGTTGTGGAGAAGTACAGAATCTTACCTAAAGACATTGGCTTGAGTAAGGAGAGAGGAAGCGATGGGTTCGTTATTAAAATCCACATTAAACACACGTGCTTTACCCGTAGACGGTTTGAGATATATAAGGAGTGATGCCCCACTTTGTCTGACGGAGGAAGAGATTCAGTGGCTGTTGGACAATCATATAACCACTCTTGTAGATCTGCGTTCCGCACAGGAACTGGAGCATAATCCATGCCCATTACAAGACATGACCGGATTCACTTATTATCATATCCCTGTGACCGGTGGTGGAGATACACCAAAGTCAAGGGAGCATCTTTATGAGGTGTATAGAGGAATGGTGGATGCACAAATGGATACCATCCTTGAAACAATATTAAATGCTGCATCAAACGTGATGTATTTTTGTACGGCCGGTAAAGATCGAACCGGGGTGGTATCCGCATTGCTTTTAAAGCGATTGGGAATTTCAGAAGATGTTATTGTGGAAGATTACATGAAGTCCAAGGACAATTTATTGGATATGCTTACGTCGTATGTTAAGAATCATCCGGAGGTAGATATCGATATCATTATTCCTCAAGAAGAAAATATAAGAAAAGTACTATCGAAAATCTAAGCGGAATGAGAATGGGTACCGCATCGTCAGATTGGAATATGTCATCCCAAAAGGAAGAAAAGTAAGAGGAGTGAGATTGTTATGACTTTTGCAGAAGCACTTAATAGTCAGAGTTTAGATGCAATACGAAGTTTCCCTAAAGCGGATTTGCATAACCACTTTGTACTTGGTGGTAGTAGGAGGTATTTATTTAATAAGACCGGATATAGAATCGAATCCATAACAACCCCATTACAATCTATGAGTGAAATGGACGCATGGAGCAGCAAATATATTGGAAATCGTTTTCATAGCCCCGAGGGAAGAAAACTTTTGATTGAGGCAACATTTGAGCAGGCAAAATCTGATGGAGTAACCGTATTGGAAATAGGCGAAGATGTGTGGGGCCTTGACGAGTTTTTTGAGAATGACATTGAGAAACTGATCTTTGCTTTTCAAGAAGCGAACGCCTTGATAGCTCCTGAGATCGAATTGCGTTTGCAAATTGGTTTATCAAGACATTGTCCGGTCGACTATCTGATGAATTGCTTATCGCACTTTTGGGGACATAAGGAATTTTATTCGATTGATCTTTATGGAGATGAATTGGCACAGCCGATAGAAAATTTCATCCCAATCTATGATAAAGCCGCTGAAAACGGACTTGTGTTAAAGGCTCATGTGGGCGAATGGGGCACGGCAAAGGATATCGTAACTTCAGTCGAATTGCTTCATCTTAACGAAGTGCAGCATGGAATAGCGGCTGTACAAGACGAAGATGCCATAGATTATTTGATTGAAAACAATATCCGACTGAATATCACACCTTCAAGCAATGTGTTATTGGGTCGTGTACCTGATATGTCACATCATCCTATAGCGCAGCTCTATCGTAAGGGTGTGGATATTGCCATAGGCTCTGATGATGTATTAATCTTTGATTCGGATGTTTCAAAAGAGTATCTGCGATTATATCGGTCTGGATGCCTGACCAAGGAAGAACTTGATGACATTCGGATAAATGGACTGAAAGGACGAAAGGAAAATCATCGTGAACATTAATTATAATCAGTTATGTATTAGAAATGCTGAAAAAAGGGATTGTGAGCAATTGGCGAGATGAGTTTCTATGTGTATGAAAATGCAAGGTACGAGATCGGAATAAAAATATGTGAATTTTATTATCAGGAAAAGGGCCTCGGTCGGATTGCGTTAAGTATGCTGATTGAAGAACTGTTCAATATGGGAGCGCAACTGATCTTTCTGGATACCAATCTGAAGAACACGAGAGCACAGCATGTATATGAAAAACTTGGGATTAAAAGAATTACCATTCATTATGACGCCTGGAGAAACCAGTTAGGTGAATGGCACCGCGTTGATAAACTGGAAGTAGTAGGGATGTAAATTTTTGCTTGAATAGGATAATGATGTGATGAAATTACGGAAAAAGATAGTCTTTGGCATTGTAATTATCATAATTACACTTTGGGGAATAATTGTATACTTGTCACAGTTCCATCTTGATTTTTCACAGAATTATAGAAGTATAGATGGGTATGAAAATATTGTTTTTAAGGATTTTTGGAGCAACCAATGTTTTCATTTATGTGCTTGGGGATTAGTAAAAACAGAAAACATTGTTGGATTTGAGGAACATCGAAATTTTGATAGAACATCTTGTGAATATCAGTTATTAGTTAAGAGGGCTAATGCAGAATATGTTTGGCAAGTTGTTCCCTCTCCTGATGGAAAATACATTTTGTATGTTGAGAGTATATACCGTGGCACAGGATTAACAGATGATGAGGATGTGTATTATAAAGTTTATTCGATAGATGATGACACGAGTACAACCATTTTTTCTGGATTTAAGCAATTTCTGCTAGTTGATTGGAAATAAATGTTTATATTCTTTTGAACAAAATGATTTTACACCCCCCCAATTGACTTAAGCTCTTTAGAGCGGGGGATGTCTATTAACCAGAGTTCGATTGTATGGGGGTGGATAAATCTACGACCTTGAAGTTGCGGGGGTGATTAGAGTGAGTACTTTATATGTGTCCGATTTAGATGGTACTTTATTGAGAAGTAATGAGGTAACTTCGGAATACACAAATAGTGTTATTAACAGTCTGACGGATAGAGGAATGATTTTTT
>JBJENO010000031.1:0-19974 GCA_051880235.1 Acetatifactor sp. | reverse complement strand
TGCTGAGGATTGCGCCAGGATGGGAGTTTCGGTTGGCTTTTGGCGTAAAACTTGCCGGGGATTGCGCCAGGATGGGAGTTACGGCTGGTTTTTGGCGTAAAACTTGCTGAGGATTGCGCCAGAAAGGGTAAGCTAGATTGATTCTGGCGTAAATTCCGCTGAGGATTGCGCCAGGATGGGAGCTACGGCTGGTTTTTGGCGTAAAACTTTCCCGAGTTTCCGTCACAAATGGGCGTAAGGCTTGAATTGTGACGTAATTTCCGTTCGGGATTACGTCCTGCGAATTTACAACAGAAAGACTGAAATCTCGGATAAGTGCTACAGCGGAAAAGAACAAAGTGACGATTCCGATGTAATCATAAGACAGAAGCCGAGCCAAGAATGGAAGAAAACCCCGGAAACCGGCGAAAAAGCTTAATTCGATGCTAGGCGCTACAGCGAGAAAGCAAGAGAGTGACGATTCCGATGTAATTGCAAGACGGAAGCCGAGCCAAGAATGGAAGAAAACCCCGGAAACCGGCGAAAAAACTTAATTCGATGCTAGGCACTACAGCGAGTAAGCAAAAAAGTGACGATTCCGGTGTATCAGTGAAAATGCAACACCAGTTTGAAGTGAAAGCATAGAAAATGGAGTAAATATGAGAAAGAACAGTATCAAGAATACCCGTATCAACGGGGAAGTTCAACGCGCACTGGCGGAGATCATCCGGGGTGGAATAAAGGACCCCCGTATCTCCCAGTGGACCAGCGTGGTTGCCGTGGAGGTGGCCCCTGACTTAAAGAATTGCAAGGCCTGGATCAGTGTCCTGGGTGACGAGGAGGCCAGAACCAACACGTTGATGGGGTTGAAAAGTGCAGAGGGCTTTATCAGGAGAGAACTTGCCAGAATGATCAATCTGCGCAACACCCCTGTTATCACCTTCGTGATGGATCAGTCTATCGAGTATGGTGTCAATATGTCCAAAAGGATCGACGAAGTCATGGGAACTACGGACGGAGACTTAGATGATGTGGAGACAGCGGACACAGAGGAAGATTCCGAAGCGTAATCCCTCAGACGTCCCGGCCGGAGGCCCTGCGGAAAAAACCTCAGACGTCCCAGCCGAGGGCCCTGCGGAAAAAACCTCAGACGTCCCGGCCGAGGGCCTTGCGGAGAAAACCCTCAGGCGTCCCGGGCTCTGAGTTCGGTCTTACCCCGTGCCCCGGGTCTTGACCTATGTGTCCCAGCCGGAGGCCTCACGGAGAAAACCCTCAGGCATCCCGGCCTGGCCTTGCGGAGTAATCCCTCAGACGTCCCGGCCGGAGGCCTCACGGAGAAATCCCTCAGACGTCCCGGCCGGAGGCCTCACGGAGAAATCCCTCAGACGTCCCAGTCGGAGGCCTCACGGAGAAAAACCTCAGACGTCCCGGCCCGGGCCCTTGCGGAGTAATCCCTCAGACGTCCCGGCCGAGGGCCTTGCGGAGAAATCCTTCAGGCGTCCCGTGCCTTGAACTCGGTCTTACCCCGTGCCCCGGGTTTTGACCTATGTGTCCCGGCCCGGGCCCTTGCGGAGTAATCCCTCAGACGTCCCGGCCGGAGGCCCTGCGGAAAAAACCTCAGACGTCCCAGCCGAGGGCCCTGCGGAAAAAACCTCAGACGTCCCGGCCGAGGGCCTTGCGGAGAAAACCCTCAGGCGTCCCGGGCTCTGAGTTCGGTCTTACCCCGTGCCCCGGGTCTTGACCTATGTGTCCCGGCCGGAGGCCTTGCGGAGAAATTCCTCAGGTGTGCCAGCCGAGGGCCCTGCGGAAAAAACCTCAGGCATCCCGGCCTGGCCTTGCGGGGTAATCCCTCAGGCGTCCCGGGCTCTGAGTTCGGTCTTACCCCGTGCCCCGGGTCTTGACCTATGTGTCCCAGCCGGAGGCCTCACGGAGAAAACCCTCAGGCATCCCGGCCTGGCCTTGCGGAGTAATCCCTCAGGCATCCCGGCCGAGGGCCCTGCGGAAAAACCCTCAGACGTCCCGGCCTGGCCCTGCGGATAATCCCTCAGACGTCCCGGCCGAGGGCCCTGCGGAAAAACCCTCAGACGTCCCGGCCTGGCCTTGCGGAGTAATCCCTCAGGCGTCCCGGCCCGGGCCCTGCGGAAAAACCCTCAGGCGTCCCGGCCCGGGCCCTCACGGAGAAAAACCTCAGACGTCCCGACCCCGGCCCTTGCGGAGAAATCCCTCAGGCACCCCCGGGCCTTGTACTATGCGTCCCCGGGTCCCTTCAAAAAACAATTTTTTTGCGGCACTTCCTGCCGCGGAATGAGGATTTTATGAGTTTTAATTTGAGAAAAGAGTGTGAGGGTGCGGCGCGCATCGGTATCACCGGACATATCCGTCCCGACGGCGACTGCGTCAGCGCTACCCTTGCCACACAGATGTATCTAAAGAAATGTCTGCCGGAGGCAACCGTGCAGGTGTTTTTGGAGTCTCCCCAGGAGATCTTTCGCGATTTGAAGGGCTTTGATGAGATCATCACCGATTTTCCGGAGCTGGAGCCCTTCGACGTATTTATCGTGTTGGATTGCGGGAAAGACAGAACAAGCGATGCGGAGAAATATTTCGATGCTGCGAAGAAAACTATCAATATCGACCATCACGTGAGCAACAAGGGAACCGGGGACTTGAATCACATCTGTCCCCAGATCGGTTCCGTCTGCGAGGTGCTCTATGGGATGTTTGACAAGGAAATGCTGGACGTCCATATCGCCAAGGCAATCTACACCGGCATGATCCACGACACCGGCGTGTTCCAGTATTCCAACACCACCCCGACTACCATGCGGATCGGTGCAGAACTGTTGGAGTACGGCTTTGATGCGCCCAATCTGATTTTGGACACATTTTACCGGAAGACCTACGTTCAGATGCAGATTCTGGGCAGGGCTCTGCTGGAGAGCATCCGCTTTCTGGACAATCGCTGTATCGTCAGCATGATCGACAAGAAAACAATGGATTTCTACGGCGCAACCAGTAAGGACATGGACGGAATCATCAATCAGCTGCGCAATATCCGAGGCATCCACTGCGCCGTCTTCCTGTACCAGATCGATGTACTGGAGTACAAGGTGAGCCTGCGCTCCGATGAGTTGGTGGACGTATCCGCAGTTGCCCAGTACTTCGGCGGCGGCGGCCACAAGCGAGCAGCCGGCTGCGTCATGCGGGGCACCTTCCACGACTGCGTGAATAATCTGGCGGTACATATCGAAAAGCAGATGGACGGAGAATAGACTACCATGAATGGAATCATTATCGTAAACAAGGAGCCGGGCTTCACGTCTTTCGATGTGGTGGCGAAGCTTCGCGGCATCTGTAAGCAGCGAAAGATCGGTCACACCGGTACCCTGGACCCGGCCGCCACAGGGGTGCTCCCGGTGTGCCTGGGCAGCGGTACCAAGCTCTGCGACATGCTGACCGACAAAGAAAAGGAATACGTAGCGGAGCTTCTGCTGGGGGTCCGCACCGACACCCAGGATACCACCGGTCAGATTCTGTCCACTGAAAAAGTCACTGCCACCGAGCAGCAGATCCGAGAAGTCTGCGCCGGCTTTGTGGGGGAATACGACCAGGTTCCGCCGATGTATTCTGCACTGAAGGTCAACGGCAAGAAGCTCTATGAGCTGGCAAGAGAGGGCAAGGTGGTCGAGCGCAAGGCCCGTCATATCTGCATCCATGAGCTGGAGATTCTGGAGATGAACCTGCCTGTGGTAAAGCTTCGGGTGAAGTGCTCCAAGGGCACCTACATCCGCACCCTCTGTGAGGACATCGGCAATGTGCTGGGCTGCGGCGGCGCCATGCAGAGCCTGCAGCGCACGAAGGTGGGCCCCTTCACCCTGGACCAGGCGCTGACCTTATCGCAGATCCAGACATTCCGTGACGAGGACAGGCTTCAGACCATCCTTCGCCCGGTAGACAGCGTGTTTGCCCGGTGCCCTGCCCTGCATGTGACGGCAGAAGGCCTGAAGCTTCTGGAAAATGGCAACGTGCTTTCCACCGACCAATTGACGGAGGGCATCCGGTATCCGGCAGGAGAGTGGGTTCGCATCTACCGTCCCGACCAAAGCTTTGCCGGCATTTACGCCTATGTGCCGGAGCAACAGAAATACAAACCCGTAAAAATGTTTTTGGAGAGAGAGTGACCCTGGTTTGAAAATCATAAAAAATACACTTGACTTTGCCCTGAAGGAGCCCACTGCGGTGACCATCGGCAAATTCGACGGGGTCCATCTGGGCCACCGCAAACTTCTGGGAGAGATCCTGAACAAACGTCCCGGGCTTAAGTCCTGCGTGTTTACCTTTGACCCCGCACCTGCAGTTCTGTTTGGTCTGTCCGATGGCAAAGAACTGACCACGAGAGAAGAGAAGCGCCTTCTCTTTGAAAGCTTAGGCGTGGACGTACTCATTGAATTTCCCCTCACAAGAGAGTCCGCAGCCATGGAGCCGGAGGACTTTGTGCGCAGGATTCTGGTCGATAGGCTGAATGCCGGATTTATTGCGGCAGGAGAAGACCTGTCCTTCGGCAATCGCGGCGCAGGAGACGCCGCCCTGCTTCGGCGCATGGGAGAGAGCCTTGGCTTCGAGACCGATATCGTCGAAAAGATCTGGCTGGACGGCGCTGAGATCAGTTCCACCAGAGTGCGGGAGGCAGTGGAAAAAAAAGATATGCCCCTGGCGGCAAGACTGTTGGGCTCGCCCTACACGGTGCTTGGCGAGATCGTCCATGGCAATCACATCGGAAGTACCCTGGGTTTTCCCACCATCAATCTTCTTCCCGGCTCGACGAAACTTCTCCCCGGAAACGGCGTGTACTTTTCACGGGTGGTCATTGGGGGGCGGACCTTTCGCGGCATCACAAACGTAGGCTGCAAGCCAACGGTGGAGGACAGAAAAGTGATGGGGGTGGAGACCTACCTCTACGATTTTGACGGCGACCTTTATGGGCAGCAGGCGGCGGTGGAACTGTACGAGTTTTCCCGCCCGGAGCAGCGCTTTGCAAGTCTGGAGGATTTGCGGTGTCAGTTACAACAGGATATCCGAAACGGAGCAGCATATTGGAGAGACCGGGTGGAAGCGTGAGGCACCACCCGGTCCTTTGTGTTTATTTTGACTAAATCTCACAGAATTCGTACAGGATAATCCATGAAAATATCCTCATTTACCTATTGCCATTCCTTTGTAAATTCTATACAATAATTATGTATGGGCTTGTAAAGTCGTGTAAAGACCAGTAAATATTGTAAGTTGTTTGTAAAAAATGACGAAACAGTTCCGTTATTTTGACACCGACGGATAGAGGGTCCGAATCCCCCATTTGCCTTGGTACAACGCCGAAATAACAGATACTTGAGAAATATACGAGAGGAAAACAAATATGAATGCACAAGTAATGCTGTCCATGGCCGGAGGCTTAGGCCTGTTCCTGTTCGGTATGCGCGTGATGAGTGACTCCATCGAGAAGGTGGCCGGTGCCAGACTTCGTCGGATCCTGGAGATCTTCACCACCAATCGCTTTACCGGAATGATCGTTGGTATCATCTTCACCGGCATTATCCAGTCGTCGTCTGCCTGTACCGCCATGGTGGTAAGCTTCGTAAATGCGGGTCTGATGAATCTGTTTCAGGCCGCGGGCGTGATCTTCGGTGCCAACATCGGTACCACCATCACCTCCCAGCTGGTATCCTTCAACCTGTCCGCCTACGCACCGGTGATCCTGCTCTTGGGCGTGGTGCTGGTGATGTTCTCCAAGAACGACAAGGTGAAGAAATTTGCAGAGATCATCATCGGCTTCGGCGTCCTGTTCCTGGGACTGAGCACCATGAGCAGCTCTATGGCAGCCATGAAAAACGAGCCCGCTGTCGTCAATCTCTTAAGCGAGCTGAAGAACCCCTTCATGGCGACCCTGGTAGGTCTGGTGTTGACTTCCATTATCCAGAGTTCCTCTGTGACCGTCAGCATCGTGCTGCTGTTAGCCAATCAGGACCTGCTTGCTTTGGATATTACCCTGTTTATCATCCTCGGATGTAACATCGGTGCCTGCAGCACTGCACTCCTTGCCTCTCTGGCAGGTAAAAAGGACGCAAAGCGCGCCGCACTGATCCACTTCTGGTTCAATGTGATCGGTACCGTTGTCCTGTATGTCATCCTGTTTGTGGCGAAGGAGCCTGTGATGAAGCTGATCTGGTCCGTCTCCTCAGACAACGGCCGTTTCGTTGCAAACGCCCACACCATGATCAAGATTTTCCAGGTAATCGTTCTGTTCCCCTTCTCCGGTCTGATCGTCAGGCTGTCCTGCCTGTGTGTGCCCGGTGAGGATGCAAAGATCGGTTATCGTGAGAGCTACCAGTTGAAGTACATCGGCGACAAAGTGGTCTTCAATCCCGCCACCGCAGTGGTGGAGGTCATCAAGGAACTGGACCGCATGGCTTCCCTGGCAGGCGAAAATTTAAACCGCGCCATGAATGCCCTGATCACCCTGGATGAAGAGGATATCGAAGAGGTATATGAGGTTGAGAAAAACATCAACTTCCTGAACCATGCCATCACAGACTATCTGGTGAAGATCAACCAGTCCACACTGCCCATCGAAGACTTGAAGAGTATCGGTGCGCTGTTCCACGTGGTGAACGACATCGAACGTATCGGTGACCACGCCGAGAACGTAGCGGATGCCGCCAGACAGCGCAAGGAAGAGGGCACAGGATTCAGCAAGGAAGCCCAGAAGGAATTGGGCGAGATGCTGGATATGGTCAACACCCTGATCCAGTACGCGGTAGCCGCCTTCGTCAAGGGAGATGATTCCCACCTGAAGGATGTCCAGGCACTGGAAGAGCGCATCGACGACAAGGAGAGGGAACTCCAGAAATTCCATGTACAGCGCCTGACCAAGGGTGAGTGCACACCCGAAGCCGGCATGATCTTCTCCGACATCGTATCCGGCCTGGAGCGCGTGGCAGACCACGCCACCAACATCGCCTTCGCAGTGGCAGACAACGAGGCAAATTGATATCAAGCACCCGCTTTGGCGGGTGCTTTTTGAGTCATTGCCGAAATCTTAAGAATTTCTGTAGATACACGCCCTTGACAACCCAAAAACTCCCCTTTATAATGGTAAATGTAACAAAATTGTAATTACTTCGTAAGAATTCCGAAGAATATTACACAAAATAGTAGAAGTAACAATCAGAAGAATGAAAAAGGATGGAAGTCTTGCATCTTGAGGTTTCCATCAATATATAGGGAGAAACAATATGAATTTTACATGGGGAAAGAAGTCAATAGCGCTGCTTACTGCCGGCATCGCAGTGGCTATCACTGCAAGCCCGATCCAGGCCAGCGCCATGGAGGGCAGCATTATGCCCACCGCAGGTATCGCTTCCTTCTTTGAGGCCAGACTTTCTGCAGAAGAATACATCCAGGCGGCAGAACAGCGCAAAGGCTCCCACTGGGGCTACACCGATATCGGTATCGCCAACGTGGAGAGCGGCAACCTGAACGTCCGTGAACAGCCCTCTACCTCCGGCAAGCTGGTGGGCAAGATGCCCAAGAATGCAGCCTGCGAAGTTCTGGAGATCGCAGACGGCTGGGCATACATTACCTCTGGCGAAGTCACCGGATACGTGAATCTTGACTACCTGCTCACCGGTCCCGCAGCGATCCTGAAGGCTCAGGAGCTGGTCAGCACTGTAGCCATCGCTGATACCGACGGACTGAATGTCCGCGAGGAGGCAAATACCGATTCCACCATCCTGACCAAAGTGCTGAAGGGTGAGGAACTGGAATACGTAGAGACCCTGGGAGACTGGGTGAAGGTTTCCATCGACGGCGAGGACGCCTATGTGGCGGCAGAGTACGTTACCGTAAAGGAGAACCTGACCACAGCCATCACCATGTCTGAACTTTTATACGGTGCAGGCGTATCCGACGTCCGCGTAGACATGGTAGAGTACGCGAAGCAGTTTGTGGGCAACCCCTACGTATGGGGCGGCACCAGCCTGACCAAGGGCGCCGATTGCTCCGGCTTTGTTCTTGCCATTTACAAGAAATACGGCATCAAGCTGACCCATTCCGCAAAAGTTCAGGCCAACGAAGGCAAGAAGATCTCCGCCTCCGAGCTTCAACCCGGCGATCTGGTATTTTACGCCAACGGCTCCGGAACCATCAACCATGTATCCATGTACATCGGTGGCGGCCAGGTCATCCACGCCAGCAGCCCGAAGACCGGCATCAAGATCAGCAAGTACAACTACCGTACACCGGTAAAGTATGTAAGCATCCTGAAAGATTAATTCGACATAAAAAAGAAAGCCGGCCTAGTGGCCGGTTTTTTTTATATAGTTTTTGATTGCCCATCAAATTAAATGAATTGCCGATAAAACATTTATTGAAAAACAAATATAATTATGCTATTCTTTTCTTGGGTGTTACCAAAACGGTCAGCGGTTCGCCTTTCGCCAAAATGAGTACATTTTGAGAACTTCCCTGTATTTTTGGAGGTGGTACATATGGAAAATCCAACGAAAGGAGTAAATGATGTTAGATATCACCGTCGACATCGTTGGTATTGTAGTGACAATAGTAAGTATCGTTGTCACGATAATCAGTATCAACTGCCACGACGAAGAATAATAGACATGAAAAAGCAACCGCCAACACTCGCAATGTTCGGTTGCTTTTCATGTAACCTATAAACAAGGCGAACCGTTGCTCTACGGTAGCACCTTTCTTTTATTTAGGATACCACTTTTTTATCATTGCGTCAACACAAAAAACTCTGCTCTTTTTTCGAAAAAAACTCCAAATCCCCCTTGTATTTTTCGCTCGGGAATATTATACTTAGGATAGATATCGTGCTCGTGCACGATTCACAATACTGATTTAGAAAAGGAGAATTTTGTATGCGCTTTTTTATTGACACCGCTAAGGTAGAAGACATCAAGAAAGCTAACGACATGGGCGTAATCTGTGGCGTTACCACCAACCCTTCCCTGATCGCTAAGGAAGGCAGAGATTTCAAAGAGGTGATCGCTGAGATCGCATCCATCGTAGACGGACCCATCAGCGGCGAGGTGAAGGCTACCACCGTTGACGCAGAAGGCATGATCAAGGAAGGCCGCGAGATCGCAGCAATCCATCCCAATATGGTAGTGAAGATTCCTATGACCGTAGAAGGTCTGAAGGCATGTAAGGCTCTGACTGCAGAAGGCATCAAGACCAACGTCACCCTGATCTTCTCTGCAAACCAGGCTCTGCTGGCTGCACGCGCAGGCGCTACCTATGTTTCTCCTTTCCTTGGCCGTCTCGACGACATCAGCCAGAGAGGTGTAGACCTGATCCGTGAGATCGCTGATATCTTCGCAGTTACCGACCTGGATACACAGATCATCGCAGCAAGCGTTCGTAACCCGATTCACGTTACCGACTGTGCACTTGCAGGCGCTGACATCGCTACCGTTCCCTACTCTGTCATCGAGCAGATGACCAAGCATCCTCTGACCGATGCCGGCATCATCAAGTTCCAGAACGATTACAAGGCAGTATTCGGAGAGTAAATCATCTGTTGCGAAGCAGAAGTCGTTCATAAGTTTTTTGTAAAGTATATTGATATAGAGGGGGTGTTTCCAAACCTGTCGGCGAGGAGAACACCCCCTCGCTCGTTGAAACAGGCAATTCAATTACACACAAATAAACGATGAAATAAATATTGTAAAACGTATATAATTCTGCTATAATTAACGTGGGTGTTGCCAAAACGGTCAGCGGTTCGCCTTTCGCCAAAATGAGTACATTTTGAGAACTTCCTTGTATTTTGGGGGGTGGTACATATGGAAAATCCAACGGAAGGAGCAGAGGATGTTAGATATTACCGTCGACATCGTTGGTATTGTCGTGACGATCATAAGTATTGTCGTCACCATGATCAGTATCAACTGTCACGACGAGGATTAAAAGACATTAAAAAAGCAACCGCATACACTCGCACTGTTCGGCTGCTTTTTTAGTAACCAATAAACAAGGCGAACCGTTGCTCTACGGTAACACCTTTCTTCGTTATCACTATACCATCTTTTAATCATTGCGTCAACAACATTTTCACCCCCTCGCTCGTGCAACAAAAGGCCACCGGCCCAACGGACCGGCGGCCTTCCTGCGTTTCGCAGCGTTTTCTTACTTCATGCTCTCTTCCTGAGCCTTGATCATTCTACGAACCATCTCGCCACCGATAGAACCGGCCTCACGAGAAGTCAGATCACCGTTGTAACCATCCTTCAGGTTTACACCCAACTCGCTGGCTACCTCAGTTTTGAAACGATCCATAGCTGCCTTAGCTTCGGGAACTTCCACTCTATTACTTCTGTTTCCGTTCATTCTTTTCACCTCCATGTGTTTTTTTGGTGTCAATGGGTCGGCCCCAATGACTTGACCACTCTATGATCTAAAGATAAGTGCCTCGCACCGGCACTTACCCTGTCACACAGTCCTAAATGCCTTGCCTGCAACTTATCTTGGTACTATTGTCTGCATTTTGTATCAAAATATGATGGTAGTTCCTGGCAATTTCCTCAGGCAATTTCAATTCACATAGGACAAAATCTGCCCGAAAAACAAGCTTTCTCCGCAAAAAAACATCAAAATCTGCAAATTCATTGTTCAAAATAACCGAAAAACCCCTGTAATCCTTCGTTGACTTTCTCCAAATCTTCCTTGACACCTTTATCACATTTTTGTATAATTTGAAGTGACTATGAAAGATTGGGCACATTATCTTGTAGTGTTCCCCTTTCATGCGTAAGAAAAAGCCCTTCGCGGGACAAGAAACGTTCCGGTATCATGAAGATCAGGCACGAGATGGGAGCATTTTTGATATGGTTGATGTACATTCGCATATACTTCCGGCGCTGGACGACGGATCTAAGAGTATGGAGGAATCTCTGGAGATGCTTCGCATCGCCTATGACGAGGGAATTCGTACGATGATCGCTACGCCACACAACATGCCGGGCAAAGGCTGCCCCGACCGGGAGAAGGTGGAGAAGAGACTATCTGACCTTCGCACAGCTGCCGCTTCCGCAGGTATCCGGATGAAGATCTTGCTGGGCACCGAATATTTCTACCGATCGGACCTTCTGGAGGAGTTCGAAGAGGGCAGAGTCATCACCATGAATGACACCCGATACGTACTGATCGAATTCGACCTCGGAGTGAATCGCACCTATGCGAAGAACGCAGTCCGGGAGATCATGGCGCTGGACTATCGCCCCGTGATCGCTCATGTGGAGCGATACCCCGCACTGATGGAGAGGAAGGCAGAGGCAGTGAAGGAGCTTAGAGCCATGGGTGCTCTGATCCAGGTGAATTCAGGCTCCGTCATCGGCAACATCGGCTTTAAGGTGAAGCAATCGGTGAAATACCTCCTTCAGAACGGACTGGTAGACCTGATCGGCTCCGACGCCCACAGCTCCAGGCACCGGGCACCCCGCATGAAGGAATGTGCCAAATACTTACGCAAGAAATACAATGAAGACTACTGTGAGCATCTGCTGACCGCAGCCGCCCTCTACGAGTAAATATCCAGAAAGGAAGATACCCATGAATCCCAATGTACAAGACGACATGATCGAAATAGATTTGAAAGACCTTATCATCTACCTGCTGCAGAAATGGTGGATCCTGCTGATCTGCACGGTGGTAGGTGCCGGTCTGACCCTGGCCTACACCCTCTTCGCGGTGACGCCTCAGTATCAGTCTACTACCAGCATCTACATCCTGAACAAGAATGATAAGGGCAATCTTACCACCAGCGACCTGTCCGTCAGCACCCAGCTGACCAAGGACTATGCCAAGCTGATCAAGTCCCGAACTGCATTGGAGAGCGTGCTGGAGAGCCTGAACTTAAACGGCACCTACAATGCCCTTTCCAACAAGGTTTCCGTTTCCATCCTGACTGATACCCGTATCATCGAGATCAGCGTCAAGGATCCCGATCCGGAGCTTGCCAGAGAACTGGCTGACGAGGTCAGAAACCAGGGCGCAGAGCGTATCCGCCAGGTAATGGACGTAGAGGCAGTCAATGTGGTGGACGTGGCAAACCTGCCGACGTCTCCCGTTTCTCCGAATATGAAGAAGAATACCCTTTTGGGAGCAGCAGTAGGCTTTATCCTCTGCGCGATGCTCTTTGTGGTAAAATACCTCCTGGACGACTCCATCAAGACCGCAGAGGACGTGGAGAAGTACTTAGGATTAAGCACATTGGCCTTGATCCCCATCATCAACGAGGAAGAAGAGAAGCACCACAAGGCAAAGAAGAAAAAGAGACGCAAGAGCGATTATACCGCCAGCCGCTACGAGTCTGATTTCCAGACGACCACCGACGACTTAGAGGACGTGGATGACATTGCGGTTCCCGCGGGCAAGAACCATACTACCGGAAAGGAGGAAGCTTAAATGCAGTCCATCGAATTGAAAAACACAGAGCTGGATTTTCGAACCAAAGAAGCATTTAAGACACTCCGTACCAACATCGAATTTTCCAGTGATAACATCAAGGTGATCTGTCTCACCAGCTGTACCCCCAACGAGGGCAAGAGCAGCATCGCCTTTGAACTTTCCAAATCCTATGCCCAGATGGGCAAAAAGGTACTCCTCGTCGATGGAGACCTTCGCAAGTCCGTGATGAGACAGCGCCACAAGAAGGGCAAGGTTCGCTTAGGCCTGTCCAACTACCTGGTAGGCAAGGCTTCCTTCGAGGAAGTGCTCTGCATCACCGACGTGAAGAACATGGATATGGTCTTCTCCGGCCCGGTACCCCCTAACCCCAGCGAACTGTTGGGCAACAAACGCTTTGCCAATCTCATCGAGCAGGCTCGCGGCATGTACGATATGATCATCATCGACACCCCTCCTGTGGGCAATGTGGTGGATACCGTAGTGGTTGCCAAGCACTGCGACGGCGTGGTTTTCGTCGTGGAGAGCGGATCCATCAGCTACCATTTTGCAAAAAAGGCTTTGGAGCAGCTGAAGGTTGCCGACTGTCCCATCTTAGGAACTGTGCTGAACAAGGTGGAATTCTCCGGCGGTAAGTATTATGGCAAGTACTATGGCAGATATTATGGTAAGTATTACGGCGAGGACTACAAGTAAAAGTCGCTGAAAGTGGTAAAAAATGAAGCATCAAAAAAGTAACAAAACTGTATACAAAGTGTTGGCAGTGATCTTCGGACTGATCTTTCTGGTCTGTGTGATCTGGCTGATCAGCTATTATGTAGGACTGAAACAGGCTCAGAAGGAGCTGGAGGACATCTATGCAAGCTTTGTCTCCGAGGCAGAGAGCATTGCCTCCTCCGAGACAGACAGCACCGCCTCTGCCGAGGCAAGCACCTCCGCAGAGACCGAACCTGTCTCTTCAGAGACCGGCTCAGAGGAATCCGCAGAGTCCACAGATCCCTCAGAGGAGGGAAAACCCCTCTACACAGGAGACCTGTCCGAATATGGCGTGGACGGCAGAACCATCGACTTCGCCGCACTGCAGAGCGAGGAGAATGAACACATCTACGCCTGGATCGTGGTACCCGGTACCGTCATCGACTACCCCGTACTCCAGCATCCTGAGGAGATGGACTACTACCTGGATCACAACGTAAACCACACCAAAGGATACCCCGGCTGTATCTATACCCAGCGTATGAACAGCAAGGACTGGACCGATCCCAACACCGTCCTCTACGGACACAACATGAAGAACGGCACCATGTTCGCCGCACTGCACCGATACAAGGCGGCCGACTTCTTCGACGAGAACCGCTACATCCACATCTATACCGAGGATGGACGGATCCTGATCTACGACATTTTCGCAGCATATGAGTACAGTGATGCTCACCTGCTGATGAGCTTCCAGCTCTATACAGATACCGGCATTCAGAAATACTTTGACAGTATTTTTGAAAATGACGGCATCAATAGTAACTTCCGCGAGGGTGTGGATCTGACTGCAGACAGCCAGGTAATCACCCTGTCCACCTGCATCAGCAACAAGCCCACCAGCCGCTATCTGGTACAGGGCGTACTGGTGGCAGAAGGAGAACAGTAATGAAACATGTGAGATTTACCGGCACCGACGTCGGGAGGCGCCACCGAAGCATCGGCAACACCCTCCTGGCCGTATTCTTAGTCATCGGCATCCTGATCATCGCTGGATACTTCGGCGTCAAGGTATTCTTAAATATTGGTCACAACAGCCTGCTGCAGAAACCTGCCACACAGGCACCCGTCATCGTAGACAGCGACACCCCTTCCGCGGAACAGCAGGAAGTTCTTCCTGACACCGTCTGGAAGGAAGAGTGGGTCAGCTACGACGGCAAGATCTACGAGTACAATGACGATATGCTGACCTTCCTGGCACTTGGCATCGACAAGATGGGCAAGGTAGAGAAGGCCAAAAACAAAACCGACGGCGGCCAGGCAGACGCAATCTTCTTAGTCTGTGCCAACCCCGATACCAAACAGATCAATATCATCGGCGTCAACCGTGATACCATGGTGGACGTGGTGATGGTAGGCGTCGGAGAAAATGGGGAAGATATTGTCACAACCGCTGAGATCGCCGTCCAGCACGGCTTCGGCGATGGCATGGAGCAAAGCTGTGAGCTCACCGTAGACGCAGTCTCCAAGCTGTTCTACGGACTGCCCATCCATGGGTATATCTCCTTCAATATGGGCGGCGTGGCAGAGCTCTCCAACGTTTTGGGCGGTGTAAAGCTCACCTGTCTGGAGGACCTGACCAAGATCAACAAGAAGTGGACGGAAGGTGCAGAGATCACCCTGAAGGGCGAAGATACCTACGACTACATCCACTGGAGAGACACGACAAGCTTTGAGAGTGCCAGAAGACGACTGGCCAGACAGAAGCAATACTTATCCGCCATGGGCAAGACCACCTTCGCCAAGATGAAACAGGACCTGACTCTGCCGGTGAAGCTCTACAAACAGTTCAAACCCTACATCGTCACCAACCTGACAGTCGACGAGATCGCCTGGCTGGCAACCGAGTTCAGCGGCTACGAGCTGAACATCGACACCATCTACAGCCTGGAGGGTGAGACGAAGATGGGAGAGAAGTTCGAGGAATTCTACCCCGACAAGGACGCTTTAAAGCGACTGATGTTTGAATTGTTCTATCATGAAGTTGAACTGTAGGTTCGACACCCAAAGGTATCACTCCGGTCTATCCGGATTGATATATATGCCACATGTACTACGCAAGGAAAGGAGGAAACCAATTATGAAAAAAAGAATTTTGGCATTTGTATGTGCTGCCGTAATGGTACTGGGAATGAGCCTCAGCGTATCCGCTGCAGGATCCTCTACCGCATCTGCTAAGGCTGAGGAGATTCTGGTAATCTCTACCGACAACTCCTTCGGTCAGAGCTTCGGTACCGACACCCTGTCATTCTTTGCACAGGATACCAAGGTGAACGGAGGTTCCGTTAGCCAGATCTCCAGTGAAAATGCAAAGAGCCTGATCCAGTTCGCTCGTGAGAAATACGGAAAGGATGTATTCATCGCTTCCCTCTTCGAGATGAGCGGCAAGAGCGGTGAGATCAATCTTACCTGCTCCAATATCTGGAAGGGACAGAAGATCGCTGTGATCCATCAGATCTCTGCTGGTAACTTCGAGATTCTGGATGCAGAGGTTACTGCTGACAACCAGTGTAAGTTCACTGTCAGCAGCTGCTCACCTTTCGCTGTGGTAGTTCTTTCCAGTGCTTCTCCCAAGACCGGCGAAGTAATCGCTCTGGTTATGGCTATGGCAGCAGTATCCGGCTTCGGCGCTGCAGCTTGCGCTAAGAAGGCAAAGAACGACTAATCCTTTAGACATGAATGAAAAAGTCCGGCCCGGTGGCGACACCGGACCGGCAAACCCCAACTATTTACCGTGCACGACACGGTATTAATCATGCATGATTAATCAAAGATAATTTTCCTGATTCTAGGCATGTGGCATATTTTTGATTGAGGCACTTGAAAGGATGATAGATACATGTATCGAAAGTACCCCCAGGGCTGGACAAAGCATATCGATTTCTTCATATTGGATCTGCTGAGCTTCCAGCTTGCTTTTCTGGCGGCATACTGGATTCGAAACGGCATCCGCAATCCCTATTCCCTTCCCCTCTATCGGGAGATCGGCATCGTAGGATCGTTGATCGCTTTTGCGGTAGCCTTCAGCATCAATACCTACAGAGACGTTCTCCGCAGAGGCATGTACCAGGAGCTTCGCGCCACCTTGGAACAGGTGGTATTCACCGTCGTGTGGATCGTATTCTATCTGGCTGCCTTCAAAAATGCAGGAGAGGCATCCAGATTTGTCCTCTTGGTCACAGGAGCATTCTACCTGGTCATCTCTTTCCTGTCGCGTACCTTCTGGAAGAAGATCGTCTTCCGCCTGAGCAATACCGTACATAAACGCGCCATGGTGATCGTCACTACATCCGACCGCATCGGCGTGATTGCTGACAATATTACCCGGAATAATTACCTGGGCTTTCGACTGAAGGGCATCTGCTTAGCAGACGCCGACACCGATCAGAAGGACCACGAAAGGATCCCTCTGATTCCGAGAACTGAACTGTTAGACTTCGTCTGCCACGAGTGGGTGGATGAGGTGATGATCGACAGTTCCCTACCGAAGGATGAAATCCACTCCCTCACAGACAAATTCACCCTGATGGGAGTGGTCGTACATAGAAAGCTTGCCAAGGACGAAGAGACCATTGGCAGGAAACAATTCGTTGAATCGATGGGTGGCTATACCGTCCTCACCACCAGTATCAACTACGCCACCACCTTTCAGCTGGTGCTCAAGCGTGCGATGGATATCGCAGGGGGCATCGTGGGCTGTTTTGGCACACTACTGATCAGTATCGTTCTGGTCCCCATGATTAAGTGTAAGGACCCCGGACCGGCGTTCTTCTCCCAGACCAGAGTGGGACGCAACGGCCGTAAATTCAAGGTATACAAGTTCCGCTCCATGTACATGGACGCAGAAGAGCGCAAGAAAGCGCTGATGAGCCAGAATAATCTGGGCAGCGACCTCATGTTCAAGATGGAGAACGACCCCAGAATCATCGGCAGCAAGCTTCTCCCCGACGGAACCTACAAGAAGGGACTGGGCAACCGCATCCGAGACTGGAGCATTGACGAATTCCCACAGTTCTGGAATGTACTAAAAGGTGATATGAGTCTCGTAGGGACCAGACCTCCCACAGTTGACGAGTGGGACAAGTATCAGCTGCACCACAGAGCCAGACTTGCCATCAAGCCGGGAATCACCGGGATGTGGCAGGTAAGCGGAAGAAGCAGCGTGAAGGACTTCGAGGATGTAGTGAAGTTGGATACATACTATATCAACAATTGGAATTTCGGGTTGGATATCAAGATCCTGCTCCAGACCGTGAAGGTAGTACTGGGGAAGGATGGGAGTATGTAACGAAGGAGAAGAGAGTAAGGCCGCAATGCTAGGTGTAAAGAAAAAGAGGGCGTTGCGGAATTTATTGTGTTATGTGAGGAGAGTACGAAATGAAAGGAATTATTTTAGCCGGTGGGTCGGGGACTCGCCTGTATCCACTGACAAAGGTGACATCGAAGCAGTTGCTTCCCATCTATGACAAACCGATGATCTACTATCCTATGTCGGTTTTGATGAACGCAGGCATCCGCGAGATTCTGATCATTTCCACACCCCAGGATACCCCTCGTTTTCAGGACTTGCTAGGAGACGGCCATCAGTTCGGTGTGAATCTCACCTATGCGATACAGCCCTCACCAGATGGACTGGCTCAGGCTTTCATCATCGGTGCAGATTTCATTGGTGACGATACGGTAGCTATGGTATTGGGTGATAATATCTTCGCTGGTCACGGTCTGAAGAAGCGTTTGCAAGCCGCAGTGGAGAATGCAGCGTCTGGAAAGGGCGCCACGGTATTTGGCTACTACGTCGATGATCCGGAGCGCTTCGGTATTGTGGAGTTCGATAAGGACGGCAAAGCCGTCTCCATTGAGGAAAAGCCTGCGTATCCAAAGAGCAATTACTGCGTCACCGGACTGTATTTCTATGATAATCGTGTTGTCGAGTATGCCAAGAATCTGAAACCTTCTGCCCGTGGAGAGTTGGAAATTACCGACTTGAACCGCATCTATCTGGAGGATGGAACCCTGAATGTTGAACTCTTAGGACAGGGATTTACCTGGCTGGACACCGGAACCCATGAGAGTCTGGTGGAGGCTACCAATTTTGTTAAGACCGTGGAGCAGCATCAGCATCGAAAGATTGCATGCTTAGAGGAGATCGCCTATCTGAACGGCTGGATCAGCCGAGAAGATGTTTTGGAAGTATATGAAGTCCTAAAGAAGAACCAGTACGGCCAGTATTTGAAGGATGTGCTGGATGGCAAGTATCTGGATGTACTTCATTGATCCATACACATACGAATATATAGGAGAAGAGTGAATTATGAAGAAATATTTGATTACCGGTTGTGCCGGCTTTATCGGTTCCAACTTTGTTTACTATATGCTGAAGAAATACGATGACATCCTTTTGGTCAATCTGGACAAGCTGACCTACGCAGGGAATCTTGAAAACCTCAAGGGCGTAGAGGGAGACCCTCGCCATGTGTTCGTACAAGGAGATATCTGTGACAGGGAGTTGGTTGCTTCTCTGTTCGAGAAGTATGACTTTGACTATGTCATCAATTTTGCTGCAGAGTCCCATGTGGATCGCTCTATTGCCAACCCTGAAATCTTTGTCCAGACTAATGTGATGGGTACTGTGAACTTGCTCCAGAGAGCAAAAGAAGCCTGGTACGATGCTGCTACCAAGACGTGGAAAGAGGGCAAAAAATACCTGCAGGTTTCTACCGATGAGGTTTATGGTGCTCTGGGCGCAGAGGGATACTTCATGGAGACCACACCTATCAATCCTCACAGCCCTTATTCCTCTTCCAAGGCAAGTTCCGACCACTTTGTCCAGGCATTCCATGATACCTATGGTATGCCCATCAACATCACCCGTTGCTCCAACAACTATGGCCCTTACCAGTTCCCGGAGAAGCTGATTCCACTGATGATTAACAACGTCAAGCACCATAAGCAACTCCCTGTGTACGGTGACGGTATGCAGATCCGTGACTGGTTGTATGTGGAGGATCACTGCAAAGCCATCGACATGGTGGCAAATGGCGGTAAGATCGGCGAGGTCTACAACGTGGGCGGACACAACGAGCGTCCCAACATTTTCATCGTCAAGACGATCATTGAGCAGCTTCATGATCGACTGAAGGATGATGGTATTTCTGAGGAACTCATCAAGCATGTGGAGGATCGTCTGGGTCACGACCGCCGCTATGGCATCGATCCGACTAAGATCAAGAATGATCTTGGCTGGTATCCAGAGACTCCTTTTGAAAAGGGCATTGTCCTAACCATTGACTGGTATCTGGAGCATGAGGACTGGATGGACAATGTTACCAGCGGTAATTACCAGAAGTACTATGAGGCAATGTATAAAGCAAAAGCGGAAATCTAAAGGGTTGAGGTTGTGGGAAGGATGAAGTTTTTTGTAACCGGCGTCAACGGTCAGCTTGGCCATGACGTGATGAATGAATTACATAAAAGAGGGTATGAGGGCGTTGGCTCCGATATTGCTCCTACCTACGCGGGTGTAGCGGATGGCTCTGCGGTGACTACTATGCCCTATGTCGAACTGGATATTACCGATAAGGAAGCTGTGCAAAAGGTCATCTCTGAGATTAAGCCAGATGCGGTCATCCACTGTGCGGCGTGGACGGCAGTGGACATGGCCGAGGACGATGATAAGGTGGCGAAGGTTCGTGCCGTCAATGCAGGTGGAACTCAGAACATCGCCGATGCTTGCAAAGCCATCGACTGCAAAATGCT
>JBJENO010000030.1:0-20287 GCA_051880235.1 Acetatifactor sp. | reverse complement strand
TTTTTCAGCAGGCTCCAATAATATGGTATTCCTCCCATAATCATGTAACACTGCAGAATCTGATGTCTGTTAAGTTTGATTTTTCTGCTTACCATATACTCTTCGCATTCATGTAATGTAAACGGTTTTAAGTATATCTGACCGGTAAGCCTATTATGCAGACCTCCCTTAGCATTTACTATATTCTTTATCATCCAATATGTTGCAGATGCGCAGACAATCAGAATGACATCTTTCTCAGCTCTGGCAGTAACCCATCCATTCCAAAAACTTTCAAGAGCGGATATTAGCCCACTATCCTTCGTATCCATCCATGACAATTCATCAATGAAAATGACTTTCTTTTTCTGATTAGATTCTTTAATGACTTCCTTTAATGCATTAAATGCATCGCTCCATGATTCAAATTTGTCATTTCCCTTATACCCGGCTTCTCTTAATGATTCCGCAAACTTATTCAGTTGCGCCATCTTCCTTGTACCTGGTTCAATCTGGTTATTACTAATTCCTGTATGTTGAAATGTAAACTTGTGTTCAAAAGATTCTCTGACCAAGTAAGTTTTTCCGATTCTTCTTCGCCCAAATACTGCAACAAACTGCGGTTCTTCTTCATTCATTAATGAAAGCAAATAGTCTTTTTCTTCCCTTCTTCCTATCATACAGCACATTCCTTCCATAACCTTGATTTCTTAACACTTTTGGAAATTTCATTCTCATTATAATTCCTCTAAGTTCACTAGTCAACTTATTTTTCCAAAACTAATAATTTTCAATAGTTTTGGAAATTTTCATATTCTTTGTTCAACGGGTACACCTTTCCGAAAAAATACTATGATATGGTCATCGATGAAGATTCTTCATCATCCTGCCTCCGTCCTAACGCAACCTTCTTTCGTCTCTCCCGGGCAGTCAGCTTATGATCTGAGCCACGACCGAGATTTTGCTTAGGTTGCGGAATCTTTCCATTGAAGAGATCCTCCAGACATTTTAACAACCTTATGGAAGGACTAAGTACTGCTGCTTTGTTGCCGGCTGCTTCGTCCTTTGAAGCTTTTTCCGCATCATATTCTGCTTTCGGCAGTCCCTTACCTGAAAACACAAAAGAATCACTTCTCATCGCTTCCCGAAGAATCATATTCTTGATACTCTTGAACTCAGGATTCTGAGACAGAGGAATCATCTTTGCTGGTTTGTCTGAGTAGTAACCGTAGATCGCTGCCTGCAGTCGCAACCAGTTCTCATAACAGTCCTTCACTAAGGGATCCTTTGCCAACTCATCCACGATGGCATCTACCATACGTTTAAGATTCGGGTGAAGATACCCATAGACCTTCTTTCCCTTGATATGCAGCAAGCGTTCCCTTAACTCCTGCATCATTGCATCTATGGTGGGATTTGTCTCTGATGGATACGAAAGCTTTGAAACGGACGCCCGTAATCTCTCCTCTGCCTGTTCCTTTACAGTTGCTCGGCTCTGTGTCTTCTCTGCATAAAGCATGGTAAGTTCACTGCGATACACATCCCTTGTCAGTGCGGATTTCATTTTCTGAATCCCATTCTTCTTCAGGTATCCTTCCTTGCCTCTCGAATAAATTACGAGGTGCACATGAGGGTGATGGCCCTCATTGTGAAAAGCCGCGTACCACGCAAGGTCCGCCGGATCGATATTATAGTTATCCGCCATATCAGCGACGTGTCTGCGCAGTAGATTTTTCCAGGCATGGAGGTTGTCGTACCCCAGTCTTTGCGCATCCTCTCGTTTCAGACTCACCACATTGATCCACACAATCCCCGGGTGGTTGGCAACCTCATCCATCACCTGCTCCAGATTGATCGGAGTATCTGTGGAGGAAAACAGACCATGCGCCTGATTCTCTAACTCCTCTACGCCCGGTCGTTTCGCCAGATATTCCATGTAGTTTTCTCTTCTTCCATGCATATCCATATCCTCAAAGAAAAACCGAGGCATCATCTCCTGATTCAGTTCCACACCTTCTCTGGTTCCAAGGTACTTGATAAAATTGGCCTTGTGTTTTGCCGGAGTATTCTTGAAATAATTGCTTCGATAGATCAGCTTCGCCATGTGTCACCTCCACTCCTAGCCGGTTAGAACCCTGGCTATTCCGGTCTTTTCCAATACCCTGTATTCTCGCGAATATCCTGTTCCGACACTTCCTTGATTTTAAGCAGTACCGATTCAGGGATCTCCTTCTCGAAAGCGACAATCCGATCCAGCATCGCAACCTCTAAGGACAGCGTGTATAGCAGCCGTGCAATACGTTCCTCCGTTCCGCCGATTACTCCGGAGATAGCAGCGCTGAATGTTGGAAGAAGATACTTCTCAACACGCTTTGTTTGAAGAAAACTGATGTAGAACTCGATTGCTTTCTGCGCAAATTCACTTCTGGAATCCACATGTGCCTCTTCAAAAAGCGCATCCATGTGCTGTATGACTTCTCCATCTATCCAGAATCCTGTTTTCTGTTTCTTTGTTCCCATATTGCCTCCATAAATGGTACCAAATGGTTCCTCCTTGTCGGCACTGCCGACAAGTGTTCTCAGGGGAGGATGGAACCAAAATGGTTCCACCCCTTTATCCTGCAAAAAAATCAGCCGCCCACTTTTCCTGTTCAGGTCTCCTCTTCACCGGAAATACAAGCGACAAGCTCCTAGGGTTGGCTCAAGGTCTCATCCTCTTCCTCATCCTGAAAACTGATGAAGTCTCTCACAGCCTGGGGCACGTAACGCAGATACAACTGATTGAAATGCTCCATGATCTCGTCCTCCAGTTCCAGATTCTTGCGTCCCATATACTGTCTGATTGCCTTCAGTTTGCTGGCATCATAGCGGATGACTACCATTGTTTCCTTAGAAATCTTTTCTTTTCCTTTTCCCATATCCTATTCCTTTCTGCTCCCCTGCAGCGCAATTCTCGCCTGCAGGGGTTGCCAAATACTCCCTGCAGAACTTACTGCAGGCACACCTGATTCATTGCCTCACTCTGTCCATCGTAGACAGACAGCTCCTCTGTCTGCGCATCAAAGCAGTACACGTTGTCGGAAAGAAACTCCTCCTGTGTCACCTGAGTTGCATTCACTTCCTCAACCATTGCCTTGAACATTGCAAGATCCCCTCCCTTACTTTCGGGAAGAACGATGCACTCATGAATGGAAGAAGGCAAGATGATCAGGTTATCATCAAGTTCCTTCGCCACTTCGGCAAGCGTCTGCTTGTCGCACAAATAGGACGCTCCGCCTACTTTTTGCGAATTTGTGAGAATATACATACGCCCATCCAGTTCCGGGCAAAGGTCAACAGGGAAGTCTTCCTCCACCCCCGGAAGCATCATTTTCAAAGCTTCGATCATCGGAAGCAGGCTATACGGCTGCTGTTCTCTGGTATTCTTCCAGGCCTGCTCACGCAGAGTATCCTGATCAATTCCGTAGCTTCTCATCAGCCCATCATTGATCAGCACGCTACCGGTTCCGCCGCCGGGGCAATCCGTAACCTCTACCCTGTACATCACCGCAAGATCACCTACCCTGTCGTGGGGAACACCTTTCAGCAACTCCTCGTTCCTCTCTGCATTGCGGACACTCACAACGACATGATCCTTTGCCTGCTCGTAATCCATGATCCTGCCAAGGTTAAAGTCATCGGTGGGCTTGTTGCTTAAGTAATTCTCAGACACCGAGGCGGCCATCTGATCCAGGTCACATTCGCCTGCAACGAATCTTTCATACATCGCATCAATATAGAACACACTCTGGATATTGCTTCCATCAGAGATGCCCAGACCGTTCTGTACATTTCCATTGTTCTTGAGAACCTCCCTGCTCTCAATCTCCACATGGGTTCCCAACTGCTCCAATCTTGCCTTTACAGCTTCTGCCAAAACCTTGATAAACTCATTTTTGCTCATCATTTTTGTTTCCTCCATAATCATTTTCCGGTTCCACTGTCACGCTCCGCCCTGTATGCATCACCTCCCAGGCGGTGAATGACATAAAAAAGGAACAGCACTAAACTCTGTTCCAACCACTAATTTCCTATCTTGTTTTGATGGGTCTGCCTATCAGGACGATCCTGTCTTCATCAAACAGCTCGCATTCCACGACACATCCCCGGGAGTCCGAGGCATGGACGACCATTCCGTTTCCGGCATAAATCACCACATGTGTGATATCCTTGTACCTTCCATTGGCTTCATAGCTATAGAAAATCAGGTCTCCGGACTGCATTTCCTCTGCCGGTACTTGCCAATGGTTTTCCTCTATGAACTGCCCCTGCCCGGCTGCAGTATCCGGAATGGAAATCCCTACCTGCTCATAAGCCCACATCGTTAAGTAACTGCAATCCACATAATCAGCTGTTCCTCGAAACTCCTGGGAGTAGGGATCCCCAATGCGGCTCCTTGCCGCAGTGACGATGGGACTCACATAGTTTGAATCGCCGGCCGGGGCCTTGGACGGCTCAAAATGTATTCGGGCATTCCCAATAGAAAGGAGCACAAGGATACATAAAAGAAACGGACTCAGGAGGAGCACGAGTAATGCTCCCGTCATCTTCCAGACATTTTTGTCGGTACCAAAGAGCACCGCGAACTTTACAAGAACCACTTCCCACATCATCGACCTCCTGCAGTACCAAAGAGTGCCTCCTTATATTCAGGCGCATGTACCTCCAGGTTGTACCGTTCGTTGCCACACTTATACAGGCAGACTCCTCTCTGTGGATATTGAATCAACCGATATTCGCTGTCCTCCAGCTGTAAAGTGTCCCGATAGAATCCGGCATCTACCGTTCCCGCATGAAACAGGAAAGTATGTGTAGGTATGGCAAACAGGGGCTTAGTGTACTCCCTCACTCCCTCAATGCTAAAATCCTCAAGGTTCTGACTGGCCAGAATCACCGAGCTGTCCTTCTTTCTCACGCGCTTTGAGAAGTTTCGGATATACTCCACTGCAGTGAGATTTGTCAGAAATAAGTAGAACTCGTCGATACTTGCAACCGCTTTTCCTTTTGTCAGAAGCTCGTTGGACATATAGGAAAGTACATTGAAGAGCATGGCATCCTTCATATTTCGATTCGCCTGCAGCAGACCCTTCACGCCAAAGGTGATGAACTCTTCATCGGTGAGATTGGTATGTCCATTAAAGAACTTGGACTCAGCTCCCTTGCACATGGAATACAGCTCCAGACAAATTTCCTGCAGATTCTCAACACGATACAGACTCCTGGTTTCCGGAGCAAACTTTAAAAATTCTGCCTCTGTATAATCAAAAAACTCCGACAGTGTAGGAAAGTCTGTATGCTTCATCTTCCCAAAATCTGTCTCATCGGAAATTCCGCGGGATGCATAGAAGCGGCTCAGCAAAAGTACAATGGTGTCTAACTGATTGTCTGTGAAGCTGCGGTAACACCGAAAAAAATCTCTCAGGAAGGAAAGATGCTTGCTGAGAACTGATTTGCCGCGAAAGGCCGCCGGTGAATCCTCATCCCCTCCGCTTTCTCCTTCATCCCAGAGCTTTGGCTCCAGCACATTTATGACAAATTCTCCACTCATCAAATCTACGAAACACCCACCCAAATTATGCGTAAGTTTCGTGTACTCGTGCTCCGGATCCAGACAAATCACCCGCATGCCTGCCTCCCTCATAATGGTCAGGATCAGCTTCAGAAGATAGGATTTACCCTGCCCGGAGTTACCAAGAATCAGGATGTTCGCATTGGTTTTGTCCTCTGTTCTCTGGTTAAAGTCCACCAAAATGTTGCTGCCATACTTGTCCTTGCCGATATAGAATCCATTTCGGTCTGTCTTTCCCGAGTAGTTAAAGGGAAAGAGATTCGCCACACTGCTGGCCGGCAGCACTCTCTCATACTGCTCACCAAATCGGTTCTTCCCCACCGGATTTACTGAAAGAAATCCCTGCTTTTGTCGAAGCAGCAGTCTATCTACATTCAGCTTGGAACGGTTCAGCTCTGTCAAAACCTGCGTCTGCAAGAGCTTCAGTGCGTCCGGATCAGGGGCAGACAACTCAAGATATACTGCCGTATGAAACAGCGGTTCGCGATTTCTATGCATGGAAACCAACATTGCTGTGACATCCTGTAAGTTATTTGCGCCGCTGACGGCCTCCTGCAAGTTCGTCGTGTTGTTCTGCAGCATCCTGTTCTTGTTGGTGGCATTGGCAATAATCTTTTTCTCCTCTGCGGCTGTCACCTGCCTGGTCTCTATCCTCAGCGTCACACTATCCATATCCCCAAGGTGTTTTAAGATCGCCTGCTCGTCAGTGGCAGTGGGGTACTCCCGCAGGGCCCACACGCTTCGGAATGAATTGCCGCAGACATAATAATCCGCATAAAATCGGATCACTCCGGGGGCAATCATGTCGAGGAAAGATTTCACCTGAACACCGGACACACCCTCTTTTCTTTTCATACGACCGACTTCTTCCTCGCTTACAAAGTCTTCTTTTTCACCAAGATACCTATTCACCAAAAATCACCCACCTTTCACCATCGGTATCTTCAAATGCTTCTGTGGTGACATTCTGTTCAAAATACACCGCCAGAATTCTCTTGATGTCTCCCTTCGATGCCTGTTTTACATGGAAGCCCTGCTCTTCCAGAATCTTCTGCACTCGATTCAGAAACAGGAACATTTCTTTTTCATTTTTCTCTTTGGGCCGAATCACCAACAGGAATTCTCTCGCAGTGGCCATCTGTACCTGCATTCGATCCAGGTGATGTAGGTCCGCTTCCAAAAGCTTTCGAACAACAGGATTTTTCTCCTCCTCCAGCCGCTTTTTCAAAAATCGTTTGTTATCCTCGAAATTCTCTCTGGAATTCAGGCACATCATTCCGATCTCAGTCACACCCTTAAGCACCGTCATCAATCCATAGATTTTTGCATTCAGACTCTCATTCGAGAGCACCGACAGGTTGCTGGGCTTTAAGAGAAAAAATACTGTCTTCTCGCCGTCTGTCGTCTGAAAATAGGTCTCCTCTATGGAATCCAACCCAATCAGTTCAGCTGTCGATAACCCTTTCGTCTTTTTCACTGTGCATCCTCCATTCAAAGTGTTGCTGCTCCAGCAGGAAATATCTGGTCGCATAAACAATAAAGTCCCTGATAGTGATCTCGTCCATTTGAATCGTCAGAAACCCGTAGACCAGACCGCCAACTAAAAGAAACGTACTGCCGGACGCGGAAAACAAAACCATTCCAACAAGCAGCAACACTCCCATCGCACAGAGATCCTTCAGATTCCAGCACCACAGTCTGGCGCGGGATTTCAAGTTCTCGGGATATAGATACATTGTTTTCGCCCTCCTATACTGCGATTTTTGTGATGGTTCTGCCAAGATTCAGTGCTGCATTTGCTGCAAACACACTACTCATCACATTTGCCTTCGTGCTGGTATCCAGTCCATATGCCCCACAGATCTTGGGTACTTCACCTGCAGCCAGCATCACTCCCACACCCAGCAGCATATGCTCTCGCGCAATGATCAAGCCCACAGATAGAAGCGTTGTCTGCAGAAACGCAGTCAGACAAAGCCCAATCACCTGTTTCGTCCACTGTTTGAATCCGTCCAGGTAGCCTCTGGGGATGGAGATCATATACAAGCTGCCCACTGCAATCTGAATCAGCAGAATACCTCCCCTCTTGATATTGGAGAAAAAGGTTTTGATGATTGCGTAGGCGATTAACAGGCTGACTACCATATAGAACAGAACATTTCCCTTGGAATCGGAAGTCATGTTCTGTAAGACTCCCACTGCAAACTGACCAATACTGCCTTTGTCGCCTGCACCGGAAAACGAAATGCCCATCATTGCCTGCCACTTGATAGCGGTCAGGTACATGACCACAGGCAAAGTATGAAAGAGCTTTGCAGCCAGAAAGCCCTTGAGAATGTTTAAGGCCGTGTCCCTGATACTGCCCCGTCCTCCCTGATACTCCAACGCACACTCGAAGACAGCGATCACAATTCCCACAACATAGAGCGCAAAGCCAAACTTTCCAAACAGATTCTGCAGAGCTTTCACGTAATCCAGGGCAAATAACTCTACCCCCATGCCGTTCATCAAAAGAATCGTGTAGTTAATCGCAACCATCTGGTAGGTAAACATCCAATCCATTATTTCGTCCAAAACAGAACCGGTCACAAAATCAAACATGAACATTTCCCATCACCTCATCTTCTAAATACCAAGAATGGTCCAGATGTAGTTCGGGGCAGTCAGTGTCAGAATCAGGCAAGCAAACAGAATTGCCGGGCCGCTCCACTCAAACTGCCCATGCTTCCGATAGTCAAAGTATGCCATGCCAAGCTTTCCAAAGAAGAAAATGGCAAGGATCATATCAATACAAGGGAAGACTACCTTGTTAGTTACTTCCTTGATCTGCGCGGAAGCATCCTTCCAGGTTCCCTCGATTGCTCCCGCCACATTGCCCTGGGCACATACGGTCATCCCGAATGTCGCGCACAGTAAGAGCATCATCAATACTGTAAGCATCACTTTTTTCTTTTTCATTTTCTGTATCCTCTCCTTCTTAGTCGGGATTATCCGGAGCGATATGCCAATCACTCCACAGATTCCCACTGATTGTTACGCTGTCTGAAACTCCCTGTCCCATCATTCCAACCGGAGTTCAGGCATCCATCACCAGTGTGTATGGCGTGTATTGTCCGTCCGGGAACCAGATGGGTGTAAAGTGCACACGGTGGTTATAGGTAGAGTACGGATTCACCTTGAAGGTATAGTACCCTCCCAGGTATTCCAGAAATCTCCAATAGCTGCCATAATGGAACTCCGGGAAATAGGTGATGAAAGTCTGCGGCTGCGTCACCGCACCGGCTCCTTGTGAAGAGGATGCCGAACTCAATATGCCAATGCATACACCATAACCGCTTTTTGTGGTATCTCCATAATCAGTGGGGCTGGTCTGATCGGGTTCAAGGTTCACTGTTGTTGAAAGCGACGCGGAGTAGTAGTTTAGCTTATACTCCCACCAACCATAATCCACCCACCAGCCTTGATCCTCCCAATGACCGTGGTTAATCTTGCACTTCTTCTTGCAGGATTTTGTGTGATTCTCTTTGATCCAGACCATGTTCTCATGCCACCTTAGATCCGGATGCCAGGGACAACTCCACACAGTCCAGGAATAGTGTGTTGCATTGTAACCACTCAACGGTGCGGGAATGGTAAATCCGGGGTTCACATCATCTGCTACAGGGTTTGGCGGAGGATTCTCCACCAGCTTTTGAATGTCACAGATGATTTTTGTCTTGCTGGCCGACCGGTCCGTGTAAACCTCAATCTCTATCCGCTGCGGGGTGCTTGGTGTATGCCACTTTACCCACGCAAGCTGCTGTCCATCCTGTGGGTAATACACATTGGAAACCCAGTAATCCACACCTAAGATGCGGAATCTCACTGATGCTGCATGGTACGGATTGGAGTATCCGCCACTGATGGTCACAGAAGTAATCACATCCGTATCCGTTCGATAGGTATAGTCAGGCGGCTGCTCATAAACAGGCGGTGTGATGGAAGGATCATCCATGAATCGAACGATACCCATCCCGAGATAAGCAATGATCTCTGCATCATTCACTTTTTCGGTTCTGCTACCGGTCCAAGCCTGGTAACCTGCATCATCCTGTTCAAGGAATAAGGACAGAGGCAGGTTCTTATGGGAAAGTCTGGTCAACCGCTTTCTGACCAAACCTCCGGTGGCGCCGTTGTATAGGGCGGCTTCGGTGGCAGTGAAAGCTGTTCTGGTACCCTCGAAGGTGACATAAGCAATCGGTTCAATCATCAGCTTGTAGGAACCATTAATCATGGTGTCGAAGTTCATGCCGACAAATCCCGCTATAGATCGAAGTACCTGCTCATCTGTAAAGTACTCCTTTATTGCCTGAATACTCGCTGGTTGGGACTCTGATGGAATAATCTTAGGTAAAGGGACTTCCGGACACAGCTTGCTGTATTTTCCTGGTACAACGCTTAACTGAACTCCCCTCGTATAAGATGCCTTTGATACTTTACCAAAATGTACCAAGATATCATCTGTATTCGCACTCGATATATCAACTGAACCGCTCACTGCTTCACCTGTAATTGCATCAATCACAGTCACTCGGACACCTTCATCATTTACGCTCCACTTGTTTTCTGCGGTTCCATTTCCCATTCCTCCACCGCCTCCATCTATGTTTGGGTCCCCCTCCGCATGTGAAGTGATAGGAAAAGATAAAAAAAAGCATAGAAGACAAACTCCTATGCTCAGAAACAATTTCTTCATTTTCCCTCCAAATATAGAAGGCACAGCCCAAAGTCTGTGCCTTTCACCTTATTACATATCACCAATCTTATTTCCATTCATGTACATATCGTGGGCATATATTGTTTCATTAGGTCCCAAATAATCAACCCATCCAAAACCAATGACATAGACCTGCCCGGGATGATCTCCATCATCCTTTGGCTTGGTCTCCACCTTCTCCGTCGGAGGAGTAGGTTTCTCATCCGGCTTTGTCTCCTCATCATATTCCGGCTTCTTGTCCGGATTGGTAATGTCCTCATTTTCCTTCAGTGCAGGGGGCTCTGTAGGAAGTTCAGGAACCTCCGGATCCTCCTGAATGCTCTGTACCACATCCTCCCGAATCACCGGTGTAATCTCAATCTCAATAGGCTCTGCCGCGACCTCACCAGTCTCAGTCACTTCCGGTTCGATTTCCTCAACCTCCGGCTCTTCCACCTCTGACTCCATGACCTCGGTCTGCTCAACCAATAGCACCGGCTCCGAGGGCAGAAACGGTTCCTCCCCCGGACCATGCATGCTGTTCAAAGCCTTCTCATAAAGATACGGCACGCAGAGACAACCTATTGCAAATACAACAACAGCGCCCAAAATATACTTAGCTTTCCTCATTCTTCTCCTCCTCCACCAATAGATCCATTCGGACCTTGTACTCCATCAGACGGAGCAGATACTCCGGCATACTTCTGTTTCCAAGTTCCCAATCCGTCATCGTTCTGTAAGGAATTGCAAAGTATTCGCAGAATTCCTTTCTGTTCATACCTGTTCTCTCCCGCAGCCTGATTACTGCCTCTCTTGTCGCCTGCTTATTCGTTTCTTCTACCTCAATTTTAATGCCCATCTTGATACCCTCCTTCTCTGATATACGCAATGCGTATCTTTTGATGGTATCTTATCACACCTTTCTTATTTACGCAATGCATAAATTCAAAAAGTTAGAATTTTTCTCTCAAAACCGCTTTTACTTTGAGATTTATGGGTAAATTGACGATCAGTCTGTTGCCAAACCGCACCGGAATCTCCATTTTCAGGGTTCCCAACGCATAGAAGCTTTCTCCGCCGACCCGGATCTGCGTATTATGAATGCTCACCTGCAGATCAGAGATCTGATACTCCACAGTTCCGGATGCATTTACTTTCGCATATGCTGCCCCCGTATTCTGAAGACCTAATAGTGTCATCATTCTTCCATCCACATCTCCCAGATCAGTTGCCTGATAGAAACCGGCTCCTGTGGGTTGATAGCCTCCGCCATAACCCTCTCTGACACAGTGATACACTTCATTATAATTATCATTCACTACGGAGATGATAGCCTGCTCATAAGCATCCTTTACCCCGGAGACCAGGATCATCATTTTGAAGTATTCTGCAGCTGCCAGAATCATCATCAGGAGAATGAGAACCATAGCAACTGTCAGAGGGAACATCTCTCCTCTACGACTTTGAAGTACCGCTGCTGCTCTTCGAAATAGCTTTCTCATTTCCAATACACCTCGCTTTTTCCGGTGGCAGAGCTTTTTAGCGACACCGGGAAGGAAGCAAACCCACCGAAACCCCCAATATCCTGCTCCAAAGTCAGTGTCACCGTCACCTCGTTGTTTAGCTGTATCCTCCCTGTGGTTGACCAGGTTACAGCCGGGCGAATACCGGTTTTCTCTGCAAGTCTCTCATATCTGGCAGTAGTTTCAGCGCCAACTCTTCCACTTACCTCTGCCTCCCGGATCAATTCGTCCGCAAAATTGTCCATCTGTATTTTCGTAATGAAAACAGGAAATACCCTGACAGCAAGAGCAATCACCAGCATCAGCGCAAACACCATGACGACTACATCAATATATCCTTCCCCTCTGGTTCCTCCAAGTATTTTTCGAATCTTTCTCATGGGCACCTCCTAAAACATTGTGGACATGCTATGGATGATTTCATAGAAGATGATCACAAAGAAGGTAGCCAGATAACACATCAGCATGACAAACGAAAACACCCTGATTTTGGGCGGGATCTTCGCCGCCTTATCCTTCAGACGTCTGAGCTCTGCCTGCTTGAAGTCATGGGTCAGCATCTGAAAATACATGGCACCGTCATCTCCCCTGAGGACTCCGATCAGTCCGCGGACCACATCCGAAAGCTGCGGTGAGTTTAGCCTCGCCTCAAATCTGGTAAGCGCTGCCTCATAGCTGCTGGACCGCATGTCTGCACAGAGCACATCCAATTCCTGCCTGAACTCCGGGCCGGCATTTTTCTTGTAATTTTCAAGCATCGACAAAACATCACGACTGTTTTTCAGTTCCTGTGTGATGGTGGAAGCAAATCGATACAGCTCCCCCTCAACGCTCTCCCTCTTTTCTTCCAGAATCTGGTCCGCCTTTCCTACTTCTCGTAAATAGGTCATTACCATCAACACCACTAACAGGATATTTGCCAGGGGCAGAATCCAGAAGGCAGGAATCATCAGAATTGCATACACTCCCGCCTTTACCAGTGCTCTGGCCACATACTCCTCCGGCGTCAGGTTGATCATTGCTGCCTTCAGGGTATGCTCCAAACGAACTCTTTTGTACTCATTCATTCGGATGATGGCTGCAAACTTTGTTGCAATCGTCAGAATCCAAGCTTCAAAATCTCTGGAAATGGTTTTTTCCGATTTCGTAAGCTTTGTCATTGCTCTGCCGGTCTTCAGGGTAGGAAGCTTAAGCAGTCCCACCAAGGTAAAATACAGACCGAGACTGAGCGAAATAAATACAAGTAATACAATCAGTTTCATTGATTTCCTCCTACGATCTGTACTCAATGGGCTTTGTCAGCTTGATGACAAATGCTGTGGAAATAAAAATCGCCACGCCGCAAATCGCCAACATGATTTTTCCAATCATGGTATGCATCAGAGTGTGGTACCAGCTTTGATTCAAGAAATACATCAATGGTATATTTGACAATACCAGTGCAACCATGGTAAGGAACTCTTTTCTGGGGTCCTTCACCATGTACTCCAATTCTGAATTCACGATTCGCATATCGGAAAGCTTGGTTACAATAGGTACCAACGTGGATTTCAGGCTTCTGTCATACTGGCAGGCCTTGATAGCATCCACCCATTCTTCAAACACATCGTGATTGATCTTTCCCTTCAACTCCTCCAGTCCGTCTTCCACATTTGGGTTCACAAGCTTCACTCTGGTGACAAAGTCCTGGAACACATTCTTCACAGGTGGATTCAGGTTGCTCAAATTCTCCTCCACACTGGTCAAAATATCCTCTGTTCTAAGATAAGCAGTTGTGACGATACTGAGTGCTGTCTCCAGTTCCGCATTCAGGTTTTTCCTGTAGTGAACGGCTGTCAGCCTGATATACCAAAAGGGAAGAAACATCAAGGCGATGGCGAGAACCGGCACCAAAAAGAGATTATTCAGAAGTATCGCCGCTGCTGCACCGGCACAGGATAGGCACAAAGAAATCGTACAAAGCATCGGAAACAGCTCTGTACGATTGGTATTCTCCAAAATCACAGTCACCTCATCAATCTCTCGCCTCAGCGCCGACTTCTTTTTCGTTTTCCGCTCCTCCATGATAGCATCGCGTAAATTCTCGGGTTTCTTCAGGATTCCGTTGAAAATCCCACCGGAAAAATCCAGAAGAGAGATGCGAAACAGCAAAAAGAAACCAACGATCAAGCCAAACAATGCAATCACCTGTATAGTCATTCGTCCTCACCTCCAAACCACTTCAGTTCATCCACCGGCATGCCGTAATCTAATAGTCTCTTTCGAAGGCCTTTGGAAATCGGTCTCACTTTCACATGCTCCCCGGTAATGATCACCTTGTTTCCTTCCCTTCTATTCTCGTGAATCTCATATCGATACAGAGAGTGAAAGTGTCTTTCTCCGTCCGGTGTGATCTCACACTCCATGATCTCCATGATCTTTCGTTTCTTGTTCTCCAGCTGCTTGGAAAATACCACCACCGGGAACGCTTCTGTCACCAGCTTCATCAGGGCTTCATCACTCATGTCTGATTTTCTCTTACACAGCGTCATCATTCTCCCATAGGTTGCCTCACAGGAGTTGGAATGAATGGTTGTCATCACGGTATGTCCTGTTCTGGCTGCCTCCTGCGCTGCATAGGCCTCGGAGGATCTCATCTCACCGACGCAGATAATCTCCGGGTTGAAACGAAGCGCCATATCCAAGAGACTCTCCTGACTGATATCCATGGCAGGATTCTCACTGGGCCTTGTGATGGTATGAATGACACTGTTCACTACCTTGCCATCCTTCTCCCGCACCAGGGCAAGCTCCCTTGATCCGTTTTCGATAGTGTAAATTCTCTTACTGTCGGGGATTGTGGTTAAAAGCCAGCCGGCAAGGGTCGTTTTTCCCGAGGAGGTCGCCCCGGCAACACAGATACTGATTCCATAGCGAAGACAGGCAGAGAGAAAGTCCAGCATTTCTTCTGTCGCTGTTTCGGATCGCAGAAAATCCTCTTTCTTCATGCTCTGCGGATTGACAATACGAATGGAGGCTGCTACGCCCACATCCTCGTCCACAATCGGAGTTTTCAGAACAGCGATTCGGATATTCTTACTAAGATGCCCCAACACAGCGGGCGATGCATTGTCCAGAACAATCCCTGAAATATGCAGCATTCTCCGGATTACATTGATGGCATGCTCCGGGGAGTCAAAGTGTTCGTCCAGCTTCACATTTCTCCCATCACTGTACTGGACCTCAATGTCACGCCAGGAATTGATGTCAATCTCCTCGATTCCACTGCCGAAAATATACTTGGTGAGAAAAGAGAACTCCGCCATTTCTGTGTACAGAGTATCAACCAGTCGGTCTATGGAGTACTCCTTCACAGACAGCTTGTAATCCAAAAGGTACTGTCGGATATAACGCTTGATCTGTTCCTTCACTTCCTCATTTCCGCTGTCAGCGATCAGTTTAGAATACTTGCCGGAGATGTATTCCTGCACCTCATGCAGAACCTCCTTGAAGTCTTTGTCATTGGTTTTGCTGCCAAAGAACAGTTCCTGATTTGTATTCAAATGCCATACACCTCCTTGCTGATTCTCTCAATTTCCTTGCGGAAGGGTCGGCTTTCCTTGTAGGACAATTCCTTCAACAGCTCCCCCTCCAAAAACTGTGCTTCCACTTCCTGAGAGAAGGGGATCTGGTATTTCACCTTGCCGATCACCTGATCAATACTGCCGGCTGCCTCATTCTGCTTTACATTGGAAGCCACCTTGATATGTTCATCCTTATGCCACATCTCGTCCTGCAGGAGAGCAAGCTGACTGGAAAAGTAACTGATCGACTTTAAATCGCAGTTCACCAGCCGCAAAACAAAATCTGCTTCCAACAGGGCGTTGGCGGCCAGCTTATTGGTAGCAATGTGGCTGCTGCAATCAATGATGACAAAGGGAGCAATCTCTCTGGCAGCCTGGATCAGTTCTCTCGCCTGCTTGTCCTCATAAGGAGGATAGGTAAACCGGTTCTCTCCCTTCAGCATACCGATAATGGACATATATCTGTTGTTCTTCAGCAAAATACAGTGATTCTTTACAAGTGCTTCGGTCACATGGGCACCGGCCAGAATACTGCCAAGAGACTTCTCTCCAATCAGATCAGCCGGTGCACTGATATAAGGGATGGGAGGCGTGGTCATATCCGAGAAAATCACAAGCACGTTGTTTCCCTTCTTCGAAAGATACTCTGCAAGCTTGATGGAAACCGTGGTCTTCCCGCAGGCGGGACTGCCCCAGACCGCAAGCACTCCACCATATTTTCCTGATCCTGAGGAGTCCTCCTTCTCCCATTTTTTACGATCAAATAATCCCATGGCTTCCTCCTTACTGATTCACAATTTCCGAAGCTTTCTCGATTTCCACCGAACCGGTGGATGCGTTTGCAGGCAGCTTGGAGCTTGCAATCTTATTGCCACGGACAATCAGTGATCCACTCTTTTTTCTGGTACTTCCACTGATAATCGTAGTGCCTTCCTCTCCGATAACTTGCAGCTCACCGGATGAGGCATTGTCTGTCTTCCCTGCCTGCTCCGCTTCCTCTGCTTCCTTCAAGAGTTCCTTGATCTTTTCCAGAACCACATCCTGTGCTTCGACAAATTTCTTCGCATTCTCCCGATCTCCGCGATATACAAGGGACAAATGCATCTCGCTGTCCGCCTCAATCATAGCAAGAATCTTGCTCTGCTCCGGAGTCACCAAAACAGTCACCGTAGAAGGCAGTTCCTTGCTTTCTTCTTCAGAAACTCTTGCAGAAGAATCCGTGTTGGCGTCATTACCGGACTTGGCAGTCACAGCAATCACTTCCACATATTTTAGCTCTGATGGAATAATCGTCTCCCCTGTACCAAGATAATCCGGAACAATGACTGAAATAATGTCCCCACTCATCAGCTTGCCGGAGACTCCTTCTGCGAAGGTATTCAGCGTGACGCTCATCGCCTGTTTCTTCCCGTCAAGTGTATAGAGGTACTCATTCTCCTTGGCAGGAGTGTCTGACAACTTCTCTGAAAGAACATAGTCTCCCTCATAGAGATCAGCAGCCAAGTACTTTCCGACGATGTCCTTTGTATCCTTCACAACACTTTCCGGCAGGTTGTAGCCACCCACCTCCACAGCTTCGACCATTTTTCCGGTCACCAGAGTGCCGGACTTAACATTGCTCTTCATTCTCACAATGGTTGTCTTGGCGGATAGTCCCCTATTCATCATAGGAGTAATCACAAAACAGATGAGTAGAGCAATCACAATACACAGAATTCCAAGGACGGTTCTGTTCCTCAAAAATTTCATAATCCATTCCTCTCTCTGCCTCAAACAAACAGGCAGCCAAACACAATTCCTAAAAACAGGAAAGGGACCATCGGATAAAAGGCCCCTGTCGGTATCTTCCTTATTTTCCGCGCCAGATGGTACGCTATCAGCAACACCAGTGCTATGATCAGTCCCCAGAAGCAGGTCCAAAAACCAAAGACGAGCCCAAGGGCTGCCATCAGTTTAATGTCGCCTCCGCCGATTCCGCCCCACAGGCACGCTGCCAACAGTAACGGCAAAGCAACCAGTAGGCCTGCAAACTTTGGACCTTCCGGCAGATAAAAGCTAAGGACAGCAATCAGTCCCGGCATCCAGTTCGGGATGATTCTGTCCTCAACATCCTTGATTGCTGCAGCAAGCAACACCACCAGGCAAACGATCTTAATCGTAATCATCTTAACCGGCGTAGTTGAACATACCTTGAATTCTGTTTGTGAGGGTAGGCATTACCACATCATTGAACAGAGCATAGAGACCGGCAAGCAGAAGTGCACCGAGCACCACAGCAATAAGGATCTTCACTGCGGTATCCACATAATTCTCGCCCTTCTTATCTGCCAGCACCATTGCAGCTCTCACCTTCATTACCTGAACCTTCGTTACAACCTGCATCATCTTATTCTTCATATCGTATTCCTCCATAATATATTTGCCGCTAAAGGCATAAATTCTGATCCGGCTTCGCCTCAGCTATCCGGATCCTTCCATATTCAGTTTTCTTCCCAATCGCCTACTGAATGCTGTTCATGGGAACTCCCTCAGGCGCCTCCTGCATGGCATCTGCTCCAGCGTCCTGTTCCGCTGCCTGCCTCTGTACCTCATAAGCTGCAAGCACAGACTCATTAAGCATCTGTCTGCCTTCTTTCGTCACAGGATAGACAAGATCCTTGTACTCATCACCTGATTTGTAGGAGGGCATGGCAACAAACAGCCCTTTGCTTCCTTCAATCACCTTCACACCTTTAACTGCAATCTGGTCATTAAAGGTTACGCTGCATACGCCCTTTACGCTTCCCGCCTGTGGGAAAGAACCAAACCTCACATCACACTTCATCCCCTGCGCTGCGTTACTGCCGGTGCTCTTTGCACCACTCTTCACTTCCTTTGCCATACTGTGTCTCCTTTCCTGGCTAAAATGAAATCTCTGCAAAACCATAAGTATCAATATAGAAGCACCTGGAATTCACTCCGTCGGTCAGTTCCACTATGTCTGAGATGGCCAATGCATGTGCTCTCTCATCTCTGTTGATAAACCTTGAAAATCTATCCCAGATGTCTTCTAAATCAAACTTTTCTATCTGCCCCTCATAGGTCAGTTTGTATTCATCCCTGGTGGGCTCTCCGAATCCTTTTTCTCTTCTTTCATACAAGGATACGAACTGTTTGGGCAAATGCCCCTCCGGAATAAGCTGGTATATCCGGATACTGAGATTCTTGATCGGAACATCAGGCCCATACCGAAACTTGCCGTCCACGAGACCGGAGAACACTCCGTCTTTTGTTTCTACCCTCTTTCCGACCTCATTCTCAATATAGTCAACCAGATCCTGCTTATCAAAAATGGAATCCACCACGACCTTGTCCCCGTCGATGTAACCGGCAGGGTTGCCAAAGTAGTGAAGGATCCCATCCAGATCATCCACATATATGTCCTTCTTCTGTCCCATGACTACTCCCCTTCCAACATCAGACTGGCAATGGTCATCCCGCAGATTTTCAGCAGAAAAGCATTGGCAAACAGACAATGCAGCTCTTCCGGAACCAACTCACGGTCATTCAACTCCTGGGGACTGATATGCTCCACTCCGGTGTACATTTCCTTCGCCATCAGCATCAGCGTGTACTGCCTGACAGTAGCACCCTTGATTGCCTCATTCCCGATCTCTACTCTGCCATCCTCAACCCAAAACTGTGTCTTTTCCCAGAGCTCCGCATCTGCAGTCAACAAAAAAACAGCTGCTAATAAGCGGCTGCTTCTCTCCAGTGCAATACCCAACGGACCATCCAATGCCTGGCTGAATCTCTCGCGATGCTTTTCATCATAGAAGGAAATCTCCCATTCCTTATCCCCACAAACGGCTTTCGCCCTTCTCATATACTCCTGCGTCAATAGTTTCAGCAGCATAATTACACTTGAATCCTCCTTAATCCTTTCCTGCAATACCTTCTCACGATCTGCGATATGATAGCCACTCTTTCTGGGACGATAGTTAGGTGGCTGTCTCATCAGCTGTTCGTATCGTAACAGACGATTGTTTCCACTGCAAAAATACATCACTGCTTCTCCTTCCTGTGAATCTGTTTTTGAGCAACATAAAAGACACCTGATCCGATATCGGAAAAGGTGCCTGCATGTCTCCTATTCTTTTTGCAAAAAGAGCTCAGGTTGAGGAGCTGTTTTCGTTTCCTCATTCCTTTGCGCATTATAATAATAACACAGGGTGAAGCATAAGAAAATGATCACTTCGTTAGTCGTCGGTTAGTTTTTGGTTAGTTTTTTATGAATCCCTTCCGAGCCAAGCCTCTTTCCAGGGCCCTTTTCAGTCTCAATGACAGCGTTCTCCATAATCAATGTTCACTTTTTTATTCCATTCTGCAAATATGGCAAAGGTACATGAAGTAGATACAACTTTACAGAAATCGACAAAATAACATCTGATTTCAGCTGTTTTAGGTCAGGACAAAATAGACCCAGTGGACAGAATTTACTTTTCCGGCAATCAATGGTTACTCTCTTTTCTTTGCTTGTTTATCTCAAATCAATCTCAAGTTAGTCTCAAGTTAATCTCAAGAGAATGTATTTCTGCTGATTTCCCTTAAGCGCTTACCATAAATAAAACCTCCAAACTGAGTAGTCTTATCTTACATCCGTTTGAAGGTTTTAGTTAGGTCCTTTTTGCAATATTTATCCTTCTGCTTTCCAAAATGTACGGACGAGTTGGAAGTACACGGTGAAAATAGAAACGCGGGTGAATCCCTATTTTACAATACCGTTACCGCATCTTGGTTAGTCTTATAATACGTTGCTCTTGATATTTTGCTTGATTCCAAATATCCATGTTTATTTCCCGTCTTTCTGCGAAAGACACCAATGCGTCATGAAACTGAG
>JBJENO010000029.1:0-20585 GCA_051880235.1 Acetatifactor sp. | reverse complement strand
ACGGAATACGAGGAGGCCGAGAGGCAAACGAGGACAGAAAATTGATTTTGGACGAGGGGGAAAGTCAGTTCCACCGGTCTTTCAGAAATCGATAGTTTATACTTGACAAATGAGACCACAAGCAGTAGTCTATACATAGGACTACTGCTTGTGGTCTCATGCGTTTATTTGAAGGAGGGAATCGGTATGGATATTCAATTAGGAGTGATCGAAGCGAGATATGCGGATATGATTTGGGAACATGAGCCTGTGACGTCGTCAGAATTGGTGAAACTGACTGCTGTGGAATTCAATTGGAAGAGGACCACTGCCCATAATGTCCTGCGGAGATTGATCGACAAGGGTCTTTTCAGGAATGAAAACGGCTTGGTGACGGCAGTCATTTCCAGAGAAGAGTTTTATTCCAGACAGAGCAGGCAATATGTGGAGGATTCCTTTGCGGGGTCACTCCCTGCATTTATTGCTGCATTTACACAGAATTCCAAGCTGACGCAGGAGGAAGCAGAGGAGATTCGCAGAATGATCGATCAGGCGGAGGAAAAGTGAGGATGGAAGATTTGTTCTTAAAACTTTTAAACATGAGCATTACTGCCGGTTGGATGATTTTAGCGGTGCTCTGTGTACGCTTCCTTTTTCGAAAAATACCGAAATGGGTTTGCTGCCTGCTCTGGGGTATGGTTGCCCTTCGTCTGGTGATGCCATTTTCCATCGAGAGTGCATTTAGTCTATTGCCCGGCGTCGAACCGGTCCGAGAGACTACGGTGGAACAAGATCATTTTTTGATGCGCGTGCCGTCCATAGACAGTAAGCTGCCCTTTGTGGAACAGACGATCAACCCTATGCTCCGGGAAACCTTTGCCTATGAGGAGACAGATAGCGCAGCTCCCTGGCAGGTGGTTACGGGAATTGCAGCATATGTGTGGGCGGTCGGGATCGTGCTCTTGCTGCTCTTCGCCGTTGTGAGTATGGTTCGTCTGTATCTGCTGGTGCGGGAGGCCGTGCACCATCAGGACAATGTCTATCTGTGCGATGCAGTGAAGTCTCCCTTCCTGCTGGGTGTGGTCCGCCCGAAGATCTATCTGCCATCTGCTCTGACGGAAAAGGAGATGGAGTACATCCTTGCCCACGAGAGAGCACACCTTTGGAGACGGGACTATCTGTGGAAGCTTTTGGGATACATCCTACTCTGTATCTATTGGTTCAATCCCCTCTGTGTACTTGCGTATCTTCTATTCTGCAAGGATATAGAGCTTGCCTGCGATGAAAAAGTGATTCGGGAAATGAGTCTGTCGGATAAGAAGGAGTACTCCCGAGTATTGTTGTCCTGTGCCACACAGAGACGGTTCGTGTTTGTCTGCCCGGTGGCCTTTGGGGAAGTGGGAGTGAAGGAACGGGTGAAGGTGGTGCTGAATTACAAGAAGACCGCGGGCTGGGTGATCGGGATCGCACTGGTTGTCTGTGCCGTTGTCATGGTTTGCTTTCTGACAAATCCTTCCAAGGAATATCGGATCAAAATTACGATTCCGGCAGGGAATTCCTACGGTTTTTGTTATTCCGATGAGGAGATCAGCTCGAAGAAAGGCAGTCTGACCATCGCAAAGGGGGGAAGCCTGGGAGATGCAGAGGTGATCCTTCTTCCGGTAGAATTCGGGGAAGAAAATGCTTCCGATGAACCCATTCCCGTCACAGCAGTTGCACCTGCCAAAATAAAGGCGGAAAAAGGAGTCTGGTATCAGATTGGAGTGAACATGCGAAATCCTACAGCCCAGGACATGGATGTCTATGTTACGGTCTCTGATGTTGAGGTGAGAATCGCATCAGGGAATCGGGATGAGAATTCCATAGTCCCGGACAAGGAGGTGCCGCAGAGTATCGAGCTGTCTCAAGAGGCAGCAGACGATCAAACCGCGGTATCGGGTGAGGAGCAAGGAAACCCGGAGGCAGAAGCGTATCTAAGCGTATACATGATTACGGAAAATGATAGTGTGACGATCAATCTTCCGTTAAGCTCGGAGCAGGTGACCACGATTCTCTCAGAGGAGCGAAAGCAGTTGGGAAACGGATATGGTTTCATTGCTTCTCTGTGGATGGACGGGAAGGAAGAATATTTTACGGAGAACAGTGTGCCTCAGACAGTCGTTGATCTGGCAGTAGAGAAATGCGGGTATCTGCTTGCGTCTCCGGCAGGTCTTCAGTCTCCTATCAAAGAGGCGCGGCTGGACTGTAATTGGCTGGAGGAACCCATCTGTCTCGGGGAAGAGAAACTGTCCCAATTGGAGAAGATTCTGAAGGGTGCAGAGTATATTGGTGTGGGAAACTGTGGATATGGAGCGGTGCTGACGTTGACTTTGGAAAATGGAGAGCAGATGACGCTCTTCAAGGGCACGGATGACTGTGGTTCGATTTGTTTTGGCTCCTGGGGTGGTTATTCCATCAGCAGTCAGGCAGACCAAGCATTCTGGGAGATGTTCGGGCTTGGTAAAACCGCAAAGGAAAGAAGAGAGAACTGAATATAGGATGATTTGTTGGAGGTCGCCATTGTTGACAAATGGCGGCCTTTCACATACCATAGAAATCAAATATGAATTCTCTTTTTTCGGTATCCTGTTTCCGATGAAGTAGTATTCTTGCAATTGGGGGAAAGCAAAATGGACAAACTGGTATATTTATCCTACCCGATCCTGCTTCTAATCTTGTTGTGGGGAGCAAGATTTTATCCGAAGAAGGATCAGTGGAATGAAGGGTTTCTGTCGTTGGAGCAGACGAAGGCGCTGCAGGGGTTTATGGCGATCTGCATTCTGTTCCATCATATGGGGCAGAAGACCTGTGCACCCTGGCATGATAAGCGTGTGATCGTCCACGGACTGGATCTGTTCGTGCCCATCGGATACTTCTTTGTAGGGGTATTTCTGTTCTGTTCAGGCTATGGACTGTACAAGAGCTTCAAGACCAAGGAGCATTATCTGAAGGGATTCTTTCCAAGGAGAGTGATGCCCTTGGTGGTGGGGTATTATCTCACAGGTTTTATCTTTCTGGCAGTTCGATTTGCTATGAAGGAGCCGATGTCTCCCAGGCAGATCATCTACTACATAACCGGTGTGCAGTTGTCTAATCCCAATGCCTGGTTCGCCATTGCACTGCCGATCTTCTACACCGGCTTCTACTTTGCTTTCCGATTCTGTAAGAGTGAGAAAATGGCGCTGTTTGTGACAGGCTTGGTTGTTTTTGTCTATACTTTGATCGGTACCATAGTGGATCACAACAATTTCTGGATGCGGGGCGAGTGGTGGTACAACTGTGTGCATCTCTTCACGTTGGGGCTGCTCTTTGCCAGATTTGAAAAACCGATTTTGGACAGGGCAAAGAAGGGTTATTGGGTAAAGCTGATCCTCTGTTTTCTCGCTATCTTTGTATTCTTCCGGATTTCCGAGGCGGCTCAGAATGTGTTGTCGTATTACGGAGAGAATTTCCACGCCAACTTCAAGGTGCTTCGCAGATGGGGATGTCTTGTGACCCAGATGGCAGCGTCCTGTGCATTTGTGTTCTTTCTCATGATGTTGACGATGAAGTTACAGATCGGAAACAGAGTTCTGAAGTTTATGGGGACGATGACGTTGGAATTCTACCTGATCCACGGAGTGTTCATCGAATTGTTCGGTTATTCCTTCCTGGATGTTCGCCCCGGTATCGTCTATATCAAAAACGTTGCACTGTTTATTGTAGTGGTTGTGGTTTGTTCTGTGCCTTCGGCGATTCTGCTGAAGAAAGTGATGGACCTGATCTTGAAGCCTATGCAGCGCCCCGCCGGCATTGACAAATAGCTGCCTTTCGCGTACCATAGAGGCAGAATGCTCTGCGGGTATTTGCGGTAGGGCAGACAGGAGTGAGACGATGAAATTAGGGAAAAAAATAGGAATAGCCATACAGTCCTGGTTGGTCCTGTATGCGCTCTATTTTCAGTTTACAACACCATTACATGCGCAGGATTACAAATCCAGACTTCATTTCCTCTTTGCCCAGTGCATGGATATTCTGGGGGAATATCGTCTGGAGCAACTGTTTGTCTTCTGTCTGATCGTGGTGATGATTCTCTGGGTGAGCAGGAGTGAATATCAGTGGTTTACTCCCAGAAAGCGACTGCCCCTTTTCTTTTCCGCCTGTCTGATGATCGGAGGGAGCATGGTGGCAGAGGGCAGCCTGGACGGAATCCTCAGGAATCCGTATGTATTGTTAAAGGCCGCCTTAGCCTTTGCCGGCTATGCGATCCTCTTATTCTATCTGCTTACTATTTTGCACGGATTATACCAGAAGGCAGGAGTTTCCCGGTGGAAACCAGGGAAACGAGCGGCTCTCTTAGGCGATAAGGGAATGCTTCCGGTCTGGGGACTTCTGTTAGCTGTCTGGGCGCCGGTGATTCTGTTAAGTTATCCCGGCAATCTGTGTTATGACGGCTTGGGAAGTATTTCCCAAGGGTTGGGGGATATTCCCTACACTTCCCACCATCCGTTGCTTTATACCCTGTTCATCACGGTGCTGGTGAAGCTTGGGCAGGCAGTCACGGGAGGACTAAATGCGGGAGTGTTTCTGTCGATTGTTCTGCAGGCGCTGATGCTTTCTGCGGCTCTTTCCGCCACGATCGTGCGTCTGGCGAAGAGACAGGTGTCCTATTGCCTCAGAGCGGTGACCTTGCTGATCTATCTGCTCAGCCCCATGTATTCCAACATGGTCTCCACGGTGTTAAAGGATATTCCTTTTATGGCGGCGTTTCTCTGGTACATGCTGCTGCTGGAGGAGTGTGTGCATATCGGGTTTGATGAGCTGAAGCCAAGAGATCTGGTGAAGCTTTGCCTAGTGTCCGGGCTGGTAGGATTGCTTCGGAAAAACGGAATCTATGTGGTGGCACTGACCGGGATCATCGTTGTTCTGGTGTGGGCGAAGCGGTTAAAGGCAAAGAAAGCGCTTCTCACATTTTTGATCATGACGGTTCTCCCGCTGCTTCTCTGTTTCGTGGGAAATGAGATCATGGTTCGTAGTCTCAATGCTCAAAAGGGAAGTGTGGCTGAGATGCTGTCGGTTCCCTTCCAGCAGACTGCCAGATATCTGCAGCTGTATCGGAGTGAACTGTCCATGGAAGAGCGACAGGGGATCGAGGCTGTACTGGGTGATGTGGAAAAGGTGGCAATGCGGTATGATCCTGCATCTGCCGACGCCGTCAAAGCGCTGTTTGTACAGGATACGCAGCCGGCAGAACTGTTTGGCTATATGAAGGTGTGGCTGACCGGGTTCTTCAGACACCCAAAAGTCTATGTGGAGGCCTTTCTGATCCATGTATACGGGTGGTTTGATCCCGCAGTGGTGAATTCCATCCGTTATGAGGCAGTCAGTGAGCTGTTCCCGAGAAACGGGCTGTTCCCGGATGCCAACAAGGTGCTGGTCTTCTGGTACAGAGGGTTGAGCCACATTCCGTTTATCGAGATCCTGGAGAATGTGGGTGCCTATACCTGGTGTCTCTTCCTGTTGGCCGGATTTGCCCGCAAGAGAAAGGACAGAAGAGGAATTCTTCTGGTGCCTCTCTTTATCAGTCTGTTGATCTGCATGGCATCCCCTTGCTTTTATCTGCATCCCCGCTATGCATATCCCATTATGTTTACGATCCCCTTCCTGCTCGGCACCCTTGGAACCAAGGCGGCAGAGAGGCCGGAAGAGAGTATGGAGGAGAGGGTATGAGTCAAAAGTCCGATTTTGAAAAAAAGGATACGCTGGTGGTAAAGGGACTGGCGATACTGCTTCTGTTGTTTTACCACCTGTTTGAAAATGCCGCCATGCTGGAGCAGCTGAATGTGGTGTATGCCCCGATCCCGCAGGATATCTTTCTGATGCTCAGCGGCTTTGGGAATATCTGTGTGGCAATTTTTGTCTTCCTGACTGCGTATGGCATTACAAAGGGGCTTCCGGCAGCAGTGGAAAAGACTTATTTTTCAGACGCGATGCAGCAGGCCTTCCGACGATTCTGCAGACTGGTGGGTAATTTTGTGATCATGTATCTGAGTGTCAACCTGGTGTGGCGCTCCTGTTTTGATTATCAGAAACTCTATGGAAACGGAATGCAGGGCGGGATCCTTGCCCTCATCGATCTGTTTGGGTTTGCCCAGTTCCTGGGGACGCCTACGCTGAATATGACCTGGTGGTACATGGAACTGGCCATTCTGTTTATCTTCCTGGTGCCTCTGCTCTATCCGGTGGTGAAAAAGACCGGGCCCTACAGTCTGATGCTGGGCTTCCTTTTGCCGATGACGGTGACCATGAATTCCGATGTACAGAGGTATTTTCTGGTGGCGCTGTTAGGTGTGGTTGCTGCGGAAGAAAAGTGGTTGGAAAAACTGTTTGCATGGAAAGTGCATATGGCGGTGAAAGCGATTGTCGGTGTCTTACTGATCGCGATCAGTATTCCGCTTCGTCAGAACTATATGGTGCACACGTATTTTCTATGGATCCTGGACGGCCCCATCGCTCTGCTCCTATGCTGGTTCGGCGGGGAGGTACTCTCCCGCATCCCGGGGGTATCTCATCTGTTGGCAATCTTTGGAAACTATTCGATGAATATCTTCTTCGTGCATACCTTCTTCTATCTGGCCATTCACAGAGACTGGTTCTATTCCTTCCGCTACGCGGCACTCATCTGGCTGATGCTGGCGGTGGTGAGTCTGGGGTATTCCGTGGCGCTGGAGCTGGTGAAGAAGGGCGGCCTGATACTCTGGAAAAAATGTGTGCAGAAGAGGAAATAATCACTAATGAGGAAAAGGAAGAACCCTATGAATACTTCTTTGCCGCATCCAGCACAGCGTAATAGGCTTCCTTGGGCTCACAATTGCCATGGAACAGCAATGGATAGCTGGTCTCCCGGTGAAAGCCGGTGAGCCAGCTTCCCTCATCCAGAAGGTTCCAGAAGGTGACACATTCGATGTTCGCTTTGCCGGATTTCTTTGCCTCGATCAGGAGGGGGAAGAACGCTGCGTAGCGATCAGCCAGTGCCTTCATCGACGCCTCGGAGGGATCCGGATTGTGCATATCCAGCTCAGTGAGGTGAATGCTCAGACCGGTCTCGCCGTATAATTCCAATGCGGTGCGGTATACATCAAAGTTCGGGTGGTGCATCAGCAGGTGGGACTGCAGTCCCATACCGTCCACCAGACCTTCCGCCATCAGAGGCTTCAGCACATTTTTGAGAATGAAGTCTCGCTTCCACTCCTGGGAGGTCTCATAGTCATTATAAAACAGCTGCACGCCGGGGGCAGCGTATTTTCTTGCGAAGCGGAAGGCGTACAGGAAGAAATCGGTACCGATGGTTTCTGTCCAAAGGGACTTTCGGAAATCTCCCTCGTCCACGATCTCATTGACCACATCCCAGGCGTAGAAAAGGCCGGGGTATTCGGTCTGCGTAAACTCCAAAACGGAGTGAATATAGTTTTCCAGGCGTGCAAGCATGGTCTCTCTGGAAGCCAAGGGTGCTTCCATATCATAATTCTCATGGAAAAACCAAGGGGGCGTCTGGTTATGCCAGACCAGAGTATGCCCACGCATGGGGATTTTGTTGTCCCGGGCAAAGTCCAGATAAGGGCGGATATGATCGAAGCACACGGCCGGTGCCAGATCATAGACCTGAGGATTTTCGGGGTTTTTCACCCGGTCCAGACAATACATAGGCTTCATGTCATTTTCGCAGGTCATACTGTTAAACTGCTCTTTCACAAGCGCCAGATGAGAAGGGGTATTCACGTCCCTTCCGGAGATGGCAACCCCCATCTTAAAGAAGGGTTCAAATGCTGTTCTTAAATTCATTTCGTCCTCCAAAGCCGCGTCTGACACAGGATTTCTTGTTCACAGAGGAGAAAAGATGCTCAGGCGGCGTCCTCTTTTGCCCTATTATACTATAGTTCCGGGCAAAATGATAGGAAAAAGTTGGCACATTTCCCCCGGGGATATTGTGAGCGAAAATCATATCTGTTATAATAAACGCATTAGTGCAGAACTTTACAAAAGAGATGACAGAAAGGTGTTAACGATGGCAGACGTAATTTATTCTGTAGAAAATTATGCAAAGACAGCGAGAAAGGCAGTGGCAGAAGGAATCGTCCTGATGAAGAACGACGGGGAGGTCCTTCCTCTGAAGGCAGGCACCGGAATCGCCCTGTTTGGACGCAGTCAGTTTTGCTATTACAAGAGCGGAACCGGTTCAGGCGGTATGGTCAACACGGCATACGTGACCGGTATCAGAGAGGCGCTGGAGGCAGACGACAGATTTGTCCTGAACCGGACGCTGTTGGATACCTATGAAGAGTGGCTGAAGGATCATCCTTTCGATCTGGGAGCCGGTTGGGCGCAGGAGCCCTGGTTCCAGGAGGAGATGCCCATCAGCAGGGAACTGGTCGAGGAGACCAGAAAAGAATCTGACGCTGCTGTCATTATTATAGGCAGGACAGCCGGCGAGGACAAGGACAATGCAGTCAGGGAGGGCAGTTACCTTTTGACTGCTGCAGAGGAAGAGATGCTTCAGAACGTATGCAGCGTTTATGAGCGTACCGTTGTGCTGTTGAATGTGGGCAACATTATCGATATGAAGTGGGTGGAAAAGTACGATCCATCCGCAGTACTCTATGTATGGCAGGGCGGACAGGAGGGCGGCAACGGCGTGCTGGATGTGCTCAGTGGTGACGAGTGCCCTTCCGGAAGACTTTCCGACACCATTGCATACGACATCAAGGATTATCCCTCCACCGCATATTATGGAGATACGCTGGAGAACGAGTATGCGGAGGATATCTACGTTGGATATCGCTATTTCTCCACCTTTGCACCGGGGAAGGTACAGTATCCTTTTGGTTTCGGACTGTCCTATACGCAGTTTGAAGTAAATGGCGAAATGAAAGCGGCTTCCCTTGTCACCGGAGGAAAGGTTACCTTTGAGATTTCCGTGAAAAATATCGGCCGGGTTGCCGGTAAGGATGCCGTGCAGGTCTATTGTCAGGCACCCCAGGGAGAATTGGGCAAGCCTGCGAGAGTGTTGATCGCCTATGGTAAGACCGGGGAACTGAAGCCCGGTGAGACCCGGGTGTTTCAGCTGGAGGCTCCGGTTTCCGCCTTTGCTTCCTTTGACGATACCGGCAGGACCGGTAAGAAGTCCTGTTTCGTACTGGAGGCAGGGGAATATCGCTTCTACGTGGGAGAAAATGTGCGGGATGCCGGACTGATCGGCAGCGCGGCTATCGACACATTGGTTGTGACGGAGGAGCTCTCCGAGGCCATCGCGCCTGTCAAGGCATTCAAACGCATGAAGCCTGCATGTGCCGATGAAAAGGGTGTGTACAGTGTGGACTGGGAGGAAGTACCTCTTCGCACTGTCGACCCTATGGAAAAGCGGGCAAACAACCTGCCTGAGGAGGTTCCCTACACCGGGGATCAGGGGTACAAGCTGCCGGATGTGGAGGAAGGCAGAGTGACCATGGAGCAGTTCCTGGCTCAGCTTTCCGATGAAGAACTGTGCTGTATGATCCGTGGAGAAGGCATGTGCTCGCCCAAGGTTACCGCCGGTACCGCCGGAGCTTTTGGCGGCGTCACGGAGAGATTGCAGTCCTTCGGTATTCCCGCAGGGTGCTGTGCAGACGGACCCAGTGGTATCCGTATGGATTGCGGTACCATCGCTTTCGCCATGCCCAACGGTACCTGTCTGGCCTGCTCCTTCAACGATGCGTTGATCGGTGAACTGTACGAGTACGAAGGCCTGGAACTTCGCAAGAATAAAGTAGATACCCTGCTTGGACCCGGTATCAACCTTCATAGAAATCCCTTGAACGGCAGAAACTTTGAGTATTTCTCCGAGGATCCTCTGCTCACCGGCAGAATGGCAGCGGCTCAGCTTCTGAGCATGCAGAAGTATGCCGTGACCGGTACCATCAAGCATTTTGCCTGCAACAGTCAGGAGCACAGCAGAAACTTTGCCAATGCTGTTGTCTCCGAGAGAGCACTCAGAGAACTGTATCTGAAGGGCTTTGAGATCGCGGTGAGGGAGGGTCAGGCCAGATCGATCATGTCCTCCTACGGACCCATCAACGGTATCTGGACCGCAGGAAACTACGATCTGCTGACGACAGTGCTTAGAAACGAGTGGGGTTACACCGGTATTGTGATGACCGACTGGTGGGCAAAGGCCAATGACGAGGGCCAGCCTGCTTCCTTCCAAAATACTGCGGCGATGGTTCGTGCCCAGAACGATCTGTATATGGTGACCGGTGACGCCCTACGCAACTCCAACGAGGACAATTCTATGGAAAAGCTGGGTGACGGTTCCGTATTCCGGTCCGAGTATGTGAGAAGTGCGTCGAATATCTGCAGATTCCTGCTGCAGTCTCCCGCATACCTTCGCATGGTGGGTAAGGAGACCGACCTTGACAGGGAGCTGCAGCGCCTGGCAGAGCAGGAGATGTCTGTAACCGGCAATATGTTCAAGCTGGATATCAATGATGAAGTGGATGTGGATGAGACCTGGATCGATAAGACGAAAGGAAAATCTACCACTTTGGAAGTGACTGCGAAGGAGCGCGGATTGTTCCGTATGGAGTTTGAGTGCAGGGCTGCGGCTGATGCGGCGCCTCTTGCTCAGATCAATCTGTCTGTATTCCAGGACAAGAAGCTGGCAGAGACCATTACTCTGGCCGGTTCTGACAAGGAGTGGACAAAGAAGACAGTACACTTCCCGGATCCGCTGTTCAGCTATACTTTCTTCGTAAAGCTGTTCTTTGGTATGAGCGGCATGGAGATGCGTAATATCAAGATCTATATGACAAAGTCGATGGAGGAGGAGACCAGGCTCAAGATGAAGGTTCACAGAGAGGAGACTCCCGAATAAAGATCATAGGCGCAGGTGGGCAGACGTAAGTCGAGGGTTTGCCCACCTTGTTTGTTAAGGAGGGTACCATGGGAAACATAGACCGACTGAGAGACAATCTGAACAAATATTTTGTGGGAAAAGAGCAGGTGGTGGAGAACCTGTTGGTTTGTATGCTGGCGGGGGGACATGTGCTGATCGAGGATGTACCCGGGTGCGGTAAGACCACGCTGGCCGGTATTCTGGCAAAGTCGATTTCGTGCAGTTTTGGCAGGATCCAGTGTACGCCTGATACATTGCCGGGAGACATCACCGGTGTGAATATCTACAATGTGAAAACCGGCGAGTTTGAATATATGCCCGGTGTGATCATGAATCAACTGCTGATGGCAGACGAATTGAACCGCGCGACGCCCAAGACCCAGGCCAGTCTCTTAGAGGCCATGGCGGAGGGCCAGGTGACAGTGGACGGTACCCTGCATCAGCTGCCGGACTTCTTTCTGGTGATCGCCACTCAGAATCCCACGGAGTATGTGGGCACGTATCCCTTGCCGGAGGCTCAGATCGACCGTTTTATGATGCGTCTGACCATCGGATACCCGGACAGAGACCAGGAGATCCGGATCGCGAAGCAGCGCCTGAGCGGAGAGACCATTACGGCAGTGGAGCCTGTGATGGATACGGAGGAAATTGCCCGATGTAAGCAGGATGTGGAAAAGGTGAGGATAACGGACGCAGTTTTAGGCTACATTGTGGATATCATCCGCCTGACCAGACAGGAGGAGCGGTTTGTGCTGGGTGCCAGTACCAGAGCGATGCTGGCTCTGACGGAGGCATCCCGGGCGAAGGCTTATCTGGAGGGCAGAGATTACGTGAAGCCTGACGATGTCAAGGCGGTAGCAGAACCGGTATTGCTGCACCGTTTTGTACTGACCACGAAAGCAAGAGGGCAAAAGGAGGATGTGGAGAAGATCTTCCACAGCATTCTTTTGAAGAGCAAGGTGCCGGTATGAGAATAAGAAGATGGATTCTTTTGGGAAGTTGGATACTCTCCCTGGTGGTCATCTCGTTTTTCGGAGGAACCATAAGCTATGGGTTTTTCTTTGCGGTGACGCTGATGCCTTTGGTTTGTGCGGCATATCTGATTGCGGTGACCGCCGGGTTTCGCATCTACCAGAACCTGGAGAGTCGAAATGTGGTGGCAGGGCAGCCGGTGGAGTATTATTTCGTGCTGCAGAATGAGATGCCCTTTGCCTTTGCGGGGATTCAGGTGAGACTGTTTTCCGGGTTGTTCGAGGTGGCGGACGTACCGGACAATCGGGAGTATGAACTGCTTCCCGGGGAGAATTTCCGGTTTGATACCAAGCTGTCCTGCAAGTACAGGGGAGAGTATGAGGTGGGGGTACAGGCTGTGGTCATCACTGATTTTCTCCATCTGTTTCGCTGGAAATATACCCTGCCCGGTACCATCAAGGCCATTGTAAGCCCCAAGGTCGTGACGCTTTGCGGGCTGCAAAGTCTGGCCTCTCTGCAGATCAGCACTTCCGGCAAGAGTCTTAGAGGGGACGCCGAACCGGATGTGGCAGTGCGGGATTATGTGCGGGGAGACAGTATCAAACGGGTGCACTGGAAGGCCACCGCCAGGACCGGGGAATGGAAGGTGCGCCAGACCATTGACGAGGAGCGACAGGGGATCCGGCTGTATCTGTGGGGAAAGCGGTACAGTGACGAAAAAGAGCGCTTTCTTCCGTTGGAAAACCGTATGCTGGAGATCGTGTTGGCAGTGGCATCTACCCTGCTGCAAAAGCGGATTCCCATCGCAGTGGAGTATGGAACAGAGAGGATGCCGGTCACCCTTTCGCTGCAGGAGGAGCAGGATTTTTCGGAACTGTACCGCTGTATGGAGGAGTATTCCTTCCGGTCAGAGCTTCCTTTGGATGGGCTTGAGGCATTTCTTCAGAATTGCCTGCAGGCTCTGCCGAAGGTGGTCTTTCTGGTCGTGGCGGAATTGCAGGAGAGCATTCTGGAGCACACGGAGAAGCTGGCGGAGGAAGGGGTCTATGTGGTGATCTACCTGGTGGAGCAGGATACCTTTTTTGATGTGTCGGGTCTGGACCGGGAGCGGCGGAAGATCATTCCTGTGGGTACCGAGGAGGAGCTGGAGACAGTCCTTTAGGTCCCGAAAGAAAAAGTGGAGGAGCGGCACGTGACAGAGTGCATTGGTAAGTGGAAAAATTTCATATACCGTGGGCTGTATGCGCTTGTTTACTGCGGCATTTTCCTGGCGGCAGGCCACGGATATCTGGGTATTTCGCAGGTGACGAAACGGCATATTCCGGTGGCGGCTTTTCTCCTGGTGTTTATGTTTGTGTTCTGCGCGATGAATCTGCGGGGAAAGCTTCTTCTGGCAGCAGGAGGGATGGCGGCATTGTCCGTGGCATTCCTGATAAACGGATGGGAAGGGTTCGTCGGATTTTGGCAGGAGTACCTGGACTGGGCCCTTGGCAAAGCATCTTGGCCTGAGAGGCTGTTTCTCTTTCAGTGTGTTCAGCTGCTGTGGCTGGTACTTTGCAGCACGGTTCTGGCATTCCTGGGGGAGGCTTTTCGGCCGGTGCATCTGACCATGCTTGCAGGCATCCTGATCGGTGCAGTGGTGTGTATGGTGTATGAATGGGAGGTGCCCCGCATCGGCATGGCATTCTTTTACACCTTTCTGTTGCTGAATGTGTCGGAATTTGCGGAAAATCGCTGGAAAAAGGAGCGGAAAGGACAGGGACTTCGGGCGTACATGGTATGGCTCTGGCCTGTCTGGCTGCTGTGCCTCTTGGTGCTACTGCTGACCCCATCCTCTCCCGATCCTTACGACTGGGAATTCGTACAGACTATTTACAGCAGAGTCAGCGAGAAATGGACGGTGTTCAGTCAGCGCATCGGGAAGCTGGGGGTAGAAGATTTTGACATCAGGATGAGTGGTTTTGAGGAGGGTTCTACGCTTGGAGGGAATCTGGCGAAGGATCAGACCACACTTTTTTTGGTAAGCAGTCAGGTGACTTCCAAAAACAACCTATATCTTGCCGGAATGGCGATGGATACCTTTGACGGTCGGGACTGGGAGATCAGTGGAGAAGACCGACGGGACAGCGCGCGTCTGGACGCACTGGAGACGCTGTATGCCGTGCAGGCTTATGATGCGGAACATGTGGATCGATACGTGGACAGCAGAAGGCTTCGGCTGGAGCAAAAGTATTTTCGTTCGGAGTTTTTCTTCACTCCCGCAAAGACGGTAGAGCTGGAGTGGGAGCAGACGAATTTGCTGGACAGGGACGAGCAAAACAATAAGATCTGGGAGCAGGCTAAGAATTACGGAGATACCTACTCTGTATACTATTATCAGCTCAATGGAGACCGGGCAAAGATCAAAGAATTGGTGAATGGAAAACCGGCATTTGATGAGATCCGGTGGCGGTCTGTCTGCAGGCAGTATCATTGTGAGTGGTTTACAGCGGAAGAACTGGAGAAGTACCGGGAGTCTGTCAGGAATACGTATGGTCAGCAGCTATCCCTTTCACCGGAGGTGACAGCCTGGGTGGAGCAGGTGACGACAGACTGTGAAACCCCGATAGAGCGTTTGTATGCCATTGAGAGGGCTTTGCAGAAGATGAAGTATACCACCATGCCGGGAAAGCTTCCCGGGAAGGTGGATACGCCGGAAGAATTTGTGGATTACCTGCTGCTGCAGAAGCAGGAAGGGTACTGTACCTATTTTGCCACCGCCTTTGTCATGCTGGCCAGGGCGGAAGGGTTTCCTGCCAGATTCGTGAAGGGTTTTTCCGTGCCCCTGGAGGGAAGCAGAGAGGCGCTTGTCACCGGGGATATGGCCCATGCCTGGGCTGAGGTCTACTTTGAGGGGGTGGGATGGATTCCCTTTGAGCCTACACCGGGCTTTGATCAGATGCGCTACACACCCTGGAAGGAAAAGGAGACCGTAAAGCGAAACCCGGGAGAGGTGAATTACCCGGAGCCGGAGCAGCCTAAGGAGGAAGTCCGTGAGGCGGAGCTTCCCGTGGAAGAGCAGAAGGGCGACAGCGGACCGTTATTCTTTGGCATCGGATTCTTCCTGATTTTGCTGGCATTGATCTTTGCCGCCGATCTACTGATCAGTCGCCACCGATATGCGCGTAGTTCGCTGCAGGAAAAGTTCCATCGTCAGGCCCAGCGAGATATGCTGATCGCCGGAAAGCTTGGGGTGAAACGTAAAGAGGGGGAGACGCTCTCGGAATTTGGCGCAAGATTGGAGGAGGTTCTGGCAAAGACCTGGGTGGATCCCCCCATTTTCTGGAGCTTGTACGAGGAAGTGCTCTATGGAGAAATTCCGGTCACGGAAGAGATGGTTCATGCTGCACGGACCGAGCGGCAGAAGCTGATGGAGGGTCTTGGTCGCCGAGATTATCTTGTAGAGAAATACCGGTTATTGCGGGATGTTTAGGGAGGAATTTATTATGCTTGGAAGATTGCGAAATATGACATCCCTCTATCTGATGAGAGGAGATCAGATTCTGCTTCTTTTTCGGCAGGGCGGCCGTGTGGTGAATCATGTCTGGACGGGTTCGGCAGGCGGTCACTTTGAGGAATTTGAGTTGAATGATGCCAAGGGCTGCGTGCTGCGGGAGTTGGAGGAGGAATTGGGACTCAACGAGAACCATCTGCGAGGTCTGGAACTGAAATATATCACCCTTCGAAGAACCAAGGGAGAGATCAGACAGAACTACTATTTCTTTGCCAGACTGGATGAGACTGCACCAAAGCAGTTACGATCCAACGAAGGACAACTTAGGTGGTTTCCGATGGAGGAGATCTTTTCTCTGAAAATGCCCTATACTGCCGGGTATGTGATGGAACATTATTGTCGGATCGGGCAGTTTTCCGATAAAATGTATGCAGGGATTGCGACGGAGGACGGAGTGGAGTTTACGGAACTGGTGGAGTTTTAAGGACCACTGGGGACAGGAAAAGGGCCGGAAAGGGGAATGATTATGAGTATTGAGATCAGGAAATTGACACCGGAGCTGGTGGAAGATTGGCTGGGGTATTTTGATGGCATTGCCTTTGGAGATCACGGTGAATGGGCGCTCTGTTATTGTCTGGAGGGACATATGACCAGACAGGCCAATGAGGAGCTGAAGGACCCTGCTCAGAGGAGGGAGCGCGCGAGACAGTTGATCATAGAGGGCAGGATGCAGGGCTATCTGGCCTACGACGGAGATACTGTGGCCGGGTGGTGCAACGCCAATGACAGAGAGAATTATGCCGGTGTGGCGGAAATGTTCGAGTTTTCCAAGTATGAGGCACCGAAGCGAAAAACCAAGTCCGTCTATTGCTTTCTGGTGGCAGCAGCATACAGGAGACAGGGAATTGCCACGCTGTTTCTGGACAGAGTCTGCGCAGATGCCAAGGCGGAAGGATACGAGTATGTGGAAGCCTACCCCTTCGGAGATGAAAACTTTGCATTCCAGTTCCACGGCACCACCAAAATGTATCTGAAAAACGGTTTTACACAGGTGGCCGATTTCGGATTTGTGCACGTGATGGAGAAGAAATTGTAGGAGGCCGGACCATTGGGGACAGGAAATGGGGCGGAAAACTCCGTCCCCAATGATTCCCGCATGGTGATACCACCTACTGCTTTTACAATGAGATGATGTGGCCGGGGCGCTTCGCAGAGTGTGTCAGTGTGGAGAGGGCAGTGGAGATATTGGAGTGCGCTGAGTGATGGGGAAAAGACGTGGAGAATGCCGGTGGGTGTTCTTTTTTTACTCAATTACCTCATATTGCATTAAATGATGTAATTGAGTTGACAATGCTATAGAGAAATGTTATAGTTTATTTACATCATTATCGTAATAATAAGCAATGAGGTGTTTGAAGTGCACGACTATGCATTTGACAGTAAATGGGAAAAACTCCTTACTCCGGAGATAGTAGCCTTGCTTACTCAGATACATGAGTACAGGGGAATGCAGACTCTTTATGTTGAGTCAAAAGCAGATTCTCTCACACAGCTTATTGAATTTGCCAAGATTCAGAGTACGGAAGCATCCAATAGAATAGAGGGCATTTCTACATCAGATAATAGACTGAAACAGTTGGTCAAAGATAAGACAATGCCTAGAAATAAAGATGAATGTGAGATTGCAGGTTACAGGGATGTTTTGAATTCTATTCATGAGAGTTATGAGCATATTCCCATTAAGCCAAACATTATCTTGCAACTTCACAGGGATCTCTATAAGTTTGAGGGTTATGATATTGGTGGTAAATATAAGAATGCTGATAATATTATCGAGGAAGAGGATTCTGATGGAAATAAGGTTGTAAAATTTAAGCCGGTTCTGGCTTGGGAGACCCCGGAATCCATACAGAATTTGTGTGATTCATTTGAAAAGGCAATGGGAGAAGGAGTGATTGACCCTCTCCTGTTGATGCCTATGTTTATTATTGATTTCTTGTGCATCCATCCATTCAGAGATGGCAATGGGCGGATGAGCAGACTCCTCACACTACTGCTTCTCTATAAATCTGGCTATATTGTTGGGAGATACATTAGTATTGAAAAGATAATAGAAAATACACAGGAAACATATTTTGAGTGCCTACAGACGAGTTCCGTCTATTGGCATGAGAATGAAAATGATTATGTACCATTTGTAAAATATATGTTGGGAGTGATTGCTGCATCCTACCGAGAATTCTTTGGAAAACTAGACTTGTTAGTGAATAGTGGTCTATCGAAGCCTGATAGAATCCGTGAAATCATTAAAGGAACCTACGGCGAAATAACTAAGTCCCAGATTATGGGAAAGTGTCCTGATATAAGCCATATTACAGTTCAGAGAGCTTTGACAGACATGCTTGAAAGAGACGAAATAATCAAGCTTGGTGGCGGTAGATATACAAGATATGTTTGGAACAGGGAGAAAGAATCATGATTACAGGTGAATTGAAAAATAAAATTGATGGTTTATGGGATATTTTTGCTGCGGGTGGGCTGGTTAACCCATTGGAAGTAATTGAGCAGATAACGTATCTGATGTTTATTCATGATTTGGATGATTCTGATAATTTGCGCGCAAAGGAAAGTGCGATGCTGGGGCTTCCATTCAAGAGTATCTTTGCAGATGAAGTGAAGGTTGGCGAAAGAACGATTGATGGAAGTCAGCTTAAGTGGTCGGTATTCCATGATTATCCTGCAGACAGAATGTATTCTGTAATGCAGGAATGGGTATTTCCGTTTATTAAGTCATTGCATGGTGATAAGAATAGTGCATATTCCAAATATATGGATGATGCCATTTTTAAACTTCCGACACCGCTTCTCTTGTCAAAAGTAGTAGATTCGCTTGATGAAATCTATGCACTTATGAATGAGATTCAAACTGCAGATATAAGGGGAGATGTCTACGAGTATTTATTGTCGAAGATTGCACAGTCTGGTTTGAATGGTCAATTTAGAACTCCAAGACATATCATTCGAATGATGGTGGAACTAATGGATCCGTCCAGTGATGAAGTTATCTGCGATCCGGCATGTGGCACGTCAGGATTCTTGGTGGCTGCAGGAGAGTATCTTAAGGAAAAGAAAAAAGAAGAAATCTTCTTTGATAAGCAAAAGAAAGATCACTATATGAATCATATGTTTCATGGGTATGATATGGACCGAACTATGCTCCGCATCGGTGCAATGAATATGATGACCCATGGAATTGACAATCCATATATTGAATACAGAGACAGCTTATCAGACCAGAATCCCGATAAAGATAAGTATTCCCTTATTCTTGCAAATCCACCGTTCAAAGGAAGTCTGGATGCGGAATCTGTGTCAGGTGATTTGCTAAAGGTATGTAAAACAAAGAAGACAGAACTGTTATTCTTAGCACTTTTTCTTCGCGCACTGAAAATAGGAGGCCGCTGTGCTTGTATTGTTCCTGATGGTGTGCTTTTTGGATCGTCAACAGCACACAAAGCAATCAGAAAAGAGATTGTTGAGAATCAAAGGTTAGAGGCTGTTATTTCAATGCCATCAGGGGTGTTCAAACCATATGCCGGGGTATCCACCGCAATCCTTATTTTCACTAAGACAGAGCATGGCGGAACAGATGATGTATGGTTCTACGATATGACGGCGGATGGATTTAGCTTAGATGATAAGCGGACTCCTGTGTCTGATAATGATATCCCTGATATCATTGAGAGGTTCCGAAATCTAGATCAGGAGAGAGAAAGAAAACGTACCGATAAATCCTTCATGGTTCCGAAAAAGGACATCGTTGATAATGAGTATGATCTCAGTATCAATAAGTACAAAGAGGTAGAGTATGTCGCAGTGGAATATCCACCGACTGCTGAGATTATGGCGAATATCCGTAGACTTGAAATGGAAATTGGAAAGGAAATGGATGAGATTGAAAGATTACTGAATTAATAGAGGATAAAAATGACTGTACAGGAACAACTAATAGATAAAGCGAAGGAAGCCTTCGTATTAGCAATTGAAGTATATAATAAACCTTCTCTCAAATATCGTTTAGAAGGCTTTAGTTTCTTTATATGCAATGCCTGGGAGCTGATGTTGAAGGCTCATATGATTAATCTATTTGGCGAAGAGTCCATTTATTTTTCAGATAAGCCTAACAGAACAATTTCATTGGAACGATGCGTGCAAAAGGTTTTCACAAATGAAAAAGCACCGTTAAGGAAAAATCTTGAGAAGGTAATTGAGTTAAGAAACACCAGCACACATTTTATTACCGAAGAATACGAAGCGGTTTATGTATCGCTTTTACAGGCTTGCGTTTTCAACTTTGTAGATAAAATGATGGAGTTTCACAATGTCGATATGACGCAAGTGATTCCGGAGAACTTTATTACATTATCAGTAAGGCTAAAGTCTTTGGATGAAACTGAGATCAGAGGAAAGTATGACAAGCAGGTTGCTGAGCGATTGCTCGCAACAAATGAATCATTGCAGACACTCATGGGGGAATATAACAGTCTCTTTTCAATAAAGGTTGAGCATCTCCACTATGCTACCAAGAAACGTGAAGAAGCTACAGAGCTATATCACATTGAAAAAGATGCGGTGGAAGGGGTCCGAATCATCAAAGAGGTGAAGAATCCGAATGAAACGCATAAATACAATGCAAAGGCTTGCATCAGAGAGCTAAATAAGCGAATCAAAAAGGACGGAATTGAATTACTTTATAATGGCGCTGCAACAGAATTGAACATGTATCATTTTCGGAACTTCACAGCATATTTTGGATTGAAGGAAAATGAGCGAATGTGTTTTGCATATCAGATATCGACCCAGCCGCAGTATAGTTATTCGCAACAGGCAATTGATTTTATTTATGAAGAAATAAAAAAAGCGCCAAGCAGAATACTTGACGATCTGAAGCAAAAATTGACAAAAAAGTAGTCAACCCCAGGAGCAAGGGATTCTAAGCACCTAGAGTGCCTACTCCCATTCGGGAACCCAGCTTTGATCCGTCACAAGTTGACTACTATTAATATAGCACAATCATAGTGTATGTCAAGATGTAGACGTGTATACATGGAAAAAATGTAAAAAAATTTGAACAAGTAAAATTCGGATTTGTAGGGCTACGAGCAGAGCCAATACTGACGCAATCAACCGTGTCGC